>JBDGXC010000040.1:0-23785 GCA_039584815.1 Gemmatimonadota bacterium
GGCACCGGATCCCGCGATCCGCCCCACGGGGGACGCATGCAAGCACGAATCGATCACCGGTTGTTGTACCGACTTCCCTGGAGCCTGCCCGACAACTCCATCTCCTGGCTCGAGCCGACGGCCGCCTGCAACCTCGCCTGTCTCGGCTGCTATCGGGCGAACGAGCCGAAGAGCCACAAGTCGCTCGAACAGATCAATCACGAGCTGGACGTATTCACCAGGTTGCGAATTGCCGACGGGATCTCCATTGCGGGTGGCGATCCGCTGTGCCATCCCGAGATCACGGCGATCGTTGCCAGCATCGCGCGGCGCGAGATCAAGCCGATTCTCAACACGAACGGCCTGGCTCTGAATCTCGAGTTACTGCGGGAGCTGAAAGCGGCCGGGCTGTCGGGGCTGACCCTGCACGTCGACAGCAAGCAGAACCGACCGCGGTGGAAGGGCAAGTCGGAGATCGAGCACAACGATCTGAGGCTCCACTACGCTGAGATGGTCGCGCAGGTGGGTGGTCTGTCGTGCTCTTTCAACTCCACCGTGTTCGAGGACACACTGAGCGATGTCCCGGAACTGGTGGCGTGGGCCCAGAGGCACATCGACATCGTGAACGTGATGGTGTTCATCGCGTTCCGGGCCGGCATGGTGGGCGACGAGTGGGACTACTACGTGGGTGGGGATGAGGTCGAGTTCGACACGGTGTACTCGACACGGGAATTCGGCCGATACGACATCCAGTCCACCGAGGTACTGGCCGCTGTGCAGAGGCGCTTCCCCGATTTCCGGCCCTGTGCATACCTCAACGGTACCGAGAGACCGGATTCCTTCAAGTGGCTGCTCACGGGGCGCATTGGCACACGAAACCGAATCTACGGCTATGTGGGGCCCAGATTCATGGAGCTCGCCCAGACCACGCATCACTTCCGCCACGGACGATATCTGGCGTACAGCCACCCGCGGGTGCTGCGGCGCGGACGGTCGATGATGCTGCTTTCGCCTATTGACCGTGGTGTGGCCGGCGCGGCCAGCGCCTGGTTGCGCACCTTGCTTTCCCGTCCACAAGAGGCCCTCGGCCGGGCTCATTTTCAGTCGATCATGATGATCCAGCCCGTGGACATGTTGCCGGACGGCCGCCAGGACATGTGTGATGCCTGCCCGGACCTGACCGTGTGGCACGATCGACTCGTGTGGTCGTGCCGCCTCGAGGAACCGATGGAATACGGCGATTTCGTGCGCAGTCGCCGAAGCGCCGCTCCGCTGTCGGACGAGGTCCACTGAGCGTGTTCCGTGGCTGGACCGGATGCGATCAATCCGGCTGCCAGTCGAGGGTCCGCCGCAGGATGCGGTGCGCATGGTGAGGGACGTCCCGCAGGTCCACGTCGATCTCTCCGGCTCCCATCTCCTCCTTGAATTCCCGCAACATCATCGCCCCGGACAGATCGATCCGTCCCAAGCCGCCGAGGTGGAGGACGATCCTCTCCACTTCGTGACCCGTCTCCAGCTCGCGCAGCAGGCTCTGCTGCATCTGCGGGGCCGACCCGAACCACAGCACACCCCGTGGCGCCAGGTGCAGGTCGGCTCCGTCCCGCCACCCATCACAACGCACGTGCATCTCGCGCCAGGCGTGGATGCCAAGGGCCAGGAGGATCCCCACGAGGACAGCCAGGTCAATGCGCGGAGCCAGGATCAGCGTGAGGGCGAAGGTGGCCCACGCCGCGAGGGCCTGCGGGCGGGACAGGCGCCACAGGGCGACGAGTCCGGGCAGGCGGACAAGCCCGAGGACGGCGGCGATCACGATTCCGCTCAGGACCGCCCGCGGAAGCGGCGCCAGCGTCCCCGCCACCGGAAGGAACAACAGGACCGTGGCTCCGGTCACCGCACCGCTCCAGCGCGAACGCGCCCCGGCCTGGCGGTTCAGGCTGCTGCGACCGAAGGACGCGCCCACCGGGAAGGCTCCCGAGAGTGCGGCGGCCACGTTGGCTACGCCCTGCCCGATGAACTCCCGGTCCGGGTCCCAGGGACGGCGATCGATGGCGGCGAACGTGCGTGCGATGGAGGCGGCCTCCACGAATCCGACGAGGGCGATCACTCCACCGGGAATCAGAAGCTGCGGGAGATGCGTCCACGGCACGTTCCGGGGCAGGGGCGGAAGGCCCGACGGAACGAGGCCCACGGTCGGTCCGTCGTACGCGGTGGCGAGCGAGAACCCGATTCCGGCCATCGTGGCCAGGAGTGCCCCCGGCAGGCGCGGGTGCAGCCGCTTCCCGCCGAGGATCAGCGCGGCCGTGCCGCCTGCCAGGCCTATCGAGGCGACCTCCCACGAACCGGGGTGCGACACGGCCCACGTGGCGCGCGCGAGGACACCCGGATCCGGAGGGGCTACGCCGAGAGCGCCCGGCAGCTGCGTGGCGATGACGAGAAGAGCCGCGGCGACGGTGAACCCCTGCAGCACCGGTCGGGACATCAGGTACGAGACGCGCCCTTCGCGCACCATTCCGACGATGATCCGGCCTACGCCCACGACAAGCGCGAGCAACGGCGCGAGAGCCAGGTACAGCTGGCTGCCGGGCGCCGCCAGCGTCGAGAGCGCCCCGAGCGTCAACAGTGACGTCAGAGCCACCGGTCCCGTCTGCAGGTACGGCGAGGAGGCGAAGAGAGCTGCCGCGATCGGAGGAAACGCGGCGGCGTACAGGCCCACGTGAGCGGGGAGGCCCGCCAGCTCGGCGTACGCCATCGACTGCGGGACCAGGACGAACGCCACGCTGATCCCGGCAATCAGGTCCCGGGTGGTGAAGCCGGTCGCGGACGGTTCGGAAGCCGGGTTCATGCGCCTCGCGGTGTTCGAAGCCCAGGAGAGCCGGGACGGGACGGACCGCGCGGGAGGCTCACGACGATTCATCCGTTCCGACAAGTGTGCATATACTAGGCATATACTAGGAAGTGCGCCGACGACGGCCAAGCCGGCCGGTCAGTTCCGCTGGTCCAGCTGGCTGAGCAAGAATGTCACAGCGGGAGCGGTCTCGCTCGCTCGACGGAGCGTTCACGGTGTCGAGAGCGGTGGAGCCGACGCGAGCGCCGGCGTAGACGCCCATCCGCACGCCGCTGCCTCGAGCCCTGTGAGCCGCGATTCCGCCCTATTGCGGAGAACGGCAGTACTTCTGTACTATAAAACATTGTAGAATATACAGTTGTGTGATCACTCCGTGGCACGGCGATTGCTTCGGGTTCGGCTGGCGGAGGCGCCTCGAGCGTCGGTATCGAACGGGAGGACGGGACCGGACGGTCTCGCGCACAGCGACCTGGAGATTCTGGAGATTGGAGAGCGTCATGTGGATCAGGGATGGATTCCGCAAAGTCGCGGCGGCGGGCGCGGCCATATTCGTCGCGATCGTGCTGACGGCGGCCTGCGGCGACGACGCCGGTCCTGAGCCCGTCGTGGCACCGGACGCACCGACGGGAGTCGAGGTCGTGGTGGACCGTACGACTGCGCTCGTGACGTGGACACCGGGTGCGGGGGCGACGTCACAGGCCGTCACGGTGCGCGACGTGGCTGCCGAGGAAGCCGATCGAGAGCTGACGTTCCCCGACAACGTGACCGCCGCTGCCACGTTCAGGGCCCTCACACCGGGCAAGGACTACGCCGCCGACGTCACGGCGCGGAACAGTGTCGGGACCGCGACCAGCGATCTGCCGGCGGCCTTCAGCATTCAGGGCGTTCCGGCCTCGGTGACCGTGGCGGCTGGAACCGTGGCGGATACGGTCACGCTCACCTGGGCCCTGTCGGACGAAGCAACGTCGTACCGGGCCGAGCTCACGGGTGGGACGGCCCCGCTCGTGCAGGTGCTCGGCGGCACCGCCATCGAAGCGAGATTCACGGACGCCGACGACGGGCTCGAGGACGGTGTGACGTACACGGCCACCGTGCATGCCGTCAACGACATAGGCGAGTCCACGAGCAACCAGCCCCCCGTGACCACCAACTTCTTCCCGTGGGACGAGTACTTCTCGATGAGCCTGCACGAGACAGGCGCGGGCAAGACGACGTACTACGACGAGGTTCCCAACCGTGGCTTCGAGGAGTACACAAACGTCGCGTACGCGGACCTCGCCTGCATCGGTTGCCACAGCTCGGCGTCCGGCCTAGCCCCGGTCAGCGGCCGCACGTGCGACCGTTGCCACGACACGGTCGATCCGCAACTGGGTGCCGTCGTGAACACCTCGTGGACCGACGGCGTGTGCATGGGCTGCCACAGCCGACAGGGACTCGAGATGAGTCTCTACACCGACGTGCACCGTGACATGGGCTTCGACTGCATGAGTTGTCACACGCTTGATGACGTGATGGGCGACGGCAACGACTACCTCAGCCTGCAGGACATCGGCGCGATCGACTCCGAATGCACGGACTGTCACGACGCGTCGACGCACAGCGCGGCCGCGAACCCGCATCCGGATCTCGGTTTGGAGATCGCCTGCGCTTCGTGCCATGCCCAGAGCACCGTCACCTGCAACAACTGCCACTTCGAGGCCCAGGTCAACAACACGGGCAAGTTCTTCCTCGAGCCGCCGGCCCATGACTGGATGTGGCTCGGCAACCGGCTGAAGAGGGACGGCTCGGGGGAGACCGAGGTCTATCCCGTCAACTACCAGAGTGTCGCCTACCTGGACACCACGTTCGTGGCATTCGGCTTCTACACGCCGCACACGATAGGTCTGGCTGCCACGGCCAGGGGATGCAGCGACTGCCACAACAACAGGGGTGGCACGAACGCCGCTATCATTCAGTACAATACGGACGGCTTCATCGACGTGGCCAAGTGGAACGCCGGCACCAGCAACATGGACTATCCGACTGGTGTAGTGCCGTTACCGGAGGACTACCTGACGTCGCTCCGTTTCGACTTCGCGACGTCGGCCGACAACGGAGTAACGTGGACATTCCTGAAGGCGGGCGCGGACACGATCCAGATCCTGCCGCAGTACGTGACTCCGCTCTCGGCGGCTCAGATGACAAGCCTGGGAATGACTGGTCCGTAACCCAAGACCTCGCGCGGAAGTGACTCCGCTCGAGTAGCAGTACGAAAGGGGCGGCTCCAATCGGGGTCGCCCCTCTCGCATCGGTCGAGATGAGTAAGGGTCCGGGGCAGACGACACTCAAACCCGTGCGACTCGAGTGCCTACTCAGACCCCTCACGCCACCCAGAGCGGTACCACCTCGAATCGCTCGACGTCCACCAGTCCGAGATCCGTGATCTTCAGCGCCGGAATCACGGGCAGGGCCAGAAAGGACAGGCTCATGAACGCGTCCTCGAGCGCTCCCCCGAGCCCGTGATAGGCGGTGTGCAGATCGTCGAGCGCGGATCGCACCTCCTTGAGGGGACGGTCGCTCATCAGGCCGGCGATGGGGAGCGCCAGGGATGCCAGGACTTCGGCGCCGGACGCCACGACGAGTCCGCCTTGGAGCGCCACGACTTCTTCCAGAGCCCGGCGCATGGAGCCGTCGTCCATTCCCGCGACGACCACGTTGTGCGAGTCGTGGCCGACCGAGCTCGCCAGGGCACCGCGCGCAAGCCCGAAACCGCGCACGAAGCCCAGCCCGACCGAGCCGCGGCGACCATGTCGCTCCACGACGGCGATCTTGCACAGATCGCGGTCCGGGTCGGCACACGCCTCCCCGTTCTCCACCCGGGCCTCGGCGGTGCCGTGTCCCGTGACGATCTGGCCCGGTATGACCTCGATGACCCGAATCCTGCTGCCCTGCGCCGGCACCCGGAAGCCGGGGAAGCGGTCCAGGTCGACGTGAACGCTCGGCGGGAGGATCGCGGGAGCGGCGGGCACGTCCCGGACGACATCGCCGGAGGACGCCGCGAGGATGCCACCCACGTACACCGACCCCACCGCCACGGTCTCCAGATCGTCGAGCACCAGGATGTCGGCTCGCCGGCCGGGCGCCACCGCCCCGAGGCCGCGCCGGTCGAGGCCGAACCACTCGGCCGTGTTGATGGAGGCCATGCGATACGCCGTCAGAGGCTCGAGGCCAAGCCGGATGGCCTTGCGCACCGCGTGATCGATGTGCCCTTCGGTCAACAGATCGGCCGGGTGACGATCGTCGGTGACGAAGCAGCAGCGGCGCTCGCTCGCCGGTGACACCAGCGGCAGGAGGGTCTCGAGGTTGCGGGCCGTGCTCGCCTCACGGATCATGATTCGCATGCCCCGGCGCAGTTTCTCTCGCGCCTCCTCCAGGGTCGTGCACTCGTGATCGCTTCCCGGCCCACCGACCACGTAGGCATTGAGGTCCCGGCCCCTCAGGCCAGGAGCATGGCCATCGATGACGGCGCCCCGAGCGCGCGCCGCCGTGAGCTTGGCCAGCACGCCGGGATCGCCGTGTACGACACCGGGGAAGTTCATCACCTCGGCCAAGCCCAGGACGCCCTCTTCGTCGAGCAGTGGGAGGAGGGCGTCCACGTCGAGCTCCGCGCCTGCCGTCTCCATGTTCGTGGCTGGCACGCAGGACGAGATCATCACGAAGGCCTGCAGCGGCAGGTCCCGCCGACTGTCGAGGATGTACCGGATTCCGGCCGCGCCGTGCACGTTGGCGATCTCGTGCGGGTCGAGGATCACGGCTACCGTGCCCCGCGGGACGACGGCTCGCGCGAACTCGGGGAGGGTCACCAGGCTGCTCTCCACGTGCATGTGACCGTCGATGAAGCCGGGACCGATCCAGCGGCCGCGGCAATCGACCTCCTCCCGTCCCGCGTAGCCGTCGCCTATCCCCACGACAGTTCCGTTCCACACGGCCACGTCCGCCTCGTAGATCTCGCCGGCCAGGACGTCGATCAGGCGGCCGCCCCGCAGCACGAGGTCGGCCTCCAGTTCTCCGCGTGCCACGGCGAGGCCGCGGTCCGGTGTCTCCATCGGAGCCTCCGAATCGAGTTCACGTATGGGCGGGTCGTCTCCGAACGTCTTACACAGGACGAGCCGCGGGCGCCAGAGGAGTGGGCGGGGCCGGTCCGGCTGTCGAGGGACGGAGAACCGTGGCTCGGAACGGGACGTCCGGCGGCTCGCTGCGTCAATCTGTCCGGCAGCAGGCGGTCGGTGGCACGACACTTTGTCCCAAATGGTGCAAGGCTCCGCGGGCGCACCGCGATCCGCCCGCGGAGCGAGCCCGTCGCACCGCAGCGGGCGGAGCGGGGCGGGGGAAGGGAACCTCTTGCCGACCCACGGGTTAGACTCCTGTGTGCCGCCCGCTCGACGTCATGCGGACGGACGGCCGGAGGTGCGAGTCGGGTCGCGCGCTGGTTCACGGCTCGTGGTCCCGGTCTTGCACCGCTGGAACACCAGAAGGCAGCCATCCGGAGTCGGTGCTGTCGCCTATCGGAACGCGGATTGCGTGCCCCCCGTCGCCTTCCCGACCGGCTCGGCTCTCGACCCCGTACTTGCCTCCGGGCGGTATCGTCGCCCGGGTCACCACCACCGGGGGGACCCTGCGAATCCTCAAGGAGACTTTCCGATGTCAGAATCCGTCACCGCTGCCGAAGCCGGCAAGAAAGAGATGACAGGAGATCAACCCATGGCCGACAGCCTCACGATCACCGACAACCGCACGAACCAGGAATACGAGATCCCGATCATGTACGGGACGTATCCCGAGTACGGCGCGGCCATCCCGGCCAAGGAGCTCCGCAAGATCAAGGCGACCGAGAACGACTTCGGCATGCTGAGCTACGATCCGGGGTTCACGAACACGGCCTCGTGCAAGAGCGCCGTGACCTTTATCGACGGTGAGAAGGGCATCCTGCGGTATCGCGGATTCCCGATCGAGCAGCTCGCCGAGCACAGCAATTACCTGGAGGTCGCGTACCTTTCGGTGTTCGGGGAGTTGCCGACGAAGGATGAGCTGAACCGCTGGGTGTACGAGGTTACACACCACACGTTCGTGCACGAGAATCTGAAGCAGCTCATGGCCGCGTTCCGGCACGACGCGCACCCGATGGGGATGTTCGTCAGCTCCGTGGCTGCCCTGTCTACGTTCTACCCCGAGTCGCGCACGATCGACGACCCGGACATCCGGCTGAAGCAGATCCACCGGCTGGTCGCGAAGGTGGCCACCATCGCGGCGTTCGCGTATCGACACAGCCGCGGGCTGCCCTACGTGTACCCGGACAACGATCTGAGCTACACCGGCAACTTCCTCAACATGATGTACAAGACAACCGAGATGAAGTACGAGCCGAACCCGGTGCTCGAGAAGGCCCTGGACGTCATCTTCATCCTGCACGTGGACCACGAGCAAAACTGCAGTGCCAACGCGATGCGGGCCGTTGGCAGCTCACACGCCGACCCGTACTGCGCGCTCGCGGCCGCGGCCGCCGCCCTCTACGGACCGCTGCACGGCGGAGCCAACGAGATGGTGTTGCGGATGCTCCGGGAGATCGGACACGTCGACAACATTCCGGGCTACATCGAGCGCGTGAAGGCGGGAGACTTCCGCCTCATGGGCTTCGGACACCGGGTGTACAAGAACTACGATCCGCGCGCGCGCATCCTGCGCGAGATGGCGCCCGGCGTGTTCGAGGTGACCGGCACCAACCCAATGCTCGACATCGCGATCGAGCTCGAGCGGATAGCGCTCGAGGACGAGTACTTCGTCAAGCGGAACCTGTACCCGAACGTGGACTTCTATTCGGGCATCATCTACCAGGCGCTGGGATTCCCGGTGGCCATGTTCCCCGTGCTGTTCGCGATTCCACGGACCGCCGGGTGGCTCGCTCAGTGGAGCGAGATGCTGCAGGACAAGGATCAGCGGATCGCCCGTCCGCGGCAGGTTTTCAACGGGTACGATGATCGGGACTTCGTCCCGGTCGAGAGCAGGTAACCTGAAGCGAAGCATGTCCGGAGCCGGGCCGTTTCTTGCGGTCCGGCTCCGCGATGGACTCCGAGTCGTGGGAGCCGGCGGGACGACGGAGAGGTGTCAGGCCCGGGCCAGCCCCCGTTCCGCGACCGCCGCCACCACGTCCGAGCTGCTGACGATGCCGACCAGGGTCCCGGAGTCCTCGACGACCAGGACACGGTGAACCCCGGTGTCGATCATGATCCTTGCCGCCTGCTGAACGGGAGCTTCCGGGGGCAGCGACACCACCGAGCTCGTCATCACGCTGCCCACCGTGGCCTCCGCCATCCGGTTCCACTCGGGGGTCTGGTTCTGAAAGCGCTCCAGGACGTCGGCTCCGGCGTCCTCCCAGAACTCCGTGAAGTAGACGCCCGGCTCGCTGTCTTCGCGTCCGAGCTGCGTCGGGAGCGCCTCGATCTCGCCCCACTCGACCTGTCCTTCCCGTTGTCGCGGCGGGCCGGGGGTGGACGACTCGAACTCCACGAGATCCGTGGTCGAGATCACCCCTACGAGAGCGCGCCCCGATACGACGGGCGCGCCGCTGATCCCGTGTCCCGCCAGGATCTGCGCCATCTCCTGCAGGCTGAGGTCGGGGCTCACCGTGACGAGCTCCGTCGTCATGATCTCGCGCAGCGGAACCATCGGTCGTTTCCTTTCCACCCTTTCTTGTCCGGAGCCTACGCGTCACAGCGTTCCTGGTCTCAATATACCTCGTGGCGGCGCCGGGCGGACAGCGATTACAGCTGGCCCAGGCCTCCGGATACCGGGAGCTCGCACCCGGTGATGTAGGACGAGTCGTCGGAGGCCAGGAAGACCGCCGCCCGCGCCACTTCGCGCGCCGTGCCCAGCCGTCCCGCCGGGATCCGGGCCTCGAGCTCGCTCTTGAGCTCCGCCACGCCCTCCGGACTGATGCCGAGCCGGTCGAAGATCGGCGTATCGATCACTCCGGGGCTGAGGGCGTTGACCCGGATGCCGCGCGGCTGGAGCTCGGCCGCGAGGCTCCGTGTGAGCGAGCGGACGGCGGCCTTGGTGGCCGCGTAGACCGACAGGCCCGGCACGCCCGACTCGTTGATGGTCGACGTGATCAGGATCACGGAGGCTCCGTCCCGCAGGAGGGGAAGGGCGCGCTGCACGGTGAAGAAGGTGCCGCGGAAGTTGACCTCGCTCATCCGGTCGAAGAACTCGGGCGTCGTGTCGGCGAGCGGCGAGGATCGGTAGACGCCTGCGTTCGCCACCAGGATGTCGACGCCGCCGCGGGCCGTCTCCACCGCGGCGTAGAATCGATCCAGATCCGCAACATCGGAAACGTCACCCCTGACGGTGAGGGCTTCCGGTCCGAGCCCGGCGGCGGCCGCCTCCAGCGACTCGGGGTCCCGGCCGAGAATCGCGACCGCCGCTCCCTCCCGGGCGAGTTCGTGGGCGACAGCCCGTCCGATGCCGCTGTTGCCTCCCGTGACGACGGCGGTTCGACCTTCCAATCTCATGGCTGTTTCCTCGCATCCGGCGGAGACACCGGAAAGCGGTCCTTCCGGCCGTGTGACAGAGCAATGTAGCGGCGGAACGAGACCGGCGCGCCCGGCGGACGGCACTGTTCCCCGCGTTCGGGGAGCGTGATATTACAGGATCCATGCGGTCCCGGCCCGCGCCACGGTCCCCCGTGGTCGGGGCGTCCACGTCACCAACGCACGGCCCGTGATGACAAGACAGCACGATCCGGTCGCTCACCTCCGACGACTCACCGCTCTGGCCTCGCTCGGCCCCGGACCGCACGAGACGATCGAAGTCCGTGCTCCGTTCACCGGCGCCCTGCTCGCCGAGCTTCCCATGGCCGGGCCGGGCGATCTGGATGCGGCGGTGACGGCAGGCCGGCGAGCGCAAGTGACATGGGCCGCGACGCCGATCGGAGACCGCTGCCGCATCATCCTCCGGTTTCGCGATCTCCTTCTCCGACAGGGCGAGCGACTTCTGGACGTCCTGCAGCTGGAGACCGGCAAGGCCCGCAGGCACGCGTTCGAGGAGCTGGCAGATGTCGCGTTCGTCACGGGCTACTACGCCGGATCAGCGGCGGGACTGTTGAGACCGCGCCGCCGCCGCGGCGCCGTTCCCGGTTTCACGCGCACCGTCGAGTACCGTCGACCGCACGGCGTAGTGGCGGTGATCGCGCCGTGGAACTATCCGCTCGTGCTCGCCGTGTCCGATGCGCTTCCGGCGGTTCTGGCGGGGAACTCAGTCGTGGTCAAGCCGGATGTCCAAACCACGCACACGGCGCTCGCGGCGCTCTCCCTTCTGCGCGAGGCCGGACTTCCGGCGGGAGTCTTCCAGGTGGTCTCCGGCACGGGCCCCGAGGCGGGAGGCGGGCTGGTGGATCGGGCGGACTACGTGTCGTTCACCGGATCGACGTCCACGGGCCGCGAGGTGGCCCGACGTGCAGCGGGGCGCCTGGTCGGCTGTTCGCTGGAGCTCGGGGGCAAGAACCCGATGATCGTTCGGGCGGACGCCGACCTGAAACGCGCGGTGGCTGGCGCCGTGCGCGGGTGCTTCTCGAACGCCGGACAGCTGTGCATCTCGACCGAGAGACTGTATGTCGATGCCACCGTGTACGAGCGCTTCGTCGAGGCATTCGCGGACCGGGCCAGGGGCCTCCGGCTCGGCGCCGGTCTCGACTACACGGCCGACATGGGCTCCCTCACCTACCTCCACCAGCTGCGCAAGGTGGAGGAGCACGTAGGCGAGGCCGTCGACAAGGGAGCCGAAGTCCGCGCGGGCGGACGCGCCCGACCCGACGTCGGTCCTCTGTTCTACGAGCCAACGGTCCTCACGGGGGTGACGCCGGAGATGCGGGCGGCCCGGGAGGAGACGTTCGGTCCCGTCGTTGCCGTGCACCCGTTTCACACCGACGAAGAGGCCCTCGCGCTGGCCAACGATTCGTGCTACGGGCTGAACGCCAGCGTATGGTCTCGTGACGTGCGCCAGGCCTGGAACATGGCGAGCGAGATCCAGGCGGGCACGGTCAATGTCAACGAGGCGTACAGTGCGGCCTGGGGGTCGATCGACGCCCAGGCGGGAGGTTGCGGGGAATCCGGAACCGGTCGGCGACACGGTGCGGAGGGCCTCCTCAAGTATACGGAATCGCAGACGATCGCCGCGCAGCGGGGCGTGCCGCTGGACGTCTCCGGTCGGTGGCTCGGCAGGAGGGGAGCCAGGGCCGCGGTGCTCGCCGTGCTACGGCGGTTCCGGCCCCGCTGGGGCCGTCCCTGACCCGAGCGAACCTCACGGCCACCAGGGCGCGGAGAGGAGCGACACGATCGCACACCATTTCTTCACCGGCTTTCCCGGCTTTCTCGGAACGGAGCTCCTTCCGCGCGTGCTGGAGCGCGACCCGGCATCCCGCGCCACCTGTCTGGTCCAGCGGAAGTACGCCCAGGCGGCGGCCGCGCGCCTCGAGCTGATCGGCCTCGCGTCTCCCGCCGTCGCGGACCGCATCCGGCTCGTGGAAGGCGACGTGTCGCGGGCCGACCTCGGCCTGGGCGGCAAGATCGAAGAGTTGCTCGAGTCGACGTCCGAGATCTGGCACCTCGCGGCGGTCTACGACCTGTCGGTGGCCCGGGACGCCGCGCTGCGGGTAAACGTGGAGGGAACGCAAAACGTCCTCGAGCTGGCTCGCCACTGTTCGGGCCTTGAGCGGCTCCAATACGTGAGCACCTGCTACGTGAGCGGTCGGTACGCCGGGATCTTCCGCGAAGAGGATCTCGAGAAGGGGCAGGCCTTCAACAACCCCTACGAGGAGACCAAGTACCTCGCCGAGTTATCGGTTCGCGCGGCCATGGGGGAAGGCCTGCCGGTCACGGTGTATCGCCCGTCGATCGTGGTCGGCGACAGCCGAACCGGGGAGACGCAGAAGTACGACGGTCCGTACGTCATCATCCGGTGGGTGCTGCGCCAGCCGGGCACCGCTCTGGTCCCCGTGGTCGGCGACCCGGATGCCACCCGTGTGAACCTGGTTCCACGCGATTTCGTGATCGACGCGATCTCACACCTGTCGGGCCTGCCCCATTCGGTGGGCCGCACGTACCAGCTCGCCGATCCACAGCCCCCGACGGTGTCAGAGATGCTCGACGTGATCGAGAGCGCTACGGAAAAGCGACTGCGGCGCATGCGCTTGCCACGGCGGGCCGCGAAATGGGCGATCGACAAGGTGCCCGGCGTGCACCGGCTGACCGGGATCCCGGCCGCCGCGGTCGACTACTTCGAGCATCCGACCCACTACACCACGTTCCAGGCGCGGATCGACCTCGAGGGGAGCGGACTTCGGGTTCCCGCCTTCGATTCGTACGCGGACCGTCTCGTTCGCTTCGTGCGCGACCATCCGGAAGTCGACGCGGCCGGCATGGCCTGACCTATTCGGGCGGACAGACCTCGTCAGGGATCGGTGCGTGCTGACGCCGGAGCCGGGCGAGTCCGATCCCACCGAGCAGAAGAACGGTTCCCGCCACCTGCATCAGGGTCGGAACCTCGCCGAGGGCCAGCCAGGCCACGATGAGCGCTACCACCGGAACGGTGTTCGAGTACACGGCGGTGCGGCTGCTCCCCAGGTGCCGAACCCCGTAATACCACAGCACGTACGCTACGGCGATCGCGAACACGCCGCTGAACGCGAGCGCTCCCCAGGCCGCGGGGGAGATCGCGGCCCACTCCTGAGCCCACAGCGCCGGGGCCGCGACGATCAGGAGACCGGCGGTCCCGACCCACATGGTCCAGGCCGTGACCGGAAGCGTGCCGTACCGGCGCACGTAAGGGCTCGAAAGAACCGTGTAGGCCGACCACGCGCAGGCGGCCGCCAGCATCGTGAGGTCCCCGCGCACGGTATCTGTGCCGAAGCTGAGACCGCGGCTGCTTCCCCACACGATGAGGACGATTCCCGATACGGAAAGCACGGCTCCGGCCCACCCGGCGCGCGACAGCGACTCGTGCCCCAGGGCGACCGACAGCATCGCCACGATCAGCGGTACGGCGGAGAGCATCAACGCGGCGTTGCCGGCCAGCGTCCAGTCGATTCCGTAGATGAACAGGATCTGGTACCCGACGTTGCCCAGGAGGCCCAATCCGACGAGGCGCGGCCAGTCACGCCGGTCGAATCGAGGGCGACCTCCGAACACGGCCAGGAACGCCGCCAGCACGACCGATGCAAGAACGAAGCGCAGGGAATTGAAGGCCAGCGGGTGGAACTGAGCGAGAGCCGCCTTGACCACGGAGAAGTTCGAGCCCCAGATGAGGACGAGCAGGACGATCGCCAGGTCGGGCGGAACGCGCCGCCGACCCCGTGCCGGAGTGCTGGAAGGGCTGTCGGGCATGGGCTTCCGCTCGCTCGAACCGGACGCCGCGGGATGCGGCGGCCGGGACACGGTACTAGCCGCCCGGCCGACACGTGGCAAGAGAGACGAGGAGGCGAGGACATGCGAATCGCGCTGATCCAGCAGCACGCGAGCGAAGACCGGGCCGGGAATCTGGAGCGGGCGCTTGCCAGCATGGGGCGTGCCCGGGAGCGTGGTGCCGACGCCGTCGTGTTCCCGGAGGTAGCCCTCACCCGGTTCTTCCCTCAGCGTCGCGGATTCACGGAAGCCGCGGAGTGGGCGGAGCCCGTACCGGGACCTACGGCTGATCGGATCGCGGCCCGGGCGCGCGACCTCTCGCTGGTGACCGTGTTCAACATGTACGAGAGGGACGCCGAAGGCCGCACTTTCGACAGCTCGCCCGTGTTCGAGGCCGACGGCAGCCTGCTCGGCATCACGCGCATGGTTCACATCACCGACTACGACTGGTTTCACGAGCGGGAGTACTACGACCCGGGCGACCGGGGCGCCCCGGTGCATGCCACGAGCGCCGGGCGGATCGGGGTCGCCATCTGCTACGACCGGCACTACCCCGAGTACATGCGTGCCCTCGGAGTGGCCGGCGCCCAGGTCGTGGCCATCCCGCAGGCCGGAGCGATCGGAGAGTGGCCCGAGGGCCTGTACGAAGCCGAGGTGCGCACCGCGGCGTTCCAGAACGGGTACTTCGCGGCCCTGTGCAACCGCGTCGGACGCGAGGAGCGGGTCACGTTCGCCGGTGAGTCCTTCGTGTCGGACCCGGAGGGAAGGATCCTGGCGAGGGGCGCGACTCTGGAGGACGACCTGGTCGTGGTCGACCTGGATCTCGGGGCCTGCGCCGAGTCAACGGCCCGGAGACTGTTCTGGCGGGACCGGCGCCCCGAGCTGTACGCAGAGTGGCTCGGCGGCAGCGCCGCGGGCTGAGGGCGCGCGAGCGACACGAACGTGCAGAGGGAGAAGAACCCGAGCGTGGAGCTCGGGTCCAGGGGCTACACCGAGGTCCTCTGTGGCGGATGCGCGACAGTTGACAGCCGGGCTTGACCGCGGCTATCAGAGCTTGACCCCCGCTGCGAGTATGGACGATGCCCGTGCTGTCTCGTATGCTATGAACAGCTTTGCGGCGGAACCTGTAGCTTCCCACCGGAGGTGTGACCGATGACCCAGAGAATGCTCTCCAGACTACCCCTCGTGGCCGCTGCAGTCCTCTTGGCAGCGTGTGGCGAAAGCAATCGCGACCTGCTCTCGCCCGAAGGCCCTCAAGAGGAGACCGCCGCACCGTCATTCGCCAGGTCCGCGATCGGAGGGGCCGGCTCGTATCTCGTGATTTCTCGGGAGACGAGACTAATGGAGGGATTCGAGTCGAAGATCGAGAAGCTCGGCGGGATCGTCACACGGGCCATTCCCGAGATCGGCGTCGCGGCCGTAGCCTTTGACAAGGCGCCACCGGCCGTCCTTCAATCCGTGGTCGGCGCCCGGGCCGTCTTGCCGAATATCGAGGTGGAGTGGGTGACACCGCCGAGCAGGTCCCACCTTGTCGCGCTGGAGACTGTCGGCGATCCGCCCACCAGTGGTGACGATGACTTCTACTTCGATCTTCAGTGGGGTGCTGACGCCATCGATGCTCCCCAGGCGTGGAACAGCGGCGCCAGGGGTAGCGGAGTCAGGGTCGCGATCCTGGACAGCGGGATCGACAAGGACCATCCGGATCTGGTGCCGAACATCAACACCGACCTCAGCGCCTCGTTTGTCGACGGGCAGCCGTACTACAACCCTCCCGGGTTCTACTTCAATCACGGGACCCATGTCGCGGGCATCGTGGCGGCGGCGGATAACGCTTTCGGAATGATCGGGATCGCGCCCGAGGCGGAGCTCGTGGTCGTAAAGGTGCTCGATCCGGATACAGGCAGCGGTGGCTTCGACGCCATTCTTGCGGGGGTCGTCTATGCCGCCCAGGTCGACGCGGATGTGATGAACATGAGCCTGGGGGCGACGTTCTCCCGCCGTGGAGAGGTTTTTAACCAGGACGGAGAGAAGGTGGCTGAGATCCCGGCCTGGACGATCGCCGAGCTCGCGGTCGCAGTAGCTCGGGCCACGAACTTTGCCTACCAGCTAGGGACGACGATCGTCACGTCGGCCGGTAACGCGGCCACGAACGGCAATGCGGACAAGGACCGGATCCACCTTCCGTCCGACGCCCCGAACGTGATCTCTGTCGCCGCGACCGGCCCTATGAACTGGGCCTCCAATCCTCCCGAGGCGGATCTCGATCGCCCGGCCTCGTATACGAACTACGGTAAGTCAGTGATCAGCTTCGCCGCCCCCGGGGGCGACTTCGCGTATCCCGGGAACGAGCTGTGCTTCGGCCCAGTTGTCGTCGTGCCGTGCTGGATATTCGACATGGTGTTCAGTACCATTCCCGGCGGTTGGAGCTGGGCAGCGGGAACGAGCATGGCGGCGCCGCATGTGACGGGCGTGGCGGCCCTTATCATCGGCCAGAACGGCGGTGACATGAAGCCGGCCCAGGTGGAATCTGCCCTGCGACGCTCCGCGGACGACGTCGGGAAGCCGGGGAACGACGATTTCTACGGGCGCGGAAGGGTCAACGCCTACAACGCCGTGAACTAGAGTCCGCCAGGCGGGTAGTCGCGAGGGGCGGGCATTTGCCCGCCCCTTCGTGCATCGATGAACCTGACGCAAGGAGAGTCTTCCATGCCGCACCGCGCATGGCTGCTGGCCGCCGCCATCGGATCCGTGATCGCTGTCGCGGGCTGCTCGGCCACCGTCGGCGACCCTACGGCGCCGGGCTCGGCGTCCGAGATTCCCCGGGGGGCCGCCGCCGTCTCATACCAGATCATCGAAGAGGTGAGCACATCGAACAGCGCCATCTCGGATAACCGCCGGCTGGTGATCCGCGACACGGAGACGTGGGAGGCGTTCTGGGACGAGTTCACGGGTCTCCAGGAACCGAAGCCCGAGGCGCCCGCGGTCGACTTCGCGACGCGCATGGTGATCGCCGGTACGATGGGTCAGCGGACCTCCGGCGGCTTCTATATCTCGATGGAGGAAGTCGCCGAGTTGGACGCGACGCTGTACGCGCTCGTGCAGGAGACGTCTCCCGGCGCGCGGTGCGCCGTCACCACAGCTCTCACGGCCCCCGCGGTCGCCGTGTCCGTGCCCCGGCACGACGGCGACGTGGCGTTCGTGAACACCGAGAAAACGACGTCCTGCGCACCATGAACTGAGGGAGCACCGGGCGGCGCCCTCGTCCCTCAGCTCAGCAGATAGCGGGCGGCCAGCTCACGGTATCTCACCACCTGCGACTCGATCCACTCGTCGTCCCGGCCCAGCTCCGCTGCCAGGAGCCGCGCCACGGCCGGAGCGACGTCCCGACTGGCCCGGGCATCCAGCAGCAGCGCGCGCGTGCGCCGCGCCAGCACGTCCTCCACGGTGCGGGCCATCTCGAACCGCGCCGCCCACACGACTTCGGACGCCCGGTAGGGAAGGGAGGGATGGAGTCGCTCGGCCAGACCCGGTCGGGAGGCTTCCAGCAGCCTTAGATCGGCGGCGTCGGAGCCGTACACGCTCCACGGGTCGGCCGGATCGACTCCTTCCTGCCAGCCGCGAAGTCGCAGATCCTCCGTGGGCGACGGAACCTCCGAAAGCCCCCCCACGAGCGCGGCCTGATCGACTGTGTCGCACCCCATCTTCCGGTACGTAGTCCACTTGCCGCCAGTGACGGTGACCAGCCCGGACGGCGAAACCAGGACCGTGTGGTCCCTCGACAGAGCCGCCGTGTCCTCGCCGCCGGCAGCACCCACCAGCGGCCGAAGGCCGGCGAATACACTCAGCACGTCCGACGGCAGCGGGTCCTTCGTCAGGTATCGGATGGCGTGCGTGAGAAGGAACTCGATTTCATGGTTCAGCGCGCGGGGCTCGAGAGAGGCTTCGGAGACCGGCGTGTCCGTAGTGCCGACGATCACCCGTCCGTGCCACGGCACGGCGAACAGCACGCGGCCGTCGGACGTGTGTGGGACCATGATCGCGCTGTCCCCCGGGAGAAAAGAGCGATCGAGGACCAGGTGGACTCCCTGGCTGGCGGTGACCAGGTTCTCCGCGCCCGGATCGTCCATGCGGCGGATACCGTCGGTGAACACACCCGTGGCGTTCACCACCACGAGCGCTCGAATCTCCATCTCGGCCCCGGTTTCCAGGTCCACCGCCTCGAGGCCGCAGACGTGTCCGGCATCGGCCGTGTCCTTCCGCAGGCCCGTCACCCGGGCGTAGTTGAGAGCGGTGCCCCCGAGATCGACGAACGTGCGAAGAAGGCAGATGGCCAGGCGGGAGTCGTCGAACTGACCGTCGAAGTAGATCACCCCTCCGCGCAACCCGTCCGGCTCGAGCGTCGGAATTCGTTCCAGCGTCTCCCCGCGCGTCAGGGAGCGCGAAGGTCCGAGGCCGAGCTTGCCCGCCAGCGCGTCGTACAGCCTGAGGCCGATCCCGTAGAACGGGCCCTCCCACCAGTCGTACACCGGCACGATGAAAGCCAGGTGATGCACCAGGTGGGGGGCGTTCCGTATCAGCAGGCCGCGTTCCCGCAAAGCCTCCAGGACGAGAGACACATCGCCCTGCCGCAGATAGCGTACCCCGCCGTGGATCAGCTTGGTGCTCCGGCTGGACGTGCCCTTGGCGATGTCGGACTGTTCGAGCAGGAGCGTGGAGTAGCCACGCGAAGCCGACTCGACCGCTACACCGAGCCCGGTGGCTCCCCCCCCGATCACGACGAGTTCCCAGGTCCGACCGTCGGAAGCCGTGGAAACGAAATCCGCCCGGTTCAACGCTCATCCATCCGGTGCAGGCTCCACCATTCGCTGGCTCGCTCGCCGTTCCACGGCTTCTCGAACCGGAGCCCCTCGAGCGCACCGCCAAGCTCGTTCACGCTTTCGAACCGGTCGCGCAATAGTTTCGCAAGACACTTTAAGAGAATAGCGTCAACCTCTTTACTTATGCCTAATTCACTGATTTCAGACGGTGGCCGTGGGTCGACCTCCACCCGGGACCGCCGCCACATGGCGGTGCGCAATTCCGACTCGAACGTGCTGCCGGCCGTCGCGGCGGCCGGCATGGCCCGCGTGACCGCTACTCTGTTCGGCATATCAGCCGCCCGGGCTCACCGCCTTCACGTCCTCGTTCACGTAGTCTTCGTATTCCTTGAAGTTCTCGCGGAAGCGGCGGGCCAGGTCGGTGGCTGCCACGTCGTACGCCTCCTTGTCCTCCCACGTATTGCGGGAGTTCAGGACCTCGGAGGGGACGTTCGGGCAGGACTCCGGCACGTGCAGTCCGAATACCGGATCCACGGTCGTCGGCACGTCCCGCAGCGATCCGTCGAGCGCGGCGTGCACCATCGCTCGCGTGTGCGCTATCTTCATGCGGCTTCCCACTCCGTGCGGCCCGCCGGTCCAGCCCGTGTTCACGAGCCAGCAGTCCACGTCGTGCTCGGCGATCTTGTGCCCCAGCATCCCGGCATACACGGACGGGTGCAGGGCCATGAACGGGGCCCCGAAGCAGGCGCTGAACGTGGCCACCGGCTCGTCTCCCAGCCCCTTCTCGGTGCCGGCGAGCTTGGCCGTGTAGCCGGACAGGAAGTGATACATGGCCTGCTCGGAAGTCATCTTCGAGATCGGAGGCAGCACGCCGAACGCATCGGCCGTGAGCATGATGACGTTCTTCGGGTGACCGGCCGTCCCAGTCGCCGAGGCGTTGGGGATCCGGTCTATCGAGTACGCGGCCCGCGTGTTCTCGGTCAGCGTGTCGTCGTCCAGATCCAGCTCCCGGCTGTCCGGGTCGAGCACCACGTTCTCCAGGATCGTCCCGAAGCGCCGCGTCGTGTCGTAGATTTCGGGCTCCGCTTCCCTGGACAGCCGGATCACCTTCGCGTAGCACCCGCCCTCGAAGTTGAACACGCCCCGATCGCTCCACCCGTGCTCGTCGTCCCCGATCAGCGTGCGCGCCGGGTCTGCCGACAGCGTCGTCTTACCGGTTCCCGACAGGCCGAAGAAGACGGCCGCGTCTCCGTCCGGGCCGACGTTCGCGGAGCAGTGCATGGGAAGCACTTCCTTCGCCGGCAGGAGGTAGTTCATGATCGTGAATATGGATTTCTTGATCTCGCCCGCGTAGCTCGTGCCGCCGATCAGGACCAGCCGCTGGCCCAGATCCACGAGGATGAACACCGTCGAGTCCGTGCCGTCCACCTCGGGCGACGCGTGGAAGCCGGGGACCTGGAGCACGGTGAACTCGGGCCGGAAGTCGGCCATGTCCTCGTCGGGCGCCTGGATGAACATGTTCCGCGCGAACAGGCTGTGCCACGCGGTCTCCGTAATCACGCGGATCGGCATCCGATACTCCGGGTCGGCCCCCGCGTAGCAGTCCTGCACGAAGATGCCCCGTCCCTGCAGGTACGCCGAAAGCCGGCGGTGCAGGGCGTCGAACCTCTCCCTGGCGAACGGCCGGTTCACCTTACCCCACCACACCTTGTCCTCGCTGCTCGGCTCGCGCACCACGAACTTGTCGTTGGGAGAGCGCCCGGTGTGGTCGCCCGTGCGAACGACCAGAGGCCCGCCGGCCAGCATGACCTCGTTGGCCCGGATCGCGTGCTCGTAGAGCGCCGGAGTCGTGTAGTTCCACCGGACGATGTTCGCGGCCCGGATCCCCTGATGCTCCACGCCGAAGTTGCTGATGTGCGGTCCGATCTGCTGCATGAGCCTCGTGCCTTCCCGTGGTGTCTCGTTCGTTCGGAGGCGGCGGGCGGTCCGGCGCGCCCGACCTCTCCGCGCGAAGTCCGGGCTCCGTGAGCCGAGAGCGAGAACACCAAACTACGGCGTCGCGGCGACTCGCCCCACCCCGTCTGGCCCGGCGCGCCCGCCCGGCATTACTTTGCCGCGCTGAATCTCACCGGTGACCTGTACGCGGGTCGGGGCTTGCTCATGATCTCTCTCACAGGACGGGACCTCTCCATACGGGATGTGATCGCGGGGGCCCGCGACGGCGAGAAAGTGGCCCCCCTGGACACGTCTGTCCGGGAGCGGATGGAGCGGACCGCGCACTGGATCGAAGAGACCGTTGCCGCCGGGGACCGCCCGATTTACGGGGTGAACACGGGCTTCGGGCCGCTCGCCGGCCAGCGTGTGGCGCCGGGGGAGGCGAGCCGCCTGTCGCGCAACCTCATCCTGAACTGCTGTGCCGGCGTCGGGCCGCCGCTTCCCGAGACCGTCGTGCGGGCGATGATGCTGATTCGAGCGAACACGCTGGCCCGCGGCAATTCCGGCGTAAGACCCGAGCTGGCCGAGTCCTTCATCCGCATGCTCAACAAGGGCGTGTATCCGCACGTACCGTCCAAGGGGTCGCTCGGCGCGAGCGGAGATCTCGCTCCCCTGGCCCACATCGGGCTCGTGCTCACACGCGACCCGGACGCGGACGGCGGGGATTCCGGGAAGGCGTGGTTCGATGGAGAGCTCCTGACCGGCGCAGACGCGATGGAGCGTGCCGGCATACCGCGGTTGACCCCGCGGCCCAAGGAAGGCCTGGCGCTGACCAACGGCACGACCTTCATGCTGGCCGCCGCGACCCTCGTGGTGAACGATGCGCTTGACCTGCTCGACCACGCCGAGGCCGGCGCCGCCCTGTCGCTCGAGGCCATGCGCGCCCGCTCGAATTTTCTGCATCCAGCCCTGCACGAGGCGAGCGGCCAGATGGGGCAGGCGGACGTCGCGTCGAACCTGCGCCGCGTGTTGGACGGCAGCCGACTGATCGACTCGGATCCGGACCGTGTCCAGGACGCCTACAGCCTGCGCTGCATACCGCAGGTGCACGGTCCGGTTCGCGACCTCGTGCGCTTCGTTGCCAGCCGCGTCACGAGCCTGCTCAACGGCACGAGCGACAACCCGCTCGTGTTCACGGAACTGCCGGATGGCACGGGTCCGGACGTGATCTCGGGCGGGAACTTCCACGGACAGGGTCTCGCGCTGTGGCTCGACGTGCTGGGCATCGCCGTGGCCGAGGCCGGGAGCCTCAGCGAGAGGCGGACGTTCCGCCTCCTCACGCCCGAGCTGTCGGGCGGGCTACCGGCGATGCTGGTCGGACGTCCCGGTATCGACAGCGGGCTCATGGTCGTTCAGTACACGGCGGCGGCCCTGGTGTCGGACAACAAGACCCTCGCCCACCCGGACAGCGTGGACTCCATCCCCTCCAGCGCCAACCAGGAAGACCACGTGAGCATGGGGGCCAACGCGGCCCGCCACACCATGGAGATCATCGAGAACCTGCGTTACATCATAGCGATCGAGCTGCTGACGGCTGCGCAGGCGGTGGATCTGCGCGCTGAAGGTCCCGATCGACTGGCTCCTCTCACGCGGTCCGTGTACGACAAGATCCGCAGCCGAGTCCGCTTCCTGGAGCATGACCGATCGCTCACGCCGGACATCGAAGCCGTGGTTGATCTCGTGCGATCGAATGCCCTTCTGAAGGACGTGCGGGAGAGCTGAGGGCGGACGGCGAGAGACCGATACCCCGAAAGGCGGTCCGACGACATGACGACGTGGAACGCGGAAGACGTGGACGCTCTGCTCAAGGTAATGGATCCGACGGAGGACCAGACGGGAGGCGGGACGGCCGCCGCCGCGGCCGGTGCGATGGCCGCCGGGTTGGCCGGCATGGTGGCCCGCCTCTCCATCGGTCGAGAGGGTATGGAGGCCGAGGAGCACTACCGGGAGATCGATGCCGAGGCCCGGGTCCTGACTGGAGCCCTGATGAAGGGCGGGCGCGAGGACTCGGAGGCGTTCGGTGCAGTGATGCGCGCCTTCACGCTCCCGAAGGGCACGGACGAGGAAAAGGCGGCCCGCTCCCGATCCATCCAGGAAGGGATGATCGGCGCGGCCAGGGTGCCGCTCGAGAACGCGGAGCGGTGCGCAAGGGTGATCGGACTCGTCGCCCGGCTGGCGGGACGTTCGAATCCGAACGCTGCTTCCGATCTGGCGGTGGGGGGCGCGCTGGCACGGACCGGGTTCGACGGCTGTCTCGCAAACGTCCGCATCAACGTGGCAAGCATCAAGGACGAGGACACGGCATCCGCGCTCGCGAGGCGGGCCGAGGAGTTGGGTGACGCCCTCGGATCCGGGGAGACCGTCCATGGCTAAGGTGCTTATGTGCAAGGCCAACGTGAGCGAGGGGAGGAGAACGGGCGCACTCGAGGAGATGGCCGCAGCGGTGCGCGCCGTCGACGGAGTCACGCTGGCGGACCGGTCGGCCGATCCGGACCACAATCGCGCCGTCTTTACCCTCCTGGGCACACCGGAAGCGGTTCTCGAAGGAGCCATGGCCCTCGCCACGGTCGCTCTCGAGCGAGTCGATATGCGGGAGCACGAAGGGGAGCACCCACGCATGGGCGCCCTGGACGTGGTGCCTTTCATCCCGCTGCGCGAGATGGAGACCGCGGAGGCCGTCGAGATCTCGCGCGCCTTCGGACAGTGGCTCGGAGCCCGGG
>JBDGXC010000041.1:0-25601 GCA_039584815.1 Gemmatimonadota bacterium
AGCGTACGCATCCATCGCGGCATCGTGGTCGCGGTGAACGGAACGCGCGGTCCGGAGGAGAAGGTCGCTATAGGAGCGAAGGATTCGGTCCCAGGCGCGCCCCTCTTCCACCTCATCGCGGGCGGCGAGTAGGTCCGCCAACTCAGAGGGCAAAGAGCTTGATTTGCTGCCTGAGTGGTGTTCGGTCACTCTGCCGGCTCCCGGATAAGGGTCGGCTACGAGCACGGCTTATAGGCTCGCTCCGCGATCAGGGGGGTGCGGAGCGACGTGACCGAAACGAGATGTATCGAGGGCCTCGGTTGTCTACGTCAAGCTACAGGGCAGTGCCAGCTAGAGCCAATGTCCGGTCCGCGAAACGACGCCCGTTCCTCGGCACGTCTTACACCCGTTCAGGAGTGCCGAACAGTGTCAGCGTCAGTGACAGCGCCCACTGTTTCTGGCTGCTGCCCACCAGCGCAACCGACCCCGAAACCCGCATAAACCAGCGCTAGTCAGCGCGTATCAGCGCACCGTATCGGCATGGGGTTCAGGAGGTCGCGAGTTCGAATCTCGCCGCCCCGATTTGGTAAGAGACGGCCCTGTCGGTAGTTACGGCAGGGCCGTTTTCCTTGTCCTGGCGCCTTGTCACGCCAACTGTAACAAAGGAACCAGCGCCCGCCTGAACAGGAATCAGGTCGGCCGCACCTGGCAGTCAGTTGCGGATGCCTGTAACGATTGCTGTCACTGCGATCGCTACTACCTGCCCGTCCTCAGCCAGAAGAAGGCTTGAGTCCCGCGTGAGAGCCAGCGGCGTCAGAAGCTCACCAGCCGTGGAACGTCACGGTTCGAGGTCGTCCCGTCACCAACCTGACCGCTGTCATTTCGTCCCCAGCAGTAGGTCTCGCCAGCCGTCGTGACGCCACACGTATGATAAGCTCCAGCGTCAACGTTCTCGAACGCGAGAGCGCCAACGACGGGCTCGGTATCCGGCTCCCAGAAAGTCCAGCGCAGGGTGCTCTGGTCGCCTCTCTGCCCGTACTCATCTCGTCCCCAGCAATACACGGTGCCGGTCGCGGCGAGTGAGCAGGAGTGCTCGTGGCCTGCCGTCACAGCAAGATACGGGATCACCGGGACCACACCGAACATCACATGCATGCAGTTCATCGGCGCTCCCGTATCACCGTTTTTGCACTGTATCACACCGTACTCGGGGTTGCCGTTCTCGTCACGTCCCTCGAGGGCGTCTACTGCAAGGGTGCCACCGCACCAAGCCGTGCCGTCCACCTGCAGTGCGCACGTGTGGTCCTTGCCTGCGGTGACGGCGACCATGCTCTCGAAGAACCCCCCTGAGTTGTCGGGATGGTTCGGGGTGAGGCTTCGCCCACCGACATCGGGGTCGGAAAGCTGCCCTGACCCGTTGGAGCCCCAGCAATAGTGTTGGTCTGACGTGGTCGTACCGCAGGTATGCGTCACACCTGCACTCAGCGAGCTAAATACCAGGCCACCGCTTACGGGAACTGGCTCGCTGCGGTCTGTCTGCGATCCCTCACCCACCTGACCGTTGTTGTTGCGTCCCCAGCAGTAGGCGTCGCCCTGCGTGGTGCGGGCGCACGTGTGGTCCTGTCCCGCAGTGACGCCAGCAAACTCTGAACTCGCTAAGACCGGCACGGGAAGCAATCGGTTCACATGAGAGCCGTCACCGACCTGTCCGAAATCGCTTCTCCCCCAGCACCACAGTTGTCCAGAAGCCGTAACGGCGCACGTGTGGTCTCCGCCTGCACTGATCGATGCGAAAAGTTGTTCGGTCTCAACGGCTGCAGGCACAAGAGAGAGAGCCTCTATCACAGCCGAGCCCAGCTGACCGAACTCATCCGAGCCCCAGCACCAAGCCGCACCTTCTCCGGTCAAGCCACACGTATGCGATGCGCCTGCCGTCACCGAGACCAGGTCCGGAAGGATAAACACATTCACTACCGCGTTCGCCGAGAGTTCACCGTGAGTGACGGTTATGGACGCGATACCCTCCGACACTCCTCTCGCCAAGCCATCCGACGAGATTCGAACCACCGACGAGTCGGAACTGGACCATTCCAGCGACGAAGCAGCCACCAGGGTGCCGTTGGAGTCGCGGACGGAGAGCTGGACCGATAGACCCGCTCCCACGGTGACACTGTCTGGCGAGACGATGATTGCTGTCAGCTCAGGGGCTGCTGCGGTGGTGAACGGAACCGCTACTTCCTGCTGCAGCCGATCACCCGAGAGGTCGGCGATCTCGTCCGCTACAACGACAGCGTAGTCAGCCTCGGGCACCAGCGGATTTGTCGGCACGAGCGCAACGGTCAACCCGTCGGGTGTAACGGCAAGCTCTGCAGGCACGGGCTGCCCATCCCTGACGAGGCGCACAGTCTCCAACGTGGCGGTCGATACCTCGATGGGCTCACTGAATACGATGACAATCGAGCTATTGAGCGGAACCGCCGTTTCGCCCCGGGTCGGCCGCGTCCGGACAACCACCGGAGGCCGACGATCCGGAACCAGAATCCAGATTCGATATGCAACCTCACTTGCCTCAAGCACCCAGATGCTCAGCGAATCACCAACCGAGCTGGGAATGGCCACCGGATCGAGCCCGCCATCGGAAACGAGTCCACCGCTAACGGCTCCGCTGCGCGGGTTAGCGATCTGGAGAGAATCCGCTTCCGGGAAGGTGCCAGGTGGGAACGAGACGAAGCTGACCGAGTCATCGTCGAGCGAATGAAGCGTTGCATCCGGCTGCCAGCTCGTCAGCGCCCGATCAGATGCATATTCAGGCCTTAGCACGGGCTCGCTGACCGTGATCAGTGCAGCAACCTCTCCGTCATTCTCTGGTTGCGATGGCTCCAGAAAGCTGTTCGAGCCATCTGAGCACGCGGCCAGCCATAGCGTGCCCAGGATTCCCAGCGCTCCGACCAGCTGACCGAAACGCTTCAACCGCATATTAGAGATCAGCAGCATCATGAACTCCCGCTTAACACGAACCCCGCCCAGAAGAAGGGGTGCGCTGTGTCCGGCTGCCCGAGCATGGCCCGCTGTGCGCGGGCGAGAGCCTCGGTGGACCCGATACCCTCCCCAAAGTGCTCATAGAACGCACGCATGAGCTGTGCGGTCGAGAGGTCTTCGACGCGCCAAAGCGACGCGAGAACATTAGACGCTCCAGCGTGAAGAAACGCCCTGACCAGTCCCACCCAATCGTCACCACTCGGAACATCTGCCAGGGCGCCTGATCCAAGCCCTGTCTCGCAGGCGCTCAGCACGACCAGTTCCGCGTCCAGACTCAGTCCGAGGACTTCATGCACCTCCAGCCGGCCGTCCTGGGAACCGCCACCGCGAAGCTGCACGAATGAATAGAGCGGATTCGCCCTGTTTACCTCGCCGACCGTCGCGAGGTGGAGGACCCTGTATTCACCTACCGACGCGCGGAGTATCTGCTCCGACGCGTCCGGCCCGATGAGCACGTCCGCCTCCGAGCCCAGAACACCTCGAATCGTCTCTGCCTCGATCCGAGTGGCTGGAAGCCTATCCACCAACGGTGCCATCGCTAGGACGCGGCTCCCCTCATGCTGCTCAGCCAAAGCGGCAAGCCTCACCCATACCGATGCCGAGGGGGCGTAGCTGACCACGTACCGCTCAATCAGGAAGCCCTCAGATGGCTCAGCCCCCAGCAGCGCTTGGAACGGCAGGTAGTGGAGCTCGCCATGCGGAACGATGCGCAGGTGGCGTTTGCCCGCCAGGAGGCCAGCGTCCTCTACAGGTGCAATCAGTTCACGGTGCAGACGCCTGAGGGGAACCTCCCAGGCGTCTCTCCCGGGGTCGCCACGGGGGCCGGCAATGGCTCCGCGAGCAAAATCGACAAGGGCCGCCAGGCTTCGCCGCTCGATTCCCAGATCCAGCGAGGTCACTCCGTCGGCAGTAATAACGAACACGAGAGTGGTGGAGTCGCTCACCAGGTACTCCAGCAGCACCTCGTCGTCTGCCAAGAGACTTGCAACCGCACCACCCGCAACCACCTTGGGAGCGACTAAAGATGCGTATGGCTCGTCGATCGACCGTAGCTCGTCCAGGAGGTGCGAATGGGTCGCGCGTGCCGCAGCGACTGTTTCGATCGGGACCATTAGGCCTGAAGAACCGCCGGGATCGCGAGCGATCGCTTGACGCGTAGTGACTCCCGGCACGACTCCGGACGGATTGGCGAGATAGAGGCGGAGATCCTGTTCCCGTGCGGCGAGGTCTGAGGCACCACTCTCCCGTGTGAGAATGTGCCCCGCGGACAGCATCGCGAGCATGCGACGAGCCCGCATTCTCTCACTGACCTCGAACGCCGCTGGCACGTTATCTCGCCTCAGTTCCACCACGGCCAGACGACCGTAGATCTCCCATTTGTCCGCCAGGTAAGCGAGCCGCCGCCCCTCCAATCCGGCACTGGTCCCAACTCGCTCGACCGCGGCGATAGCTGCCTGATATCGCCCGGCGGCGCCTTCATACTGCCCCGACTGAGCGAGCACCTCGCCGAGTCCCGCCAACAGTCTCCAGCGGACATCCGGAGCATCCAGCTTGACCAGTCGGGAGAGCCCCTCATCGTAGAGCGATCGAGCTACCGACGGGGAACCCGTCCGAGCTTCGAAATCACCGAGCATCGATAGGGCAGCTGCTTCCCAAACGGGATCGCCGAGCTCAGATAGTTCCGCTGCGGCGCTGCTGAGAGCAGCGCGTGCGTCAGCCAGGTCTCTACTCCGATCCCTGGAATAGCCCACGAGCAAACGGGTCTTCGCTGCTGCGTGAGCGTTACCCTGAGCAAGCTGATCTCGGACCACACGGTCGAAAGCTGCCGCCGCCCGTGAATACTCCTCGCGGAAGACCAACAGGTAGCCGACTCCAAGGCGGGCCTCGATGACACCGGCATCGTCGCCGGCCTCTCGATAAAGGACTTCGGCGCGGTTGAACTCCTGCTGCGCTCGTTCTGGTTGGTTGAAGCGTAGAGCGAGGTCTCCACGCGCCAGTGACAACTCGGCCTCGAGAGCCCCTTGGGCGCCGACTTGACTCGCGGCACGCTCAGCCGCGTGCAGCTGTTGCAGTGCACCGTCGAGATCACCCACGGCTGCGTGGGCTGCTGACGCGTGCTGCCGGACCGCGGCGACGTCGCGGAAGCGGCCCGCATCCTGGTATAAGTCCGTGGCGGTCTCCAGGGCCGGGATCGCCTGGCGGTATCGGCCTCGCCGCATCTCCAAGAATCCACTGCGGTGATGGGTCCGGGCTTGGCCCAGAAGGTCGCCCAGCTCGCGGTAGACAACAGCCACTTCCTGGAGCAATGCCTCGGCCTTCGAATACTCTCCGCCGTCCACAGCCACATCCGAGAGCGCGAGGAGATTGTCGGCAGCCTCCGCTCGATAGCCGTGCTCCAGATTGATCTCCCGCGCCCTCCGAAACTGTCGACTCGCTGCTTCGGAGTCGCCGAGCTCTCTGTATACGAGCCCCAGATTGTGCTCGTCTGCTGCAACCCCATACGCGTCTCCAATGCGCGTACGGACCTCTAGCGACCGCCGGTACAGCAGACTCGCGCCCGCAAGGTTTCCCCGCTCATACATAACGTCGGCAAGTACCGTGAGGCCGTTGGCGGCCGTGCGATGGTCGCCGACAGTCACCGCCAGATCCCGAGCCCGCTCCAGGTAGGCCACGGCACTGTCGAGGGCCCCGGCGCCATAAAAGGCAGCACCGATGTTGCCAAGGCTGCGGGCCATTCCGACGGAGTCGGGGAGCGAGGCTGACCGTTCGAACGCTGCGCGCCAAAGCCCACGGCTCTCATCGACACCGGCTACGCGATAAGCGTCATTGCCTGCCAGTCGAAGGCTGTCGGCCGACAACTTGACCGCTCGCTGGCTTGCCGACCACGTGCGGAACTCCCCCACCTGTCGCAACAGGAACGAGTCAGTCCAGGCTTCGGCGTAGGCCCTTCCCAAGAGTTCGGCGGCGGTCAGGTGTTCGCCTTCCGTCGCCGACGTCGCCGAGTGCGCCGCCATGACCAGGAGGTCACGCAACGCCTCTCTTGCTTCGTCCGGGTGTGTCCGCACGAGTTCGACGAGGGCCGAGTGATCTCCGTGTCGGGCCGCCGCGATGATCTCGTCGTCCACAGGGGCTGCCTGGAACGGTGCCAAAGCAACGGATGCTGCGGCGAGGGGTGTTAGGACGAGTGAGACAAGCGCGGGGAGCACGTGGCGACTCAGCGACGGCTTGTGCCGAGTGACGCCAGACGAAAGGCTGCCAGCTCGGACTCAACCCAGCGATCGAAGCCGATGCGGGCGTCGACCGTCCAGTAGTATGCGGCGCCTTGCTCGAGGACTATTCGGTCAGGGAACGTCGCAAACGTATCTACGGTCTCGAACTCCCAGCGAATAGACCCATCTTGGTCCAGCAGAGTGAGGCGGTAGCGGTCTGCGATGGCAACACTCGTCCAGTGAATCTCTTCCACGCCGTCTACAGTCCCCACGGGTGCGATGGGTACGGGCACAGAAGGTGTGTCGTACTCGGGGCCACGGTGCGGATCGCCCGTGCTCGACGTGTCTCCGACGCGGAGTGACGGAACCGCGAAGAGCAGGATCGCCGCAGCAGCGGCGGCCACTGCCGCGCCGATGGCCACTCGAGAAAACCTGTGCCGGAGACGCATCGGAATCACGCCTGAGTCGCATTCGCTCCCCGATGAGGCGTCACCTGTGCCTATACCCTTGCGAACAGCCCAGGCCAGCTGCACTTCCGTCTGGCACCTGCCACAGTCCAGAAGGTGGATCTCGAACCGGTCCGTCAGGTCTGACGAGAGCTTCCCCGCCACGTAGCGCTCGACGATGGCTCCGTCGGCGATCTCGTTGCATGCCAGCGGCTGGCTCAACGGAGCCTCCCGTGATCGTCGTTGTCCACCTCTTCGCCAATACTCTCCGACCCCACGCCTTCACCTTCCTGATCTATAGTCGGCGCATCCTCTCCAGCGTGACCTCCTGAGAGGAACACCTGCCGGAGACGCTCCAACGCCCTCGATTTGCGCTTGCGGATGGTTGGAGCTGGCACGCCTTGGGACTCTGCGATCTGGGAAGGCGTCAGACCGTCAAAGAAGCTGAGGCGCAGGACCTCACGGTCTCCCGGAGATAGATCTTCGAGAACCGCTCGAACCCGGTCCTGCTGTTCCCGGCTGATGAGACCGTCGAGAGCGTCGGTTTCGTCCAGCATGGATACGGCTTCGATACTGGGACCGAACGGCACCGTGCGCTGGCTGGACCGATGAACGTCCGTAATGACGTGGCGCGCGATCCCGTGCACATATGCTGGCAGGCTTTGCGGATTGGCGAGTCGTCTGGACTCTAGGGCCGAAAGCGCCCGCGCCAGAGTCTCCTGGGCCACTTCCTCCGCCGCGTCGGCCGAACCCAGGGCCCGGAGGGCCATGATTCTTACGCCTTCGCGGAGCCTTGCCAACGTCTCCGGATCTGGCCGCGATGGTGCGTCCATCCGCATTGCCTCGCTGAGTCCCGGTGCCGTGCGCTGGTGTCACGCTGCTGGGGGCCAGCCGACAGTACCTCAGGAACGGTAGGGACCGGGCCTCGCCTTGAAGCTCGGCCAGACCCGCGACACAAGCAAGCCGGAGGCCACCATGAGCAGGCTGCCAATCGTTCTTTCGGCGTTGGCTATCGTGTTCTTCCTCGGTTGTGAGGAATTCCCGACCGAGACCGAGTCGGAGACGGCGCTCTTCAAGAAGGGGGGTAAGCCCGGCGGAGGAGGTGGGGGTCCCGCCGACCCGGAGATCGCTTTCATCCGAGGTCCCGGAACGGACCTGTGGGTGATGGACGGCGACGGAGGCAACGCCGCTTTGCTGGTGCGGGACGACGAGATCGAGCAACTCACCGGATACCATAACGTTCGGCATCCCTCGTGGTCGCCGCTCGGGTGTGGAACCGTGGAAGACCCATTCAGAATCGCCGTGTCTGTCGGCAACGGGGGTTTGGTGACTGTCGACGCCTGGGTCGACGCCGGAGGTGGTATCCAAACACGCGACCTGCGGGTGCTCAGCGACCACGCGGCCGACGGAGACCCTTCCTACTCACCGGACGGTCAGTTGATCGCCATTCGGGGGTACTCGGATACTTCGACGTGCGGCGGCGGTGGATCGCTATATGTGATGGCGGCGGATGGAAGCGGGGCTCCTGAAGAGGTCTATTGCAGCCAAGCGTCCTTCGGTGTGTCGAGCCCTACATGGAGTCCCGACGGAGGGGCGATTGCCTTCGGCGAACACTTCGACGATGACGACCTTGCGGTCATTGGAGAAGACGGGATCCGGATCTGCAACCTTGTAACGTCGGGGGACGGAAGCTTGACGTGCGACACACCTCTCGAAACCGCTGTGTCGCGCTACGAGGCCGATCACCTGGAGCAACCTGATTGGTCCAATGATGGTTCAACTCTTCTGTTTACTCGCTGGACATCCTCGATCCAGGAGAGCGGTGTGTACCGGGTGGCTGTGGCGCACGATGGCCTTCGCTGGACGCGCCAGGATGGGGTGGACATAGAGTCCATGTCGCCCATCTGGATGGATCCCTCGTGGTCTCCGGACGACAGCCACATCGCCGCTCACGGAATCGAAATCTACGACGCGACAACACTAAGAAAGAAGAAGGCGCCCAAGGGACATGCCCCGGACTGGCGAGGGCCGAGCGTATCGGCTTGTCCATGACCGTATCACAGGAAAGAACCGAAGTCTCGTGTCTGTGTGATCAACGAGGTTGCTGTTAGGAGGCCGCCATGAGACGACTGCCAATCGTTCTATCTGTACTGGCCGTCGCATTCCATCTCGGTTGTGAGGACTCGCCGACTGAGATCGAATCGGAGACGGCGCTCTTCAAGAAGGGGGGTAAGCCCGGCGGAGGAGGTGGGGGTCCCGCCGACCCGGAGATTGCCTTCCGAAGCAACGGGGCGCTCCACGTCATGAATGCGGATGGCTCTCACTCCACGTTGGTCGTACCGGAGTCGCAGTTCGCCGGCTCATCGGCCTGGTCTCCGTTGGGAGACGGCTCTGGCGTTCCCTACCAGATCGTCTTCGAGCTCGGGGGTGGGCCCTTGGCAACGATCGATATCACCACACCGGCCGAGGGCGGTATCGTCGCGACGTCACCAAGCGCTATCGCTGCGACGACCCAGTTCTCCATCGCGAGTTATCCGTCATGGTCTCCGGACGGTAGCCAGATCGCGTTTCAGGCCACACTCGGCGAGACATGTGCGAACGGCGAAGGGCAGGGAGAATCGGATATCTGGACCATGGACTCGGACGGTTCGAATCTGACCCGGCTCACCCACAACTGTGACAACTACATCTTCGCCGACGATCCGTCGTGGGCGCCCGACGGAAGCGCTATCGCCTACAAGGAAGAGGGCGGAGGCACCACGACGATCAAGATCATCCACATGGCTGACGGACACATCGAAACGGTCTTCGACGCGTCTTACTCCGGTGATGATATCAGCACTGTGCGTGATGGTCCGGACTGGGGACGAGTGGGCACACAGGACAAGCTGGCGTTCACTGCGATCCGCCACTTTTCCGTCGGGAAGAAGGGGACAAAGAGTGTCTACTCGGTATACACATTGCCGTTACAGAAGGACGCGTCCGGCTACTACTCGGTTTCCGGTCAGCCGGAGTATGAGATCGATGGCAGACGCCCCAGCTGGTCACCGGACGCCACGCGTTTCGTCATGGACGGAGTCACGATCTATGACCTTGGCACGGGAGAGACGGTTCGACTTGCCAATGGTGATATCGCTGACTGGCGGCCTTGAGAATGTAACCGTAGCTGTAACGAAATGAGGAGGAATGAGCGCAACTGTACGCAAGTGAAATCGCTGAAATGCGCGTGAATGCAACTGTATGCAGGTGAGTGCAGGTACCGCCACGCGAATGGGGTAGTCTCGCGAGCAAAGCTCGCTCGAAGGTCTCGCCTTCGGCTCGACGGCAGGAGGTCACGAGTTCGAATCTCGCCGCCCCGATTGTGTAAGAGACGGTCTTGTCGGCAGTTACGGCAAGCATCGGAAAGTCGCCCGAGCAGCTGGCCGCGATCGAGTTCGAGGTGCGGTTGCCGCAGTAGACGGTGCGTAGCCTCTCGTGTCACGTACCCGCTTCACACCCGACGCTTCCTTTCAGAACTGTAACCGTAGCTGTAACGAAATGAGGAGGAATGAGCGCAACTGAGGCAAACTGAAATCGCCGAAATGCGCGTGAATGCAACTGTATGCACGTGAGTGCACGCACCGCCAGGCGAATGGGGTTCAGGAGGTCGCGAGTTCGAATCTCGCCGCCCCGATTGGTTTAACCGTTGAAATAGCAGCAGATCTGTGGGTCCGGGGTTAACGTGCTTCGGGCCCGCTGCTACTTTGTGTTGCTCTATTTGGTCACTGTCTCTGACGCAATCCACCGAGTCGCGGGTCAAGTGGAGGCCAGGGGGCATATCAGACCGACGTCGCATCGTTAATGCGATACCCCGTGGAGGGAGACGATGATCGGAAGAACAATTTCCCTATGGTTCACGAGGTTGATCCTTGTTTCGCTCATTGCAGTCTCACCCGTCATCACAGGCTGCAGCAGACCGACGTCCGAGAGCGTGTCGGATTCGAACAAGAACTTGGTCCGCTACATGAACGACCAGGTCTGGAACCAGGGCAACCTCGACGTTATCGATGAGCTGTACGCGCTTGATTTCGTTCGACATTTCCTGCCCGATGGGTCCGAGCTAAGGGGAATCGATAGTTTTCGAGAACACGTACGACAGCACCGCGAGGCCTTTCCAGATTGGAGAGAGGACATCCAGCACATTGTGGCCGAGGGAGATCTCGTGGTGCTTCATTTCGTATCGACGGGAACCAACGCTGGGAGTTGGCGCGGCAGCCCTGCAACGGGGAGGAAGATCCAGATCGATGAGATGTCGATCTTGCGAATTGAAGGTGGAAAGATCGCGGAGCAGTGGCTAATGCCGGACATCTTTAGCCTGCAGCAGCAACTTGCGCGGGCGAACGAATAGAAGGGACCGCTCGCGTGCGCCCGTGCGAACCAGTCCCTCGGGTGTCTGCTCGAGGTCGCGAGTACTTCGCCTGCGACGAAGGTCTGAGGAGCGACAGCGAATCTTGCCGCCCCGATTGATGTAAATGACGGCTCCCGATTCGTTTAACTGCAGTAACTACTTAATGTTATCCGGAAGTGGTCAAATCTGCTATTCGGCATTCCCCGGACAATCCCCCCTCGAGCGCCCGCGTGGCTGACCGCCAACCAGCCTACGGAAGGTAAGGTCTCGCCCTGACGATCTTTGGCGTCACGGGGGGAAAGTTGCCGTACGCAAGCCACAGGTCGCCGGACTCCGCGTCGAGCGTCATGTGTCGCACCAGTGAACGCGGTGTCGGGTACGGGAACACCTCAAATCGTTCGTCCGCCAGGTGGAAGCGCAGAAGCGCATCCGCTCCAGCCGTCGCGATCCAGACCCAGCCGCGAGCAGCGTCCACCCGCACGATGTACGGAAGCGCATCCGCGATGGGCAGCTCGTACTCGGTGAACGATTCCGAACCGGGGTCGAACCGGGCGATCCCTGATGCCGAATAGAGAGGGATCCACACCGTGCCGTCAGGCGCCACGTCAAGCCGCCTGGGGCCGCTGTGACTCGTCGGAAGCGTAAAGGTCTCGAAATCGTTGCTGTCGGGATCGAAACGTACGAGCCGGTTACCGATGAGTTGTGTGCCCCACAGCGTTCCGTCCGGACCGAAGCGCAGTCCGTAGGGGATGTTGCTTCCATCGTCGTCGGTCGGTGGAACCGGAACGTCGAACGTCCGTACGCGCCCGCTCTCCGGGTCGAGCACGCCGATCTGTTCCGGATCCTTCGAGAAGTGCCCGTTGAACCAGATCCGCCCGTCTTCTGCCCGGGCGATGCTGTGAGGATGCATGGCTATGTCCCAGGTCTCCCAGCCGCCAACGGCTGGATCATGCCGCGCGACCTGCTCCGGGCCACCTAGCAGTACCCACCAGGCTCCTGAGTCGTCGACCTCCACGGCCCGCGGGTTGGCCTGCGGTGTTGGGATCGCCTCGGACGTCGAAACCTCGCCAGAGGTGGGATCGAGGACATACATCTGGCCGCTCAACTGGCCGGTGATGATTACACGGCCTTCCAGGTCCAGCGCCACATCATGTGGAAGGTCCGGCGCTCCGAGGTCGTACTCCGTGAACTCGACGCCTTCGGCCGGTGCCCAGGCGCCGGTCACATCGGGCAGCGGAACCTGCTCATCTCCAAGGTGCTGTACGAGCCAGTCGGCCGTGTGGACCGGGTGCCGTCCCGGAGCAATGATCGGAAAGGCCGTTCTCGCCCCCGCGAACGACAACATCTGGGCGATACGCGTCCGCCAGTCGTCATGGCTCTTGAAGTGACCCTCGCTGCCGACCGTCGCCGCATCGAACTGATGACAACCGGTACAATCGAGAATGAAGCGGCGCTTAGTGTCACCGTCAGGGAGGAGATTGAGAAGGCTGCTGCTAGGTGCCTCGGCGGCAGGTACGCCCGTGGTGCCGCCTGCCATCGTCTCCTGAGCGAAGCCAGGTGTGGCCACGAGGGCCAGACAACCAACTCCGGTCAACATCACACGTCTCATGTGGCACGCGTACACGCTTACCTCCCTTTCCCGTCCCGATTCGCGATGGACCGCGAGATCCTACTCCTGCCACTTCACCATCGTTCCCAGCACTTCGCCTGCGGCGAAGGTCCGAACGACGACGGCGAATCTCGCCGCCCCGATTGGTAAAAGACGGCTCTGTCGACACTTACGGCAGGGCCGTCATTATCATCATTGTAACAGTGTCACGGACAGTGTCACGACACTGACTCTGGCACTGGTCCACTCATAGGCCAGTCAACTCGGGCTGCCCACCTGCGTGAGACTCTGGTGCGCCACCCTCCCAGGCCAACTCTATCGGCTGAGAGCTTCAAGCTCCTCCGCGATCGCTGACTCCAGCTCTACCGTGGAGAGGACGACACCGTCCAACAGCTGTGCTGACAGATGAGCCCAATACATGCTGTCGCGGAGGTAACCTCCGAAGTTCGGCCGCGCCCGCATTCGAGAGAGTATACGATCGGCATCCACGCGCGTGGCTCCGATCTCCGGTGCGGCTCCCTGGGTCTCGGCGTAGCTCGAGGGTGCGTCATCGCTGGAAGAGCTCAAGAACCGCTGCATCAGAGCAGGGTCGAAAGTGCCCGCCCGAATCCTGAACTCAGGGTCCACGACGAACGCCAGCTCGCGGAAGTACGTCTCGGTGATTCCCTGGTCACCCCATACACCCCACTGGTCTATCTGCAGCCCGATCTGATTGTAGTAGTCGGCGATCTGCCGCTTGAGCGCTTCGTTTCTCAAGAGGCGGACGTCCCCGGTGGATTTCAGTTCGTCAATCGTGAACTTCGAGATCGTGGGTGGGAACACTACGCCGGCGAAGTGCACACTCATGACTAGCGAGTCAGGATCGGGTAGAGCGTCCAGGTCGTGCAGCCACGCATCGACCTGCCTGGTGATCGCGAGCCGGTTCCGCGCCTGGTTGGCGCTGAATCGGAGAGATCTGAGGTCCTCCCTGACGTCCGTTTGCAGGCGCTCGAGGTAGCTGACCGCCATGGAAGCCTCTTGCCGAGTCTGCATCCACTGGTCTGCCCAAAGAGCGATGAGGACGCCGAGAGACACGATGGCGAGCTCGCCGAGTGCCAGCTGCCACCTGCCAAGAAAGCGACCTACGAAACCGCGGGCGCGATCGTCCGTCATGTCGATCTCCGTTCCGACTGTCCTGAAGATATTGAGAACTCACAAGGTCCGATGGCTATTCAGAACAGTATATGCGGAACGCATCCCACGAGAAGCGCCCCGAGCTCCACACGACTCATAATCGATGACCGAACCCGCAGACTGTCCGCTGACTGGTATTCAGTGGGGCAGCGATATCGGCAAGCGTCACTGTCGCTGTCACTGACCGGGTGTCGAGCCTGTAAGGCCGGCCAGCCCTCCTGCCCACTCAGCAGAAGGGCGCCGGACATGACTCCTATTGATCCGGAGGCCCGAGCTTCTCCAGAGCCTCGCGCCCCCGCTCGACCCACGGCTGGAGTTCCGGGCCGGCATCTTCGCACGGAGTCCATCAGTCTGCAGGGCGCAGATTTGAGGTTTCCACTGGCCGCAACTCGGTACAGGCCTCCGGTTCGACCGTCCACATCGCGTTGGACACAAGCCATTCTCCGTCGATCTTTACAAAGTCGACAACATCGACACCACAATGGCTCGTCTCGCCATCGATCCAGAACTCATAGGGTGCCCACACAACCGCAATTCCGCCGCGAATCATGACGGTTGGCGACCAGTACCGCTCACGATAGACGCGCCCATCGTCTCGGGATGGATCGGTCCAAAAGGAGTTCGGGTGCGCCGTGATATGCATGTCGCCGCCTTCGGTCGGGCGCCACTGATAGGTCATTCCGCCCGGCGCTTGCATCGCCGCCTGTGCCTCAAGATCGGTCTCGGAGATCGCTATCATATAGCGGTCCACTACTTCGAGGAGGGCTGCTTCCTCTCCCGATTGGTGCCCTCCGGGGATGTGCTCCGTTGGTGGTGCGGAGGCTCCGCAGGCGGACGATAGCGCCACGATTGCGACGAAGCCGATGCTCCGAGTCATTTCAACCTCCTGAATATCAAGAAGGTACTGTCGCCCGCCCGCCGGTCGGCGCCTGAGCTGCACGCTGACCACGTGCGATCGTTCCGTAGTTCCACCGCGCGAAGCTACCCGACCATCAGAAGGGGTGGAAGCTGTGAGCTTCCGTGGCCATCGAGTGAGAGGAAAGCTGACCAGGCGCGAGGCGCGCCCTCCGGCCGCCCGGTCAGGTGGGCGGCCCACTCTCATCAACATGCCTCGGGGTCAGTGCCACAGGCAGTGACAACCTTCGGTCCGTTAGCCCGGGCTCAACGGGCGCTCTAAGCTCCTCTCCCGTATATTAATTTTACTCTCTTCGTTCCACCGGAGGACTATGTGTCTGACCTCCTGGAACGTCTCAAGTCTGCACTTGCCGACCGTTATGCCATCGAGCGGGACATCGGCCGTGGCGGTATGGCCACGGTGTTCCTCGCCGAGGACCTGAAGCACCACCGCAAGGTCACCGGTAGTACGTCTGCTCCTTGATTCCCAGCTCTCGCACGATCTCCGCTACTCGCTTGCCCTCGGCCAATCTCACTTCTGCCTGCCGCAGCTTGCCGATGATCTGCTCCAGTGTGTACCGCTTCTGGCCCATAGTCGCCCCCTGCCTTCCTGTTTGGATCGATCCCCATGCTAACTCCAGGATCGGTCTCGTTTCAGGGGTCAGGTCAAACCGGCCTCGACTGTTACGACAGGGCCGTTTTTTCGCAGTGCGCCACAGTGTCAAGAACAGTGACAGGTAGCGAGCAGGTGTTCACAACAATCAAGAAGGAGGACGCAATGAAACCCTCGATCCCTACAAGTGCAGCTGGCCGAAATGGAGAGGGTCTCTGAGGTTCTGTAACTCCCGATAGTAGTAGAGCGGAGTAGGCCGCCTGTCCTTGAAAGTGAGCTTCCTCAGAAAAGCGACCTCCTCCTCGGTCGCGGTGCCGCTGAGGGAAGAATCCCCGAGGAATTCCTTGAGCCCTGGCTCCACACCGGAAGGTTGTCCGGATTCCAGTTCGATGAACTCGAACCTCTTCACCGGCTCGGAGACTACCCGGCGGTTCAGAACGACCCCGAGGGCGAATGTCGCGAGGTCAATGTCCCAGGATTCGATCAGCGGGTCCAGGAAGAGGAGGCTGCTCTCGACGGACACGTGGAAGATGTCGGTGTCGAGGAACTCAAGCACTCTGACACGCATCTCTTCGTCGTTCACGCCGCTGATCCGAGCCACCCTGCGGAGCCAAAGCTCGTCTTCCAGTTCCACCTGGGTCACTCGCTTGACCGCGTCGAGCAGCTTCTGAGTGACCAGGCGTTCGAGTTCGCCGAACGGCTGTTTCTCGAAGACCGCACGCACATGCTGTTCCTTCGCGGGATCGCATTTCTTGAGGATCAGCTCGCGGACCTCCCGGAACAGGGGGGTGGGCTCGTCCCCCAACTGCATCTTCAGCTTCTCTTTGCGCTGGAAGTCCGCCAGAGCCGCCAGCTCCCCGCTCGGGAGCTTCAGGAACTTCTCCATCTTCCCGTAGATGTCGGTGCGGTTCGGCGCTGGCGGCGCCTTTCTCCGCGTCAGCAACTGCGAAATGTAGGAGTCCGTCACCCGGGCGGCGCGGGCGAGGTCCTTCTGCTCCAGTCCCAGTTCCTCCAGCCGCTGCCGGATCACGAACGACACATCCATGGGGTGCTCCCTTTGAGGTCCCAGCGATGTTACCGAATAAGGTTAAGTGGGGAGATGGAGTCGCGCAATCCGTGGGCCGGCCTTTGTGTACTTGACAAGTATAGTAAAGCGTGATACAATGCCATATAAGTTAACTAACAATAGATTGTGAAGAATCACCGTAACCAATTAACCAAGGAGTCCAAAATGTTTGCACGCAACGTGACAATGAATCTCAAGCCGAATGCCGGCAGCGAGTTCACACAAACGCTCGAGAACGACATCGTCCCCATGCTTCGGAAGCATAGCGGATTTGCCGACGAACTGACCTTCCTCGGCTCGTCCGGAACGCAGGCCGTGGCTATCAGCCTTTGGGACACCAAGGTTAACGCGGATGCGTATGGCCGCGATGGCTATGCGAGGGTCCTGAAGGGCCTGTCGAAGGTCATCGATGGAACACCCGTGGTCCGTACGTACGAAGTGTCCAACTCGACCTTCCACAAGATCCCGGCCCGCAGCTAAGGCCGAGACAGTCTGAACACAGGGGAGGGCGGTGCGCGTTCCGGCCGCCCCTCTTCTGCGAGGCCTCGTCACGTGACTCGGCGCGCTGGCCCGTGATCCGGTGAACGCCACCGGACAGTACCGGCTCGGCCTCATCTACCACTTCGCGGGCCGGCTCGAAGAGGCCATCGCCTCCACCGAGACCGCGCTGGATCTGAGTCCCGGACGGATCTCGGCTCACTACCTGCCCGCCGTGACCCTGCTGTTGAAGGACGAGCCGGAAGCCGCGCTGGAGGCGATTCAGCAGGAATCCCTCGAGGCCTGGCGGCTCGTCGGCCTCGTCATGGTGCATCACGCCTTGGGGCAGGCGGCCGAATCCGACGCCGCCCTCTCGCGTCTGATAGAGGAATACGAAGAAGGCTGGGCGCACAACATCGCGTACGCATTGGCGTATCGGGGAGAGGCGGATCGCGCCTTCGAAATGCTCGGGAAGGCCATCGAGTACAACGACCCGGGTCTGACACACATCGCGATCGAATCCATGTTCGCCAACATCCAGAACGACCCGCGCTGGCTGCCGTTCCTCAAGAGCATTGGCAAGTCGCCTGAGCAGCTGGCCGCCATCGAGTTCGAGGTGCGGCTGCCTCAGTAGACGGTGCGTCGCCTCTCGTGTCACGTACCCGCTTCACACCCGACGCGTCCTCTTCCGAACTGTAACCGTAGCTGTAACGAAATGAGGAGGAGTAAGCGGAAGTGTACGCACGTGAAATCACCAGAATGCGCGTGAATGCGACTGTATGCGCGTGAGGGAACGCACCGCTAGGCGAATGGGGGTCGGAGCTTTGCTCGCTCAAATGTCTCGCCTGCGGCTCGACGGCAGGAGGTCGCGAGTAGTCTCGTAGGCTTCGCCTGCTCGAAGGTCTCGCCTTCGGCTCGACAGCGAATCTCGCCGCCCCGATTGGATAAGAAGCGGTCCTGTCGTCAGTTACGGCAGGGTGGTTCTCTCGCAGTGCGCCACAGTGTCAGAAACAGTGACAGAACACAATGACGGACACTGACGGCCGAAGGGCAGCGATTCAGCAGCGCGCCCTCCCGCTTCGGGGACAGGAGGGCTGAGCGGCTTCGGGCCCTCTGCTACCGCTAATCCAGATGCGCCCTTTCCGCCTCCCCCGCGGCCTCGTCCCACCGCCTATCGAGGTCATGCCTACGCGCGTGCGTCTCGATGATGCGTAGGATTTCACCGGCTTCCTCCACCAGGCCCACGGCATTCAGCGAGCGGGCGAGCAGGATCGCGGACCAGCAGGCGTAGCGCGTAGCGCAGGCCGCGGCCGGCCCACCTTCGGCGCCCCTCACGAGAGGATCGAGCATCTCGACGATGCGATCATGCTGCCTCAGGTCGAACAGGCGGGAGACGTAGTCCAGCCGCACCCTGTCATCGCCCGGGAAGTCAGCCAGGTATGCCGCGCCAACGTCCAGGAAGAGCGCGGTCATGTCGGCCCGAGTCATCGCCCTGAGATACGCGCGGCGAACGCCCTGGTTGGAGCTGTTCAGCATCGGCAGAAGCCCGTCCGGATCCAACCGCACCTCGGCGAGCGGTTCGTCCATGGTCACTTTCAACTCGTGCTCACGGCCGTCCTCGAAGGCCTCGGGCGTAAGACTTCGTTCGACCCGCGAGCCCGACGTGCCGACGAGCTGAACGTCCAAGTCGAACGGCACCGTGCCAGCCTGGCGGACACGCACGGTGTGGACCCAGCCCGCGGGAACCACCTCGGACGCGATGTCGAGCACGTCATACTCGATACGGGCGTCTCCACGGACCCATTCTTTGAAGAACTCCATTGCGCCGGATGCCCCCGCAGCTTCCAAGCGTGCCACATAATCCTCGAGCGGCAACGGTCGGTAGGGATAGTCGCGCAAGATACCTCGTTGCAGCTCCACGTACCGCTCGGGGCCAAGTTTGCGGGCTTGCAGGTACACGCCGACCGTGGCCTTGCCGTGACGGATGAGCGAGTTGTAGTCGAAGCCCAGTTCCTCTTCTTCCTCTCCAGTGAGCCCGAGCCTCTGCTCCCGGTTCTCGAGCATGGCCTGCAGGTAAGCAACAAGCATGTCGCCAGCACTTGGGTCACGCAGCACCTCGTCAACCGTTCGGGCCGACGTCTCGGCCATATACAGGTGATCGGCCCAGATCCCGTTAGCCAGATTGAGCCAGTCCAGTCGCTCGCTCGTGGCGCTCAACACGTACAGGCCCCAGTAGTAATGGCCGAGCTCGTGCGCGGTGATCCAACGGAGAAAGCTCGGCCGGAGGGTGCCGCGGTGGATCATGAACACGTTGGGAAGGGGGTATCCACCGCTCCAGCGGCTCGGCCCGGGAACGATCCCGATCTGCTTCACCGGGAGAAACCCGTAGGTGTCCCGGTACCACTCCACCGCTTCCGCCGCGAGGCCGATCGCCTGCCCGAACGGCTCCGGGTCGTCGGGAGGAATAAGGCCGATGACCTTGTAGCCGTCGCCCTCCACCGCGTGCACCTCGAATCCCTCTGCCAAGCTGACGCTGAAACCCTCCACGTGCTCGGCTTGGAACGTCGCCTGCGTGAATCCACCGGCCTCGGTTGCCTGACTATCCGGGGTGCCGCTCGTTACGGCGGCAAACTCCGACGGATAGTTGAGCGTGACGAGGAAGTCCTTGAACCTACCTCTCGCGTTCCCGGCACCCACGACGTCCGGGTACCAGTACGATCCTGGGCCTACCGACCAGAAGCTATGGTAGCCGAGCAGGTCGTAGCTCGTGTTGAACGCGCACATGTAGTCGATCTCGAGAACGACGACCTCCCCGACGCGGGCTGCCACCGGCAGGCTCACTCGCAGATAACCCTCGGCCACGTCGGTCGTCCGCAGCTCGTCGGCGATGCGCACGGATGTAATCTCGAGACGCGGCCGATCGAGTGAATCCGCTCCCGCGGACTTCAGGTCGAGGCGGATCTCCGACGGCGACCACAGGAGCGAGTATGGCACCTCGATTCGAGCATGTCCCTGGATCTCTGAGCGCTCCAAATCGAACGTCGCGTCTATTTCATACCGAAGACGGCCGACTTCCTGTGCTGCGGCCGATCCCGCCGTAACCTGAAGAACGATGGCCACGAGTGAGGCGGCGTAGAGTGTGTTTCGCATGTTCCTATCCTGCCCCCGCGTGGGCGTTGACAGCGTGGTCCGGTACAGAGGCCCCTCCGGCCACCCTATCCCGGTGAGTAACGAACGCTCTGATCGCGAGCGGTAATTCGAGCTTCGCGGGCGATACCTCCCCCTGAGGTATGTGGCTACGTCTCCTGACCTGCAGACCGGCGCTGTCAGGCCACAGGTCACTGCTCGCACGGCGGCGGGCAGGTCTTACTCGGGCTTTTCAACATAGAACCACGCTCCTCCCAAAGTGCCGAGCACGAGTTCCACGAGAGCGACGAGCCCGGGCATTCGTAGCATCGGGGGCGTATTCCTCCAGCATGAGCGGCTCAAAGCTGACAACCGGAATCACATAACCGATCACCCAGTAGGCGAGCCCAATGATCAGAGCAGTCCTCGGCCCCGGGCCGAACCGGGGACGCGCCACCGCGTAGAGCCACACGGCCACAATCCCCTTCAGGGTGTACATTCCGATGTAGCTCAGAATGTCTCCAGCACTCTGTATGGGGCTATGCACCCCAAGAAGAGCCGCCCTCGACTCAGTCGGTCCGCGGCTCGTAGCCACTGCGTTCCAAGAAAGCGGGATAGTCGGTGACCGACAGGATGTCCCGAATCGCCTGCGCCTTGTCGTTGGCAATCTCATAATAGGCCTGAGTGATCAGGGCTCCCATCACGTACCCCACGCGCGGAGGTTGCGCCTGATCTTGGGGCGTCGCCCACATCCAGTCTCCGTCGTCCGTTCCCAGCATCTCGGGCGTGAATCGCTCCCAGAGCGCGGCCTCGTTCTCCAGAACAAAGCCGCGCGCGTGCTCCTGCGTCATGCGTCCGGTGACCAGATCTGCGAAGTACTCCGCAATGCCTTCACGGATGGTGAGCGCCAACAGACTTTTCTCCGGTCCGTAGATGGCTTGGTACTTCTCCGGGCCCATCGCCAGCGCTTGCTGCATATGCACCATCTCATGCACGAGTATGGTGGTGAAATCTCCCTGAAGCGAACCCTCGCTTCGGTTCTCGATCGTCACGAGCGTCCCCACTTCGGACCCGGAACCGATGCCGCGGTAGGCTCCCACCAGGAAGTACGTCGGCGGAAAGACCGCCCCGGAAATGTGGTGCTTGAGGTCTGCGTACGCTTGCCGGTAGGTCTGCGATTGTCCCTCCAGCACCTGCACCTTGCTGGCGAGAGCGGTGTAGGCCGCCGGCTCATCACGGAGGGCCGCCCGGAGGCGCTCCGCCGTGAGATCGTATCGCGCAGCGAAGGCGCGGAGCCCGGGCGTTCCCTTGTCGAGGTACTCCTCTTGGAGAACGACGAGGGTGTCAGCCTCGGATTCGAGCCGCTCAGAGGCGCGGAGGAAGTTGTGGAGGTCCTCGCTCACGAACGACGCTTCAGCCGGGTCCTCGACGAGCTGCAACGGCCATTGCGCCTGTGCCGTTGCACCGTACGACAGGCCTATCGCCATCAGACCAACCACTCGACTCACGCGACCGGCTTGCTGCCACATAGCTCTTCTCCCGGGTTGCCTCGCGGTCGATCAAGACCGGGGTCGACCGCTCAATCTTGGTTCGCCTTCCGCGTGCCGTGCTGATTGCGCACGGGTATGTCGTACCGCCAGAACCAACGTGTGTCAGCTTCAAGGTGACACAAGCCTGCGGTTCGCGAAGCGGGCTCCACCTCGACGCTACCGGGGGCTGCTGAATCAGCCATTCCCCAATGTTGGATGCCTGCTCAACCGACACTTGCGAAGCAAGGCACGACAAGTCAAGGCGATATGCGAGGGGGGGGCAGGCGGGCGTGTCCTAGGTATCAAGAGCTGCTCGATCTGGCCCAGCAGTGAAGTGACCTCCTACCGGCATAAACGAGACGTTCAAGACAGTGTCAGCGTCAGTGACAGCGCCCACTGCTGCTGGCTGCTGCGGGTCAGCGGTAACCACCCCGAAAGCCGCATAAACCAGCGCCCACTGCTGCTGGCTGCTGCGGGTCAGCGGTAACCACCCCGAAAGCCGCATAAACCAGCGCCCATCAGCGCTGGCCAGCGCACGGACTCGGCATGGGGTTCAGGAGGTCGCGAGTAGTCTCGCAGGTTGCGCCCGCTCCACGGTCTCGGCTTCGCCTCGACAGCGAATCTCGCCGCCCCGATTGGCTAAGAGAAGGTTCTGTCAATATTTACGGCAGGGCCGTCTTATTCATCTAGGTCGCCTTTTCGCGCCAACTGTGACAACCACGACCGCGCTCGCCTGACGCAGCTTCCAGCGGGCGGTCCAACCCAGTGGATCGTGCAGACGACAACTCCACCCGACCGAGCAACCCACATATACTGGAAGCACGGATCCTACGGACGCAGCTTTCGGGACGCGGACACTATCTGGTAAGCTTGTCTCAGGCGATCACGATCCGAGAGGACTCGGACGTCCATCAGGAGTCACGAGCGATTCATATGCCCGAGCACGCCACTCTCATTCACGTCGCTGAAGGCCCGACGGATTCCCGAATCTCGTTGGCGCTTCCTCCGGACCTCCTGGAGCAGGTCCGCAAGCGGGTTCGAATCCTGGCCCTGCTGCTTCTCGCCGCGTTCTCTATCGATCTGGTCTTTGCCGCATGGACGGTGATCTCGCTGCTACTGTCCGGTGGATCATTGTCGGCGGCACTTGTCGAGGACGGGACCCTTTTCTACCTAGGTAACGTCGTCGCCGTCGCAGCTTCTCTGGTCCTGTGGTGGGCAGCCGGCAACCGCTGGGTTTCCCCGTCGCGCCTGCTCACAATGGGATTGGGGTACGAGATCATGGTGTGCTTCATTATCGCGATCGCCTCTTTGTGGGGGCACTATCGCGAGATCGGATTCCTGCCAAGCGTGACATGGGTTCCCGTGGTCGTCATCCTCTTTCCGGTTCTGCTTCCGGGACCGCCCCGAAAGATGTTGGTCGGCTCAATCCTAGCGGCGTCCACGGTGCCCGTCGCCCTCGTGCTGCTTGACGTATCGGGGAGAGTCGTTGCCAATCCGGATAGCTATCGGACCGCAATGGAGGCCTCAGCGATCGCGGTCGTGTTCGCGTACGTCAGTGCCAGGGTTGTCTACGGGCTAGGTCGCGAGGTGGCTGCCGCGCGCAGGGCGGGAAGCTATCAGTTGGAAGAACTGCTGGGGCAGGGCGGGATGGGAGACGTATGGCGCGCCCGACACCATATGCTGGCCCGGCCTGCTGCCATCAAACTTATCAAGCAAGATCTGACCGGAGGCACCGAACAGAGGACCGCGACGGACGTAGTGCAGCGATTCGAGCGTGAGGCTCAGGCGATCGCCAGTCTCCGCTCACCGCACACCGTAGAGCTATTCGATTTCGGTACCGCAGATAACGGAGCCTTCTACTTCGCGATGGAACTGCTCGACGGACTCGACGCAAACACCCTGGTGCGGCAGTTCGGCCCAGTCCCGGCCGAGCGAGCCATTCATCTTCTCAGCCAGGTGTGCCACTCGCTGTCCGAAGCTCACTCCCGCGGACTGGTTCACCGGGATGTCAAACCCGCCAACGTGTTTGTCTGTCGGTACGGCGAGGAGCTGGACTTCTCCGAGCGAGAGGCCGGAGACCCGGGTCTCACCAACGCAGATGAAATACAGGGCACGCCGGCCTTTCTGGCCCCCGAGCAAGCTCTGGGAACCACGGACCTCGATGGGCGGTGCGACATCTACGCCACGGGCTGTCTGGCGTACTGGCTTCTGACTGCGCAGCACGTGTTCACCGCCGACGCGCCCGTTGCACTTCTAGTTCACCACGTACAGACCACTCCCACCCCGCCCTCGGCTCGAACTGAGCTAGCGATCCCAGCGGCGCTCGATGAGATCGTTCTGGCGTGCCTGGCCAAGGACCCGACCGAGCGGCCGCAGACGGCTCGCGAGTTGGCACGTCGGCTGGCTAAGGTTGAGTTGAAAGCGGAGTGGACTGAGGAACGGGCGCGAGGGTGGTGGGCGCTGCATCAACCGGCAGAGGCGTGATATTGCCCGTCCAGGAACTGTAACCGTAGCTGTAACGAAATGAGGAGGAATGAGCGCGACTGTATGAATGTGAATTCCGGCATGATACGCGTCGGTGGAGTCGCAGCCACCCTTCTCGGGGCGATGTTGGTTTATCGAAACGTCCTGGCAGGCTGAGGAATCCCGCCCGCCACTACAGGAGCGTGAGAATGTCCTCGATCAAGATGGTTGCCGAACAAGACGCTGCTGGTAGGGTCAAAGAGATCTACGAGGACATCAAAGACACCCTCGGCATTGACTTTGTCCCGAACATGTATCGGGCCATGGCCCCCAGGCCCGGTTTTCTTGAGGCGAACTGGAACAACGTGAAGGCGGTCATGACGGCGCCGGGCCAGCTCGACCGCCTGACGAGGGAGATCATAAAGCCGAACAGTGTCAGCGTCAGTGACAGCGCCCACCGTTGCGGGCTGCTGCTGGCAAGCGTCACCCGCGCCGATACCCGCCTAAACCAGCGCCCATCAGCGCTGGTCAGGGCATGGAATCGGCATGGGGGTCAGGAGGTCGCGAGTAGTCTCGCAGGCTGCGCCCGCTCCAAGGTCTCGGCTTCGCCTCGACAGCGAATCTCGCCGCCCCGATTGGCTAAGAAACTGTCCTGTCGATAGTTACGACAGGACCGTTTTTTCGCAGTGCGCTACGGTGACAGAAACAGTGACAGTACACTGAATCTGGCACTGACCCCCCGCGAGGCTCACCAAGCCGGCCTGCCCTCCTGCGTGAGACCCAGTTGCGCGCCTTTCCGAGTGGGCCAACGAGGACAAGTCGGGCTTACACCTTCTCGTGGAACCTACACCAGCAGTGTCCGAGCCGGTTCTGGCCACGGACAGATCAGATCGGCTCAGTCTCAGACACGTAGCTGAATTCCTCGGGGAACGATACTGACTGCGTCCACCAGGCGCGCGTCTCGGATTCCGTCATCTTTGAGAGGTCGGGAGCATCCCAAACGAACGCGGTCTCCATCTGAGCTCCGAGCGCGGCCAAGCGCATTCCCCGCTTGGTCTGTTCAGCACTCCAGGTCTCCAACGCTTCATCAACAGGACCCTTCTCGGCCAGCGTCGCAGCGAGTTCTACGGCGTTCATCATCGCCTTGAAGACACCGCTCCCGGTGAAAGGCGGGGCGACAGCACCCGCGTCTCCGAGGAGTGCTCTGCGTCCCCGGGCATAAGCGGGTACCGTCCCAGAGAAGATCGGCTGCACGAACGTGTCTTCGGAATCACTGATGATCTCGCCAAAGTAAGACGGAAGGTGGTCGGCCATCAGGTCTTTGAGTCGCTTCTCCTCGGCAATACGCATCGAGCCTGGCGGCAGGGAGTGATCATGTCGCTTTCCATTCCGGTCCACCAGGAACTCGAGCAGAGCCTCCGGAGCCAGTGGGAGGTAGCACGCCCAGTTGACCAACCGCTCTCCAACTTCAACGGACCCTTTCTTTCCGGGTACGAAATAGAATACCGCGTTGCCCGGCATACCCTTGTAGTGCAGCCGGTACAATGCTGTCTCTAGAGGCCCAGTCTCGGAAAGCCGGCCTTCATCCAGT
>JBDGXC010000042.1:0-22583 GCA_039584815.1 Gemmatimonadota bacterium
TGCAGCTTCAGGCCGTGGGAGAGTAGGTCGCCGCCGGCTCTTCTCTCGCGCCCCGCCCGGCCTCGTCCGCGCGGGGCGCTCCCTCTCCTCCACCTCCCACCCACACCACACCCTCGCGAAACGAGGGGTCGCGGTGCCAGGATAGGGGGTGACCATGCACGACTCGGCCGGACAACGGATCTCTCCTGTCACCGCGTCGGTGGTGGCGTTGCTGACGTTCATTCTTCTCTCGGTAGCGCTGCGTCTGTTCTCCTTCCTGCCATCGGTGATCGATCACGACGAGTCCAGCTACATCGTCATCGCAGACGGAATCCTGGCCGGCCGTACATATCAGGTTGATTACATCGACACGAAACCGCCCGGCATCTACCTCATCTACGCAGGCCTGATGGCGTTGTTCGGCGGAGCCATCCCAATGCTTCGACTGATAGCGACACTCGTCATCGGGAGTACCGCCTTCCTCATTCAACGGGCGAAGACAAGGGCCGGAGGAACTCCGGCGGAGGGATTCGCCGCCGGCATCATCTACATCCTGCTCACGTCTACGTGGCATCATTGGGGAGTGGCACCGAACACCGAGATCTTCTTCAATCTGTTCACCATCCTGGCGGTGTGGGTGTTCCTGGGCTCGGGTGAGACGGGGAGTCGGTTCCTGATGGCGGGACTCCTTCTCGGCTTGGGGTTTCTGATCAAGCAGGTGGTGGCGTTCGAAGCCGCCGTTCTCACGGTCTTTCTCCTGTGGACCTCCCACCGGGAAGGACGGACCCTGGGTTCGACGCTCGGAAGAGCCGCGATGCTGACCCTAGGCGTGGCCACTCCGTTTCTGCTCTCTCTCTGCTACTACTGGAGTATCGGGCACCTCTCGGACTACCTGTTCCACTCCTTCGTCGTCCCCTCGAGATACCCGTCCAGCCGTGATTTCCTGCACTACGTCAAGTTCTCCGGAGATTTTCTTCTTCGGTTCCTGCCCGCAACCATCTTTTTCGTGATCGCCCTGAGGCATCGATCGGTTGGCCGGATCACCCGGGAACTGGGCCTCTTGTGGAGTGCCGCGGCTCTAGCGGCCGTACTCGTTCCAGGCCGGTACTTCGAGCACTACTTCGTACAGCTCATGCTGCCATTCAGCTTCGTCGCCGGTTCCTTCTTCGCGATCCCCAGAGCCTCTCTCCCGGCATGGATCCGGTGGATCAGGCGGCCGACCGTCGGATACTCGCTGCTCGGGCTGCTTCTTCTCACGGGCATCGGTTATCCCGCACTGGCGTATCGTCCCGATGATGACACACCGAGACTGATCGCCGAACGCGTTCGGACACACCTGCAGGCGGAAGATGAGGTTTATGCAGGCTATCACCAGATCGTGTACCATTTGCTGGATCGGCTCCCGCCGACGCGCTATGTGCAGCCGTCCCTTACGCGGGAGCAGCGTCACATCCAGGCCATGCGCATCCGAATCGGCGACGAGCTGGAGCGAATCGTACGGGCTCGTCCCATGTTTCTGATCTTCGATCCAGAGGACGCGATGGAGGGACTCGTAGAACTGGCCCGGTCCGAGTACGAGACCATGCACCGCCTCGATGACGGGGTGATGATCTTCGAGCGCGTCGACCGGAGGAGATCCGATCGTGACGGGAGCACACCACACGCGGAATCGCCCGACCGGTTCCGAAGTCCATGACCCGGGCGCTGTGGTCATCTGGATGTCTCGATCAGGAGGTCGAATCGGTCGGCCTGCCTCATCCCGCGATGCGTAGAACGTGGGAGGCACTAACAGACAACGTAATAGTCGGTTGTGATACCCAGATCGATCTTATAGATGAGCAATAGATGCAGGTCCGTGACATCGCGATATTCCGGAAGAGATGCGGGAGCAGCGGCGCGGCCGTGCACGCGAGCGTCGGGAACGACGCCCGCCCGGCGGCTGAGTGACGCGAGGAGTTGTGGGACCGGCACCGGTCCCACAATTTCCCGTATGAATGTGCTGTCCGGTGACAACGCCGGCGATCGAGCCTTCAGCGCGGGCATCTGCTCCATCGTCGGCCTTCCGAATGTCGGCAAGTCCACCATCCTCAACCGTCTCGTCGGCGAGCGCCTCAGCATCGTAACGGCCAAGCCCCAGACGACGCGGCAGCGCCTCCTCGGGATCTATTCCGATGATCAGCATCAGGCGGTCTTCGTGGACACGCCCGGCCTTCTCGATCCTCGGTACGCACTTCACGAGGCTATGCAAGCGGAGGCCGAGAGGGCCCGGATAGAAGCGGACGTCCTCGTATATGTCCTCGACGCGGGGTGGTCACCCGGGATCGAGCACGCTGCGGCGTATGAGCCACCACGGGGCGTCGCGTCGATCCTGTGCATCAACAAGTGCGACCGGATCACGACCGAGGAGCGAGTTGCCATCCGGCGCGACGTGGCGTCGACCTCCTGGAGCCATGTCGTGGAGACGGTCGCCACGACCGGCACGGGAATCGACGAGCTGCGCGACCTGATCGTCGGACTGCTCCCCGAAAGTCCACCGCTCTACCCTACGGACGAGATCGCTACCGCACCGCTTCGTTTCTTCGCGGCGGAGTACGTTCGGGAGACATGCTTCGAGGAGCTGTCTCAGGAGCTCCCCTACGCGATCGCCGTGCAGGTCGAAGAGTATCGCGAGTCCACCGATCCGATCTACATCGCGGCCGTGATACATGTGGAGCGCGAGTCCCAGAAGGGAATCGTGATCGGTCGAGACGGCCGGATGATCCGAACGATCGGGCAGAAGACTCGGCGTAAGATCGAGCAGATGGTGGAGAGGCCCGTGTACCTGGACCTTCGTGTGAAGGTACTGGCCAACTGGCGGCGTCGTCCGGGCTCCCTTAAGCTTCTGGGGTACGTCGTCCCGCCTCGTTCAAGGTGAGCACATGCCACTCGACCCGAGACTGCTCGAGATTCTGGTGTGCCCGAAATGCAAGGGCGACCTCGAGTACCGGCCACGGGAGCAGATCCTCGCGTGTCCCGCCTGCCGCCTGTGCTATCGCGTCGAGGACGATATTCCGGTGATGCTGATCGATGAGGCTGAACCGTATTAGGGGCGCCGTCCTCGCCCTGGTGGTTTTCCTCGCACCAACCGATCTCCCGGGCCAGGGCACGAGTTCCGAAACCACTCTCCGTGGGCAGACTTCGACAACCGAGACGGCTCGCTTTCTCCTAACGCCGATCGGGGCACGCAGTGTAGGAATGGCCGGCGCCGTGACCGCTTCGCGCGGTGACATCGAGGGTGTTCTGTGGAATCCCGCGTCGGTGGGGGATCTGCATGCGTCGGCGGCCTACTTTCACGCCTCCAACGATTTCGGGACCAGCAGCCAGGTCCTGGGGTTCCTGTGGAGTTGGAGAGCGGCCGAGTTCGGTCTCGCCTACTACCACTTCGACATGGGCACGATCGACGCTCGGGACGCGGCGAACCAGGATCTAGGGACCCTGGAGCTCGACGACCAGGCTCTGATCGTCACGGCCGCCTACGCCCTGACGCCGCGGCTGGATCTCGGTGTGAACTACAAGCTCTTGCGCCTGAGCGCCGTATGTTCGGGCGACTGCGACGTTGACGACCAGCGGTCAACGGGGCACGCCTTCGACGTGGGAGCAGTGGCCGAGATGGCCGGGCTCCGGGGCCTGACCGTGGGAGCGGTTCTCCGGAACCTGGGAGGCGGGGTTCGGTTCGGCTCTGATGGCACGTCGGACCCGATGCCGGCCCGCATTCGACTCGGCGTGTCCCTCGACGTCGGGCAGGCCTGGTTGCCCGGGGAAGAGCGATTCGGAATCCTGGTCCAGGGAGACCTGCAGCAGACGGTGACTGAATTCGATGACCTCGACGGCTACCTCGGTGCGGAGGTGTCGCTCCGGCGCCTCCTCTTCGTGCGCGGCGGGTTCGCGTGGACGGCAGCAGGTCGCACCGGCCCCGCGCTCGGCATCGGCCTGCGCTACGCACGGTTCGTGGTTGATTTGGGGAGGGCGTTCGACGATTTCGCGGGCTTCGACTCCGACTCGCCGTTTCAGCTCTCCCTCGCGTTCCGGTTCTGACGCACCTCCCTCCTCGACATGGGACGCCTGCCGACCCGCACCGAGATCCTCCATTGCTTGGAGGGAGTGCGAGACGCCCCGCTCCGGGCCCGCGAGCTAGCCCGTCGACTCAACGTCGACACTGACGGATACCGTGCCTTTCGTAGACGTCTGCGAGACATGGAGCGCGACGGCGACGTCTTCCGCCAGCGGAAGGGTCGGTACGCTCTCCCAGATCGGTTCGAGCTGGTCACAGGGACCGTCGATGCGACCCGTGCGGGTGACGGTTTCATCGTGCCCGAGATCCCGGGCGGCGAGGACGTGTTCGTACCGCGCCGTCATTTGGGCTCAGCGGTGGACGGGGACCGCGTTGCAGTTCGCGTCGAGCGCCGGCGACCCGGCCGCAACCCCGAGGGCCGCCTCGTCCGTATCCTCGACCGGGCTCACGATCGAGTGGTCGGGGTGTTTCATCAGCGCCGCGGATATGGCTCCCTCGTCTGCCAGGAGCCACCGCTGCAGGCCGAAGTGTTCGTGCCCGAGAGCGGCAGGGGCCGCGCCGAGCACGGCGATGTGGTGCTCGTCCAGATCCGCGAATGGGGAGAGACGGAGGTGCGCCCGGTCGGCGAGGTCGCAGAGGTCCTCGGAAGGCCGGGGGATCCCGGTCTCGACGTCCTCACGATCCTGCTGGGGCACGGCCTCCCGCTGGAGTTCCCGGACGCAGTGGAGCGAGAGGCGGGCCGGGTCGCGCGTCGGGGCCTGCGGCCGGAGGACGTTCTGGACCGGGAGGACTTCCGCGATGTTTCCTGTTTCACCATCGATCCGGCGGACGCCCGGGATCATGACGACGCCATCTCCGTACTCCGGCGCGACGGCGGGCTCGAGGTCGGCGTGCACATCGCGGATGTCGCGTGGTACGTGAAGGAAGGCGGCGCCATCGACTGCGAGGCACTGGAGAGGGGCACGAGCGTGTATCTGGTGGATCGGGTGGTGCCAATGCTTCCGGAGCCCCTCTCGGCCGGACTGTGCTCCCTTCTGCCGGGCGAAGATCGTCTCACGGTGTCGGTCGTGTTTCGCTTCGACGACCAAGGTCGGCAGATCGACAGGCGGGTGGTCCGGGGCGTCGTGCGCAGTCAACTCCGCCTTTCGTACGAGCGAGCCCAGACACTCCTCGGTGCGCGGAGCGGGCTCGATGAACCGGAAGGGGAGATCGCCGAGGCTCTGCAGACCATCGTACCGATCTGCCAGGGACTTCGAGAGGCCCGGGCCACCGCCGGAGCCATCGATTTCGCAGTGCCCGAGGCCGAAGTGAGATTGGATGCGCGAGGAGAGCCGCTGGAGATCCGGCCGCGACAGCGCCTGGAAGCCCATCGAATTGTCGAGGACTTGATGATCCTGGCGAACGAAACGATCGCGCGCATAGGGATCGAGCAGGGGCTGCCGCTGATCTATAGAGTCCATGAAGAGCCGGACGTCGACAGGATCCAGAACCTTCGCGACCTCGCGGGCTTCTTCGGGTATCGTCTCCCGGCGCGCAACGTACGTCCGCGCGACCTGGCCCGTATGCTGGACGCGATGCGCGACCAGCCGCACGAGAACCTGATGTCCAGCGTGACTCTCAGATCGATGCGCCAGGCCCGCTACACGGCCGTGAACGTGGGGCACTTCGGCCTGGCTTCCACCGCATACCTCCACTTCACGTCCCCCATTCGGCGGTATCCAGATCTGACTGTTCACCGACAGGTCGTCCGCTGGCTGGGCGGGCGCAGTGGTCGAGGGAAGGGCACTCGCCTCGAGGCCATCGCCCGCCACGCTTCGCGGCGTGAGCGCCGGGCACAGGAGGCGGAGCGCGAGTCGGTGGACGCCAAGAAGATTCTGTACATGCGCCGTCATGTCGGCGATTGGCTGGAGGGAACGATCAGCGGGGTGACCGGCTTTGGCCTGTTCGTGTCCCTGAACGGGGTTCTCGTCGAAGGGCTCGTCCGGCTCGGCTCGCTGGTCGATGACTTCTATCTCTTCGATGCCGAAGGCCACGCTGTGGTCGGCCGCCGCACGGGCCGTCGTTACAGGCTCGGAGACCGGATCATGGTCCGCGTCGTGCGGGTCGATACGGAGACACGAGAAGTCGATCTCGAGCCGGTCGAGGGGTCTGCTTGACCACCGTCGGCCCGGCGGCTAGACTCGCCGCACACGGGGTTCTCCGCGAGAGGCGGAAACCCCGTGTTTCATAGCAGGCGAGGCCGACGGCCCGCCGCGCACCGAGAGGATCCGGGAGTACCGAATGGCAGTGTCCGAGGCAAAGGCCGAGCAGGTCGAAGAACTGAGACGGCGGCTCGACGAGCTACGGGGGTTTCTTTGACCTCTCGTCGACGGAGAAGGAGCTCGAGAGCCTCGAGCAGCAGATGGCGAGCCCTGGCTTCTGGGATCAGCCCGAGGCCGCTCGTGAGATCATCGAGCGAGCCAACGGGCTGAAGGCGTGGACGGAACCGTGGAAGGACCTGTCGCGCCGTCTCGATGATCTGCTGGAGCTGCGGGACCTGCTGGCCGAAGCGGAGGACCAGGAGCTCTCCGCGGAGCTCGAGCGCGAATCGGTGGCCGTCGCCGAGGGACTGACGGAGCTCGAGCTGCGCAACATGCTGCGCGGACCGGATGCCCATCGTGACGCGCTCCTGACCGTACACCCGGGTGCCGGCGGGACGGAGTCACAGGACTGGGCGGAGATGCTCCTCCGAATGTACTCGCGATACGCCGAGCGGCGGGGATATCACGTGGAGGTCCTGGACCTGCAACCGGGGGACGAGGCCGGCATCAAGTCGGCGACGCTCGAGATTCGTGGCGATCACGCCTTCGGGTACCTCGGCGCGGAGAGCGGTGTGCATCGCCTGGTCCGCATTTCACCGTTCGACGCGCAGGGGCGCCGCCACACGTCCTTCGCTTCCGTGTTCGTGTACCCCGTGGTCGAGGACGACATCGAGATCGAGATCGACGAGGCGGATCTCCGAATCGACACGTATCGGGCGTCCGGCGCCGGCGGACAGCACGTGAACAAGACGGATTCGGCCGTGCGCATCACGCACGTGCCCACGGGCGTCGTCGTCTCATGCCAGCAGGAGAGAAGCCAGCACAAGAACCGGGCGAAGGCGATGAAGATGCTCCGGGCGGCCCTGTACCAAAGGGCGGCCGAGGAAAAGGAGGCGGTGCGACAGGCCATGGAGGACGCGAAGACGGACATCGCGTGGGGGAACCAGATCCGCTCATACGTGCTCCAACCGTACACCATGGTCAAGGACCATCGCACGGAGCTCGAGGTCGGCAATGCGGACGGAGTACTCGATGGGAGCATTCATCCGTTCATCGAAGCCTTTCTGAGGCGGAAGGGATCGACGACACGGTGAGCGCGCACGAGATCGGGTTGCGCGACGGACTTCCCATCCACGAGTGGTACCAGTCGCAGGCCAGACCCAAGCCGATCCGGGATCGTTACGTCAAGCTCGAGCGTCTTCGCGATCTCGGGGTGGACCCGTACGCCTACTCGTACCACCCCACCCACGATCTCCGTTCGGCTCTCGACCTGTTTCGCGACGAGGAAGAGACACCGACGATACGGGTCGCCGGTCGGCTGGTGTCGCTGCGCGACATGGGAAAGAGCGCATTCGCACACCTCGCAGACCGGTCCGGAAGACTGCAGATCTACTTGCGGCGCGACGAACTCAGCCAAATCGAGAACGAAGTATGCGAGCTGCTCGACCTCGGTGACTGGATTGGAGTGGAGGGCTCCCTGTTTCGTACGCGAACAGGCGAAGTGACCGTGCGAGCCCAAGCCATGCGACTCCTGTCTAAGTCGCTACGGCCGCTGCCCATGGGAAAGATGGAGATCACCGAGGCGGGCGATTCGATCGTGCACAGCGGCTTCGCGGACACGGAGGCCCGGTATCGCCAGCGCTACGCGGATCTTGCCGTGAACCCCGACAACCGAAACGTCTTTCTCACGCGCGCCAGCGTGATATCGCTCCTGCGGAATCTTCTGGACTCCGACGGCTACGTAGAGGTGGAGACGCCCATCCTGCAGCCCCTGTACGGGGGAGCCTTCGCCCGACCTTTCACGACGCACCACAACTCGCTCGACCGTACCCTGTACCTGCGAATCGCGGACGAGCTGTATCTCAAACGCCTGATCGTGGGCCAGCTCGACCGGGTATACGAGATCTCCAAGAACTTCCGGAACGAGGGAATCGATCGCACCCACAATCCCGAGTTTACGATGCTCGAGCTGTATCGGGCGTACGCCGACTACGAGACGATGATGGACACGGCGGAGCGTCTGGTAACGGAGGCGGCGCTCGCCGTTCGCGGCACGCTAGAGATCGAGTTCTCAGGGCACGCCGTGAACCTGTCGCGTCCGTGGAGACGGCAGACCTTCTTCGACGCCATCGCGGAGCACGCTGGCTTCGACGCCCGCGCCGCAACGACCGAAGAGCTGCGCCGGCGGTTGCTGGAGGCCGGAAAGGAGGAGGCGCCCACGCTCGAACGCACGAAGCTGCTCGATTCCATGTTCTCGGAGTGGGTGGAGCCGGAGATCGTGGATCCGACCATCGTGTTCGACTACCCGATCGAGATGAGCCCGCTCGCGAAGTCCAAGCGCGGCGATCCCGAGCTGGCCGAGCGCTTCGAGGTCATCGCGGCCGGAACGGAGCTGGTCAACGCGTTCAGCGAGCTCAACGATCCGATCGACCAGTGGGAGAGATTCGCCGAGCAGGCCCGAGCCAGGGCGGCCGGCGACGCCGAAGCACAGGGTCTCGACGAGGATTACGTGCGAGCGCTGGAATACGGGCTGCCTCCGACCGGGGGACTCGGAATGGGTATCGATCGTCTCGTCATGCTTCTGACGGATCGGGCGTCCATTCGGGAGGTCATCCTGTACCCCATCCTGCGGGACGATGAGGCCAGCTGACACGACGGGTCGCAACGACCGACCCGATGGCTCGTTGCACTGGTTCGTAGCCCGCCGATACCTGTCGAGTCGCCGGGGCCGGGGGTTCTTGTCTCTGATCACGCTCATCGCCATCGGCGGGGTGTCCGTCGGTGTGATGGCCCTCATCGTCGTGATCGGAGTGATGTCGGGCCTCCAGACCGACCTGCGCGAGAAGATCCTCGGTGCCAACGCGCACGGGATGGTGCTCGAGATAGGGGAGGCGGTGCGCATGGACGGCTGGGAGTCCGTGCTCCGAAGGGTCTCCGCCGACCCGGATGTCACCGCCGCCTCACCCTTCGTGTATACGGAGGTCGGCCTCAACGTCCCGGGTGGGAGCTACTCGGAGGGAGCGGTCCTGCGGGGTCTGGCGGAGGACTCGACGGCGCTCGCGGTCACGGAGATCGACGAGCGCCTCGTGGCCGGTGTCATGCCGTTCGGCCCGACCGAGTCAGGGCGACCGGGAATCGTCCTGGGCTCCACGCTGGCCGATCGGCTGAACCTGTACGCGGGTCGTACGGTCACCGTCGTCTCCTTTCAGGGGGCGGAGCTCACGCCGACGGGCATTCAGCCGCAGATGCGACTGTACGAGGTCACAGGGATCTTCGAGACGGGTCTCTACCAGTACGATACGAAGTTCGCCTACGTGGCCCTGGAGTCGGCGCAGAGCCTGCTCCGGATGGGACGATCCGTCACGGGAATCGAGTTCAACGTGCGGGATCCGTGGAACAGCGCCGGGGTGGCCGAGCGGCTCCGGGACTCGCTCGGTTTCCCGTACTCGGTGGACGACTGGCAGCGCCAGAACGCCAGTCTGTTCTCGGCGCTCAAGCTCGAGAAGTTCGCCATGGGGGTGATCCTGCTGCTGATCGTGCTCGTGGCGTCCTTCAACATCGTGTCGACCCTGATCATGGTCGTGACCGACAAGGTCCGCGAGATCGGAATCCTGCGGGCCATGGGTCTCACCGCCTCCGACATCACGCGTGTCTTCGTGCTGCAGGGAGTGGTCATCGGGCTGGTGGGCACAACGGTGGGGTCCATGCTGGGGCTGGCCCTGTCGTGGCTTCTCGACCGGTATCAGTTCATCACGCTGCCGGGCGACGTCTACTTCATCGACCGGCTTCCGGTGGACACCAACCTGCTGGACGTCGCTCTCATCGTCGCGGCGTCCCTCGCGATCGCGTTCCTGGCCACCATCTACCCCGCGCGACGCGCCGCGGAGTATGCCCCGGTCGAGGCGATCCGCCATGAATGAGGTGGGGCGGCCGTCCGGCGAGGCCTCGGTCGCGGTGACCGCCGCGGGGGTCCATCGCACGTTCGCCGGCGCCGACGGACGACCGATCCGCGTGCTGCGGGGGGTCGACATCACCCTGGCCGAGGGAGAGACCGTTTCGATCGTAGGTCCCAGCGGCTCCGGCAAATCGACGCTCCTGCACATCCTCGGAGGCCTGGACCTGCCGACGTCGGGCCGCGTGGAGCTGGGAGGGCGGGATCTGGGCGATCTGGACGACCTGGAGCTGGCACGGATCCGCAACCGTTACGTGGGTTTCGTGTTCCAATTCCACCACCTGCTACGCGACTTCACGGCGCTCGAGAACGTCATGATGCCGCAGCTGATCGCGGGGGCATCGCGAGGCGCAGCACGGCGCAGGGCGCTGGACCTGCTGGAGCAGGTAGGCCTGTCGGATCGGTCCGCCCACCCTCCGGCGAAGCTGTCCGGGGGCGAGCAGCAGCGCGTGGCGGCCGCCCGTGCCCTGGCCAACGAGCCTCCCGTCTTGCTGGCCGATGAACCGTCGGGCAATCTTGACCTTGATACGAGCGGCATGCTGCACGACGTCCTGTTCGATCTGGTCCGGGATCATGGCACGGCGATGGTTGTCGTTACACACAACCCGGCCCTCGCGGGACGGACGGACCGGATCCTGCAGCTCAGTTCTGGCGTTCTGGGACCGGTGGTCGCCGGAGGCACGAGGGAGGACGCGAGCTGACGAAGATGTTGTGTGACGACTGTCGAGAGCGCGCGGCGGAGGTACACCTCACCGCGATCGAGAAGGAGGAGGTGCGCACGCTGCACCTGTGTACGGCGTGCGCCGGTGAGCGCGGCCTGACCGCTCCGGACAGCCCGGGCGAGGGACCGGAGAAGGCTCCGCTGGTGGATTTCCTTGCCCAGCTGGGCACGGCGGGAGCGCCGGCGCCGGTCGCGGCGCAGGGCGAGCCATGCCCGTTCTGCGGAACGGCCGTGTCGGACTTCCGCGAGACCGGGCGCGTCGGGTGCGCGCAATGCTACGTGCATTTCGAGAGACAGCTGCGCGGTTTGCTGCGTCGAATCCACGGTTCCGCCCAGCACGCCGGGAAGCTCTACATCAGCGATCCGTCGGACCTATCTGATCGACAGGGTCGGATCTCCTCCATGCGAAGACAACTTCAGCGCGCCGTCGAGACCGAGGATTTCGAGACGGCGGCGGAGCTGCGGGATCGCATTCACGAGCTCGAGGCCGAGGCATGATCCAGGTCGGCACGTCGCTCGGTGAGCAGGGACTCGAGTGGATCCACGGGACCGGCGCCGACGCGGAAGTCGTGCTGTCCTCGCGTGTCCGAGTGGCCCGTAACCTCCAGGGCATGCCTTTCCCGGACCGGGCCGGAAGCGAGGAACGAACCGGGGTCCTGTCGTGGGTGCGGGGCGCTCTCGATCGGGTGGGCTCGCTCGAGGCCGGGACGCTGTGGGAGATCGGTGCCCTTTCCCGGGCGGACCGCGAGATTCTCGTCGAGCGCCACTTGATCAGTCGTGAGCTTCTCGGGGCGAGTGAGACCCCGCGTGAGGCCAGTGCCCTCGTCCTGGCGGACGGATCTGCGTTCGGGGTCATGGTGAACGAAGAGGACCATCTCCGCATCCAGGCCCTGACGAGCGGTTTCGAGCTGGAGGACGCATGGCGCAGGGTAGAGCGCCTCGACGAGGAGATCGGGGAGGAGCTCCCGCTGGCCTATCATCACCAGTTCGGATTCCTGACGGCCTGCCCGACGAACGTGGGGACGGGTCTGAGGGCGTCCGTGCTGATTCACCTTCCAGGACTCGTTCTCACCAAGGAGATCAGCAAGGTGCTGGACGGTATCTCTCAGGTGGGTCTTACGTACCGCGGGCTGTACGGAGAAGGATCCGAGGTGATCGGCAACTTCTTCCAGGTCTCGAACCAGACGACGCTCGGCAAGAGCGAGGAAGATCTCATAGACCAGTTGGCCCGTGTGGCTGGTAAGGTGATCGATTACGAGCGCCGCGCTCGGGGCGTACTGCTGCGCGAGGCTCCTGCGGTATTGGAGGACAAGGTCTGGCGAGCCTACGGTACTCTGAGGCACGCTCGCAGCCTGTCCCTGGGAGAGCTCATGAATCTTCTTTCAGGGGTCCGTCTGGGGGTCTCCCTGAAACTATTGAAAACGGCCCGGGTAGAGACGCTCAACGAAATCCTGATCCTCGGCCAGACGGCGCACCTGGAGCGGCAGGCCCGCGGCAGTCTTGACGATCAGGAAGCGGACGTCTTCCGCGCGGCGTTCGTTCGCGACCGGCTGGCGGAGGACGAACGGGAGACCGGAGGACCGCCTCCCACAAACACATCAAGCGACGAGGCGGCTGAGAAGCCGCCTTCGGGGGGAGGATGAACTACAACTTCACGGACCGGGTTCGGAAGGTGCTGGCCATGGCGCGCGAGGAGGCGGTCCGTCTCCAGCACGACTACGTGGGTACCGAGCACATCCTCCTCGGCCTGATCCGGGAAGGTGATGGAGTGGCCGCGGAAGTCCTGCGCAGCCTGGCGGCCGATCTCGACGAATTGCTCCGGCTGGTGGAAGAGAACATCCGTCCGGGCAAGGCGTCGGCCTCCATCGGAGAACTCCCGTACACGACACGCGCCAAGAAGGTGCTCGAGTACGCGATGGCGGAGGCTCGCGAGCTGAATCACAGTTACGTGGGGACCGAACATCTTCTGCTCGGTCTGCTGCGCGAGGAGAAGGGTCTGGCGGCGAAGGTGCTCGGGGAGCTCGGCATCGGACTGGAAGAAGCTCGAGCCGAGATGCTGAAGCTGCTGGGGACGGAGGCCAGCGGCGCCGAGCCCGGGGCGATTCCGGCTCAGTCGACTTCGCGCTCCGAGTCCAAGTCCAAGACACCCGCGCTCGACCATTTCTGCCGTGATCTGACGGAACTGGGACGCGAGGGAGCTCTGGATCCGACGATCGGCCGGCACTCCGAGATCGAACGCGTGATGGAGGTGCTCTCGCGGCGCAAGAAGAACAACCCGGTGCTCATTGGGGAGCCCGGCGTGGGCAAGACGGCCATCGTAGAGGGACTGGCTCAGAAGATCGTCCGGGGAGACGTCCCGGACAGTCTCAAGGACCATCGGGTGCTCGCGCTGGACATGGCGGCCGTGATCGCGGGCACCAAATACCGCGGTCAATTCGAGGAGCGGCTGAAAGCGATCGTGAACGAGATCTCTCAGAACGAGGGGATCATCCTGTTCATCGACGAGCTCCACACGCTGGTGGGAGCAGGTGCGGCGGAGGGTGCGATCGACGCCTCGAACATGCTCAAGCCGGCGCTCGCCCGCGGAGAACTGCAGTGCGTCGGGGCTTCGACGCTCAACGAGTATCGAAAGCACATCGAAAAGGATGGGGCTCTGGAGCGACGATTCCAGACGGTAATCGTCGAGGCGCCGACCGTGGATGAAACGGTCGATATCCTCAAGGGACTGCGCAAGCACTACGAGGACCACCACAACGTCAGCGTTCCCGACGAGTCGCTGCTGGCGGCGGCCAAGCTGTCGGAGCGCTACATCACGGACCGTTTCCTTCCGGACAAGGCCATCGATGTCGTGGACGAGGCCGGTGCCCGCTCGCGGCTCGGAGCGCAGGTGCCCCCACCGGAGGTGCAGCAGTTGCAGGCAGAACTGGACGATCTGGCCGTAAGCAAGGACGAAGCGATACGGGATCAGGACTTCGAGCGGGCCGCCATGCTTCGAGACCGCGAGAAGGAGTTGAACGCGGAGATCCGTCGCACGAAGGAAGAATGGGCGAAGCAACAGAAAGAGATGCGCCCCGTGGTCGGCGAGGATGAGATAGCGTTCATCGTGTCCCGGTGGACCGGAATTCCGGTCAGCCGGCTGCGAGAAGAAGAGACGCGGCGCCTTCTCCGGATGGAAGACGAGATGCACGAGAGCGTCGTGGGCCAGCACGAGGCGATCGAGGCGATCAGCAGGGCCATCCGCCGTACGAGGGCCGGACTGAAGGATCCCGATCGACCGATCGGCTCCTTCGTGTTCTGCGGTCCGACCGGCGTGGGGAAGACCGAGCTCGCCCGATCGCTGGCGCGTTTTCTCTTTGCCGACGACCAGGCGCTCATCCGGGTGGACATGTCCGAGTACATGGAGAAGTTCTCGGTCAGCCGCCTCATCGGCGCCCCTCCCGGGTACGTGGGGTACGAGGACAGCGGGGCTCTCACCAAGGCCGTGCGTCAGCGTCCCTACAGCGTGGTGCTTCTCGACGAGATCGAGAAGGCGCATCCCGACGTGTTTAACATCCTCCTGCAGGTTCTGGACGAAGGACGGCTGACGGACAACTACGGGCGGGTGATCGACTTCAAGAATACGGTACTCATCATGACGTCGAACGTGGGAGCGCGCGAGATCGCGACGGGCTCCACCCTCGGCTTCGCCTCGGGCGAAACGGGAGCGGAATACGACCTCATGGCCCAGCGGGTGCGAGATGAAGTCGAGCGCACGTTTACCCCGGAATTCCTCAACCGGCTCGACGAAGTCATCGTCTTCCATTCGCTCTCAAAGGAACAGATCGGGGAAATCGTCCACATCATGATCCGTGACGTTCAGAAGCGATTGGCCGAAGAGAACTTGACCCTCAACCTCAGCGACGGAGCCGTGGACTTTCTTGTAGAGCGCGGGTATGACACCAAATTCGGTGCACGACCTCTGAAGAGGACCATTCAGAGATACGTCGAGGACGCGCTGTCTGAGAAGATCCTGATGGCCGAGTTCGCGCCGGGAGACGAGATCGCCGTGGAGGTGGCGAAGGACTCCGAATCCCTGGTCTTTCGAGCAGCGTCGCGTACATCCGCCCAGTGAAGCCAAGGCGATTCGCAGCCGGGCTCGCGGCCCTCGTCGCGCTTACGACGACGGGGGTCGCTCCGTTGTGGGGACAGGAAGAGCCCCTGTCGGTCCGTATCGACAGCATGGTCGTCACGGGCCAATCCCGTTACTCCGCCGAGGGTATCCTGCGGGTCGCGCAACTGCGGGTCGGCGAGGTCGTCAACGGGCCCGACCTTCAGGATGCGATCCAACGACTGTTCCGGACCGGGGAATTCGAGGACATTCGCATCCGGGTCACGCCCTACAGACCGGCCATCTTCTTCATCGACGTCGTGGAGAGACCGCTGGTGGGCCGATACGATTTTCGAGGGCTGGAGCACGCCAGCGAGGGAACGATCAGCGACTCGGTGGGTCTCGTGGCCGGGACCGCACTCGATCCCTCGAGAGTGGTACAAGCCCGCACCATGATCCGGAAGCTTCTCGGGCAGGAGGGGTTTCCGCAGGCGACCGTCGACACGGCGCTCGCGCCCGACCCGAGCGGGCTCGATCAGCTGAACGTGACGTTCGTGGTTCGAGAGGGACCCCGGCTGGGGATCGCTCGGGTGGACTTCGTAGGTAACACGGCCTTCACGGACTCCCAGATTCGGGGCTCCATGAACACGGTCGAGGAAGGCTTTCTGTGGTTCAAGCCTGGAGAGCTCCGCCGAGATGAATACCGAGCAGATCTAACCGAACGCATCCCGGCATACTACGGAGAGCACGGATACATCGATGTCGAGATTCTGGGCGACACCCTAGTGGTGGACACTCTGACCGGCAAGGGACGCATCGAGATCCGCCTGCACGAAGGTCCGCAGTACCTGTTGCGGTCGTTCATGATCGAGGGCAACCGCCGGTTTCCCACTTCCGAGCTGGAGCGCTACTACCCACCGGTCCGGGAAGGCAAGCTGGCGCCGGACCGTGTAGAGGCGGGCCTCCTGCCGCCGTTCGACCAGACGTCCTTGGAGAAGGCGACCGCAGACATCTCGGACATGTACCGGAATTCGGGCTACCTGCAGGCCCAAGTGATTCCCGACGTGCTGCGGGTCCCGGCCGACAGCGCCGGCGACCAGCCGAAAGTCGACGTCAGCCTTCGAGTCATCGAGCGCAATCCGGCGTACATCAGGACCGTGTCTATCGTCGGGAACGACTACACGCACGATCGAGTCATTCGGAAGATCCTCCTCACCCTGCCAGGCGACATCTACTCGCAGGAGCGGCTCATCCAGAGCGTGCGAAATATCCAGTCGCTCGGTTTCTTCGAGACTCTGCCTCCCGACGAGGCGATCCAGATCAACCCGCGAGATGACGGCGACATCGACCTGGTCTACCGGGTGATGGAAAAGCAGACCGGCAACGTCAACTTCGGTCTGTCCGCGGCCGCCGCGACCGGCCTGGCGGGCTTCATCGGATACGATCAGCCCAACCTGTTCGGGCAGGCCAAGGTGGGGCACTTCCGCTGGCTCTTCGGGGCTCGCACGCAGGACATCGAGATCAGCTACACCGATCCTGAAGTTCTGGGGACGCGGTACAGCACCACGGTGGGCCTGCAGAGCTCGCGCGACCGCTTTCAGACGTTCGATCTCGGAACACGCCGTCAGACAGGCGGATTCATCGAGGTTGGCATTCCCGTGTTTCGATTCGAGATCCGAGCCACTCGCCTGTTCGTCGGCTACTCGCTGTTTCGGGACGAGGTCAGCGACCTGGATGCGTTCGGGCTCGGGCCCGACTCGCAGGGCCTGATCACGCAGGGTACTCGTAGCACGTATTCCATGCGCCTGGTTCGGGACACGCGCGTCGGCGGCCTGTTCCCGACAGGGGGCAATCTGAACTCTGTCGCGTTCAGGAAGACCGGCGGATTCCTGGGCGGTGATGGCGATTACAACAAATGGGACTTCACCAGCGACTGGTTCTCCCGCATCGGTCAGATCGGGGGAGGGCCCGGCAGTGTTCCGATCGAGCTGGTGGCGGGCCTTTCCCTGAAGGCGGGACTCGTGTTCGGCGACAACCCGTTCTTCGTGGAGCGTTACTACGTAGGCGGAACACAGGTGGGGCAGCGCGTGCGAGGCTACGAAGAGGCGACGATCACGCCCCTGGGACATGTGCCACGCAACGCGCCAGTGACCAGCCTGGCGCGAGTTGGAGAATCGTTCTTCACGACGTCGGCCACGTTCGGCATCAAGCTCACGGACAACATTTTTGGCAGCACCTTCGTGGACGCCGGGAACGTCTGGGCGACTTCGTCGGAGTTCAATCCGACGGACCTTCTGTATGGCGCCGGAGTAGGTGTGAGCTTGCTCACGCCCTTCGGGCCCGTCGGAATCGATTATGCATACGGCTTCGACCGACGCGACGTCGTGGGACGACCGGATCCGGGCTGGCAGCTTCACTTCCGTTTCGGTCAGCTCTTCTAGAGCCGGGGCGAGGCGTTTGGGCAGTTTGCATCTAAAGTACGAAGGAAGGAGACGGAGAATATGGCTCTGACTCGTTGGCTAGCCGTGATCACTCTGGGAGCGCTATTGGCTGCGCCGGGGCTCCGCGCGCAAGGCACGACTCCACCGGGCTCCCCCGTAGTGTTTGTGCAGGGGCAGGTGCTTCTTCAGCAGGCACCCGGCGCCGAAGAGGCGGCCCGTACGTTCGAGCGGGAGCTCGCCGACATGCGGACGGAACTTCAACAGCAGGCCGCCGTGGTGGATTCGGTGCTCCAGGACTACCAGCGCCAGGAAGTTCTCCTGAGCCCGCAGGCCAAGGAGCAGAAACAGGGGGAGATCCTCGACTTGCGCAACCAGCTCCAGCAACGCCAGCAGCAGATGGATACTGCGGCGCAGCAGCGCCAGCAGGAACTCCTCGGACCGATCCTCGAACAGGTCGGCCGGGAGATCGAGGCCGTTCGGGCGGAGAACGGATACGCGATCGTGCTCGATGCCTCGAAGGAAGGACTGGTGGCGGCGGACACGACCCTCGACATTACGGCGGCGGTTCTCTCCCGCCTCGGAGTAGCGGCTCCGACTCCGGAGCCTGCGGCGGCCGGCGAACCACCACAGTAGAGAGGATTTGACATCGGCCACGGTCGGGGCTGTCGCCACGACCCGGCTGGCGTCACCAACTGTCCCTTCCGCTTTCTCCGGGCGGGTTCTGGGCAGGAAGGCGGCGATGCACACATACACGGTCGGGGAGCTGGCCGAGCTCGTCGCCGGAAAGGTCGAAGGCGACGAGGAACGCAGAGTTTCGGGCGTGGCCCCGGTTGACAAGGCGGGCCCGAACGACGTGACCTTCGTCTTGAACGAGCGCTATGCACGCCGGCTCGCCGGAGAACGGGCTGGAGCATGTCTCGTTCCGCCACATCTTCGGCTCGAGGACAACGGGACCGTATACATCAGGGTCGAGAACCCCGAGATCGCGTTCAGCGCGGTGCTCGAGCTGTTCCATCCGGCACGAGATCCGGAGCCATCCGTACATCCGACGGCCATCGTGGGACCCGGTGTCCGATTGGGTGACCGTCTGTCGATCGGCCCTTTCGTGACGATCGAGTCGGATGCCGTCATCGGTGATGGGACCCACGTGGGCGCCCATACCCATATCGGCTGGGGCGCGATCATCGGGGAGGACTGCCGCATCGGCCCTTCCTGTTCCGTGCTCAACGGCGTGGAAGTGGGCGATCGGGTACGCCTCCACACTGGAGTCCGGCTCGGGGTGGATGGTTTCGGGTATGCGACGGGACCGGAAGGCCTGACCAAGATCCCGCAGGTCGGGGGGTGCGTCATCGGAGACGATGTCGAGATTGGCGCCAATACTACTGTGGACCGAGGTGCACTCGGTGACACCGTCATCGGAGCCGGCACCAAGATCGACAACATCGTTCACATCGCGCACAACGTCACGATCGGTGCCCGCTGCGTGATCGTCGCGCAGGTGGGCATTGCGGGCAGCGTGGATGTGGGCGACGGCGTGCAAATGGCCGGCCAGGCGGGTATCGCCGGGCATCTGACGGTCGGAGCCGGCGCGCGTATCGGAGCTCAAGCCGGGGTCATCGGAGACGTTCCGCCCGGGGCCGTGTACTCGGGATATCCGGCGCGTCCTCACCGGGAATCGCTCCGTGTGAGCGCCGCAACGTTCCGTCTCCCGGACCTGCAGCGCCGGGTGGCGGATCTGGAGCGGCGTCTGGCGGAGGAGTCGGGATGAGCGTCTCACGCCCCGACCACCTGCCGCAGTGCACGCTGGCCGGCGAGATGTCGGCCGAAGGTCCCGGCCTGCACACCGGCCGCCCGGTGCGGGTCACTCTCCGGCCGGCTGTCCCCGATCGGGGACTCGTGTTTCGGCGTGTGGATCTCGAGGGAGAGCCCGAGATTGCGGCCACGGTCGATCACGTCGCGGGCACGTTCTGGGAGACCGTACTCGGAGAGGGTGAAGCCAGGGTGGGCATGATCGAACACCTGCTCGCTCCACTCGTGGCGTATGGCATCGACAACCTCGACATTCTCCTTGAGGGCCCCGAGCTCCCGGCCCTGGATGGTAGCGGTCGCGAATGGTGCACCCGCATAGCGGAGACGGGAATCGAGGTGCAGGACGGAAATGCGAGAGTGCTCGAGGTACGTGAGCCGTTCACCGTGCGCGCGGGCGATTCCTTGTACACGGTCGCACCTCACGCGGGATATCGGGTCACAGCCTCGATCGACTTCGATCACCCGGCGATCGGCCGTCAATCGGCCACGGTCGATGTCGAGCCGGAGTCCTTCTGCCGGGAGGTGGCTCCGGCTCGGACATTCGGACTGGAGTCCTGGAAGGAGATGCTGCACTCCCGCGGCCTCGCCCTTGGTGCGACCTACGAGAACACGATCGTGGCCACCGAGGATGGACTGGCACCGGGGACGGAACTCCGTTTCCGGGACGAGTTCGTGCGGCACAAGATCCTCGACCTGATCGGCGATCTCGCTCTGGTCGGATCGCGTCTGAATGCCCACGTGATCGCGGAGCGGCCGAGTCACCGGGGAAACGTGGCCGTGGCTCGACGCCTGCGGAAGTTGTTGGCTCGCCCGGAAGCCGGGGGGGCCGTGCTCGACATCAACGGCATTCTCGAGTACATCCCGCATCGCTACCCGTTCCTCCTCATCGATCGCGTTCTCGAGTTCGAAGGGGGGAAGCGCATCCTCGGACTGAAGAACGTCACGATCAACGAACCGTTCTTTCAAGGCCACTTTCCGGGTCATCCCATCATGCCGGGAGTTCTCATCGTGGAAGCCATGGCCCAGGCGGGAGGACTTCTCCTGATGAACGAGTTCGATGACCCGCAATCCAAGGTCGTCTACTTCATGAGTCTGGACGACGTGAAATTCCGGCGGCCGGTAATGCCGGGAGACCAGCTACTGTTTGAGCTGGAGATGCTCCAGCTGCGAGGAAGAACGTGCAAGATGCGCGGAGAGACTCGCGTCGACGGGGAAGTGGTCGCGGAAGCGAGCATGATGGCAAGGGTGGTGGACAAGTGACCGACGCCACCGATGTCGCCCTGGGGATGATCCACGAGACCGCGATCGTGCACCCGAAAGCGCGGATCGCCAGCACTGCCAGCGTCGGGCCATACTCCATCATCGGGCCCGACGTCGTGATCGGGGAGCGTGTGCGGATCGACTCTCACGTGCTGATAGAGAAGGATACGACGATCGGAGAGAACAGTCGGATCTGCAAGGGCGCCGTTCTGGGCACCGATCCCCAGGACCTGAAGTACGCGGGTGAGCCTACAACGCTGACCGTCGGGTGCCGTACGACCGTTCGCGAGTACGCCACCCTGAATCGGGGCACGGTCGATGGCGGTACTACGGTAGTCGGAGACGATTGTCTCATCATGGCCTACGCGCATGTGTCCCACGACTCCTGTGTCGGGAACCACGTCATTCTTGCCAATTCGGCCAACATGGGCGGTCACGTGACGGTCGAGGACTGGGCGATCGTCGGGGGCGTGACGGCCATCCACCAGTTCGTGCGTATCGGGCAGCACTCGTTCGTGGGAGGAGGCTCCCGACTCCCGCAAGATGTCGTACCGTATGTCATGGTGGCGGGAAGTCCCTGCGCCGCGTTCGGTCTGAACGTGGTCGGGCTTCGGCGGCGAGGATTCTCGCGTGATGCTGTCCAGGATTTGCGCGCTGCTTACCGGACGATTTTTCAGTCCAACCTGAACGTGTCTCAGGCCATCGCCGAGCTGGAAGACCGCGAGTCACGGACCGTCGAGATCGATCACATGATCCAGTTCATCCGGACCAGTCGGCGCGGAATCACGATGTGAGAAACATCCGGATCGGAGTTCTCGGAGTCGGGCGGCTTGGCTCAGCGCACGCCCGCATTCTCGGAGAGCTCTCCGGGTGCAGACTCGTCGGCGTGTCGGACGTCGACCGGAAGCGGGCATCGGAGGTGGCGGAGCGCCTGTCCGTCCAGACGTTTGATCCGGATGCGCTGGCCGAGTCCTGCGACGCGTTGATCGTCGCCGTCACGACGACGGCGCATCACTCGGTGGCGCGGCGCGCGCTGGAGGCCGGTTGCCACGTCCTCGTCGAGAAGCCGCTCACTCCGACGCTGGAGGAGGCGGATGATCTCATCGATACGGCCGAGCGACACCGTCGCTTCCTCGCCGTCGGCCACATCGAGAGATTCAACGCGGCCATCAGGGCCTGTCGGCCGCTCCTGGACGATCCCCGCTACATCTCATCGCAGCGTCTCGCCCGGTTTCAGCCCCGCGGCACCGACGTGCCGGTGATGCTCGACCTGATGATTCACGACATCGACCTCGTCCTCGGACTGGTGGACAGCCGTGTCGCATCAGTCGACGCCGTAGGCGTGCCGGTGTTGACGGACTCGATCGATATGGCCAACGCTCGGATCCGGTTTGAGAACGGCGCGGTGGCCGACATCAGCGCCAGTCGGGTGGCGACCGAGCAGACCCGCAATCTGCGTCTGTTCCAACCGTCCGGGTACTTCAGTCTGGATCTCGCACGGGGCCACGGTGAGCACCTGCGGCGGCGCGCGGACGTGGATTCGGCCGAGCTCTGGCGGACGAGAGAGGCCGGAGACATTTCGCTGGGGGATCTCGTCGAGCGGATCCCCGTGCGGGGGGACGACGGGGAACCTCTGCGACTGGAGCTGGAGGCCTTCCTGGACACGCTCCAGGGACGGGGCACCGGCAGCGTATCGGCCGCGGAAGGCAGGGCGGCTCTCGAGGTCGCCCTGCGGATTCAAAGGGAAATCGAGCGATCGGCCTATGTCGTTGCACAAGATTCGAGAAGAACGTAAGAGGCTGGGCTCGGGCGCCAAGCGGGGCCCGGGCCCCGTCACACTGGTGATTCTGCTCATCCTCGTTCTTCTGCTCATCGCGTACCTCGACCGGCTTGCGTAGTCGCACGGTCTTTCTCGCGGCAGGCGAGCAGTCGGGCGACCTGCACGGTGCGGAACTGGCCCGCGAGCTTCATCGGCGCCTTCCG
>JBDGXC010000043.1:0-66665 GCA_039584815.1 Gemmatimonadota bacterium
AAGCCAGTCTCGGGCACGTTCCAAGTCGTCCCTCGCCAGAAACGAGCGCCCCAACATCAGATAGGCCACGGCGAGACTCGAGTCGGCTTCCAGGAGAACAGTGAATGTGCTGTCGGCCCCGTCCAGCTCCCCGATGTCGAGCAACGCCTGTCCATGCCGTATGAGCAGCGGCACATAGTCCCGGCGCAGCTCGCGGCCCCTCTCGAACCATCGCAGAGCCTCGGGATACCCCCCCTCATGCAGGTGGATCGCCAGGTAGTAGGGCCATCTGAATTCATCGGGAGCGAGCTCGATGGTCCCGCGGTAGACCTGGACAGCCTCGGAGTCAAAACCGTGGACGTCCAGGTTCATGCCCAGGGCTCCCCACGCTTCCGGAGATTCTGGGGCGTCGAGTGCCCTCGCGATCAGAGCACGCAGCTTCGTCTCGACCCTCGGCTCCGTACCGGCCAACTCCAGATCGGTGACTATGGCAGCCAGACGCGGGTCCGGGCCTGGCGTGTCGAGGCCCGGGTAGCCCAACCCGGCGTATGCGATAGCGATGGCCAGAACGACGATGCCGATGTTGACGGATCTTCTGCCGCGCGCGTGGAGGCTCATTCCGGAGTCACCTGCGGGTCCTTGCTGATCGTGACGATTCGGTCCACGTCGACTTGATGTACAGTCTCCGTCCCGTCGGGCCACCGGATCCGGAGGCTGTCCACCGATGCTGCCTCCCCGAGTCCGAAGTGCACCCGCGAATCGTTCGCGCTCAGGAAGCTGTACGTCGATGTGACGGCCGCGTACCGGGTGGCGCCAGGCATCCACAAGGTGATCTCGGCGCCGATCGCAGATCGCTTGAGGTCAGGATCGACCGCTTTGACGATCAGCCAGTGCCCCGTCTCATTGTTGTTCCGGAGCAGGCGGGCTCTCTCGCCCGTGCTTGTCACCAGGAGATCGATATCCCCGTCGTTATCGACGTCCCCGAACGCCAATCCGCGGCTCGTTGCTACATGCTCGGAAAGTGCCGGGACAGAGGCGCCCACGTCCTCGAACGTCCCGTCTCCCGTGTTCTCGTACAGTGAGTTCGGTTCCGCGTATAGATCCCACCAGGAGGATGGGCCCTTCGTTTCGCGCAGACGGGGCCCCCGGTTGACCCTTCCGTTGACTACCGTGATGTCGAGATCCCCGTCGTGGTCGAAATCAAGGAAGCCGGTTCCGAATCCAGTGTATGGGAGGCTCGGAACGTGAAGCCTGGACCGGGATGTCTCATCCTGAAAACCGTACTTCCCGGTGTTGCGGTAAAGCGTGTTGCTCTCACGTCTCAGATGCGTCACGAAGAGGTCCAGATCCCGGTCTGCGTCGAGATCGCCGATCGCGATGCCCATTCCGGCTTCCGGCCGGCCGAGGGCGTTCACTCCCGCTCCGAGGACCGGTGCGGCGTCGCGGAACGTCGCGTTCCTCTGATTCAGCCACAGGCGGTTCGGATCGCTGTCGTTCGCGACATACACATCGGGCCAACCGTCTCGATCGAAATCCGCGGTTACGACGCCGAGTCCCCTGGCCCTCCCCGTCGCGATTCCAGACGCGACCGAAACGTCCTCGAACGTCCCGTCCCCCCGGTTCCGATACAGGACGTCCGGAACACCGGGAAAGGCCATGGGCCCGCAGTACTCGGCTCGTCCCGCTTCATCCATACAGGTGTGGGCAGGGTCATTCGCCACGTAGTTCGTAACATACAGGTCCAGGAATCCGTCGAGGTCGAAGTCGAAGAAGGCCGCCGAGGCACCCCACGCCGGATTGTCGACCCCCGCGCTGTCCGTGATCTCGCGGAACGTTCCGTTGCGCTCGTTGCGGTACAGGGCGTCCGGACCGGCGTTGGTCACGTACACATCCACGTCTCCGTCGTTGTCGATGTCTCCCACGGCCAGGCCCATTCCGTAGCCGACGTCTCCGAGGCCTGACGACTCCGTAACGTCGGTGAAGGACCCATCGGCGTCCTGTCGAAACAGGCGGTTCTTCGGTTGGGAAACGCCGGAACCGGACGGGGAACGCCAGGCTCCGTTAAGGAGGTAGATGTCCAGGTCGCCGTCATCATCGTAGTCCAGGAATCCCCCGCCCGATCCGATGCTCTCCGGCATGTAGTAGGTGGAGTCCACCGCAGCCTCGTGAACGAAGCTCAGGTTGACCTGCTCTGTGATGTCGGTGAACGGGGAGAGCGCGCCCTCGGCGCCTGCGTCCGGTGCCCCGTCCTGACCGCACGCGAGCATCGCTCCCGCGAGAAACACCAGTCCGAGGCCCGACTTTCGCGGAGATCTCCTGTTCCCGACTCGGGACACGATCGGCTCCGTGTGGCCGGGAGAACCTTTCGTTCTTCTCGGCAGTGAAACAACTTGGATGGGTGTGTACATACCAGACTCCAAGCTCAAACACCGGCCAACGGGACACGGATGGAGCCAGCCGGCGCCTCCCCTCCGCCCTCCCCGCCCGCCTGCGTCACCTCCTGATCCTTATCCTCGGCCTGGCCGTACTCGTACTCGGGAACTCGGCGTATCTGCTCCTCACCCGATGGTTCGGGCTCGCCTCACCCGTGGCCGACTGGCTCCCGCGGACGTTTCAGGCGATGCTCCTGGCGCATGCCGGTGCGGGGCTTCTGCTGGTCACCGCGGCCGTCGTGTTCGCCGTCGCCCACCTGTTCCGGGTATGGACAAGACGTCGCAGTGCGAGCGTGACTTCCGGCCTTCTTCTCGTTGCCGGTTGCACCGTTCTGGCCCTCACCGGTCTCCTGATACTGACCGACGCGTCGAGTCGGGACAACCGCTGGGCCTGGTGGCTTCACGTCATCACCGCAGCAGTGGCGCCCGTCGCGTACGCGGTGCATAGAAAGGTCAGCCATGCGCCGGGCAGCCGACGGACAGCGGTGAGACTCGTGTCGGCGTCCCTGGTGGCAATGGGAGCGATGCTGCTGCTGCACCTGGTTGAAGGCCGACCCCCGCAAGCAATCCCGGCAGTGAGGGATTCCGCGGACGCAACGATCCTCGGTCTGGTCTCGGCACAGAAGCCGTTTTTCCCTTCGCCGGCGACCCTGCTCTCCGACTCGGTCGCGCTACCCGGGGCGATTCTCGGACTGATCACGGACGCCGATGCAGTGTCAGCTGAAGCACGGACGCGCGGGTATGTCCGTGATGTCCGGATCGGGGCCGAACCATGCGCGCGATGCCACCCGGACGCAGTGGAGCAGTGGGCGGGGTCGGCTCACCGGTTTTCCTCCTTCAACAATCCCTTTTACGAGGCAGCAGTGGACGAGCTTCGGGCCCGGGATTCAGTGACCAACGAGGCGGTGAGGGAGCACCTGGCGTCCCGTTCGGGAAGAGAGCTCACGGCCGGAAGAGTCAAGAGTCAGTGGTGTGCGGGCTGCCACGACCCGGCTCTTCTGTTCACCGGCATCATGTCGGGGTCCGTCGAGCGAACCGCTCCGGTTGCGCAGGCCGGGCTGACCTGCCTGGCCTGTCATGCGATCGATTCCATACACGACCCGACGGGGAACGGCAACTACAACCTGAACGACAGGCTCACGGATCCGTACCTGTTCTCGAACAGTCCGGTCGGTAGCCTGCGCCAATGGCTGCACGACGCGATCGTCAAGGCGCTGCCGGAGCCGCATCGGCGCCAAATGCTGAAACCGGTCCTCCGGGAGGCCGAGTTCTGCGCGGCCTGCCACAAGGTCAGCCTCTCGGAGCCGGTCAACGACTACCGATGGCTGCGTGGACAGAACGAGTACGACGCATGGCACGACAGCGGGGTAGCTCGCAACGCCTCCCGAACCTTCTACCTCCCCGAGGAATCTCGCTCGTGCCGTGACTGCCACATGCCGCCGGAGCGGGCCCCACTGGGCGATCTGGCGGCACGCGACGGGAGCATTCGCTCCCATCGCTTCATCGCCGCGAACACCGCGCTCCCGTTTCTCCGGGGAGACAGAGAGACACTCGAACGGACAGAGACGTTCCTGAAGGCCGACAAGCTCAGGGTAGATATCTTCGCCCTACGGAGACCTGGCGCACCGGAGTCGCGTCTGGGACTGAGCCGGCAAGGGACGGAGGTGCGCCGGGGCGAGACGGTCATCCTCGACGTCGTGGTCCGAAACCAGGGTGTAGGCCACGCCTTCCCGGGCGGAACCATCGACTCGAACGAGGCCTGGCTCGAGCTGACGGTGCGCGACGAGGCCGGGCGCATGCTGGCGGTCTCCGGCGACGTGCGAACCGATGGTCACCTGGATCCCCTCGCCCATGTCTACAAGGCGGTGTTGGTGAATCGGGAGGGGCGACCGATCACCAGGCGCAACGTGTTCGATGCCCGAACGGCGGTCTTCGAGAACACGATTCCGCCAGGGATGGCAGACGCGGCGCACTACAGGTTCGAGATCCCTCCGGGACTCGACAACCGCGCTCTGACGGTTCGGGTCCGCCTGCTGTGGCGCAAGTTCTTCCAGCCCTTCACCGAGTTTTCCTTCGCCGCGAATCCGGAAGGATTCGGGGAGTTCGAGAGAGTCCCGGAGCTCCCCGTCACCGTGATCGCCTCTGACGAAACAGTCCTTCGAGTGGCCGCTTCCGAGTCGGTCTCCGACCCGCTTCCGTCACCCTCCGGGGACTCCGCCGAGATTGCTCTTGAGACGGAATCCATACCGTTGTGGGAGCGTTTCAACGACTACGGGATCGCCCAGCTCCGGGAGGGAAATCTCAGAGGTGCGAGCCGCGCCTTCCAGCGCGTGGCGGACCTTGCGCCCGATCGCATCGACGGTCCCCTGAACCTCGCGCGCACGGCCTTCCGGGAGGGAGACCTGGACAACGCCTACGCTCACCTGAGGCGTGCCGAGGAATCGGGCGCGGTTGGGGCCAGGGTCACATGGATGAAAGGCCTCGTGCTCCAGGAGGACGGCAGCTACGAGAGTGCCGCACAGGCGTACCGCCAGATCCTCTCGGAATTCCCGGAAGACCGGGCGACATGGCGAAACCTCGGGCGCACGCACTATCTGGCCGGAGAATGCGAGGCCTCGCTCCGGGCATTCGGGCAGGTACTCTCGATTGACCCGGAAGATCGCGTCAGTCACTATCATCAGATGCTCTGCTTCCGATCCCTGGGCCGCGATCCGGAGGCCCTTGCCGCTCAGGAGGCGTACGAGCGCTACCGGGTCGATGAGTCGGCCCAGGCGCTGACACGGCTGTACCGGCTCGAGGACCCCGGCGCCAACCTGATGTCGCTTCCGGTGCGTGTGCACGACCTGGTGCTGTCGACCCAGTGAGCGACCGCGATTCGCATTCAGCCGCTCTCCGCCGCTGGCGTGACCTTGCTGCGCTCGCCTGCGTTCTCACGGCCATCACATGCCGGGGAGAGGGTGCGGCAACTGAGGGCAATGATGCGGCGATCGTCGAGCGCGACCGGCTGCCGGCTCCGGCCGACGCGCCCCTGGTCCTTAGGGATGTCGCGAGCCCGCTGGGTCTCGATTTCGTTCACGAGACCGGTGCCTTCGGAAGGAAGTGGATGCCCGAGACGCTGGGGAGCGGAGGAGGGTTCCTGGACTACGACGGTGACGGCTGGCCGGATATCTTCCTGGTCAACGGATCCCCGTGGCCGGGACGGGCGGCGGGTGCCGAGCGGACATCCAAACAGAGGTTGTACCGGAACCTGAGTGGAACAGGCTTCGCGGACGTCACCGAGGAAGCCGGCCTCGACCTCTCGCTGTACGGAATGGGGGCGACGTTCGCGGACTACGACGGCGATAGAGACATCGACGTGTACATCACCGGCGTGGGTGACAGCCGGCTTCTGCGAAACGACGGTGGCCGATTCACGGACGTTTCGACCAGTGCCGGCGTCCTGGGCACATCTGACGGCGGGTCGCAGGGATGGTCGACCTGCGCTACCTGGCTCGACGCGGACAGAGATGGGCGGCTCGATCTCTTCGTCTGCAACTACGTGCGTTGGTCTCCGGACACCGATTTGCAGCACACGCTGGACGGCGTGACGAAGGCGTACGCCACTCCGCAGCCCTATCAGGGGCAGTCCAACCGGTTCTTCCGGAACGTGGACGGCCGGCGCTTTGCGGATGTGACCGAGGACGCCGGACTGCACAACCCTGATGGCGGCGAACGACACGGAGTCGAACTTCCTGTACATGAACGATGGAGACGGGTCGTTCACGGACATCGCTCTTCGGGCAGGTGTCGGCTACGATGAGCTCGGACGAGCTCGTGCAGGCATGGGCACCGATGTGGCAGACCTCGCGGGCGAGGGTCGCCTGTCCATAGCCATTGGCAATTACTCCGGTGAGCCGATCTCTCTCTACACGCAGGTCGAGACCGACCTGTACCGGGACGTCGCGGGGACCGCTGGCCTGGCTGGCCGGACGCTGTTGCCCCTGACGTTCGGACTTCGGTTCGTGGACCTCGATCTGGACGGAGATCAGGATCTCGTTCTCGCCAACGGTCATCTGGAACCGGGAATCAATGCCGTCCAGGACAACGTCACGTTCGCCCAGCGGCCTCAGTTGATGCTGAACGATGGACACGGTCGATTCTCCGAGGTCAGCCGGGTCGTCGGGGCCGACTTTCAGGAGCCGGTTGTCGGCAGGGGACTGGCAACGGCGGACGTGGACCGCGACGGCGATTTCGACGTCCTTCTGACGGTGAACGGAGGCCGGCCGCGTCTGTTCCGAAACGACCTGAGCCTGAACGACCACAACTGGATACGCCTGCGCCTGCACGAAGACAGCCCGAATTGGAACGCCGTGGGAGCGAAGATCCTGGTGTTCTCGGGCGATCTCGCCCAGAGGCAGATCGTCCGCACGGGCTCATCATATCTTGCCCAGTCGGAGTTGAGCGCCGTCACCTTCGGTCTCGGGGCCCGAACCCGGGTCGACAGCGTGCTCGTGCGCTGGCCCACGAGCGGGGCCGTGACCCGCCACGGACCGTTCACTCCCGGAGCAGAGTACGCGATCGAGAGCAGCGGCGGCGGGTCGGAGCTGAGCCCCGTGAGCGATTCGCATCGAGAGGGCCCGTGACACACTGCCGGAGGGTTCGCGTGAAGGCCTTGGACTATCCTGCCAGGACTTGGGGGACAAGCCTCGCAGTGATGTGGGCGGCCCTGCTCGCCATAGCTCTGGCAACGGTCCTTGCAGCGTGTCAGGGGGAGCGCGCGGACGGCAGCAGCATCGCTCAGGCCGCGATCACGCATCGAACGCTGGGCCTGGCGTATCTGGAAGAGGACCGCCTCGCCGAGGCAGAGGCTGAGTTCCGAAGCCTGATCGAAATCGCCCCGCAGGAGGTCCTGGGACACGCGAACGTCGGCCTCGTGCAGCTGCGGCGTGGACAGTACGCCGACGCGGAGGAGAGCCTGCGACAGGCACTCTCGCTCGATCCCGGCAATTCGGATGTCCACCTTCTGCTGGCGCACGTGTACATCCAATCAGGCCGGGGCGAATCAGCGCGGCGCCAGCTGGAGGCGGGACTCGAAGGGGACCGGGATCATGTTCGGACGCTGTACGTCCTGGCGGACCTTATCGCCACTTCGGCTGCCGAGTCGGAACTGGAGAGCGCAGCGCAGGCCCTGGCCCGGGCGGTGGCCCTGGCTCCGGCCAACCTGGCTCTTCGGTTGTACCTGGTGGAGACGCAGCTCCGCACCGGGAAGGCCGACCAGGGCCTGCTCCATCTCGAGGAGGTGCGGCGGCAGTCGCCCGGACCGTCGCCCGAGCTGGAGGCGGCCTGGGAGGAGGCGATCGCGCACCTGCGTGCCCGACGGGCGGCGGCGGCACTCCCTGCAGCCATGGCGGTTCACAACCTTCTGAAGCCCTCACCTCTGTACCAGGCCGGAATCTTCCAGCTCCGGGGGCGCGGTACCGAGACAGGTTGGCCGTTGGTCTCGCTCGGGCCGGAGATCGTGGCGTCAGACACCGCTGTGTCCGTTGGTCTCATCCGGTTCAGGGACGTCACGGCCGCGCTCGACCTCGAGGCGGGAGAGCCGGTGATCGAGTCGGGCCTGGAGTTTTTCCCCAAGGCGGCGGACACCGACGGGGACGGTGACGTGGACTTGATCATCCTTGGCGTTCCCGGGGACGGGGCAGCGGCCGGCCGGGTACTCCTGTTGCGCAATGACGACGGGACGTTCGTTGACGCCGAACCGGTGCCAGGCCTTTCCAGAACGACCAGCGCCACGACCGCCACCTTCGGCGACTACGACAATGACGGCCGGCTGGATCTGTACCTGGGAGCAACCGGCGCAGACATCCTGTTGCGCTCGCTGGAGGACGGGGGCTTCGAGAACGTCACCGGGCAAGCGGGACTGGAAGGCGCGGGCGCCGGGACTACCCCGCGAGATGCCGTCTTCGGGGACTTCGACCACGATGGCGACCTGGATCTGTTCGTGGCCGGCGACGGACCGAATCGACTACACCGTAACGATGGGAACGGGACGTTCTCGAGGTGGCCCGATGACGACATGATCGCCGGCGTTGCGATTCGCAGCACCGACCTGGCCTATGCGGACTTCGACGACGACGCGGCGCTGGACCTCCTCGTTGTGAACGAGGACGGCCCGGTGCAGTTGCTGAGGAACCTTCGGCAGGGCCGCTTCCGCGACGTGGCGGCGGCCAGCAGCCTCACTGAGAGGGCAAGGTTCGCCGCCGTGGCCGACCACGACAACGACGGCGACTTCGACCTCCTCCTGGGAACAGGGAGCCACCGGGTTCGTCTGTTGCGAAACAGCGGTGACGGGGTCTTTGCGGCGGATCCCCGCGAAGTGACTGTCGATCAAGCCCTGGACGGACTGAAGGTGCGCACCGCGTCGTTCCTCGACTTCGACAACGATGGACGGCTCGACCTGATCGCCGGCGGCGCCGAGGACCCGGACGCGGAGAATCGGGGGGCCGTTCGGCTCCTGCGCAACGAGGGCGAGGCGGGCTACCGGGACGTGAGCTTCATTCTCCCCGATGACCTGGAAGCGATCTCCGCCCTGACCATAGCGGACTTCGACCGGGACGGAGACGTTGACATCGCCACGGGAGGACCGGGCGGGGTGAGGATCCTGCGCAACGATGGCGGCAACATGAACGGCCACATCGGAGTCCAGCTCGTGGGCCTCTCGACGGGCAACAGCAAGACGAATCATTTCGGGTTCGGCGCGAAGCTGGACATGTGGGCGGATGGGCTCCACCAGACGCGCGTAGTGACGGAAGCAGCCACACATTTCGGCCTCGGCGACAGCCCGCACGCCGAAGTGCTCCGCGTGCAGTGGACCAACGGCGTGCCGCAGAACTCGTTCCTGCTGGGTGCGGACCAGTTCGTGGTGGAAGAGCAGGTCCTGAAAGGCTCCTGCGCGTTCCTGTACGCCTGGAACGGGGATCGCTACGAGTTCGTGACGGACATGATGTGGAAGAGCGCGCTGGGAATGCCGCTGGGGATCATGACGGAGTCGGCCAACCTGTACGCGCCGCCGGATGCGTCTCGGGAGCACCTGAGGATTCCGGGAAGTGCCCTGCAGCCGAGGGACGGAGTCTATTCCCTGCAGATCACAGAGGAGCTCTGGGAGGTCGCGTATCTGGACGCGTTGAAGCTCATCGCTCTCGATCACCCTGACTCTGTATCGATCTGGGTGGACGAGCGATTCGTTCCCCCCTACGTGACCGCAGTGGATGTGTACCCGGTGGGCTCCACGATGTCACCTCTCGGCGCCTGGGATGATCGCGGCCGCGACGTCCTGCCCCTGGTCCGGGACAAGGACGACGTGTACGTATCGAACCTGGTCCCCGGCAGGTACCAGGGGCTGACGCGGGAGCACGACCTGGTTCTGGACTTCGGCAGCCTCGATTCCAACGAGGGTGTGATCCTGTTCCTCAACGGATGGCTCTACCCGACAGACGCGAGCATCAACGTGGCGCTCGGCCAGAACAGCGAGCTGAGTGTCCTCCACCCATTCCTGCAGGTGCCGACGGCGAGCGGGGAGTGGGTGACCGTGGTGGAGAACCTGAGTTTCCCCCAGGGAAAGAACAAGACGGTCGCCGTCGACCTGCGCGGGGCCTTTCCGGCCGAAGACTATCGCGTGCGGATCCGCACCAACATGGAAATCTACTGGGACCACATCTTCTGGGCCAAGGACGTCGTGACGTCACCGATGGTGCGAACGGAGCTGAGGCCCACGGCGGCCGATCTGCACTTCCGAGGCTTCTCGCGGCTGTACCGGAAAGGAGGACGATACGGTCCACACTGGTTCGACTACGGGGAGATTTCGGCCGAATCACCGTGGCGCCCGATGGAGGGGACATATACCCGGTACGGTGATGTACGTCCGCTCCTCGAAGAGGCGGACGACATGTACGTGATTGTGGGAGCGGGAGACGAGTTGACCGTGGAGTTCGACGCCACTGCTGTTCCCGGCCTCGCTCCGGGCTGGCGCCGCACATTCCTGATCTTCAGCGACGGGTTCCTCAAGGACGCGGATCTCAACACCCTATCGGGCAATCGGGTGGAACCGCTCCCGTTCCACGGAATGACCCGGTACCCGTACGGCACGGACGAACGGTACCCGACCGATGAGGCGCACCGCGAGTTCCGTGACACGTATCTCACACGGAGTGTCCCGTAAGGCACCCCATTTGCGGCGATCGCGCCCGGTGCCATAATGTGCCGGCCTTAGCGTGTCCTTCCAGCCGGGCTCGACCGAAGATCCAAAGGAACGCCTATTCATGGATACCGCCAACGATCCGCAACCGAGATCCAGCGAGTGGCGAAAGCGCCTGCTGGTAGCCGTTTCCGGGATGCTCCTCTTCGAGACGCTTACAGGGCTGTCCGTGTATGTCCTGCCGTTCAGCGTCCCGAATCAGCTGATGGTGATGCTTCATACGGCTGTCGGCCTGGCGATCGTCGTGCCGCTCGTCTGGTACTCGGTCCGCCACTGGTACAGGTACAGTGGACAGCGCCTGACACATGTGAAGCTCACCGGCTACTTCGCAGCAGGGATTCTGCTGGCTCTCGTGGTCTCGGGTCTTCTCCTGACGTACCAGGCGATGTTCTCATCCCGAATCAGCTACGGTTGGGATCTGGTGCACGTCGTGGCGACTTTCGCTCTCATCGCCGCCACTCTGCCGCACGTGTTGGCCAAGGTCTACCACGCCTACCGAGGGGAGAACGAGGAAGCACTGCGCGTACGGGCTGCGGTGAGACGGTATGGCTGGGAAACGGCAGGCGTGAGCGCCCTCCTGTTCCTGCTGATCGTGGTGGGAACAGCAGCCTACCCACCGATCGACCTGAACGACGAATTCCCGGCGGACTACAGCTATCTTTTCGGGGATGATCGGCCCTTTGCACCCAGTCTGGCGCGTACGAGCACCGGCGGTGCGTTCGACGCCCGTGCGCTGGGCGGTTCCGAGACCTGCGGCAGCGCGAGCTGCCACGAAGACATCGCACGGGAATGGGCGGTCAGCGCCCACCGCTACTCGGCCATGGATCCGGCTTTCCAGGCAGTCCAGAAAGTCATGGCGGAGCAGAACGGGGCCGAGTCCACGCGCTATTGCGGAGGATGTCACGATCCGATCTCGCTGTTCTCCGGCGCCAAGAACGTGTTCGCGGAGGATCTCACCAACCTCACCGGCTATCAGGAGGGTGTCTCGTGTCTCGTCTGCCACGCCATCAAGGAGACGGACGTCGAGGGCAACGCCGACTACGTCATCACACAGCCGGATCGGTACATGTTCGAGCTGCACGAGGGCGGGGCCACGAAGTGGATCAGTGATTTCCTGATTCGGTCATACCCCAGGCAGCACGTTACGACTCTCCAGCACAGGCTGTTCAAGAGCCCCGAGTTCTGCGCCGCCTGCCACAAGCAGTACATCGATGAGGAGATCAACCAGGTAGGGTGGGTGCAGCTCCAGAACCAGTTCGACAATTGGCGCAAGAGCCGGTGGAACGAGCCGGGCGATCCAACCAGGACGATCGAGTGCCGGGAGTGTCACATGCCGCTCACCGATTCCTCGGATCCTGCCAGGGGAGACGACCTGGACTACAATCGCTCGAACGGAGACGGGAAGCATCGCAGCCACCGCTTCCTCGGCGCAAACCAGTTCGTCCCCGCCTTGCTCGAACTTCCGGGCAGCGAGGAGCACGTCAAGCTCACTCGAGAGTGGCTTCGGGGCGAGATCGAGATCCCGGAAATCGCGGACAAGTGGAGGGAGGGTCCGGCAGTTCCGGTCGAGCTGTCCGTGCCGGCGAGCGCCACCCCCGGCGAGGAAGTGCGCATCGGAGCCGTCGTGACCAACAACAAGGTCGGGCACGAGTTCCCCACCGGCCCGCTGGACATCATTCAGGCCTGGCTGGAGGTGAGGGTTACGGATGATCGAGGTAACCTCCTGTACGAATCCGGCCGGAGGGAGGAGAGCGGCTTCATCCAGGAAGGTTCCTTCATCTTCAAGGCCGAGCCGGTGGACCAGTACGGGAACCTCATCGACCGACACAACCTGTGGGAGATGGTAGGGGTGAGGTATCGTCGGGCGGTGTTCCCGGGATTCTCGGACCAGACGGAGTTCGCCTTCCTGTGTCCGAGCTCGGCGTCCGAGCCTGGCATCATCCCGGATGAAGAGTTCGTGTTCCAGGCCCCGGGCCAGGTCGGACTGCTTCACGTCTCGGTGAAGCTCATGTACCGAAAGGTGGATCAATTCCTTCTCAACTTCCTGTTCGGGGAACAGGCCGGCGTCACTTCTCCAGTCGCGGTGCTTTCCGAGGACGAGAAGGTGATTCCCGTGATCGGGACCGGATGACCTGATAGGATGCGCCGCTTGTTGCCACGTAGACAGCGCCATCTCCTTCTGACAGGCGGTCTTGCCGTCCTGTTCACCGCGGGCGTCGTCCTTCTCGTACGGAGGGGGCTCCGGCCGCGGAACACGTACGTGCCGGGGCAAGAGATCACGGGGCTCACTTCGCGTCTCGAACGGAAGCTTCCCGCTGATCATCCGCAGATCGTGTTCAGCGACGTAGCCCGAGAGGCCGGGATCGAGTTTCGCCACTTCGCCGGCGACCGCTCCTCGCAGCTCCCCGAGGACATGGGTTCGGGAGCCGCCTGGGGAGACTACGACCGGGATGGTTGGCTCGACCTGTACGTCGTCAACCAGGCGGGACCGCTCACGGCGACTGAGGAAGAAACCGCAGCCTCCCCTGCCCGCTCTACCCTGTACCGAAACCAGGGCGACGGGACGTTCAGCGACGTCGGCGATCGCGCCGGGGTCGCCGAGAGCGGCCAGGGCATGGGAGCAGCGTGGGGCGATTACGACAACGACGGTTGGTCAGATCTGGTGGTCACCAGGTACGGGTCCAGCATCCTGTATCACAACGAGGGCGATGGAAGCTTCACGGAGCACACGCGTGTCGCCGGCCTTTCGACGGAGGAGGGGTTCTGGACCGGAGCCTCATGGGCTGACTACGACCGCGACGGATTCCTCGATCTGTACATCACCGGCTACGTCAGGTACGACGCGTCGTCCAGGGCACCTTCAGCCCGTCAGTATGATGTCGACGTGCCGGCGAATCTGAATCCCTCCTCGTTCGCGCCGGAGCGCAACCTGCTGTATCGGAATGACGGCGATGGGACATTCACGGAGCTGGCGGATCGGGTCGGAGTGAGTGGTCGCACGGGTCGCAGCCTTTCCGCTGCCTGGTCGGATTTCGACGCGGACGGGTGGCTAGACCTGTACGTAGCCAACGACCTGTCGGACAACATGCTGTTCCGAAACCTGGGGGACGGGACTTTCGCAGACATCAGCCACAGCGCGCGCGTGGCGGACTACCGTGGGGCCATGGGCCTGGCACTGGGAGATTGGGATAGAGATGGCGACCAGGACCTGTTCGTCACTCACTGGATCGCACAGGAGAATGCCCTGTACGTCAACACAGCCTCTCGGCGAGACGAGGCCGATTCGACGGCAGCCCCTGCAGGCTCGACGCTGGGTTTCATGGACCAGGCGGATCGGCACGGTCTGGGGCAGATTGCCCTCGACTACGTCGGGTGGGGGACGTCGTTCTTCGACTACGACAACGATGGGTGGCTCGATCTCCTCGTGGTGAACGGGAGCACGATCCAGAAGGAAGGTGCTCCGCACCTGCTCGTCCCCATGTTCGACCAGGTTTTCTGGAATCGTCCCGACGAGGGGTTCTACGACGTGTCGCCTGTGAGTGGGGAGTACTTCAGCCGTGAGCTCGTAGGACGCGGAGCCGCGGTTGCCGACTACGACGAGGACGGAGACGTCGACGTCTTCATCGTGAGCAACGGGGGACCGGCCGTCCTGCTGAGGAACGATGGCGGAAATCAGGCGGCGTGGCTCAAGGTACACCCACAGAATGCGCGTGGCGGGCGTTCGCCCGTCGGCGTCAGGATCCGGGTGTTCGCCGCCAGCGGAGAGCAGTTCCGCGAGGCGGGCACGCAGAGCTCATACCTCTCGCAGAATAGTCCGATCGAACACTTCGGCCTCGGGAGCGAGGCGACGGTGGACTCCCTCGAGGTGGTATGGCAAAACGGCGATCGCTGGTTGGGTCGGCGGCTGGCCGCGAACCAGACGGTTCGGATTCGCCAAGGCGCCGAAGTGAACTATGTGAAAGCGGAGAGCGATGATTCCGTCAGCCGTATGTCCTATATCGGCGCGCGTTCGGGAGGAGCGAGTGAGGCTGCGCGGGACAGCCTGCGACACTTCTGGGAGGCGTATCGTGAGGCGACTCGGCACCGGGCGGCGGGTGACGTGCGCCAGGCAGCCCAGTCCTACGCACGGGCCCTGGATCTGAACGGAAGCCACGAAGACGCCCTCTACTACATAGGCAACATGTACCTGGAGCTCGGTGAGCTCGGGAAGGCCGAGGCTAGCTGGGAGCGCCTGATCCGGGTCAACCCTCAGAGCGCTCGGGCGTTCTCGCGACTCGGTTCCCTCCACTCATGCCTCGATGCGACGACGCACTTCGATCTCGATCGAGCCGAGGAAGATTTCCAGCGGGCCCGTCAGCTCAATCCCGAAGAAATCGGTCCGAGGCTCCGGCTGGCGGCCGTCGCCCTGATGCGGGATTCGTTGTCGGAGGGGCAAGACTACCTGGAGGCGGTTCTCGGGTCCGATGCCGACAACCTCACGGCACACTACTGGCTCGGGTATATCGCCTGGACGAGGGGTGACAGCCGCGGCGCTCTTGCCTTCATGCAAGCCGCTATGCGAAGGGTCAACTCGGGCGACAACGGAACCCCTGGGCCGAGCGAAGGAGATACCCGATCAGGCCGGCCGATGCTTCTCGCGTCTGCGCGCTGCCGGACTCTCGAGGCGGAGGTCGAGAATCTCGCGCCGGTCCCGCAGTCAGATCTGGCCGCCGAGACGGACAGACGATATCGGAGGCTCGCCGGGATCCTGCGCGAAACAGAAGACCGCCAGTCGCGTTCCCGCAACCATTGACGGCGTAGGGCTCGTCCGCTCTCGCGGGCTCGCACGCCAGCGCGCGAGTGTGGCACGAAGGACACAATTGACAGGCTGGCAGCGTGGTGTATCGTGGCAGCATGCGGCTCGCTGAGTGGCAGGCCGTCGCCATCGGTCAGCCGGTGGCGTGCCGTACCCCTTCGTGAGAGGTCTCCGATGACGGGGTGATTCCGCCTTCTCCGTCTGTGGTCCCCTGTCAGCGGACCTCGTTCTCCTCACTGCTTCCGCCGAGTCTGCGGGGACGAGGACCACCAACGGATGACCGGTCAGCTATTCGACATCGAGCCACGGAGACATTCGAGTTCAGTTCCGATCGCTGGCGCTGCCGCCATCGCTAACCTGAGGAGGAACCATGTCACCAGGACGGGCCGGTACCAAAGCGCATCTGTTGCCCATGGTGGTGCTGCTGGCGTTCGTCAGTTGCACGGACGAAGATCTTACCGCACCGCGAGGATCTTCGGCGCAGCAGGCGCCGTCGCTGGCCGAGGTCTACGCCGGGGAGGTGGGGATCTACGATATCCAGGGGGCCGGCCACATCACGCCGTTCCTCGGCCAGGAGGTAACGACTACCGGAATCGTGACCGCACTCGCTTTCAACGGGTTCTACGTGCAGGACCCGGTGGGTGACGGTAACGACGCGACATCCGACGGCATCTTCGTGTTCATGTTCGGACACGGGCTGGCGATCGGCGACGAGGTAGAGCTCACAGACGTCCCCACCGAGTTCATCCCCGGTGGGGCGGCCACGGGCAATCTCTCCACCACTCAGCTCAGCTTCCCGGACATCACCGTCCTCTCCTCCGGAAACGAGCTACCCGCCCCGTCGGTGATCGGGTCGAGCGGCCGGGTGCCGCCCAACGTGGATGTGATCAGTCTCGATGAGGTCGCACCGCCGATCAACTTGCAGGATCCAGCCGATGATGCGGCGAACGTGTTCGACCCGGACAACGACGGCATCGATTACTACGAGAGCCTGGAGGGCATGCTGGTGACGATCGAGGACGCGGTGGCCGTGTCCGCCACTCGCACGTTCAATGCGTTCAGCAGCGAGCTGTTCACGCTCGCAAACCACGGCAGGGACGTCGCGCCCCACGACGCCCGGACCAGTCGGGGCGGGATCAACCTGCAGCCCGATCCGGACAATCGTGGTGACCAGAATCCCGAGCGCGTGCAGATCCAGCTCGACGGCACCCTGTTCCCGGGATCGGTGCCGGCGATCCCGGTGCGAGCCAGGCTGGGCGACGTAACGGGAGTGGTCGGCTACAGCTTCGGCAACTTCGAGGTGAACGCCACCGAGGTGTTCACGAGCACCGGTGACAATCTTCAGCCCGAGAAGACCTTCCTGAACGGGACCCCGACCAAGGTGACCGTGGCGAGCTACAACGTGCTCAACCTGAGCCCGGGCGCCTCGGACGCCAACCAGCGGGCCACGCTGGCCGGACAGATCGTCAACAACCTCCGGAGTCCCGACGTGATCGCGCTCCAGGAGATACAGGACAACAGCGGTGCGACCGACGACGGCACGACGGCAGCCGACGAGACGCTCCAGGCGCTGGTCGATGCCATCGCCGGGGCGGGCGGCCCCGGCTACGAGTTCCTCGACGTGGCCCCGGCCGACGGAACCTCCGGAGGCGTTCCCGGCGGGAACATCCGCAACGCGTACCTTTACAATCCGGATCGAGTGGACCTCGTGAGCTACGAGTCCCTCACGCCCGCGGTGCTCGCAGCCGCCGGCGTAAGTAACCCGAATGCCTTCGACGGCACCCGTGATCCGCTGGCGGCGACGTTCCGGTTCAAGCGCGCCGAGTTCACGGTCATCAACAACCACCTGACGTCACGCTTCGGATCCACTCCGATCTTCGGCGCAATTCACCCGTTCATCCAGGCCGGAGAGGTCGAACGGGAAGCCCAGACGGGTGCGCTGAACGAGTTCGTCGACGGATTGCTGGCCGGCGATCCGGACGCTCGCATCGCCGTGGTGGGCGATCTCAACACGTTCGAGTTCACGAACGACCTGACCGATATCCTTCCGGGTCCGGACCGAGTGCTCACCAACCTGATCGGCGAGGTCACCGGCGACGACATCTACACCTTCAACTTCGAAGGGAATTCACAGGTCCTCGATCACGTGTTCGTGTCGCAGGCCCTGCTGGCGGGTGCCAAGCTCGACATCGTCCACGTGAACGTGGATTACCCACGTGTCGATGACACGGTCGGCAGCGATCACGAGCCGCTCGTGGCGAGCTTCCGGCCCTAGGGTCGAGCTCCTGACGCCCGACCGGGCGTCATCGAAACGTGTACAGCATGCGCCCGGAGGGACTCTCTCCGGGCGTCGTGCGAGAATTCCATGGCCGCGCTGGCTTGACTGCCGCTTGACCTCCCGGGGGTAGTATCTTGATGGCTCCTCCGAGAACACGGCAGGCCGGAAGCCGAAAGGAGGTCGATCATGAGATCTCCCTGCATGGCAAGCCACGCGGGGCTCTTCGGGCTGGCGTCTCTGCTGGTCCTCGCGACACAGGTTTGCGTGGGCGTCGATCCGGTCTTCCCTCAGGTGCCGGACGTGACGCCCGGCGCCACCGAAGGCGACCCTGAGACGAGCAACCCTCAGGCAGCTGACAGTCCGGACGTGTACGGCAGTCTGGGTCTGAACTTCGCGGTGGCGATTCCGCGGGGGGAGTTCTCCAGCAACGTGGGCACCGGTCTCGGCCTGACGGGCGACCTGTCGTTTCGGCTGGTTCCGTCCGGCTGGCTGGGCCTGAGAATCGATGGAGGGGTGATCTGGTACGGCCACGAATCCCACACGGAGACGGTGGTCCTGCGAAGCGTGCCTGTAGAGCTCGAAGTGACCACGGAGAATACCATCGTCCAGGGGGCGATCGGACCGCAACTGTACTTCGCGGGGTATCCGCTGACGGCCAGGCTGTACGGTCTCGTGGGCATGTCCCGCTTCGCGACGACTTCGTCGGTGTCGTTCAAGTCCGAGGACCTGGAAGACTCTGACGTTCACCTGGAATCCACCAACCATCTGAGTGATTGGACTCCCTCGCTCACCATCGGAGGTGGCATCAGGTGGACCTTCTTCGGCGACAGGGACGGGTTCCTGGCCGGCGTCGGACTGGATGTGGAGTGGCGAGGACACGGCACCACGCGCTACCTGGTAGAGGGAAGCATTACCGAGGTTGACGGCCGGGCGGAATTCACGCCCCTGGAGAGCAGGGCCGATTTCTTTCTCATCAGCCTCGGGGTCTGGATAGGGACCTGGTAGACCGCTCCCGTCGCGGGACCGAACGTGGTCCGAGGTCGCCGATCTGATCGGCCCGGACAGCCGGCCACAGCCGTCATTCCGCTGGAGTAGCCTCCTTCGGTCGGCCACAGCCCCCGTCAGAGCGTTTCAATGTGAAACGCCCATCGACACGAATCAAGCATCTCTGAGTCCGGGGGCCTGTCTCGCGATGGCTACCTCCGTCGTCCGAATGTGACTACCGTGGACTGTGAAGGCCGGTCTCACGGTTCGCCAATCACAGAGGAGGGCCCCGCCGTGGAAAGAAACATCCTGATGCTGGTGGGTGATTTCGTAGAGGACTACGAGGTAATGGTGCCGTTCCAGGCGCTCCAGATGATCGGGCACACGGTACACGCGGTGTGTCCCGGAAAGGAGTCGGGGGAGTCCGTGAAGACGGCGGTGCACGACTTCGAAGGTGACCAGACGTACACCGAGAAACCGGGACACAACTTCGTGTTGAACGCCACGTTCGCAGACGTTGATCCCGGTGCGTACGACGCGCTCGTCGTTCCCGGAGGCCGTGCGCCGGAGTACCTCCGGCTCGACGAGAGGGCTCTCGATACGGTCCGCCATTTCATGTCGGGCGACAAGCCCGTAGCGGCGATCTGCCATGGATTGCAGCTTCTGGCGGCTGCCGGTGTGCTGGAGGGCCGCGAGTGTTCCGCGTACCCGGCTTGCGGACCGGAAGTGACCGCAGCGGGCGGCAGCTTCGTCGCGAAGGACTGGCCCGAGGCGCACGTGGACCGGAACCTGGTTACGGCGCCGGCGTGGCCGGCCCACCCGGCTTGGCTGGCCGAATTCCTGAAGCTACTCTGACAGCGGGTCGCCGGGGCACCGGCCCGGCATCGATGACGAGCTGTGGAGAGAGGAGGCCGCCGTGTCGCCCGGTCTGCTGATCGGTCTTGCGTGTGTCCTTCTCGTCTCTCTCGTGCTGGTTACTCGTCGCGGAATGCGCTGGGGTGCGACGCGGGACGAGCGTTCGATGTCCATGGCGGGAGACGCATGGCTGGAGGGTGGACCGCGGGTTCGCGTGCGCATGACCCGCGCGATTTCCATCCACGCGGGGCCGGACTCGGTCTGGCCATGGATCGAGCAGATGGGCCGCGGCGCGGGATGGTACAGTATCGACCGCCTCGACAACGGCGGGCGGACGTCCGCACGGCACCTCGTGTCCTGGATCCCGGCAGCGCAACTCGGGGATGCGACCGGGGTCGGCTATTTGCGCCACCTCACCCCCGGGCGCGGGCTGGCCTGGTGGATCCCGGGTGATCGCCTCCTCGGTGCCCGGATTCGCACCGTGATGGAGTATCGAGTGGCTCCCGACGGCGGAGGCGCACGTGTCGTGTCGAGGATGTCGTGGGACGCTGCCGGCCCGACGGCTCGCATCGTGGTCTGGGTCTTCGCAGTGATCGACTCGATCATGGCCCGGAGACAGCTCCTGAACCTGAAGGAGCGCCTCGAGCGCTTCGGCGCGAGAGCAGCCGATCCTGAGGCCCCGGAGACCGGCGCGCCCGACCAGTACCAGCTGTACCATGTGGTCTACGCTTCGGGAAGCGAGGCCGGCAGCGCGGGGAAGGAAGGGGCTGCGAAGTGGCGCCGCGCGGCGGTTGCCGACGGCGTCATCCCCGCTCAGGTCAACGGGACGTGAGAGGGGCGCCCTCGATGATGAGCTCGGAGCTGCGCCGAGCCCGGTCCGTATTCCTGCTGATCGCGATCGTCCCGCTGGGGGCAAGTGCGGCATGCGGACAGGACACGTCGGCAACGAGCGCGGGGACCCCCGCGCCGATCGTCGACTCGGCCCGTCTCGACACGATGCTGCAGCGGATCCGAAACGGTGAATTCCCGAACACGCACAGCGTCCTCGTGTGGAAGGACGGAGAGCTGCTGCTCGAGGATTACTTCGACGGATACGACGCCAGCACGCCGCACCAGATCCGCTCGGCCACCAAGGCGATCGGGTCCATGCTCGCGGGAATCGCGATCGACCGGGGATTCATCCCCTCCGAGAACGAGCCGATCTACACCTTTTTCAAGGACGACCACGAGCCAGCGTACGGGTGGTCCGAGCCGGCCCGCCAGGTCCGGATCCGGGATTTCCTGAGCATGACGTCCGGGACCGACTGCGAGGATGTGGGGACCGAATTCGCCTGCGAGATGGCGATGTACCAGACGGACGACTGGATCCAGTACGCACTCGACTTTCCTTTCATCCATCCGATCGGTGAGCACTGGGCCTACAACAGCAGCAGCCTGATTCTCGTGAGCCAGGCGATCGCCCGTGGATCGGGCATGCATCTGGAGACGTTCGCGGACGAGTACCTGTTCGGACCGCTCGGAATAGAGAGCTTCGTGTGGAGACGCTCGCCGCAAGGATACGCCTGGATCGGGGGCGACGGTCGAATGACGCCGCGGGACATGCTCAAGATCGGCCGGGTCATGCTCGATCGCGGAATGTGGAACGGCGAGCGCCTCCTCTCCGAGCAGTGGATCGACAAGAGCACGAGCCGCCAGGCGGACTATCCGTACGGGGTGGACTACGGCTACATCTGGCAGATCGGGCAGGCCTTCCGCGGCGACCAGCTGGTGACCGCCTACTGGGCTTCCGGGAACGGCGGGCAGAACATCTTCATCTTCCCCGATCACGGCATGGTGGTCGTGTTCACGGGCGGCAACTACAACCGGCCCGAGGCGGGGCAGCCGTTCTCGCTTCTCCGGGACTACATCATGCCTGCCATGCTCGGAGAGGTCAGCCTGCCGCCTGTCGTGGAGCGGTCGCGCGAGGAACTGGAGCGGCTCACCGGAGTGTACGCGCTCGACTTCGAGCCCGCTGCCACGTCTACGATCGACATCTTCGATGGTCGTCTCAGGATTCTCACCCCGGACGATGAAACCATCGTGCTGGACTCTCACACGGCAGCCCTGTTCACCGGACGGGCCGACTGGGGATTCCTGAGCCTTCAGTTCGAGGCGGATGAGGCAGGCGAGATCGTCCGGTTCGTCGCCAACGGCAACTTCGCCCGGTTCGTGTTCGAGCGCGCCCAGGAGCCCGCGCGATGAAGCGTCCGTGGGGTGCAAGGCAATAACGGAGGCAGCCATTGATGATGAGACCACTCGGGAACTCGGAATTGCGGATTTCGTCGATTGGATTGGGCACGTGGGCGATCGGAGGCGAAGACGTCTTCGGCTGGGGCCCGCAGGATGATGCTGAGTCCGTCGCGGCCATTCAACGAGCCGCGGAGAGTGGCATCAACTGGATCGACACGGCGGCCATCTATGGATGCGGCCACGCGGAACGGATCGTAGGCCTGGCTCTCCAGGACCTGGGCAGTGCCCGTCGTCCGTACGTGTTCACGAAGTGCGGCCTGGTGTGGGACGAGGACGGCCACGTAGCACACAGCCTCAAGGCGGACTCGATCCGAGCCGAGGTGGAAGCCAGCCTCGAGCGGTTGCAGCTCGAGACTCTGGACCTGTACCAGATTCACTGGCCGTCGCATCCGCCCGGCAGCCCCGATCCCGACATCGAAGAGGGATGGACCACGCTCGTCGAGCTGACGGGGCAGGGAAAGGTGAAGCACATAGGCGTCTCCAACTTCAGTGTGGCCCAGCTCGAACGGGCTCAAGCCATTGCCCCCATCACATCGCTGCAACCGCCCTACTCGATGCTCATGCGGCAGATCGAGGACGAGATCCTTCCCTTCTGCGAGCAGCACGGCATCGGCGTGATCGGATACTCGCCCTTGCACAACGGCCTGCTCAGCGGCCGGATGACCCGGGAGCGCATCGCGAGCCTCCATCCAACGGACTGGCGCGTGAACTTCAATCCGGCCTTCCGGGAGCCCCACCTGTCACGGAACCTCGCACTCGTCGAGGTGCTTCGGGGCATCGGGGAGCGTCACGGGCGCTCGCCGGGTGAAGTGGCGATCGCGTGGACGCTGCGTCAGTCGGCGGTGACAGGAGCGATCGTGGGTGCGCGCAGCGCTGGACAGGTCGATGGATTCATCGGCGCCATGCACTTTCGGCTCAGCGAGAGCGAGGTCAGCGAGATCGGGGACAATCTCCCCGAGTCAGTGCATATGATGGATCACAACTAGGGCCAGGTGGCCTGACGTCAGCGTCGACTCCGAACGCCAACGGCGCTCGCTTACGAAATGATCATCAACGGCGTTTGCGCCGTGCAGTCAGTTCGGCGCGAAGGTTAGCCGTATCTTCGCCTGGGAGGAATCCGATGCCATGATGGACTTGCTCTTCGCGGGCCTGGGGACCGCCGTCGGCTTCGTTTGTTGGACCCTGCCGCGCCTGGCGACCTGGCCGTCGCTGTTCGTGCGGCGTTGGCTTTCGTGGGGTATCGCCATGGCGTTTCTGTATGGCACAATCCTGGCGATCCGAGGAGACTTCGAAGACTACGGCTGGTGGGCATTCATCGGGTTTTTCCTGTTCGGCCCGATCACGTACTTCGCCACCAGACTGTTCGTCAGAGTGTTCACCAGACGCTGAGAACGATTCCGCCTGCATCGGGCTGGTTCAGCGTGGTGGCCGTTCGAGCCTCACGAAGGCAGCGGGCAAGAGCCGCGATCCAGCGGCGGGAACAGCCTGGTGAAACGGAGCGGCGGTCACGGTCCGAGCACGACCTTCGGTCAACGGGTGTCCGGCGGCCCCGGACAGGACATGTGCTCAATTCCGCGATGCGTCGAGTTGTCGCTGGAAGTCGTTCTCCGCCTGACGCATCAGCCGATCCACCGGTGACGACGGGCAGGGCAGCAGGTAGCGGTCCGAGAACGTGTTGAGGGCCCGGCGCACGGGGCTGAACGTCTCGGCAGCATCCCTGTACAGGGTGTCCAGTGAGTCGTGACGAGCGTGCGGGTCGTCCGCCGCCATCATGTATCCGGTCTGCCCCATCTCCTCGTAGTAGCCTAGCCCGGGTGCGCCCCTGCGGTGCACGCGGTGGACGACGTAGTCGGGGAACAGACCCGACAGCCACAGCGCGAAGTTCCCGAGGTGCGCCCGCAGGAGAAAGGCTCGCCGCCCGGTGGCCCCGTCGAGGTCCTCCAGAATCTCGACGAGGTAGAAGTACTCCTTGTCGTCGTAGTCGGCGATTCGGAACGAGCGCCGACCCTGCCCGAACTCCAGCACGAGCGCCGTGACGTAATCGGCGAGCACCGGGCTGTGGATCGCGTGGTCGAGAAGCACGTGTCGGACCATCACGTACAGGGCCAGGCCGGGGGGCATCGGTGCCAGGGCGCGGTGATTCAGGATCGCCTGCAGTGTCCGGCGATGATCCAGCAGCGAGTCGATTCCCGTCTCGACAAGTCCGGCGGACCGTTGCCACTCCCTCCCGGAGTCACCCTCCGACAGCAAGCGGAGCAGCCACTCCTTCTCGCTCCTTCCGAATGAGGCTCGCACGTTCGGGAGAATCATCGCCCCCTCCGTCGTCGGCAGTTCTCTGGCTTCTCGCACCGTGAGCTGGCAATTCGCCAAGGGATAGCCCGCTGCACGCGTCGGAGCACAGTTGCTCCGTTCATTCCCCCGTCGACCGCCGCGCGGCCGCAATGTGCCTTCCCGTCAGCGAGTTCGTGGGAGTGTCGCACCCATTGCTTCGATGCAAGCGCGGTACCCGCACCCACTGCAGACGTAGCAGCGACAAGCAGGGCATGGTGGATGCGCGGGACGTTCGCACACCCCCGGCATCCGCACTGCAATACGGGGAAACTGTCACAAGACCCGTTGACGGATTTGGACCCGCCTCATCGAGCAGGTCCGGGAGCTGTCCCGCACACGGCCTCCAAGGCCTCCTCCATCCCGCGTGCCGCCCATGCTCCGTTCCTTCTGAGCCGCACGTCCTCCGACCTTCTGTTCTCACGACACGCGGGATCCTCAGAGCCTGCATAAGTCGGTCGTATATTAGGATAACTTCGGTGTGTGTTCGGTATCCTGAAACAGGAGTCTACCCCCGATGGTCGGATTCGCCCCCCACGTTGCCCTTACGCTCCGTGTCTGCGAGACAGTCGAAGTTGCCTATGCTCCCGCTTCGGGTCCCGATCCGTTCCAGGATGCCGACGCACTGGAGAAGATCGAGGAGGAGGTCGTGGTCCTGGCGGCGCACATCCATGCGGCCACGCACCGGCTCCTCGTCCTTGTGGCCGAGTTCGACCGGCGCCGCGGCTGGGAGCTCGGGGGCCATCGCTCGTGCGCCCACTGGCTGTCGTTTCGCACCGGGATCGATCTGGGTGCCGCGCGCGAGAAGGCGCGCACGGCGCGTGCCCTGGTCGACCTCCCTCGGACCGCCGCCTCCATGAGCCGGGGCGAGCTGAGCTTTTCGGCCGTCCGGGCGCTCACCCGTGTGGCGACGCGAGCAGGTTCGCGAGCGGGAACGCCACGACGGCGGCGGGCGATGCTCTGTACCGAGAGAAGGACAGCAAACACGTTGCAGCTGAAACGTTTCAGGAGGACTCGGCCCGGCGGCGGGCCGACGCTCTCGGGCTCGTGGCCGAGCGGGCCCTGGGGGCTGGGTTTGGTGCAGTGCCTGAGGCGGGCGAGGGAGGTGACTCCGGGACCGGGAGCGACGCGCGTGTCCCCTTGAGTGGCACACGCGCGGAGCGCTACCAGGTGCTGCTGCACGTGGACGCCGACACGCTGGCGGCCGAGGGAGAGCCGGGCCGCTCCGAGCTGGAAGACGGTACACGCGTTGCAGCTGAAACGTCCCGCAGACTCGCCTGTGACGCCGCCATCGTTGCCGTCCGCCATGACACCGAGGGCTCTGTGCTCGGCGTGGGTCGCAGGACGCGCACCATCTCGCCGTCCCTGCGCCGCGCGCTCGAGGCTCGCGACCGCGGATGCCGCTTTCCGGGCTGCGGTCTCCGGTTCACCGATGCGCACCACGTCCGTCATTGGGCCGATGGAGGCGAGACCTCGCTGGCCAACCTCCTGCTCCTGTGCTCCCATCATCACCGACTGGTGCACGAGGAGGGCTGGCAGGTGCAGTGGTGGGGAAAGGGACGCCCGGCCTTCCTCGATCCGCGGGGCCAGGTCCACGTCGCAGGGCGCAGGGTGCCGCCCGAGATCCCGGCCGATCCCGTGGCCGCGCTCACCCAGGACAACCGGCGCCGCGGGGCCGATCCCGACTTCATTACCTCCGGCACCCGCTGGAGGCGTGAGGCCGACATCCCGGATCGTGTCTACTTCCGTGCTCTAGAGGCGCTCGACTGAGAATCGGATGGGCGGTGAGCCGGGGCGGGACCTGGCTCTCCCCGCCCCCACTCCAGGAGCAGGACTCGACCCGCCGGCGTGAGTCTCGCATTCCGGTGTACGTTCACCGGGATCTCGGACGAGTCTGCAGACCATTCGGTCCACTCCGGCTTAGTTGGTCGTGTCCCGTAAAGCTCTATTGTCAACACAACTAGTCTGGCGTCGTTGAGCGGGACCATCGTCCCCGTCCATCGCCGGCACACGAAAGGAGGAGCTCCAATGCACCAACTCGTGATCGCTTTCCTCGCCGTCGATTGCCACCGAGGCCGGTAAGATTGACGCCGAGACCGGTGAGGGGGAGGCTGACTGGACGCCGGCGGACAAGCACCAGCCCGAGAATCTGTCCGAGCAAGACAGGGAAGGGATCCTGGTGGAGCTGAAGGCGGCGAAGAAGGACTGAACCCGCGAGCGGCCCGAGCGTCCGCCCCGAGCGAGCCGACGGCTCGCCGGGCGGCGAGCACGGCACTAGGTTTTCTGCCATGCCTGAGCTGGTTTGCCTGGTTGCCACCGCCACCGCGTGGAACGGATCATGAGAAAGCTCGCTTGCCTATTCCTGCTGGTGCCGCTCGGATCTTCCTGCGCATCCCTTCCGAGCGACTGTGCTTCCGGGCAAACGGTCGTGTGGGACGCCGGGGCCGACGGATGGGCGTGCACCGACCTTGCCGCGAGGATTGGCTCGCACACCCATCAGGTCACCGAGATCCTGACGACCTGTGAGGACGGCCAGGTCGTGGCGTGGGATGGACAGGCCGCCGGCTGGATCTGCACGGATGTCAGCGATCACGAGCACGCGGCGGATCAACTGGGTGTCTTTCCGCCCTCCTTCTATTATGCGGACGTCGTGGCCGGGGGTGCGGAGGACTACGAAGCCAGTGACATCGAGGGCCACCGTTTCTGTGCGCTCAGCGAAGCCCGGACGGCCTCGGGCGGGCGCTGCGAGGTCGTGCGGACGACGGAAGGGTTCAGCCTGCAAGCGTGGGCGAGTCCCGCGACGAGGACCGAGTGCGCTGCGGTGTGCTTCTGAGGCTCCCGAAGTAACCGGACCCGCCTGAGATTCTGTACGGTACAGCCGAGGGGCGACCCCCAGTGGCCGCCCCTCGCTTCACATTCCGCCCGGCGACCTCAGACTTCAGCACCCTGCGCTGGGCGGTCTCGCGACCCGACCGCCGCAGTCGCGAGCTGCTACGGGGTGACCGTAAAACCACCGAACAGCACGCCGGTAGCTCCGTCGGAGTTGGTGACCCGGGCATCCCACGTTCGGTCGATCGGGGGACCCCCGGACTTTATGCTCACCAGAGCCTGGAGGCTCGTGCCGCCGTCGCCCACTGACGTCACGCTGGCGCTCGGAGACGGACCGGCTCCGTTCTCGAATGTGAGCGTCGCCCCTGCCTGGAAGCCTTCACCCGTGACCGTGACCAACTCGGCGCTCGATGGCGCCGGAAGCGAGCCGGGATCGATGTTCGTCACCGTGATCCCGGCCGGAGGGGGCGGAGGATCGCCCGCCGTGACCTGGATGGTCGCGTCGCCCGTGCTCAGGTCGGCATCGGTGGCCGCCGCCGTGATCGTGTGGCTCCCGTCGCTGAGCACGACCGATATGCTGGCGCCCGTTCCGATGGCGTCGTCCAGATCCGAGGTCCACTGCAGGCTGCCGGACAGGTCGCCGTCCTCGTCCGTCGCCGTTCCGGTGAACGTGATCGATGTGCCGGATGAGAAGCTCGACCCGTCGGCAGGATTCGTGATCGTCACGACAGGCGCCTTGTTGACGGGTCCGCCGGCGCCGCAAGCGCCGGCACCGCCGTACAGCAGCATGGGCTCGAAGGACGACTCGCCGTCGTTGGCGTAGCCGCACGGCGAGCTCTGCGCCACGGTGTTCGCCGCCAGGAAGGCGGTGATGAGATCATCCGCGCCTTGCCGGTCGCCGGGGAGGCCGTTCGCTCCCAGCGTCAGCGCGGCGTAGCGCGCCAGGGCGCCCGCCACGTGCGGACTCGACATCGAGGTTCCGCTGATCGTGTTGTAGCCGCCGGACTTCCACGTGGACAGGATGCACACGCCGGGCGCCGTGATGTCGATCGTCGTGGTCGTGGTGGATCCTTCGTGGTTGCTGAAGTTCGCCCGCGTGTCGTCTCCGTCGGTGCGACATGTCGGCGAGCCGAGCGCGCCTTCCCGACCGTCGAAGTCCGCGATCGCCGCCACGACCAGCGCCTCCGGATAGGCCTTCTTCGCCCGGTTGTCGTTCCCGGCCGAGAGCGTGAGGACCACGCCGGTCTCCATGAGACCGCAGATGGCCTCGTGCACGGCGCCCGAGCTGCCCGTGCACGCCGTGTCGTCGTCGGACGAGCTGATGCTCATGTTGGCGACGGCGATCGGCTCGCCGGCCTGTTTCCTCGCTGCCACCCAGTCGATCCCGGCCACCATGTCGTCGGTGAAGCAGAAGCCGCTGTTGCCGCAGACGCGTGCCGCCCAGATCCGTGCGCCGGGAGCCGCACCTACCACTCCGATTCCGTTATCGATCGCGGCCATCGTTCCGGCCACATGACTTCCGTGCCCGTTTCCGTCATTGAAGTTGCCGCTCGGTCCGTTGGCGAAGTTCGCGCCGCCCGCGACGTTCAGGTCGGGGTGCGATTGATCGACCCCGCTGTCGATCGTGGCCACGTCGATGGTGACGCCGGATCCGTCGAGTTGCTGGTCGATCTCGATCCGGTCCATGCCCGTGGGAAGGGTCTCCGTGTCGGCACCCTGAATGTCGAGTCGTCTCGCCTCGACAGCCTCCACGCGAAGCACGCGCGGATCTCGCAGCAGGGCCTGCAGCCGTCCTTCCGGCAGCGCGCCGGAGAAGCCGAACAGCGCGGTCCCGAACGCGTGCCGGTGGGAAACTCCGAACTCCGCGGCGACGGAGGCGGCTCGGGATCGCCTGGCTGCCGGACCACCGGGCTCGATCGACGGGTTCAGTACGACGATGTGCCGGACCGCGGTCGCCCCGACCTGCGCCGCAGCGGCTGCGCTCCCGGAGTCGGGAATGTCGGGAGCCGTTGGAGGGGGACCATCATGGCAGGCCGCAAGTCCTGCTACGGCCAGGGCGAAAGAGAACAAGCGTCGCATCGGGCCTCCGTGTCGTTCCTCTGTACTGTCGTTCAGGTCGAAGCTCCAATAACGCCAAAGGAGGGAGATCTGCCAAGTGACGCTCCAGCCGAGTACCTTCCGACTGGACTGAGATCCGGCGGCCGCCGACTGCCCCTCAAGCCGACGAGCGTCTGCGTCTGCTGCGCTCGCTCGCCGCCCGTCGGGCTGAGGAAATGGAGCACTCGATGACCCCAATGGAAGCGGCTGACGCGTTCGTATCGGCCATCAACGCCGGGGACGCTGCGGGCCTGGCCCGTCTGATGACCCCGAGCCACGTGTTCGTTGACGCCGACGGGTCCCAGCACGTGGGCCGGGATCACATGGAGCCGGGTTGGAGGCACTACTTCGATAAGGTTCCGGACTTCCGGATCGAGGTGTCCGAACGGTTCGAGGCCGACGAAACGGTGGTCCTGCTCGGCCGGGCCAGCGGCACGTTCGTCGAGGACGGGGAGCTGAAGCCGGACAACCACTGGGTCGTACCGGCTGCCTGGCGCGTCACCATCGAGTCCGGACTCGTGGCCGTGTGGCAGCTGTACGCGAATCAGCACCTGATGAACCAGATACTGGAGCGCATCGGGTCGAGAGACGCTCCGGCGAGATCCGTGCGATCCTGACGGGGAGCAGGAAGCACGGCCCACCCAGACGGACTTCCGTTCGCTGCCGGCCGGCGCCAGGAGCTATATTGCTGACATGCAAGGCGTGACTTCAGAGCTGTTCAGACGGCGCGTTCCCCAGTTCGTGGGCCTCTATCTGGCCGGATCGTGGGCCTTCGTCGAGTTCCTCGATTGGGCGGTGGAGCAGTTCGTTCTTTCGCCGCACGTCACCAGCTTCGCGTTCCTGCTGCTTCTTCTCCTGCTGCCCTCGGTGGCCGCTCTGGCCTGGCGGCACGGTGCCCCGGGAAGAGACGGATGGGGACGCATCGAAGCGATCGGCATTCCGCTCAATCTGATCCTGGCAACTGCGCTCCTGTATTTCGGCTTCTCCGGAAAGGACCTCGGAGCGGCGACGACGAAGGTGGTGGTCGAGGATGAGGCAGGAAACGAGATCGAGCGACAGGTGCCCAAGGAAGAGTTCCGGAAGAAGCTGGCCGTATTCTACTTCGACAATGAGACCGGAGACGGGGAGCTCGACTGGCTCAGCTACGGGACGACGCTGGCGCTCGAGATGGACCTCGCCCAGCAGCTGTTCGTGATCACTGCCAGCCCGTTCGGCTCCGAGGGTTCGGGCGGCATCCTGCAGGAGCTCGAGGAAGCCGGTTTCCAGAACGGGGTGAACGTCCCGTTGACCCTGAAGCGCGAGATCGCCGAGAAGCGCCATCTCGACTACTTCGTAGCCGGGTCGTTCCGCTCCGACACCGCCGGGACTATGCTGCAAACGGAGCTGTACGAGACGCGGCGCGGGCGGTTGCTGGCCGAGCACACGTTCAGCGGAGACGATGTTCTGTCGCTGGTGGACGAGCTCTCCGATCAGCTGCGACGGGATCTGGGGGTGCCCGGATACCGCATCGAAGAATCGGCTGATCTTCCCGTATCCGAGCTTCTGACCTCGTCGGAGACGGCCCTCGCGGACGCGGCCGTGGCGCTCCACTCTGCAACCGGTGGCGATATCGCCGGTGGCGTACCACGGCTGGAGAGTGCCGTGGAGGCCGATCCAACCTTCGCGCTGGCGCAGGCTCAACTGGGAATCTTCCAGTTGCTGTCGAACCAGAGGCCTGAGGCGGAAGCGGCCATGGAAGCCGCGATGCTGCACCTGTACCGGCTTCCCGAGCGCGCACAATTCGGAGTGCGCACCATCTACTACTGGCTGTTCAGGCAGGATCCCGACAAGGCGTTCCAAACGGCCAAGTACTGGGTCGAAGTTTACCCGGATGACATCGAGGGCCACCTAGCACTGGTCCAGATGTACATGAATCGCGGTGACACGGACCGGACCATCGCCGAGCTGGAAGTGGTCCTGGACCTGGATCCGACGCAATACGACCTCATCCGGCAGATCGGCGCACTGCACGCGGCCAGCGGCGATTTCGAGCAGGCTCTGGAACACTACTCTAGGTACGCGGAGCTCCTGCCGGGAGATTTCAGGTCGTACACGGCGATCGCCAGCGCCCATCGCTCCCTGGGACAGCACGAGCAGGCACGGGCCGCGTACGACAGGGCCCAGATCGTGGAGCCCGAGGAGGCGAGCGTGCCATTGGCGGTGGCGAGCCACGAGATGGACCTCGGCGACTTGGAGCGGGCCACCCGATACCGGGACCGGGCACTGGCCGCGAGCAAGAGTCCGCAGGATCGGTACGCCGTATTCTCGCTGGATGAAACGCTCCACTACCGGCAGGGGAAGTTCCGGGAAATCGAGCAGGACTACGCCCGGCGGCGCAGCGAGGCGGAGCAGTACATGGACCCGACCAACATGGGTACGCAGCTCGCCGGTTCCGAGTTGCTCGTGTACGCCCCGGAAGCCGGTCGGGAGAGGAGCGCCCTTCGCGAGCTCGACGCCCTGTCTGCCGGGCTCACGCCACCCTTCGACGGCCTCCTCGCACCGGTCTATCTGCGTGTATATCTGGCACTCGAGGACACGGACAGGGCGAGGATCGAGATGGACCGGATCGAGGCCGTCGTACAGGCGCTCGGGTTTGAGGCCTTGCGAAACGCTGTCACACTCGGCAGCGGCCGCATAGCCGAGATCGAGGGGGACTGCGGCGCGGCGATCGCCAGCTACGAGAGTGCGCTCGAGACAGACCCCGACTCCCGGCGCGCTGTGCTCGGGTTGGCTCGCTGCAAGCTGGCGCTCGGAGACCCGGCTGACGCTGAGGAAAGGCTGAACGAGGTTCTTCGGGTGGCCCCCGCGTATCCGCCCGCGCTGTACGAACTGGCGCGGGTGTACGAGGAGACGGGCCGGATCGACGAAGCGTTGGAACGACTGCGGACCCTGCTCGAGATCTGGAAGGACGCCGACCCGGAGTACATACCGGCGCAGGAAGCCCGGGCCAAGCTCGCGGAGCTGGAAGCGCGCGGCTGAGTCGCCACAGTCGCGCGTGACGGCAGCCCGGACCAGCCGGCTCTCCCTGTTGTCCTGTCTGCTGTACCGTCACACATGCCCAATCCGCGCGACCACTTGACATCCACGGCATCGATTTGCAACTCTCCGTTTCCCAGCCGGATGAAGGCGACCGAACCCGGTTCAGGTTAGGAGACAGCGCTGCGTAGCGCCGAGCGGCCGGTCATCACGGAATTCGACGGCGAGATCGCGCAGGTCCGGCTGAACCGACCGGATCGGTTGAACGCCGTGAACCTGCCCCTGTATCGTGACCTCACCGAGGCTTTGACCCGCCTGGCCTCCGAGCCCTCCCTTCGATCCCTGATCCTCACCGGGACAGGGCGAGCCTTCTGCGTCGGAGCCGATCTCAAGTCGCACGGCGAGCGACCACCCGATCCAGCCTGGCGAGAGGAGTACGTCGGGGCGGCGCAGGACGCCGCCCGCAGACTGCAGCGTTTCCCTCGACCCACCATTGCGGCGCTGAACGGCCACGCGATCGGGGCCGGACTCGAGCTGGCACTCTCGTGTGATTTCGTCGTCGTGTCTCCTGACGGCAAGCTCCGGTTTCCGGAAATGTCTCTGGGCACGTTCGTCGGCGGCGGCGTCACCTACACCCTGAGTCGACGGGTGGGCCTGGCGCGCGCCCGGGAACTGATTCTCCTGTGCCCGATGTTCACGGGTGAGGAAGCTGTCGAAATGGGGCTCGCGAATCGGTGTGTTCCGACCGATCGGGTCCTGCGCGAGGCGCGAGATATGGCCGAGCGCGTAGCCTCCATGGCGCCTCTCTCGATTGCGCATGCCACGCGCTTGCTGCGAGAGAGCTTCAGGGCGGAGCCGGAGGACGCGATGGCCCGGGAGGCGGAAGCGTTGCTCGAATGCATGGCTACGGCCGACTGGATCGAGGGCGTCCGGGCTTTCGAAGAGAAACGGGAGCCGCGCTTCCGCGGCGCGGGGGAAGATCCTTGACGGACCCGCTGGCGGCGATCTTCGAAGCCCGATCCGTGGCCGTCGTCGGCGCGTCCGCGGACTCCCGCAAGCGGGGGCACCAGGTCGTGCGATCCCTTCTGGGATCCGCATACGAGGGTGATATCCTCCCGGTTCACCCCGACGGCGGAACGCTTCTCGGCCTTCCGGTGGCTCGCTCCGTGACGGACCTGCCGTGCTGCCCCGACCTGGCGCTCGTGTGCACCCGGGCGGCTTCGGTCCCGGGCGTGCTGGAGCGATGCGCAGGCCGCGGCGTCAAGGGGGCCGTGATCCTCGCGGTGGGCTTCGACGAGTCCGGACCGGAGGGCGAGGCACTGGCCCGCGAGGTCGGCGCGATCGCGGACCGCACCGGACTGCGCGTCATCGGTCCGAACACCTCCGGCTTCATGAACCCGGGGCTGGGCCTGAATCTGGTGGGAATCCGGGCGGTCGAGGTCGGTCGGATGGCCCTGTTGTCCCAATCGGGCAACGTGGCGCTCGACATCATCACCAGGGCCTCGGCCGGCTCGGTCGGAATCTCGTTGTACGTCGGAATAGGGAACGAGCTCGACGTCCGCTTCCACGAGTACATCTCCTACCTGGAGACGCACCGTGCGAGTGAGGTCATCCTGATCTACGCGGAGGGGTTTCGCGACGGCCGTGCGTTCATGCACGCCGTGAGTCGCGTCGGGCGAAAAAAGCCGATCGTCGTGCTCAAGGGCGGGCGATCCGCGAACGGAGCCAGCGCGGCCCGCTCGCACACCGGGGCGATCGCGGGCTCGTATGAGGTCTTCCGCTCACTACTCGAGCAGGTCGGCGCGCATGAAGTGACACGCTCCGACGAGCTCCTGCGGGTCGGGGAGATGCTGGCGGGACAGCCGCCGTTTCGGTCGGGAGGCGTGGTCGTCCTGGCCGATGGCGGCGGGCACGCCACCCTGGCGACCGACGCTCTCGAGAGCCTCGAAGTGCCGCTGGCGAAGCTCACACCGGCGACCAGGACCCGACTGGCGGAGCTGCTTCATTCGGCGGCGGCGGTGTCGAACCCGATCGACCTGGCGGGCGCGGCCGACCGTGCGCCCGCCGTGTTCGCCAGGGTCTTCCAGGAGCTCAGGCGTGATCCGGAGTGCGCGGGCGTCGTCATCACTGGCTTGCTCGGTGGCTATGCCCTCCGCTTCACGGAAGAGCTGGAGGCAGAGGAAACGGCGGCTGCTGCGGAGATCGGCCGATTGGCCCGGGAGGCGTCGCTGCCCACCGTCGTTCACACGGTCTACGCCGAGAGTGGGACGAGGGCCCTGGCAGAACTCCACGCCGCGGGAATCCCGGTCGTCGATTCGCTCGAGCTGGCATGCCGGTGCGCGGCAGCGGCGCACGCCCGGCGACGGTTCATGGAGCGAGATGCGTCGTCCGACTCGCTCGCCGACGTCGCGGCCGAGCATGTAGGAATTTGTGCCACGTCCAGAGTATCGGGCGATGCGCCCGGAACGCTAGCACTGACCGAACTCGAGGCGCGAAGGCTGCTGGCCGGGCAGAACGTTCCTATGGCTCCGCACGTGGTCGTGCGCACCGAGCTCGAATGCGAGAGGGCCGTCGCGGCACTGGGGGGTCCGGCGGTCCTCAAGGTCCTTTCGGCGACGATACCCCACAAGACGGAGGCGGGCGGCGTAGCTCTCGACGTCGCGCGAGAGGATGCTGCCGATACCTTCCGGCGGATCGTACGAGCCGGGAAGGCGTTCGCCGACGAACGTGACTTCGACGCCGGAATCGAGGGCGTGCTGGTCAGCCCGATGCTGCCCCATCCGGCTCTGGAACTGATCGTCGGAGCGCGCTGCGATCCGAACTACGGACCGGTGGTGCTGGTCGGAGCGGGCGGAACGAGCGTGGAGCTCCTGCGGGATGTCGCGATCCGCGCCCTTCCCGTAGATGGCCCGACGGCTGCCGGCATGCTCGACGATCTCCAGATCGCTTCCCTGTTCGACGGGTTCCGCGGTTCGGTGGCCATCGATCGGGGTCCGCTCGTCGACATCATTCTGGGCGTCGCGCGGTGCGCCCTGGAGAATCCGCAGATCTCTGAAGTCGAAGTCAATCCAGTGCTTGTGTACGAGGGGCACTCGGTGGCTGTTGACGCTCGGGTATTCGTTCGCGATACTGGGCCGGAGACGGAATGACCCATCAGAGGCTTGCCGGCGTGCCGCGCCGAGCTGTCGGAGGCTCGGCGTCTGCGGTACGCCACCCACGCTGCACCCGCAGGGGTCGCTGATCCGAGGTCGAGGCCGGCGGAGGAGTCCGCACTCCCCGTTCGCCTGAGAACCTGAGCAATAGATCCGTGCATCCGCCGCGAGTCGAGCAGACGGCATGCGCTCGACCGAGCAGACGCATCCCAACAGGAGGAGGTGCAGTGTGAGGTCTCCGCTCGTAAAACGTATCCCCATCTGGGCAGCCGTGTCGCTCTTGTGCTTCGTCGGGCTGGCTCCCGAAGCCGCAGCCCAGGAGCCGGAAGAGATCAGCGGTACCGTGACGGACCAGGCGACGGGTCAGCCCCTCGGCGGTGCCTCCGTATCGATCGTGGGCTCCTCTCGGGCCGTGATCACGAACCCGGTCGGCGCGTTCGTCATCCGGATCCGACCGGGCACCTGGACCCTGCGGACGACTCTCATCGGCTACGCGCCCGTCGAGCGGGAAGTGACCGTGCTGGCGGGGCAGCCGCTCACCGTGAGTCTCGCCATGGAGATCCAGGCCCTGGAGATCGGCCAGATCGTGGTGAACGTGGGCTCCCGCGCCGCCCGGACGGCGGTCGAGACTCCGGTGCCGATCGACGTGATCTCTGCCGAGCAGATCATCGAGTCGGGTCATACCGAGGTCAACCAGGTCCTGCGGGAGCTCGTACCATCCTATCAGGCTTCGCACCAGACGATCTCCGACGGAACCGACCACGTCAATCCGGCCAGCCTGCGCGGCCTCGGTCCGGACCAGACGCTGGTCCTGGTCAACGGCAAGCGGCGGCACAACAGCGCCCTGGTGAACGTCAACGGGACGTTCGGGCGAGGAACGGTCGCGGTGGACCTCAATGCCATTCCGGTCAGCGCGATCCAGCGCATCGAGGTGCTGCGGGATGGCGCGTCGGCGCAGTACGGCTCCGACGCCATCGCCGGCGTGATCAACATCGTGCTCAAGGAGCAGACCGAGCGCTTCCAGCTCACCAGCACCGTCGGCGCGACGGGTGGGTGCCTGAGCACTCCCACGCGAGCGGACACCGGCGAGCCGGTCAATCTCGACTGGGACTGCGACGGGGAGCAGGTCCAGGTCGGCCTCAACTACGGCTTCCCGGTCGGCGGTCGCGGCTTCTTCAACGTCACCGGGCAGTTTCTGAACCGCGAGCGCACGAATCGGTCGGGCGCCGAAGAGCGAGACTTCTTCCCGGGCATCGAGGGCGATGAGGCTACGGATGCCGAGCTCGCGGCCCGCGGGCTCACCCGGGCCGACCTTTCCATGCAGACGGGTCAGAGTGAGGCCCAGGTGGGCATGTTCTTCCTCAACACAGCCATACCCCTCGGTGGAGAGGCAGAGGTCTACGGCAATGCCGGAGGATCGTTCCGCAACGGATCGGCGACGGGGTTCTACCGGCGGCCCAACCAGGACGAGCGCGTGGTCCCGGACCTGTACCCGGACGGGTTTCTTCCGCAGATCAACCCCGACATCCGCGACCTCAGCTTCGCGGGCGGTGTCCGCGGCGGGCTCCAGGGCTGGGACCTGGACCTGAGCGTGGCGCACGGGCAGAACTCGTTCCTGTTCAACATCGAGAACACGAACAACGCCTCCGCGGGCGTGTCCAGCCCGGTGTCGTTCGACGCCGGATCCCTGAACTTTCGTCAGACGACGGGCAACTTCGACGCCGTGCGCGCACTGAGCGTGAGCGGGATCCGCTCCCTGGCCCTGGCGCTGGGCGGCGAGTTCCGGGTCGAGAACTACCAGATCGAGGAGGGTGACTTCGGCTCGTACTCCTGCGGTACGGCCTCCGGCGTGTGCGACCCGGCGCGCGGCGACGTGCCCGGGGTCGACTACGACACGACGTCGGCCGGACAGCCCAAGGCCGCCGGATCACAGGTGTTTCCCGGATTCCAACCCTCCAACGCGGTGGATCGCTCGCGGAACAGCGTCAGCGCGTACGCGGCCCTCGAGAGCGAGCTCAGCGACCGTGTCACGCTGGACGTGGCCGGAAGATTCGAGGATTACAGCGACTTCGGGAGCCGGGTTACGGGCAAGATCGCGGCGCGCTGGGAAGTCGCGCCCGGATACGCGCTTCGGGGGGCCGCAAGCACCGGCTTCCGGGCCCCGTCACTGCATCAGTCATGGTTCAACAACGTGAGTACCCAGTTCCTCACCGGTGCAGGCGGAGAGCAAGTCGCCGAGCGGGTGCTGACGGCCAATAATCTCAGCGGAGTCGCCCGCGCCTTCGGCGTCCCATCCCTCAAGGAGGAAACGTCCGTCAACCTGAGCGGCGGGATCACGATGAGGCCCCTGAGCAACTTCTCGCTCACGGCGGACGTGTACTACATCAAGATCGACGACCGGATCGTCCTCTCCAGCCGGTTCGCGTCGGGCGACAGCGACTTCGGCATGCAGGTCGGCGAGATCCTGGAACCGTTCTCCGCCCTCGGCGTCACGCAGGCGCAGTTCTTCGCCAACGCCATCGACACCGAGACCACAGGCGTCGACGTGGTGGCCTCGTGGGCCGACCAGGTCGGCGCCGGGCAGCTCGGACTGACCCTGGCGGCCAACTTCACGAAGACCGACGTCAAGAACGTCAACGTGCCCCAGTCCATAGCCGACGAGTTCGAACTCGACAACCTCGACGAAGTGGAACACGTCCTGTTCAACCGGGAGGAGCGGAATCGGGTGGAGGACGCTCTTCCGAGGCAGCAGGTGGGGCTCACGGGCCGGTACACGATCAATCGCATCACCGCGCTCGCGCGGGGGACGTACTACGGCAACGTGAGGTACAAGCCCGACTGTGGGTTCCCCGAGCCCGACGAGTGCCCGAACGACGAGGAATTCGGCTCCAAGGTCCTGTTCGACGCCGAGTTCGGATACGAGCTCACGCGCGGCGTGAAACTCTCGCTCGGGGCGCAGAACCTGTTCAACACGTACCCGGATCAGCATGAGGAACTGTCCAATCGCGACGCCGAGCGGTTCATCTACAGTCGACGGGTGACGCAGTTCGGCTCCAACGGCGGATTCTACTACGCCAGGCTGGACCTCGACCTGTAGGATCCTCCCGGAGGATGGAGAATGGACGAGAGGGCCGGCGCTGCCGGCCCTCTTCCTTTGGGGGACCATGGGTGCGGGTCGGGAAGCCACGGACTAGATTGGACGTTGTTGGTTGACTGTGTTGCTGCCGTACCCCTCCGGCTCAGCCTCGAGGCCGTCTGATGGAGGTTGGCCACCATGTGTGCCCCACGTGTCTCCACCATCGTCATCGTCTCCGCACTCGCAGCCGCAGTCGGGAGCTCCGCCTGCGCTGAGGTCGAATCGGCGGCCGAGTGGCACGGATCCGTGCGTGACAGCAGCGGCGTGGACATCGTCGTGAACCTCGGCGCGCCCCTGTGGCGCGAGGAGGACCGGTGGACGCTCACCGAGGTGCTGCGCATCGGCTCGGTGAGTGGCGATCCCCAGACCCAGTTCGGGGACATCACCGGCATCGCGGTGCAGTCGGACGGAACCATCGTCGTGTCCGACCGGATGGGGCAACACCTCAAGTTCTTCGCCCCCGACGGGTCGCACCTGCGGACGGTGGGCACGTCCGGTTCCGGTCCGCGCGAGTTCGGGTCCTATATCATCGTCGCGCGGGCGACGGGGGACACGCTGTTCGTGATGGACTGGTCGAACATGCAGGCGCACTGGCTGGCGCCGGACGGAACATGGCTCGGCAGCTGGAAGACGACACCCGCGGACGGCTGGCGACTCGGAGGGTGGGACAGTTCCGCCTCGGGTCGCATCGTGACCACGATGACGCCTCTCCGTCTGCCCGATTCGCCCGTGGCGGACACGATGGACGTGGTTCTCGTCCGCGACGTGCACGGCACAGTCCTGGACACCCTGGCCCTCGTTCCGACCAGCGGGGTGTTCCGCTTCGCCGGGGAAGACCCGGAATGGCACCTGTGGGCCGGCTACCCGGACTACGATCTGACGTGGCACGGAGGCATCGTGACGGGGCGGAGCGACCTGTACCGCCTGCACTGGTACGATGACGAGGGAGCCCTCGAGCGCATCGTGAGTCTCCATCGGGAACGGTCGCCGATCACGGATCAGGACCGGACCCGGTTCATGGACCGGCTCGAGCGAGTCCTCACGGAGGCCGGGCGGCCGCCGGCGCAGATCGCGCTGTTCAAGTCCGCGGTAAGCTTCGAGGACCTGTACCCGGCGTGGCGCAGGTTCATCTGCGGTGTGGGCGGGACCCTGTGGGTGCAGCGCCAGAGGCCGGTGAGCGCTCTGAGCGACCAAGAGCTCGAGGAATTTGTGGACCTCGGCCGTCCGCCCGCGACACCTTACTGGGACGTGTTCGACCCGGAGGGACGGTACCTCGGGGTCATGGACATGCCCACGAGCGACAGGGCCTTTTACTTCGCCGGAGACCGGGTCTACGGGGTATGGGAGGATGAGCTGGACGTCCAGTACATCGTGGCGTGGCGTATCGAGGGGCTTCCCGCGGCCTATCCCTGATCGGCGATCCGCCCGCCGCGTTCTTGACAATCCGCTCCGTCCGGGCGATTTTAGCGTAGACTAAAACTACTACGTGACGTCGAACGGTTGAGTGGAATGTCGGACATAGAGCGAAACGGGCCACGGAGAATGACCCGCCGTGACTGGCTGCGCCTCGGAACGGCGGGCGTCGCCGGCCTGTCGGGCGCGTCGATTCTCGCGGCGGCCCGCCGCGGTGGCGCGGCCTCGGCCCTGGCCGAGCTGGGCCTGCAGGAATCGGACGCAGGGCACTCGGCCGGCCAGCCCACGGAATCAGATCTCCGCATGGGGGTGTTCGGAGACCATCCCCCGGGCGACGGGTTCGATCCCACGGCGTTCCTCACCGACTTCGACTACGGGACCGTGAGCCGGGACGCGGCGGGGCGCACCGTGCGTGACTACGAGATCGTGGCCGTGGACACGGAGATCGAGGTGGCGCCCGGCGTGTGGTTCGCGGCCTGGGCCTACAACGGGCAGGTGCCTGGACCGACGCTTCGCTGCACCGAGGGGGACCTTCTACGGGTCCATTTCTCGAATGCCGGCTCCCATCCGCACACGATTCACTTCCATGGCATGCATCCTCCCGCCATGGACGGAGTCACGCCGGTCGTCGCCTCGGGCGAGCACTTCACGTACGAGTTCGAAGCGACCCCGTTCGGGATCCACCCGTATCACTGCCATGCGATCCCGCTGAAGAGGCACATCCACAAGGGACTGTACGGAACCCTGATCGTGGACCCGCCCGAGGGAAGGTCCCCGGCCCGGGAGCTCGTCCTCGTGATGAACGGCTTCGATACGAACTTCGACGGCGACAACGAGATCTACGCCGCCAACACGGCCGCGTTCTACTATCAGACTCATCCGATCCGCGTCGGTGTCGGGGATCCGGTCCGCATATACCTGGTCAACATGACGGAGTTCGACCCGATCAACTCGTTCCATCTGCACGCGGCCATGTTCCGCTGGTACCGGACCGGGACCCGAACCGACCATTACGAGATCACCGACACCGTGATGCTGTGCCAGGGGGAGCGCGGGATCCTCGAGATCGAGCTCACGCACCCGGGCATGCACATGTGCCACGCGCACCAGAGTGAATTCGCCGAGCTGGGCTGGATGAGCTTCATCGAGGCCGTTCCGCAGCTCGCCGCGGCTGACGGCATTCCCATCCACCGGTACGGCTGACCGATGCCGCTCGAGGCACGTCCGACGAACCGCGGCTCGACCCTGCGACGCTGGCTCCTGGGTTTGTCCCCTCTCGCGCTTCTCGGAGTCCTGGTCGCGCTCTTCCTGGTGTTCGATCCGACAGGTGGGCTGCGCACGGCGTTTCCGCCGGTAGAAGAGCTGACCATCGAACGAGTGTCGCTTCCGGAGCCTGGCCTGATGCGCGTCCACGTCGTGAACGGGGGCCCGGAGCCGGTCACCATCGCGCAGGTGATGGTGGACGAGGCGTACTGGAAGCACGAGATAGACGGCGGTCGAACCGTGCCCCGACTCGGTCGCGCGATCGTCTCGATCCCCTACCCATGGGTGGAGGGCGAGCCGCACGAGATCACACTGGTGAGCTCGACGGGACTGACGTTCACGCACGGTGTGGAGGTCGCGACGCAGACGCCGAGCCCGAACGCCCGTTATCTGGGGATCTTCACGCTACTGGGCATCTACGTCGGCCTCGTCCCGGTCCTGATCGGTCTCCTGTGGGCACCGTTCCTGCGCGACGTCGGCCGGCGCTGGATCCACTTCTTCCTCAGTCTCACGATCGGACTCCTGGTCTTCCTCGGCGTGGACGCACTGGAGGGGGCTCTCGAGAGCGCTCAGGCCGTGCCGGAAGCGTTCCAGGGAGTCGGCCTCATCGTTCTCGGGGTCGTGGGCAGCGTGGCTGCCTTGCGGGCCCTGTCGGGCGCGAGGGGAGGCGGATCGGACGCTCCGGGTCCATCCGACAGGCTGCGCCTGGCGTACTTGATCGCCCTCGGAATCGGACTCCACAATCTCGGAGAGGGACTGGCCATCGGGTCGGCGTTCGCCCTCGGGGAGATCGCCCTCGGGAGCTTCCTGGTGATCGGGTTCGCCATCCACAACACGAGCGAGGGGCTGGCGATCGTGGCTCCGGTCGCCGCCGACCGCCCCCCGATCCGACGCTACCTGGCCCTGGGTGCGCTCGCCGGGCTTCCGACGATCGCCGGCACGTGGATCGGAGGCTTCTCCTATTCTCCGATCGCGGCCACGCTCTTCCTGGCCCTCGGAGCGGGCGCGATCCTCCAGGTCGTGATCGAGATCGGCCGCCTGCTGCACCGGGAGGCGGAGGGCGGAGTGCTGGCACCGCTGAACGCCCTCGGCCTCGCCGCGGGCCTCGTGCTGATGTACGGGACGGCTCTCCTCGTGGTAGCCTGAGCGGGGAGCCGCTTCTCCCAGGCACTTGACACATCTCCCGAACCTGTGCTTTCTGGGGCGCCGTCGAACGCGTCACCCGCGAAACCCGCGAACAAGGAGAGAACCTCATGCGCCGCTTCGTACTTCTGCTGGTCGTCACGGCCCTGCTTGGAACAGTCTCCTCGGCCAGCGCTCAATCCGACCCCGACGTCGAACGGGAAGTCATCGCGCTGGCCAAGGCACAGTGGCAGGCCGCCGTCGCTGACCGCCCGGTCGCCGAGAGGATGAAGGACGTGGCCGAAGAGTATACGGAATTCAACCCCGACTACCCCACACGACTTGACGGAAAAGCGCTGGTAGCCTCCATGAACGAGGCGTTCTCGAGCGGCGCGGGCAAGACTCTCGTCGGTGACATGGCCAACCCGAAGGTCCAGGTCTACGGCGACGTGGCCATTCTCAGTTACAACTACGTCGGCGCCGCGATGGACTCCGACGGCGCGGTGGAGTCGGTCCTCGCCAAGTCGACCCGGGTGTACGCGAAGAAGGACGGACGCTGGATGCTGGTCCACGCGAACTTCGCTCCGTTGGGCGACGACGACTGATCGCGCGCGTGACGGCCGGTCTCCTCGCCGGATGCCTGGCTGCGGCAAGCGCCCCGGCGCAGGAACATCAGACGAGGGGGCCGGTGTTCGAGCCGGTTCGAGTCGAGGCCGCTATCGAACGTTCCGTGAGATGCTACGTCCACGAGCGCTACATCGTCGTCGAGCGTGAGCTCGATGGCGCCCTGGGCGCCGATCTGTTCGTGCGCTCGCGGGCGACGAACCGCTGTGACGCCGACAGCCTTCCCGGAGACCTGGTATTGCGGAACGAGTGGGCGGAGTACTCCGCTGGCATCAAGGCCGACCACTTGTTCATCGATTCGGGCACCGGCCCCGATCTGCGCCAGGTCATCGTCGTCGACCTGCGCACCCGGGAGCGGGTCCTCCAGCGGTCATACGTCGATCTCGAGTCGGGGAAGGATTCGGCCACCGTCGGGATCTGGGATGGCTTCTACGTCGAGGAACCGCTGCCGGGCTGCCCTACGCCGTCTGGCGGCCTCCAGCCGGGCGTGGACAGCCTGTACGTCTTCGACCTGACGGCGGGGTCGATCCGCTTCGCGAACCGGATTCGCTGCGCCTCCCGGCAGTGAGCGGCCGCGCCACGATCGGCGTAGCCTACCGATTGCAGCGACGGCTCGCCGACCCCGGTCAGCCCGGGACGACCCTGAAATTGAGCATCATCCCCATGTCCTCGTGTTCCAGCTTGTGGCAGTGCATGAGGTAGATGCCGTCTCCAGCCGTACCGGGGTCCGCACTGAACCGGACCAGGATCTCGACCGTCTCGCCGTCCTCCAGCAGGACCGTGTCCTTCCAGCCCTCTTCCCACGGGAAAACCTGTCCGCGTCCGCCGGTGCGCGACTGGATCTGGAACGGGTCGAGGTGCACGTGCACGGGATGCGGTGCGTTCCCGTTCGTCGTGAACACCCACCGCTCGACCGTATCGGCAGGCACGTCGAAGTCGATCCGATCCATTTCGAACAGCTGGCCGTTGATCCGGCTCATCCCGTCGAAACTGAACTCGCGCGTCGTCACGGGCCCGGACAGAGGCACTCCGAGCGACGGCAGTGAGACGTCAGTCGATCCCGCATCCGTTCCCCCGCTCACCGCGAACTCCAGGAGGTCCCAGCCCGCGTTCAGGTCCTGGAGCATGACCTTGTTGCCCTGCTGCCCTCGGAGATCGACGAGCACGTCGAGTCGCTCCGCCGGTGCAATCGTGATCTCGGAAATGGAAACGGCCGAACCGAGAAAGCCGCCATCGTTGCCGATCAGGGTGAACGGATCGCCGTTGTCCAGGGCGAGTCGGTAGATGCGGGCGTTCGAGCCGTTGAGGATGCGGAGCCGGTACACGGCGGGCTCCGCGTCGTAGCCCGCCTCGAGCGTTCCATTCACGAGCGGCGTATTGCCCTCGAACCCGCCGCGCTTCGCCTGGTACTGCATGTCGCCGTTCTTGTCGAGTCGGGCGTCCCGGATGATGAGCGGGATTTCCCTGTCCTTCACGGCGGCCATCACCACGTCGTCCGAATCGTCCCGAATGATGAACGCCCCGGCCAGTCCCATCGCCACCTGCTCCCCGGTGCGGCCATGCGGGTGAGGGTGATACCAGTTCAGACGGGCCCGGTCTTCGATCGTGAAGTTGTATGAATACGAGCCTCCATTCGGAACGGCGAACCTGGGATGGCCGTCGTTCACGTCGTCCACGATCATGCCGTGCCAGTGCGTGATCGTCTCATCCGCGAGGCCGTTCGTAAGTTCGATCGAAACGAATTCAGGGGCTCTCGCCTGAAACGTCGGACCGGGAAACTGGCCGTTGTAGGTCCACACGTTGGAAGTCACGCCGCCGCCCAGGTCGACCACCGCCGGAGCAGCGGTGAGGTCCGAGGGACTCCCCGTCGTCGGAATGCGAAGCTGATTCCGAGTGGTGCCCCCACCGCCACCGCCACCCCCCCTCCACCACCATCCGGTGGACCCGGGACGCCGCCCGGTGCAAACAACGGCTGGCCGTCCGGGCCGAGCAGGGTCTCGTCGCGGCCGCAGCCGGTGAGGAAGGTCAGGCCACCCGCCGCGGCGAAGCCGGCGGACGTGGCCGTAATGCGAACGAAACTGCGACGGTCGAGCCGTCGCGGAGGGGGAGCCTCTGGCATCGTTTCCTCCGGGGGTGAGCGGAATCGGGCCGCCCCACTATACAAACGGAGTCGGCGGACTGGAAGCCCGCCCCCGGAGCGCATGCGTGGCTGTCGCCCTGGTTGAGGCGGAGGGACACCGACGCGGCGCGCCCCGGCGGACGGCTGCCGGCCAGGGCTGTCATCCGTGCGGCGCTGGACCCAGGTTGAGAGACCCTTGATCGTCAGCGGAGGTTCTCCGATGCGCGTGTGCACCCTCGTCCTGTGTCTTCTCGCTTCTGCGACGGGCACCCTGCCGGCCCAGAATACTACGTCCGACTCCGGAGGCCTCCTGCCGCCCGAGCAGGCCGCGATCGACGTGCGCTACTACGACCTGCACGTGGCGGTGGATCCGGCCGGCCAGCGCATCGACGGGACGTTGCTCGTGGACGCGGACGTGGTGCATCCCGTTGACGGCGTCATCCTCGACCTGGACGACCGGCTGGCCGTGGCAGAGGTGCGCGGGCTCGTCCCGGGCCGCCTCGAAGGGCCGCTCGCCTTCGAGCGCCGCAGCGGGCAGGTGTGGGTTCCGCTCCGCGCCACGTTCCAGCCCGGCGACCGCGTCCGCCTGGAGATCGACTACGGCGGACAGCCGAAGTCGGGACCCGCCGGCAGCTTCAGTGCCTTCATCTGGGGCGTCACGCCGGACGACCAACCCTGGGTGACGGTCAACTGCGAGAGGTTCGGCGCCGATCTGTGGTGGCCCGTCAAGGACCACCCGTCCGATGAGCCCGACTCGATGGCGGTCCGGGTGACCGTGCCCGCGGACCTGACGGCGGTGTCGAACGGCGTGCTGCGCGACGTCACGACCGAGGGCGACGGGCGGACCTTCCACTGGTTCTCCGCCGAGCCGCTCAACCTGTACAACGTGACGCTGAACGTGGCCCCGTACGTGGAGCTGGTGTCGAGCTTCGAGAGCGTCAGCGGCGCCACCGTGCCGGTGTATTTCTGGGTGCTGGAGGCCGATCGGGAGCCCGCTGCAGCCGCTCTTCCGGAGTTCCTCGATCACATCCGTCACCTGGAATCGGTCGTCGGGCCCTATCCGTTCCAGTCGGAGAAGTACGGGCTTGCACAGACCAATTACCTCGGCATGGAGCACCAGACGGTGATCTCGTACGGCGCCGGGTTCCGGGACGACGCGATGGCCGGGCTCGACTGGGGATTCGACGCGCTGCACCAGCACGAGCTGGCGCACGAGTGGTTCGGCAACATGGTCTCGCCCCTCGACTTCCGCGACCTTTGGCTGAACGAGGGATTCGCCCAGTACGCGCAGATCCTGTACGCCGAGTCGAGACTCGGGACGGACAAGGCGGACGAGCTCCTGCGCCTGTTTCGCGAGCGCCTCGATCACTCGCAGGCGATCGCACCGCGGCATGCCGTGACGGCGGGCGACGCCTTCGGCCGGGATCTGTACTGGAAGGGAGCGTGGGTCCTGCACACGTTGCGGAGCCTCATCGGGGACGAGGACTTCTTCACCGTGCTCCGGCGATGGACGTACGCGGCGCCGGAAGACGAGGATGTGAGTGGAGGCTGTGCCTGCCGCTACGCCAGCACCGAGGAATTCGTGACCCTCGCCGAGACTGTAGCGGGCCGGTCGCTGGACTGGTTCTTCGAGACGTACGTGCGCCAGCCGGGCGTTCCGAAGCTCCGGATCTGGCGCGCGGGAGACTTCGTACACCTGACCTGGGTCGGGCATACTCCCCCGCCGTATCCGATCCCGATCGAGATCTCCGTGGATGGCGAGGCCCGGGTCGTCGAGGTGACGGCCGGGGAGACGACGCTGTCCGTCCCCGCAGAGGCCGTGCTGGAAGCGGATCCGAGAGGGCGCATGCTCTTCGAGACCGTCGTCGTCCCGTAGAGCTCGCGCACGTCACTCCAGGCTGACCTCCGTGAGGTCGAGCAGCTCGTCTCCAGGGCGGTAGGGGGTCCACGAGACGATCAGCTGCAGCATCTCGTCCGTGCTCTTCATGCTGCCCTCGTGCTCGCGCACCGTGCGCGGGGGCGAGAACGGGTTGTGCGGGTTCTCCGCCGTGTTGTCGTAGGTGGCCTCGACGACGAGGGTCGATCCCGAAGGAATGTGGACGGGCCGGGGAAACGTGTACGTGTACTGCCAGTGAAAATCCCACCGCGGTATGTGGATCAGCGGAATCGTCTGGTACATCCGGGTCACCGCGTACGCCTTGATGCTCTTGCCGAGAAGGTGCATGTGCGGGTTCAGGCTCAGAACGGAGATGTCCCGCGGCACCTCGTACTCGATGTGGAAGTCCATCACCGTGTCCGGAGGTATGATCAGCTCGGGAACCGGCTTCGCGACCCCGTAGGTCCCGAGGATGAATTCCCTGACGACGCGCTCCGGTCGGGGGCCGTACCAGATGTTCAGGTGCGACAGGTCGAACGTGTCCCGCGTGCTCGGCCCGTAGTGCACGTCATTCATGAGAAACACGTTCTGAGCCATCAGCGGGAACAGGTAGCTGAGGCCGTTCGGATACGCGGTCGGCGACATGCCGGGCAGGTAGTTGACCAGATTGACGAAGATGGGCGCGAACGAGCCGTCATCGTTGCGCAGGTTGAGCGACTCGAGCGCCGCCGGGTTGTGGACCGCGTCCTCGGTGAAGGTCTCGCCCTCGAACAGATTCGTCTTCTTGCCCGGCTCGTACACGATCAGGTGGCCGTTCATGTGGTGCACGAGAGCCCTGTTCCCGGGCACGAACTCCACGGCGCGCACGAACGTGTCCTGCGGCACCTCGAACGGAACGCGGACGACGACGAAGTGGTCGACGCCGTTTCCCTCGATTTCGTACGGCTCCGGCATCTCGACGACCAGGTCTGGAGTGCCCAGCTCGGAACCGGCGGGGTTCACGGGGATGGGCGGCAGGATCGCCGGATCCCCCTCCGGCGATCCCGCCTCGAGCCAACGGGCGATCAGGCCGATCTCTTCGTCCGTGAGCACTCGCTCTTCCCGGAAGCGACTGAATCCGGCGTCGGCGGGCCATGGCGGCATGCTGCGCGCCCGCGTGACCCGTGCGATCCGGTCCGCCAGGGGAGCCACGTCCTCATACGTCTCGAGGGCGATCGGTCCGATCCGGTCTTCCAGGTGACAGGGCATGCACTCCCGGTAGAGCAGGGGCGCGATGTCGCGGCTGAACGTGGGCACCGAAGCCTCCGTCGCGGTCCGCACTTCATCGACGCGTTGCGAGTCCGTGCAGCACAGCGCGGTCAGGCAACTCACCGCCACCAGCGAGCGCTGGAGTCTTCCGGTCATCGTCGTTCCGTAGTCAGGAGGTGTTCTCGATGTGTCAAGATAGAGAGACGGCAACCGTTCCGTCGACCGGGGGTCGACTTCGCCGGCGGATTTCCCGGTAGCCGGAAGTAAGGCTGTCCGAGGGAAGCGTGGCCATCGAACTCCTCCAGGCACCCCGAGAGGGCGCCATGAGATCGCGACCTCGAGCAGCTTGATTTTGGTGCGAACGCGCCACACCGCGAGCCGGACAGGAATACCAAGTCATTGTGCGACAGCGATATATGACACGGAACGTGGCTTGCTGAACACGATGGAGCAGAGGCAGTTGTCATCCCTTACCCGGGCGTAGTGCCACGCCCGAGAAAGGTGCCGTTCATGCTCCGCCGATTTTCCCTCGCGGCGCTATGCGTCCTGCTTGCCACACTCATGATGATCGCCCAGGCCTAAGCGCCCGAACCGCGGCGCGCGCATAAGGCGGGCCACACGGTCGCCCCGGACACTCAGCGGGGTGGGGCCGCACCCGTGCATCGTGCTCCTGGCAGCGTCCCGGAGCCGTCCCGGCGCGCGCCCGGGTTGACACGTCTCACCGGCCGCCATACCGTGCCGCTTCTTGAGACTGAGTCTCAACACGATCTCGACCAATCGAGCGCAAGAGGGTCCACGTGTCTCCACGGCGACACCGCTTCTCCGGGCACGCCGGGTCGCTCCGCCGCCTTCGCCGCACTCCTGTACTCGCGGGCGGCTTCGCGGCGCTCGCCCTGCTCGCCCTGTGCCTGGCGGCGCCCCGCGAGGCCATCGCCCAGGAACCGGGCGAATCGACCGAGGAGAGGATCGAGCGCCTGGAGCAGCAGGTCGAGGAGCTGCGCCGCACGCTGGACGCCGTCACCGACACGACCGGCCTGACCGAAATGCGCCACCAGATCGACGCCATCACGCGCGAGCTGGAATCTCTGCGGCTGGGCGCCGAGGTGACGGCGCGAGCGGATACGGTCGCGCTCGGGCTCGGGCCCGCGGCGTCGAAGGTGTACCGCGCGGGACAGGGCGTCTCGATCGGGGGCTACGGCGAGTTCCTGTATCAGAACTTCGCCCCGGAGCGCCAGGACGGATCGGCGTCCGAGGCCGTGGACCGGCTCGACGCGCTGCGCGCCGTGTTCTACTTCGGCTACAAGTTCGATGATCACTTCCTGTTCAATTCCGAGGTGGAGTTCGAGCACGGAAGCACGTCGGAGGAGGGATCGGTCTCGCTCGAGTTCGCGTACGTCGACTGGCGCTTCCGGGGACTCGAGGGCAGAACGGGACTGCGCGGCGGCCTTCTGCTGATCCCGATGGGCTTCATCAACGAGCAGCACGAGCCCCCGACCTATCTCGGCGCGCTCCGACCGGAGACCGAGCAACGCATCATTCCGACCACGTGGCGCGAGAACGGGCTCGGCCTGTTCGGGGCCGCGGGCGACTTCGACTGGCGAGCGTACGTCGTCAGCGGGCTCGACGCGATCGGTGACGGGCCGGAAGGGGGAGGATTCGGCGCGGGAGGGCTGCGGGGAGGCCGGCAAAGTGGATCCAAGGCCCTGGCGGAGAACTTCGCGGCCGTCGGGCGGGTCGACTGGACGGGCGTACCCGGTCTCGTGCTGGGCGCCTCGGGATACTACGGCGGATCGGGTCAGGGGGCGGACGACCCTCTCGCGCCGGGCGAGACGATCACGGCCGCCACGTTCATCGTGGAGGGCCACGCCGGCTTCCGGGCGCGCGGCCTGGACCTCCGCGGCCTGTTCGCCGTCGCGACGGTGGGCGACGTGCCGTCCCTGAACGCCGCGCGGGGTCTCACCGGCATGGAGTCGATCGGGGAACGTCTCACGGGCTGGTACGTGCAGGCGGGGTACGATGTGCTGCGGGCGATGCGAACGAACGTGCAGATCCTCCCCTACGTGCGGTTCGAGAGCATCGACACGCAGGCGGCGGTGCCGGAAGCGTTCGCCGCCGACCCCGCTACCGACAGCGACCTGTTCACGATCGGAGCCCAGGTGCTCCCGATCCCGAACGTGGCAGGAAAGGCGGACTACGTGTTCCGGTCGAACGGATCTGACACCGGCGTGGATCAGTGGAATGTCTCGCTCAGCTACATGTTCTGAGACCCCCGTGGCGCTCCCTCTCAAGGCGGCGAGCCTGAGCGCCCTGCTCGCCCTGGCGTCCCCACCGGCCGGTGCGTCCGCCCAGGTGCTCCTCACGCAGGACGAGGCGCTGGGGCTGGCGTTCCCGGAGCCGGCCGCCATCGAGCGGCGGACGGCTTTCCTGGGCGAGGAGGATCTCCGGGAGGTCCGGCGACTCGCCGCACCGACCGAGGCCGGGAGCCGGAGCGTCGTCACCTACTACGTCGGGCGGGCGGGGGGCGAGCCGCTCGGCGCGGCGTACTTCGACGCGCATCGCGTGCGGACGCTCCTGGAAGTCCTGATGATCGTGGTGGATCCCGCCGGCCGGGTGTCGCGCATCGAGGTGCTGGGCTTCGCCGAGCCACCGGAGTACATGGCGCCCGACGGGTGGCTCGAGCTGTTCCGGGACCGCGGTCTCGAGCCGGGGACGTCCACACGGGGCGACATTCCGATCGTCACGGGCGCCACCCTCACGTCACGCGCCGTCAGCGCCGCGGTGCGACGGAGTCTCGCCCTGCACGCCGTCATCCGGCCCTTCGGGACGGACAGCCTGCCGAGGCGGGCGCGGGAGGCGAGTTGACCCGGTACGAGCGCTGGATCGTCTGGTCGTCGGCCCTGGCCACCGGCATCACGGGCGTCGGCTTCTTCTGGACGAAGTACCTGGTGGAGGCGCCCGAGCCCTGGGCGGTCGTGAACCATCCCCTGGAGCCGTGGCTCCTCAAGCTTCACATCGTCGCGGCGCCCGTGTTCGTGTTCGCGGTGGGGATGATCGCCACCCGGCACATTCTCGTGCACATCCGGTCGCGCGTCCGGCAGGGCCGCCGCTCGGGCCTGGCGCTGGTGGGACTGCTCGTCCCGATGGCGGGAACCGGCTACCTGATCCAGGTGGTCAGCCTCGAGGCCTGGATCGTCCCGCTCGCCGTGGTCCACATCGTCACGGGAGCGGTGTTCCTGCTGGCCATCGGGGCACACTGGCTCGGAATCGCCTCTGCGGACGTCCCCGGGATGGAGTGACCGAAGCAACCCACCGTCGCTGCACGCGATGTCGGGCAAGGTCGCGCTTCGAAGCGCCCCGCGGTCGGGCGCGAGGAGTCCGTCCCTCCTATATTGAGTTCTTCCCCAGCCCGGCCGGAGGACACATGTCCGACCTCCTGGATCACCTTCAGAGGTTCATCGGGGACCGCTACGACCTGGAACGCGAGATCGGTCGCGGAGGGATGGCGACGGTCTTCGTGGCCCGCGACCGCAAGCACAGTCGCCAGGTGGCGGTCAAGGTCCTGCACCCGGAGCTCGCCGCGGCGGTGGGCACCGAGCGGTTCGGTCGCGAGATCGAGATCGCCGCGAAGCTCGACCATCCGCACATCCTGCCCGTTCACGATTCCGGCGAAGCGAACGGCCTGCTGTTCTACGTGATGCCCTACGTCGAGGGCGAGTCACTGCGTGACCGCCTCGAGCGCGAGAGACAGCTCCCGGTCGATGAAGCGCTCCGGATCGCGTGCGAGGTGGCCGACGGACTTCATCACGCGCACGAGCACGGGGTGATCCACCGCGACATCAAGCCCGCCAACATCATGCTGTCCGACGGACACGCGCGGATCGCGGACTTCGGGGTGGCGCGGGCCATCGAGGAGGCGGGCGGACAGAAGGTCACGGCGACCGGGCTGGCCGTCGGCAGCCCCGTCTACATGAGCCCGGAACAGGCGACCGGCGAGCCGGCGGACCGCCGGAGCGACGTCTATTCGCTCGGATGTGTCCTGTACGAGGTGCTGGCCGGTGAGCCGCCGTTCACCGGGCCGACGGCGCAGGCGGTGCTGCGCCGCAAGCTGGTGGAGCCGGCACACAGCCTGAAGGCCCTCCGCGAGGGGGTCCCTCGATCCGTGGAATCGACCGTCGCGAAGGCACTCGCCACGGTTCCGGCGGATCGGTTCGCCACCGCGAGGGAGTTCGCCGAGGCGCTCCGCGAGGGCCGCGGGACCGGGCGGCGCCGGTGGATCGGACCGACCCTGGCCGCGGCGGCGATCGTGGCGGCCCTGGCCGTGTGGCAGGGCCCGGACCGGTCTTCTGCGCCGGGACTCGAGGGACCGAGCCGTCTCAGCTCCATCGCCGTGCTTCCGTTCGTCAACCGGGGGGTCGGCGAGGAAACGGCCGTGTTCGTGGACGGCGTGCATGACGACATCCTGACCCAGCTCTCCAAGATCGACGACATGAAGCTCATCTCCCGGACCTCGGTCATGCGCTACCGGGACAGCGAGAAGAGCATCCGCGAGATCGGAGAGGAACTGGGCGTGGCCACCGTGCTGGAGGGCGGCGTTCAGCGGTCCGGCGACCGGGTTCGCGTGACGGTGCAGCTGATCGATGCGCGAACGGACGATCACCTGTGGGCCGAGACGTATGACGAGGAGCTCACCGCCGACAACATCTTCGCCATCCAGACGGACGTCGCGCGCCGGATCGCGGAGGCGCTCCAGTTGAGGCTGGCGCCCGGGGTGAGCGAGCGTCTGGAGAGCCCGGCCACGACCGATCTCGAGGCGTACGACCTCTACTCCCAGGGCCGATTCCTGTGGAACCGGCGAACGGCCGGCGACATGGTCGCCGCCATCGAGCTCTACCAGAGGGCCATCGCGCAGGATTCGTCGTACGCGCTTGCCTATACGGGCCTGGCGGATGCGTTCATCACGCTGTTCTCGTGGGATTTCGTGACCTGGCAGGAAGTGTTCCCGCAGATCGGGGCGGCGCTTCAACGAGCGCTGCAGCTGGATCCGCTGCAGGGAGAGTCGCACGCCAGTCGCGGCGTCTTCCTCGAGTACCAGTACAACTGGGCGGGGGCTGAACGGGAGTTCCGTCGCGCGCTCGAGCTGGCCCCCGGGTACGCCACCGCACACCACTGGTACGCGCTGATGCTGGCGCAGACCGGCCGCTTCGACGAGGCGCTCGCCGAGATCGAGCGAGCCGCGGAACTGGACCCGCTCTCGCCCGTCATCGCCACCAATCTCGGATGGATTCACTACTTCGCCCGGCAATACGAGCCCGCGATCGCGCAGCTGAGGGAGATCATCGAGCGCGAGCCCACGTTCACCTACCCCATGTTCCTGCTGGCGGAGGCGTACGCGAACCTGGGGAGATGCGAGGAGGCCAACGCCCTGGCTGGCCACCTCGCCGAGTTGGAGCCCTTTCCCTCGACCCAGATCCGGGTCGCGTACGTATACCGCGTGTGCGGGCGTACCGCCGAAGCGGAGCGCCTGGTCGAGGAGCACCAGGAGCGCGCGGATCCCACCCGGGTGGCTCTCGTCTACGTGGCGGGGGGAGACGCGGACCGGGCATTCGAGTGGCTGCGACGGGCCGAGGAGACCCGCTCGGCCTTTCTCACCGAGCTGAAGGTCGAACCGCGATACGATTCCATTCGCGGCGACCCGCGGTACGCGGAGCTGGTCGAGAGTCTTGGGCTCGAGTAGACCGCACGTCCGGGCAGCGGGCGGGCCAGACGCACGTCACCCACACGAGACCTCGTTCCCGGGTGACACGTCCACCCGATCGGCCCGAAGGACCCGTCGGTCCTCGGTGACCCACCGGCCGAGCACCCTGACCCGCTTGCCGTTGACCCCCAGCGGGCCGCCTGCTTCCCGCAGAAGCGCCTCGCCGATCAGCACTTCCGCTTCCAGCGGCTCGTCGGTCGTGACGAAGAAGCGGGGCTCGTGATTCCACACGATGTCGAGGCGGCCCAGCAGACATTCCGTCGACTCCGCGTCCGCAGTGGCCTCGCCACCCGCCGGAGGAGCGGACGAACAGCCGGTCGCCACGGCGAGCAGCAACGCGGGAAGCAGATGGCGGCCGCCCGCTCGCCCGCTCCCTCGCTCCTCCGGCCGGCCGGTCCGGTTCCTCGTGCGCATGGTCCGCCTCCCGGGTTCGAGTGACTTCCGTCCCCATTGTGTGGCGGAGACGTCTGCTTGGCGAATCGGAGCCATTTCCGGGCGGCGGTTTTGCGCCCCGTCGAGCTCCCTGAGCGATGCCGAACTCCGGTCGCGACGTTATACTCTGATCATGCGATTTCCCTCCGTGGATCGGCTCACCATCACCGGTCTGGCGGCCGCGAGGCGCTTTCCGCTCGTGCTGCTGTGCGGCGTGATCGCCGCACTGTCCGCTGCCCTCCTGCCGGACTCGGCGATTGAGGACGAGGTTCTCCTCGGGGTGCTGTACGCCAGCACCCTCGGCTTGCCCCTGTTTCTGGCGGTCGATCTGCTGGCGGAGCGCCACCGGTGGAGCGACGCTCGCCTGTGGACCGTTCGCCTGGTCGGGATTGCTGTGCTCGTGGGACTGTACGTGGCCCGATCCGGATGGTCCGAGCCGGTCGAACTGATGCGCTACGCTCAGCTGTCGATCGCCCTCCACCTGCTCGTGGCCGTCGCCCCCTACCTCGGATCGAGCGAACGGAACGGCTTCTGGCAGTACAACCGGGTCCTGTTCCTTCGCTTTCTGATCGCCGTCCTGTTCTCGGTCGTGCTGTTCGTGGGCCTCGCCGTGGCCCTGGCGGCGGTGGACAATCTCTTCGGAGTGGATGTAGACGAGGACACGTACTTTCGCATGTGGTGCTTCGTGGCCTTCGTGTTCAACACGTGGTACTTCCTCGGGGGCGTTCCATCCGACCTGCGGGCCCTGGAGGAGTGGACCGACTACCCGCCGCCCCTCAAGGTCCTCAGCCAGTACATCCTGAGCCCCCTCGTGACGCTGTATCTCGCGATCCTCACCCTGTACTTGATCCGCATTCTGATCACGCGCGTGTGGCCCAGCGGGTGGATCGGCTACCTGGTCTCGAGCGTGGCGACCGCGGGCATCCTGTCCCTGCTCCTCCTCTACCCGGTCGAGGAGCGGGAGGAGAACGCCTGGATCCGCCGTTACGCCCGCTGGTTCTACGTCGGCATGCTGCCGTCGATCGTCATGCTGCTCATGGCGATATGGAAGCGGATCGACCAGTACGGGATGACCGAGCGGCGATACTTCCTGGTCGTGCTGTCGGTGTGGCTGGCGGGAGTAGCGGTATTCTACATCGTCACGCGAAGTCGCAACATCAAGCTGATCCCGGCCACCCTGGCCCTGATCGCCGTCCTCACGATCGCCGGCCCGTGGGGAGCCTACTCCGTGTCCCGGCGCAGCCAGCAGACGCGCCTCGAGGGACTGCTGGTCCGCAACGGACTGCTGATCGACGGACGGATCCGGCCCGCGGCCGACGACGTCCCGTTCGAGGACCGCCGGGAGATCAGCGCCGTCGTCCGGTATCTGGCGCAGACGCATGGAACGGGCTCGATCGATCCGTGGTTCGAGGGACGGCTGGCCCGGATCGACACGGTCGCGAAGGGAACGGGGCCTTCGGAGCGCTGGCAGGCCGGTCAGCGCGCGGAGCTGATCGTCGGACATCTCGGGCTGCGCTACGTGGACGAACGCGCCGGTGGGGGGGAAGAGCATTTCAGCTTCTTCGCCCGCCAGGACGGTCCGGCGATCCCGATCGGCGCCTACGACTACGTCCTCCGGAACCGCGACGTGGCGCACGCCACGGTGCGCGCGGAGGTCGTACCCCACGCCTTCACCTTCCTCGAGGGCCGGGGCGCGATCGCGATGACGGGAGATGGAGGCACGCTCATCGAGATCGAACTCGCGCCGCTGATCGAGCGGGCGATGGAATACCGGCAGACGCACGCCGGGGAGTCGGCGTTCCCGCGGGAGATCCTGAGCGTTCGGGAGGCGAACGAGCGGGTCGATCTGGCGGTCTATGTCACGGCGATCACCGGAACCATCGAGAGCACCGAGCCGCCCGCCTACGGGATCACGTCTCTGAGCGCCGACTTCTTCTTCACCGTGCGTCCCGGGTCGAGCCCGCCGGTCATGGACTCGCTGCCTCCCGGGGCACGAGCGAATGTGGACGGCGTGAGCCCGCGCTCCTACCCTTTAGCGGTCCCGGTACCGTCCGGCTGAGGCGATTCCCGGTCTGATCTGCGCGCCTCCGGGTTACTCCACTTCGCACTCCGGCCCGCGATCACATCCGCGATCGTGGTTCCTTCGAAGAACTCTTCGATCAAACGCCGCACGAGCTTCCACCGATCGTGCGCTCCGCACGGGTCCGCGTCCGAGCACTCGAGTCTGCCCAGGACGCAGCGGCCGATCTCCTCCTGCGGCCGGAACGGGGCGATGATCTCCGAGAGCTTCAGGTCGGCGGGGTCTCGCGTCATCTCGAAGCCGCCCTTCCTGCCTCTTTCGGAATCGACGACTCCGTGCCGTGCGAGCTGGTGCAGGATCTTGGAACAGTAGTTGGCCGGACATGACGTCTCGCGCGCCAGGTCGGCAGCCCGCAGGGACCCCTGGCCCCGGTTGTGGGCCAGGAAGACGACCACCTGCAGCGCGTATTCTTCGGTTCGTGACAGCATTCGCCTGACTTCCCCGGGGGCTTCCGCGGGCGCTCCTAGGGGGAGCTCCGCGACACGGTCGCCAGCAGTCCCTCGACCAGCTTCTCCAACGTGGTCAGCGCCGACACGATGTCAGCCGCGACGACTCGCACGGGCGGTGGAGCGCGGAACAGCCGGTTCCGGTAGGCAGCCAGGAGCAGCAGGTGGGCCTGCTCCTCCGCTCCCAACGTCACGCCGATCGCCTCACGCGCGGTGCCGCGCGACCGTCGGCACGCGAAGCGGCGGTCCTCCCAGCCCCGGTGCATGCCGGGGCTCACGCACTCCAGCTCGTCCGCGCTCAGGAGATCGATCAGATCGTTGAACTGAAGCGTGTGCGGCACGTGGATGCCGTCCCGCTGCGGATCCACTTCCGGAGCCGGAAGCTCGAGCTGCAGCCCAATCGTGGCCGGGAAGCGGTCGCGGACCGGCTGCAGGAGCAGGATCGAGAGGATCTCGGCCGCGTGCAGGCCGAGATCCAGCGATTCGCACAGCGCGACCAGGTCATGCTCGGCCGAGCGCCTCGCTTCCAGCGCTCCGGACCACAGTCGCCGGGCCTCCTCTTCGAGTCCCAGCTCGATGACATCGGCGAGGCCTGTCATGTCGGCATCCTCGGGTCTTCCGGTTCGGTGCCGGTCACTCGGAGGGAGCTCATCCCCCGGCCGGCTCGCTCGAGAACGTGCCGGTCCCGGCGACGGGCACGTGGCACTGGCGGCACCGCGTTCGCTCGGGGTGACTCGTGCGAATCTCCTCCCGCGCCGCCGGGCCGTCGTGACAGCTCCCGCAGTTCTCCCGCATCAGGATCCGATGCGGAATGCGTGGGGGCGCTCCGCCTGAGGCGCGGTCGCCCGCGCTCAGGTCCTGACGGAGCCCGGCGAACTCGCTCGCCACGTACAGCTCATCCGTCGTGCGGAACACGTGGCACTGGCGGCATCGGGTCGTACCGCCGTCGTAGCGCGTGCCCGCGTGCGGGGAGGCGGGTGCGAATCCCACGTCGGGGACCGACTGACCGCGCCGATGGTGGCACGCACCGCACGCCGCGCCGAACGGACGGTGCGGGATGATGGGCGGCGCTCCGTCGTATGCGCGCCGATCGGCCCGCACGGCGGCTACCGACTTGAAGGCCCCCTCGCGATCGGGGACCGGAACGACGCCCCGGTCGCCGCACCCCGCCGCGGCGATCGCGGCGGCGCACGTGGCGAGCAGCCACCGACGGGCCCTGCCGGTCGCCGGGCTCATGCGCGCTCAAGCCGGACCGCGCACTTCTTGTAGTCCGGTTCCTTGCTGATGTTGTCCATCGCGTCGAGGGTCAGGAGGTTGGGCATTCGCCGCTCGTCGAAGAACGGGATGAACACCGAGCCCGGGGGAGGCTTCCCGCGCCCGTCGATCCGGGCCGGCAGCTCCAGACTGCCGCGGCGGCTCACCACGCGCACCATCTGGTCGGGTGCGATTCCCAGCCGCTGCGCGTCGGCCCGGTTCACCTCGACGTAGCCCTCGGTCACCGCCTGGTGCAGCTGCCTCACGCGCCGCGTCATCGAGCCCGTGTGCCAGTGCTCGAGCACGCGACCGGTGCACAGCCAGAACGGGTATTCCTCGTCGGGCGACTCCGCGGGCGGGTGCCACGGCCGGATCCAGAACGCGGCCTTCTCCCCGTAGCCCTTCGCCTTGTAGAAATGCACCCCACGGTCCTTCTCGACGTAGGGATCGTGCCCCGCCGCGTAGCGGTATCGCGTTTCGATTCCATCCACGACGGGCCACAGCAGACCACGCGTCTGCTCGAGCTGCTCGTACGAAGCGATGTCCTTCCCGAGCCCGAGCGTGAAGCTCCGGTACTCTTCATACATCGGCTCGTGCCAGTCGTCATCCGGCCACGGGAACAGGTTTTCCATCCCCATCCGCTTCGCGACCTGGATGATCTGCCACGCGTCCTCGGTGGCCTCGCCGGGCGGCTCGACCGCCTTGTGCCAGTGCTGCGTGCGCCGTTCCGAGTTCCCGAACACGCCCTCCCGCTCGACCCACGCGGCGGAGGGAAGAACCAGGTCCGCCACCGCGGTGGTCGGCGTGGGATAGATGTCGCTCACGATCAGGAAGCGCCCGTCGCCCGGCTCGCGGCGGATGCGGTTCAGGTTCGGGATGCTGACCCACGGGTTGGTGGTCTGCGTCCACATCACCTTCACGTCGCCCCGCATGAAGGCCCGGAACATGTCCATCGTGTGAAAGCCGGGCCTCTCCGGGATCGTTCCCGCGGGCACCTCCCAGATCTCCTCGGCCTTCGCCCGGTGCTCCGGGTTCATGACCACCATGTCGGCCGGCAGGCGATGGGCCAGTGTGCCGACCTCGCGCACCGTGCCGCACGCCGAGGGCTGCCCCGTAAGGCTGAACGGGTTGGCGCCCGGCCGGCTGATCTTGCCCGTGATCAGGTGCAGATCGGTGATCAGGTTGTTCATCCACGTGCCGCGTGTGTGCTGGTTCACACCCATGCACCACGTGCTCACCGTGCCGCGCCCGGGGTCGCCGTACATCTCGGCCAGGGCCCGGATCTGCCCGACCGGCACGCCTGAGATCTCGCTCACCCGCTCCGGCGCGTAGTCGGCGAGGAACGCCTCGAGCTCGGCCAGCGACGCGTCGCGTCCCTGGTCGCGGAAGGTGTACCGCTGAGCGGGACCGTCGGACGGACTCAGGCCAAGCCCGTCCTCGCCCCACGAGCCGTACCCGATCCGGGACAGCTCTTCGATGCCGCGCTTGAAGACCACGTTCTCGCGCACGAACGCCTCACTCACCCGTCCGTTCCTGAGCAGCAGGTGGAGGATGCCGTTGGCGAGCGCCAGGTCGCTTCCGGGAATGAACTCCACGTACATGTCCGCGTAGTCCGAGGTCGGAGTACGCCGCGTGGCGATGTCCACGATCCGCACACCCGGGTTCTTCCGCTTGTTCGCGAGGATCCGGGAGAACAGCACGGGGTGCATCTCGGCCATGTTGTTGCCCCAGAGGATGAAGTCGTCCCCGACCTCGAAGTCCTCGTAGCACCCCATCGGCTCGTCGCTCTGGAATTGCGTCATGAACCCGGTGACGGCCGAGGCCATGCACAGGCGGGCGTTCGGCTCGACGTTGTTGGAGCGCAGGCCGGCCCGGAACCACTTCGACGCCGCGTAGCCGTCGAACACCGTCCACTGGCCCGAACCGTAGATCGCCACCGACTCGGGGCCGGATTCCTCCAGCGCTTCCCGGTACTTCGAGGCCGTGAGGTCCAGCGCCTCGTCCCACGAGATGCGCCTCCATCCGTCGCCCTCGCGCAGCATGGGGTGCGTGAGGCGGTCCTCCCCGTACAGCATGCCCGGCAGGTGATAGCCCTTCACACACAGGAGCCCCCGGTTGACCGGGCTCTTCTCGTCACCCCGCACGGTCACCACGCGACCGTCGCGCACGCCGACCTCCACGCCGCATCCCGTTCCGCAGTACCGGCAGGGCGCCTTGCTCCACGTGAGATCGGCCTCCGAGATCCCGTCCTCGCTCGTCCCGAGGCGGGCCACCGTATCGCGATCGGCGCACGAGAACGCGGCCAGCCCGGCGGTGGAGGCTCCCAGTGTCTTGAGGAAGTTTCTGCGTCTCATGACGGCTCTACCCTCTTCCGCTCGTTCTTCGTTTCGCCCGTCGAAGCGACGCGGCCCGGGGCGGTCCCGCTTCAAGGGGGGACTCGGCGACCGCCCGCGGACCGGTCGTCAGTTCTCCTGCGCGGTCCCGTACCGCCGTTCCATCTCCCGGCGGATCCGGTCCGCCTCCTCCTCGGCTCCCTGTTCGAACCAGGCGTGCTCGGGCCGGGAGAGGATGCCGCCGACCACGATCTCGACTGCGCGAGCCGCGCTTCCCCTTCCCTCCTGGCGCGCGTGAGCGATCACCTCGCGCGCCTGCGGAATCAGCTCCATGTAGAAGCGCTCCGCGACCTCGTACATCCCGTGCCAGTGCGTGTAGTCCGGGGCCATCATCGAGGCTCCGTGCCGCGCCCGACGGCCTTCGTGGTGCCACAGGTAGAACCACGTCCACTCGATCTCTTCGTCGAACTGGGTGGCGGTGCGGAGACCGTTCTCCGCCAGGGAAGTCATGATGGCCAGACCCGGCTTGGCGAACTTCTCGTTGTACAGGATCACCAGGTCGTCGTACTGCCTGTAGAATGAGTTAACATAATCATCCGTGTGGCAGTGCGAGCACACTTCCTTCATGCGGCCGCGCTTCTGCTCCGCTGTGTCGTGGATCAGGGTCCGGCGGGTCTCCGGATCCGTCTCCGTGACGATCTCGTGATTGATGTCGGTGTCCATGACGCGGCTCACGGGAGGCCGGTTGGTCCACGAGATCCGCTGTCCCGGATCGTGCGTGATCCGGCCCTCGTTCCTGATGTTGCCGGACATGTGACAGGTCGCGCAGGTCGGGGCCGCCGCGTAATCGACACCGAGCACCCAGTCCTCCGCGTTCAGATTCATGTCATCCTTGAGGTCCCGGTACGCAATCCCATGCTTGGACTCCTCGTAGATCTCCTTCTGCGGGTGGTCCGGGCCGAGGTGGCACTTGCCGCAGTTCTCCGGCTGACGGGCGCGACGCGGCGAAAAATCGTGCCGGCTGTGGCACGCCGTGCACGACCCGCGGGATCCGTCCAGATTGAGCCGCCCGATGCCTGTGTTGGGCCACGTGCCGGGGTGCATCAGCGGCTTGCCGTCTTCGTCGCGGATGATGCGGCCCACGGCGTCCAGGTTCGTAGGTCTTCCGTCGGCGTCGGGCTCGAGATCGTCCACCGTGATCATCTCCCCGTTCGTCGACTGCAGCGCCACTTTCGAGCCGTGACACTGCTGACAGCCGGAGAAGGCGCTCGCGAAGCCGTTCACGACGTCCACTGCCTTGCCGGGAGTGGGCGAGTGCGGGTTGAAGTCCAGCCGTGCCCCCTCGACCGTCTCCGCGAGGAAATTGTCCAGCGAGGCGAGGATGTTGCCTCCCGCCGCATGGTGGCTCTGGGCGAACTCCCGGGCCACCTCGTCGTGGCAACGCGCGCAGTCGCGGGGCGTCACCACCGTGGCGATCTGGGCTCCGTGGTGCAGGTAGCTGTCGGCCTCCTCGACCGCTGCCCGGTGGCACTCGACGCAACCGACGCCCTTCTCCGCGTGCGTGCTTCCCTCCCAGTGCGCCGCGATGCCGGGGTTCTCCTCGGCGTGACATTCGACGCACTCGCGGGACGAGGCCGGCACGGAGACGTGCGGCGGGCGCAGTCCCGCCTCCTCCGCCTTGCGAGCCGTCTCCATCCACTGGACGAGAACGAGCGACAGCAGGAACAGGCCGCCCAGGGCGGCGATCACTATGCGTTTGGTCTCGAGAGTCATGAACGGTCCCTCATGATTGCTATCCCTTTATGCCTGCTTGCCTTTCGGCGCGGCCGCGGGTCGCCCGTCAGTGCCGGGCGAATGCCTCCCACAGGGTCAGCCCGATGATCACCAGCACGCCGGCGATCCCCACCCAGACGCTGGCCTCGTGGAAGCGGGTTCGCTCCCGGATCCAGCCGTCGATGAACGGCCACGCGAACATCAAGAACACGACAAATCCCATGCTCAGCACCGCCGCCGTTCCGCTGAACAGCTTGAGCCAGCGAAACGCGACGTAGAAGAACCACTCCGGCTTGATCACCTCGGGCGTCTGTAGCGGGTTCGCCGCGGGGCCCAGCGTCGCAGGAAGGATCGTCGCGAGGGCGCTGAGCAGGACCATCAGGATCAGTCCGATGATCAGCTCGGTGTACAGATGATCGGGAAAGAAGTTGAAGGTCTTCGGAGAACCCTGCTCCTCGTCCCGGAAGCGGAACTCGGTGACTCCCTGCAGCCGGATGATCGTGATGTGCATGGCGATCAGGAATACGATCGTCACGGGCAGGATGGCCGCGTGGAGCACGAAGAAGCGCGACAGGGTCGCCTGGTTGTAGGCGTCGCCGGCCAGCATCATGCGCTTCAGGAAACCGCCGATCAGGGGCACGGTGTCCGAGATGTTGGCGCCGACGGTGGCACCCCAGAAGCTGAGCTGCTCGTACACCAGGCTGTAGCCCGTGAAGCCGGTCAGCAGAACGCAGAACAGCAGGCACATGCCGACCAGCCAGTTGATCTCGCGCGGCTTGCGGTACGCGCCCGTGAAGAACACCCGTATCTGGTGCAGGATCACTGCCACGATCATCAGCGTGGCGGCCCACTTGTGGACGCTGCGGATGTACCAGCCGAACGAGACCTCGCGGGTGATGTAGTCGACGGACTGGTAGGCCGTCGACGGGGAGGCCTCGTAGTAGAAGGCCAGCAGGATCCCGGTGAAGATCTGGACGACGAACAGGTAAGCGGGCGTGCCGCCGAGCGCGAACCACCACCGCTTCAGGTGGTAGGGGACGGGCTCGTTGGTCAGCTCGCGGAACTGCCGTCCGGAGACCGGAAGGCGGTCACCCAGCCAGCTCGCGACGCTCATCCGGCGGCCTCTCCCGAGCCACCGCGATCGCGACCGCACCCGAGGCATGGATCGTGGCCCGGTGCCGCGATCCCCTCATCCTCCTCCCGCAGGAGTCCGGGCTGAATCGCCGCGAAGCGGGGAGGAGGGACCGCAATGTGCAGGATGCCGTTCTCGACCTTGAGGTCGTACCGGGGAAGCGATTGTCCCGCCTCGCCCGGAGGCCCGCCGGTGGCTCTGCCGGACGGATCGAACACGCCGTTGTGGCACGGACAAAAGAAGCGGTTGTTCTGGCCCTCCCAGCGAACCTGACAGCCGAGGTGCGGGCACGTGCTCGACAGTGCGATGAAGTCCCCGGTACCCCCGTCCCGGCCGCGGCGCGTGATGTTGATCGTCTCTCCCGACGGTCCCCGGTACCGGATCGCCTCGTCGACCTCGATCGCATCGATCTCGGTGACGAACTGCCACATCACTTCTTCCGTGCGGGCCGGGTACAGGAACTTCCCCGCGATAGCGGCAAAGCCACCGTATCCTCCGACCACGCCGGCCGTCATGGCGGCGCGGGAAGCCTTGCCCAGAAACTCCCTCCGGCCACCCGCACCCGGGGCCGCTTCGTCCTCGTGACTCGCCTGTTCCGCCATCGATCTCTCCGCAGCTGGGGCGAGATATTGCATATTGTCATGGCCAAGTGATAATATGGCCCGCGACACCGGGAGTCAACATGAAAAACGTCCACCGAGGAGGTCCGATGTCGGGTCGCTTTCGCAGGGTGTCCTGGCCGCTCTTCGTGCCTCTCGTTCCGTTCTTTGTGGCAGTCCTCGCCTCTCCGTCCGTCGCTCAGGAAGGCAGTGACGGGGAGGCTCCGGAGACCGCCGAGGCGGAGTATCCCCGTTTCACGTTCGACGGCCAGGTGCGGCTTCGGGGCGAGCCGGACGGCCGTACGAGTGGGGTCGATCCGGACTTCGCGGTGCTGTCCCGCATCCGTGTGGGGGCCCGCGCCGTTCTGCAGGACTGGATCAGCGCGTACGTGCAGATCCAGGACGCGCGCGCGTGGGGCTCCGAGCTGAACACGCTCACCGACGCGAGCGCGGACGCCCTCGATCTGCATCAGGGCTACGCGGACCTCGGGAGCGGGGCGGCGTTCACCGCGCGGCTCGGACGGCAGGAGATGAAGCTGGGCGACGAGCGGCTCGTCGGCGCGGTGGACTGGAGCAACACGGGTCGTCCGTTCGACGGCGCACGGATGTTCGGTGAGTCCGGGGGGTACTACTGGACGGCGTTCTGGATGAACATCGCGGAGCGCGACTCGTTGCTCGCCATCGGGCTGCATCCGCAGCTCAACCAGGGGGTCAACGACGACGGTTGGCTCATCGGCGGTTTCGCGTCGAAGACGTACGGGGACGTGAACACGGAGCTGACGTTCGTTATCGACCGGAAAGCCATCACCCGGGAGTCGTACACCGCGAACCTGCGACTGCACGGCCGCACGGCCGGTTTCCTGTACGAAGGCGCCGGCGCCTATCAGTTCGGCCCAGACCGAAGCGCCTGGCTGGCCAGCGCAAAACTGGGGTACGGGTGGAGCCGGGTCACCGTGGCGGGCCAACTCGACTGGCTGTCGGGCGACGACGACACCACGGATGGGGAGACGAAGGCCTTCAACACCCTGTACGCCACCAACCACAAATTCTACGGCTACATGGACTACTTCCTGGCCCTCCCGCTGCAGCTGGACGGAGCGGGACTGGTGGACGCCATACTGCGCGGCTCGTGGGCCGCGTCCCCGAGCACGACCGTGCGCCTCGATCTGCACCGCTTCTGGACGGCCGAGGAGAGGGCCGGAGAGCGTGAGCTGGGCACGGAGCTGGACCTGGTCGGCGCGTGGAAGATCGCTGCGCCCGCCAACCTGCAGGCAGGATTCGGTGTGTTCGTGCCCGAAGACCTCATCACCGGACTGCTCCCCGCCTTCGAGAACGGCGACGAGACGACGTGGTGGGGCTTCGTGCAACTGACGCTGAACTGGCCCTGAGCGGGTCCTGGGCCAGTCGAGAGACGCCCCCGAGGGCGATCACACGGGAGCGGCCGCGCAACCCGGCGGCCGGGAGGCCGACATGACAGGGAGCAACGGCGAGACCGCCACGTCGCGCCTCCGCGAGGAGCACCGCCTGATCCTCCGCGTGGCCGACGCGATGCAGGCCCTGCTCGCGGACGCGGGCGACGGCTCGTGGGATTTCGACACGCTCGGAGACTGCGTGACGTTCATCCGCCTGTTCGCGGACGCCTGTCACCACGGCAAGGAAGAGGACCTGTTGTTTCCTGAGCTCGAACGGGCAGGCATGTCGCGGACGCATGGCCCGATCGCCGTGATGCTGGAGGAGCACCGGCAGGGACGCATGTACGCCGGCTACATGGCCGACGCGCTGGACGGGGCGAGAGCCGGGGACGAGGAGGCGCGGGTCCGGCTGTCCAATGCCGGCCGCGGGTACGTGGACCTGATCCGGGGACACATCTTCAAGGAGGACCACGTGTTGTTCCAGCTGGCCGACCAGGCCGTGCCCGGACCGGCCTGCCGGGCCCTGTGCGGGGCGTACGACGGCGTGTGCGGGCGGCACTTCGAGGGACGTACCAAGCGCGAGCTCGAGGAGCTGGCCGCGAGCATCGGCGAGCGGGCCGGAACGGCGTGACGGCCGCCCCCGGCCGGCGCGTTGCAAAATGGGGCGATTGCGTGCAGAAATGCAGGGTCGCAGCCACTTGAATCCCGCCTAACCTAGCACACCACATACACATACACTCGGCACGAACGTTGCTTCCGATTGTCGCGTGAATCGAAGGCGCGCCGGGCGCATCCGAAGGGTGCGCCGGGCCGCGCAATGCGGCTGTATCGAACGAACACAGCTCGACAGGCAACGGAAGGCGCAGATCCATGCTGAAGAACATGACGGGACACGGGGTGTCGGGAATGCTCGCCCTGCTCGCCGCGGTGGCGACGATGGGGTGCGGCGACGACGAGAGCACGGGGCCGCTCACCGGCCTGCAGCCGGAGGTGCTGGCGGTGTCCCCCGACACGGGAAACGTGGGGACGCTGGTGGCGATCTCGGGAACCAACTTCGAGCAGGGCGCGGGTGTCGCGTTCGATGCCATTGCGGGGGGCACGGCGCAGTTCGTGGACGGCTCGACGCTCCTCGTTCACGCGCCGGACGGTCTGGTGACCGACGCCCTGTACGACATCACCGTCGTCAATCCGGGCGGAAAGAGCGACGTCCTGGTCGACGCCTACAAGGCGGTCGTTCCGGTGCTGCAAGTCGTGAACGGCGTCTCGAAGCCGAGCGGTAACACGGGCAGCACGGTCATCCTGGAGGGGAAGGCGTTCGGTGACCTGGTCAGCTTCGGCCAGGTGTTCTTCAGCGACGCCATCGGACAGCCGGTGGAGGCCAC
>JBDGXC010000044.1:0-25703 GCA_039584815.1 Gemmatimonadota bacterium
CCTTTCTTTCCGGGTACGAAATAGAATACCGCGTTGCCCGGCATACCCTTGTAGTGCAGCCGGTACAATGCTGTCTCTAGAGGCCCAGTCTCGGAAAGCCGGCCTTCATCCAGTACGCCACGCCATAGGACGTAGCCCCGATACGACAGCTCGGCGTTCGGGAAGAGCAGGCAACGGCCGATGGATCTGTACCCGTCCGCGAACAACACGAGGTCGCATGTCTCGGTCCAGCCATCCGCCGCCGAAACCACGACCTCTTCCTCCCCCTGCTTTGCACCGGTGATCGTTCGCCCCTCCACGTAGGCGGCAGTCGGCACGCGCGCCCTGAGCTGGCTCCACAAGTCGCCCCAGTTGAGGAGTGCCATGCTCAGCGGCAGAGTCAGGGCGCAGTATCCGTAGCGGTTCTTCTCGTCCGTTCGGCCGACTAGGGGAAGGTCGGATACGACCCACCGGGGTGTGGCTTCATCGATGAGATCGCGAGCCACCAGGGTCTGCAAGGTCTCGATCGGCGTCCCGATTCCAGCGCCGCGTCCCTTCAGTCCGCCTCGCGAGCGCTCGATAACCGTCACTTCGTGACCTGCTCGACTCAGTTCGATGGCGGCTGTGCAACCCGCGATCGACCCTCCAACGACAATTATGCGCATCGGATCCATCTCCTCTCTGTGTGATGGCCCTCTATCACCTAAGGATCAGATCCGTGCCGGGGATAAGCGAAAGCGGACCGGCCTGACGTGCACAGTGGCTATCTTGGCTGGTCATTTCAAGAAACTTCAAAGAGAAGTACGCCCGGTGCGGGCACTGGTCCCGTCACTACCTACCCGCAACTCCATGGCATATAGAACCGCTCGTATGCTTCGGGGTCAGGAGGGCTCGGACGGCAGGGTTGGGCACTTCTGTGGGCACTTCAGTGTTCGATTGGGTGACGGGCGCTGTCAACGCGACAGGCGACGGCCGCAAAGCGGCTTGCCGACCGGCCAACCCCGCTCCCGGCGCTTAGGCGCGAGCGGGATCGGGGCCGCTCCGCGATCACGAACGGATCGTTGGCCTGATGGCTGGCGGGTGCCGATCACCCGCCAGTTCCCGACAAGACTTGTGTCAGCACTGAAGCAAGCTCCTCCTCCGTCGGAGGCTGGTCGAAATCGAGGGGCTCGCCGGTTTCGAAGCGGTGGAGCAGCATCGCCAGCACATATCGCCAGGCCCCGGTGAAGTAGTCGAACGCTTCATCCCACTGCCCACCGTCACCCCACCCGATCTGTGTGAACTGAACTCCGGTGTCACCAGCTTCCGTCTCGCTGAGACGCAGGATGACCATAGTCCGCTGAGCACGCGCCTCGGGAAGGTGGGGTGGTGCGTCCCAGGTGAAGGAAAGCATGCGCAGCGGCTGAATGGCCAGGATTCTGTTGTTCTCGGCACCGCGACTGCCGACCGGCGCATCGGGATCGAACAGGATCTCGAAGCGGCCGAGGGTTTCGAGCTCCAGGGCTGCACCCCGGGCCAGCCATTCCTCCAGCCCCTGCTCTGTTGTCCAAGCACGCCAGACGTCGGCTACTTGTGCAGGCACCTCTACGTAGTACTGGATTGCCCGCTCCTGACACAGCGCGGCGCGAGCTGGCATCGGAAGCCCGATGGCTGTCATGGGAAGGGAGATTGCCAGTGCCCGATGCCATATTCTTCCGTGTTTCATCGATGCCTCCTTTGGCGACTCAAGCTGCGCCAGTTCCTCGGCAAAGGCCCTGCGCTCGACTGCGATTCCGATCGGCTCCACTCACGCTAGGCCCGTAAACAGGGCCTAGCGTGCGCTCGCCCACTCCAAAGTTGAAGTCAGGTTGCATGGCTATTCCCGGGATGGAACTGGACTGGACCAATGAAGGTTCTGAATCCGCCATCCCTCCTGGTGATGCCGAGAGACCCCGGTCATGAAGCCACCGAAGTCGACCTCAGTTCCCGCGGTATCGGTGACAGTTTCGCGGTAGGTTGCTCCAACAACCGCGATGCCGGGACCGAGTGGTACAACTCGCATGTCGGCCCAACGGAGCCGAATGGCTGATATCCTTTGAGACAATAGGCGAACGAAGGCCTTGGCAGAATCGCTGGAAGGAAATGCCAGCTCCCCGTCCGATGCCATGAAGAACTCTGGGCCTTCCTCGAAGTGCCTAAGCCACGCAATTGGGCCGTCCTCAGTCAGGGTAGCGGGAATCGACTCGAAGAACTGCTTCACGCTGTCTCGAATCGCCTCTGAGCGGTCCGCTTCCAACGGCAGCCTTGAGACCGGAGAGCCACACGCGACGCCGACCATAGCCAGAGGAAAGCCGAACAGCCACAAACGCAACGCAGCGAACGTCATTCTCCACCTGCCTGAGTGAGAGAGTATGTTGAGATACATGGCCATTTAAGGGTCGGCGGTCGAGTTGCGCGCTTCCTGTCGCCCGACGGAGCAGCCAATGACATGAGGTGCCCCGCCACCGCGGAGGCTCGTGTAAGCACTCCGTGAGAGGGGCCAGTGACGAGGAGGAGTCACGATGCTCCCGTCACCGGGCATGCCGCCACAAACGTGTCTCGAGATGGCGCCGCACGCCGTGCCACTCGGTGGCCAGGATCGAATACATAACGTCGTCACGCACGCTCCCGTCACGCCTCAGGGAGTGACTGCGGAGCCTCCCGTCCCTGCTCGCACCCAGGGCCTCAATGGCCCTCTGAGACCGGAGGTTCATCCCGTCCGTGCGAAAGCCCACGACGCCGCAGCCGAGGGCCTCAAAGGCATACCGTAGGAGAAGCAGCTTGCAGGCCGTGTTCACGTGCGTGCGCTGCCAAGCGGGCCGGTACCAGGTATACCCGATCTCCAGCCTGTCCACCTGTGGCAGGACGTCATGGTAGCGCGTCGTCCCTATGATCTCGCCGCTGGCGGAATCCCTGACTACCCAGGGGAGCGTGTTCCCGGACACCTGGTCTGCCAGAGCTTCACGCACGTAGCCAGGCACTGCCTCGGGCTTCGGCACGAAGGCGAAGAGGAGTCGCCACAGCTCGCCATCGGCGGCGGCCATCCGGAGGTCGGCCGTGTGATCGACGCTGAGCGGCTCGAGGAGAACTCCGTGTCCCGTGAGCCGGCTGGGCTTGAGTTCGATCATGTCCTTCTCCTGACATCAGCGCTTGATCGCCACATAAATGCCGGCGGCCATCAACAACGCCCCGGCGCCACGATTGAGCCGTCGCACTGCCGCTGGCCCCTCAACCCAGCCGCGGGCGGTCGCTGCCATCCACGCATACGACGCGTTCACCGTCGTGAGCACGCAGACGAGGAGGACCATCACGGCGGCTACATCGCCACCCCTGAGGTCCGAGAGGCCAATGAAGGCAGGCAGAAAGCCCAAATAGAACAGAATCACCTTGGGATTCCCGAGGGTGAGGAGGAGGCCAGCCCGGAAGGTGTGCCGGTGCTCCCGCGACTTCACACTTGACCTCGGGAGCGCAGGCGCGCTCCTCCACATCCGCCAACCGATCCAGGCGAGGTATGCTGCACCCCCGATGCGGATCACGACAAAGAATCCCTCGAGGACCGACGCCATCATCGCCAGGCCGTACACGGCCACTAATAGGAACAGCACGTCTCCCAGGACGATGCCCGCAACCAGCGCGAGGGCAGAGCGAAAGCCCGAGCCCAGAGCTTGAGCGATGCATGCCAGGATGGCCGGACCGGGTGTGGCGGCGAAGACGAACACAATTGCCGCGAACGCCACGGCGGACTCCAAACTCATTCGACCTCCGCAAGGTTGCCCTCCATGCCGGACGTGAACCGGGAAAGCTCCGCCAGGTGCAGGAACCACGTCTGCATATCCCCGAGCACCTGCCGCCACCCGGCTACAACCGTGTCGTGCATCCAGTCCCAATGCTCCCCGGACCGATAGCCTCGGTGATAGACGGTGAGCGAGGTACCGTCTTCTTCAGGCTTGACGACGATCTCAAGCTGCAGCGGGCCGAAGAGCGGCCGGCCGGGCTCGATCATGACCAGGTGATCGATGGACAACCGGTCCGATTCCACTGCCTCGACGATCCCGACCCAGGAGTGTTGCGTCTTCTCTTGTCCGTGGTCGTCCCAGGTGACGGACCAGACTCCGCCCGGTCTTGCCTGGGTGAGGGATCGAGAGACCTTCCACCAGCCCTGCAGGTCTCCGGGGTCGACGAAGGAACGCAGAACCCGGTCCGGACTCGCGGCGACGTGCACCGTCGTCGCGACCGTCCGCGTCTGCGCCTCGGCGGACCCGACCGTGGCGGCGAGGCCCGCGAGGAAAACGATGATCGACCTCGCCGTTGATGCTCGCATCTGCGACTCTCCTATGCTTTTGGTGGTGAAGCGGAATGGCGGCCTGACGGAGCGGGTCGTCCTTCTCTTCGCTCCATCGCCTTGCGCAGGCGCGCACCAACTGCCTCGTGAATCGGCTGTACGACCTTCCTCAGCTCGGCGCTCGACATCTCCCAGCTGAACGCCCAGATCCAGATCTCCGGTCGGTCCGAGAGCACCTCTAGGGCAATCCGGAACAATCCGTTCCGGAGGATCTCGGCGGCGGCCACAAAGTCCCGACCGTCGAACGCGTAGAGGAGTTCGGCCGGGCTTGTCGTTCCGTCGGGGAGCGTCAACAGGAACTGGTCACCTTCCGCCAACGTCTCGACCGCCGCTCCGAAGGCCCCTGAAGGACCGACGACACGGCGCCAGGCGGTCGCCCGATCGCCCTCGAGCGGGAATCGGGCCAGCACGTGCCGGCGTGTCCGGTTCGGCTGGCGCTCCAAGTAGAACTTCAGCGAGCGCAGCTCGTAGCTCCATCCGCGACCGTGGGCCTCGTATTCCTCATCCCAGTTCTTGTCGCTCAGGAATCCGGAATGCACGAGCCGGAGCAAGGTGCCCCCCCCGCGACGCTCGAGGCTGATCTCCACGGGCAGCTCATGCTCACCTCCCGGCGCGTCGCGCCAGGTCATGACCAGACGTGCGCCCGGATCCCATTCGACGATGTGGCAACGGTCCGGCTCGACCGCCTTCAGGCCCCACGACAGGCCGATGTAGCCGCCGACGTCCGGTTCCGACTCGGCCTCGAGGGCGAACCAGTTGACGATCTCTTCAGCCTCGGTGATCGCGCGCCACACCCGATAGGCGCCGAGCACGAGGCGGAACGCGCGGCTCGTGTCGGTCTGTGGGCGTTCGTGTTTCCGCATCACGCACTCGACCGCATCGAGTAGCTCCCCGGTGAACGCCTTACGCTCGGAAGGTGTCTCGAAGTGCATTTCAGCATCTAACGCCAGCGTGGCGAGTCGCTTCCCGGCAGCGTCGGCCTTGCGCCGCAAGCTGATCAGGTCCCAGAGCGTGCGTGCCGCGAGATTGGTGAGCGTCGCCCAGGAATACCGGTCCTTCAACCGCTCCGACGAGCCCCGCTCTCCTGGCGACAGTACCCACGCCATCGGTCGGGCTCGGTAGTACTTCTCGGTCAGGCCGCGAACCGGGCGCTCTCCTACCACCTCGATCAGTCCCGCCCGCTCGAGAGCCCGCATGTGGTAGCCGAGCCGCTGACGAGACATTGCGTAGTGCCTCGCCAGCTCCACCGCGGAACTTGGGGTCGAGAGCGCTTCGAGGAGCTCCTGCCGGAAGGGCGAAGACACCACCTGCACGTCCTGGCGCTCCAAAATCTTGAAGTCTTCCATACCTTAAGCTATATGGCAAAATAAATTTTGTCAATAATCGCGCGACGCCCGGATCGGGCGGGGGACGAGACCTTCGATGCCACTCACGTCATCGGCAGCCGCGCCGTCTCCTGCATGCGCTTGCTAGACAGCACGGTTCTCATGTACTACTGAGTCATGGCCTCGTTCGTCATCCCTCGTGCAAACCGCCATCGGCCGTCCACACCCCGGCGCATGACTGAGAACGCTCGCTGTTGAACCTCAAGAGTTTCACCCGCAGAACGAGGCTCCAACCGGTTCCGCTCCAGCCCACGCATGAACGCTAGATCGCCCCGTACTATCAGTTCGTGGCAGTCGAAATCTTGCAGGAGTTCATAACCTGTGAGAAACGGGCGAAAGGCGTCAGCCAAGGCCCTTCGGCCCGTGAGCGCTGCCGCCCCGTGCGACCAGAACTCGGCATCCTCAGTGACCAAGTTGGCCACAGCCTCTATATCGCCTTTGCGAAGGGCGCTCCGCCACGTTTCAAGGAGGGCGTAGATTCCTTGCACGGACTCCTGCACGGACCCGTCTTTCTCTGCAGGCGCGTTTGGCGAATCCTCCACTCGGCAGCGCAGTTCGGCGTTTACCTGTGCCACTAGCGCAGGCACAGCTATCAGTGAGAGGGCAGTCGTAGCGATGCAGACTGCGAGAGGGCGAAACCATGTCAAAGGTGTCATTCTTCATCCCCTGTCTTGTGGGTAATCTTGTGCTGTGTCGCGGTCTCGACATGCTTGCTTGCCGCTTGCTCCAGCCGATCCAACAGCCGGGGGTAGAAATCCTCGAGCGTGGGGTACCGCTCCCGATCCGACGCGTACTCGCGAAGCTCTTCCACTAGAGCCGAGAGGTATTGGAAACCCAGGCCTTCGTAGTTGTCGATCAGCGCCGCCGCCGCCGCCGTCCCGAGCACACGCTCCGTTACGCACACCTCGATGGCCCGGACGACGTGCTCGTTGAGGACTGTTCTCCAATCGCCGTAGGCTTGTTCCGCCATGTCCTCCTGGATCGGTTCGAACCCGAACTCGAGCTCAGCGACGCGCTTCCCGTGCGCCTCGGCTAGGGGGTTCACGACAGTGTGAGAGAATTCGTGCCAAATGAGGGGGCCGATGCGTCCCAGGCCACCAAAATCCGGGAGCCCATCGCTTACGCCGACCGGTCCGATGAACGCCTGGGGGGTGAGCGCCTCCTCGCCGGTAGCGAATCCTCCGTTGTGGAGAAGCAGCCCAAAAGTAATCCGCCAGCTACTGGGGGTCTCCCCGAGGTACTCCCATAAGATGTCAGCCGCGTCCGCCGCTGCCCGGCGGTTCCGTAGTTCGATGGCGGCGAACGTCCCCTTGTGAGTCTTCAGGAAGGTGTTGAAGTCGATTGAGCTGACAAAAGAACGGAGCTGACGTGCAAATACTCGCAGTTTTTCGGTTCCACCGGCCCGCCGAGCAAGTTCTTCGGGGACGGGAACCGATAGACTGAGGTCGGCGGGGGTGAGGAGAGCGAAGAAGCGGGGGACGACGTCGAAGGCAAAGCCCTGGCTGGCCAGTCGCCGGTACGTTTCGACGGCGGGGTCTGCGGCGGCATAGCGAACGAAAGTCCAGAGATCCTTCCGGTAGGGCGAGTCGTCGCGACTCAATAGCCACGAACCGCCGAGCATTTGAATACCGGTCATCAGTTCGATACGTGGATCGATCCCGACTGATCGGGCGATACGGATTTCTCGGTCAAGGACGTCCAGGAGTGTGAGGTAGAAGGAAACCAAAGTTGGATACTGATTCCGCCCCTTCTCGTAGAGCCGTAGTTGGTCTAGGAGCGGGTCGATGTAGAGGAAGCCGGCTTGAACGAGCCGTTCAAGCTCTGCTGCTGCTTCACCCTCCCTTCCACTCGCAGAAAGGAGACGTGCCACGATTGCTTGGAGGACGTGCTCACGCCAAGCGTCGGTCCAGGTGGAGAGTCGCTGTTCTGCAAGCCGGTAGGCTACCGGTTCGAAGAGTTCCGCGTAGCCGGCTAGGCTGTCTCGGGAAGCTTCCACGATAGCCTGAACGGTGGGACGCACGAGCGTTGTCAGGAGGTCGGAGTCCAGTCGACCCCCTCGCCCGAACCCAGGCATTTCGGCCCCGGCGACGGTCGGACCGAGAACGACCACCGTGAGGGTCGGTGCGTCTGGCCACGGTGACCGTTCGGACATTGCACGGTGCGCTTCGTCCTGCCAGGACAAGCTCCCCGTCGTAAAGAAAGGGTTCAGGCAAATTGTGGCGCGCGGGGCCTCGCCCAGGTACTCGCCGATCTTCTCCAACCCTGGCGTCAGCGCAACACGTTCCTCTCCGAGCATCCGGAGCCGTTCCACCCGGTTCTCATGGAGGAACTCCTGGTAGCTCGAGCTCGATGCAAAGTCACCGAGATCGACCACGTAGGAGCGGAGAATCGAGTCAGAATTCAAGTCCGTGTCGTCCAGCCACGAGTATCCGGCGAGTTGCGACTCAGACTGCATGTCGGCCCGCCACAAGGCCCGCGCCAGATCGTCGACTGTCACGCCTGACCGAAGAACCTCTCCGGCACGACGTACCGCGGCGTGCTCGGCCCAAGGTTCGAAGTGTTCCCGTGCCCGTCTGACCCAAGGAGTCTCCAGATCGGTCGCGAACCTCGAACCGGCGAGGAGGTGCACAAGGCTCATGAGCTCGACGGCCGGGCATAGGTTCAGTGCGACGCCCGGCGCCTCTGTCGACTGTCCCCACGCAGGCCGTTCGGCGATAGCCGAGAGCATTAACGTCATGAGTGACGCTGCCCCGAGGCTCACAAACCGTCTCCTGACGCTCTCGCTTCTCTGACTCACGGTTGCACCTCTCCGATGATGTTATATATTGTTATAGTACCTAATCTAGGGGAGCTGTCATTGCCATGCAACTGGACCGAAACCTGCAAGTCCCGCTGTACGAGCAGATCGTGAACGATGTCCGGTTTCGGATTTTCACGGGTGATCTGCTTCCTGGAGACCGCCTGCCGGCGCTGCGAGTGGCAGGGGAGGAATGGGGGGTGAATCTGCACACCGTACGTCGTGCCTATCGGGTGTTGGAAGAGTCGGGCTTGGTTGAAACGGCAGCCACAATCGGTACGACGGTACGGTCTTGGAAGGCGGGGGGCAGTGTAGCGGTCGGGATCGACGGTCTACTACGGGACGTTCTTCGGATAGGAGACGTGCAGTATGGGGTCGGACCCCGCGACGTCTTGGCCCGTCTGACCGAGCTAGTTCGGGGTAACTCTGGAGATGCTCCGCAGGTCTGGATAGTGGAGTGCAGCCTGGTGCTAGCGGAAGTCCTCGCGACGCAGCTGCGAGAGGAATGGGTGGTCGACGTGCGGGCCTGGTCTCTGGCAAGGGTGGCAGACGTCCCGGCCGGTTCAGTGATTTCAACATCGTTCCATCGGGAGGAGATCCTGGAGTCGCCAGCGGCACGGGTGGGGAAAGTCGGTTTCGTGCGCGTGAGAGCCGACTACGAAGCTCTCTTAAGGGCGATGGCCGGCGTGGAGGTTTCATCTCTCATTCTGTGCGACATCTCCTACCCGGACGGGCATACCCTCGCCCGCGATCTTGGTCGACATCTGGAGCGCGATGTGGAGCTCGTAGTCCCACGCAACCCAGTTGAAGCCCTGAACTGCCTCAGCCCCGGGCGATGCATCATCTTTGCTCCAGGGAGCTGGGAGCAACTCCCCCACGGTGCGAGAACCGATCCCCGTGCACTGCTGCTGCCCGTTCGAATCCTGGAATCGGACCTCAGTCGGATTGGACAGCAGTTCGGTTGGCTGGCGCGCTCTCGTTCCGCACATGGCGAAGAACCGGAAGGTCCCGCCGCACCAACACCGGCCTGGCAATCTTCATGAATCTTCTTGAGTTGCGGCCTTTCGTTCAGGGGTCCGGTGTCCACGGTCAAACGGTGCTAGACGAGCAGCTCGACGTGGCTGGGATCGTCGTACCGGGTATGCTGAAGGGTTCGCCAAGGCACGGAGCAAGGACCCCCTACAACTACGACCGTTACCGGGTGCTGGCTCGCGGACACGACGGCACGACGACTGTCTACGAGAGGCACTGATCCGACCGCGAGTCAAGCTGGACGTTAGTGAGGCCACGTTCTCTCCGGTAAACCCGGGGCGGTTCATGGTGCTGCGGTAGCCGATTGCCGTGATGTTTCTTGGAACCGTTTCATCGTCCGTCAGCATCATTCCATGAAACACGGGCGATAGACACGGGCCGAAGCCGTAGACGCTATAAAGTATTTACCTTCAAATAGATACGGCGTACTCCGAACACACTCCGGGTCTGGCACTGCTCTTGAGGTCCACGCGAGGGCCAGCGCACGGCGCTGGGCCGGAGATGCCGGCTAACGTGGGACTTTATTGTCAAGCAACGGAGGTGAACAATGTCAAGACTACTTCCCCTCGTGGCGGTCGTAGCGCTGTTCGGAGCCGCATGTTCCGACATGCAGGACACCACGGGACCCGAACCCCAGGGGTTGGTGGCTGAAGATCACCCCGACTTCCGGGTCGTTCCCGATCCGCAGACGAACGCCACCCTGTCGGCAAACGGCTGGTACGAAGGCGAGGAGATCTACTACCTTCTGCTGGGGATTGAGGAAGGAGTAAGCCAACGTGGCCGAAACGATATCTACTTGATCGGTGGCGACCGGATGTATCAGGCCAACGTCGTGCTCTTCATTCCGGGTGAGCGTGGGTATTCGGCTCACTGGAACGTGAATCTGGTCCACACCGCCTCCGGGGTAACGGTGCAAGACATCATCGACGCCGGCTTCGCGTCCGAGCACTTCGGTGAAGAGGGCGTGCTGTTCGACGATGTTGAGGACATCGAAGCCGCCGAGGCCGCGGGTCTGGTCGACACCGTGCAGCCGGGCGTTGTGGTACTGTGCCCGATCGTGTCAGAGGAGGGCGCGGAGGCGCCTGGGATCAACGAGCTTCCAGAGGAGTTTCCTCCATTTGATCTGAACGCCGGCTTCTGATCACCGAATCGGGAGAGGCGATTCGGTGACGCAGGACTACATCGGGGGCGGCGGAGGCCGCCCCCGCCGGGGTCTTTTGCATGGCCTGCTCCAAGGTCTCGGCTTTGCCTCGACAGCGAATCTCGCCGCCCCGATTGGCTAAGAAACGGTCCTGTTGGTAGTTACGACAGGGCCGTTTTTTTGCAGCGCGCGACAGTGACAGAAGCCATGACAAGCGAACCCTAACAACGGGGGCGAAGAACCGGTGTATATTCGGGGTGGCGATGTATCCACCATCACGTTTCGCCGTGGGGTCGTGAAGTATGGCTATCCAACCACTGCAACTGGAAGCTGACCTCCTTCAGCGGCTGCTCGATCCAGCCGATCCAGCCCTGCGCGCTAGGGTGCTCGCGGATCTTCTGGACCGCCCAGAAGCCGACCCCGACCTAATCGCAGCGCGAGATCGAATACCTGTACAGCCGTGGATGAAGGCCACTCTAGACGCGCATAACGGGGACGGCACGTGGGGCCGCGGCTTCTACAGCAAGTACGACGGCACGAGCTGGGTGCTGCTTCACCTCAGCGAACTCGGAGCACCGCCCGACCTGGAGCCGATCCGCGCGGGAGTGAAGCGCCTCCTGGCCGAGGCCAAGCCGGTGGACGGTCTCAGTGGTATACGAGCGTCTCACTTCGAGGGTTGCACGGAGGGTGTCTACTGGCAGTTTCCGGCTGCCTGCCTTACCGCCCACCAGGCGGCGGTGCTGATCCGCTTCGGAGAGCTCGGACACCCGGTCACGCAGGGCGCTCTGGCCACCTGTCGGCACCTGCTCGATCCGGATCAGGGCTTCAGTTGCTTCGTGATGGAGTACTCGCTTCTTCCCGCCTGCTTCATGACAGTGCCCAAGGTTCTCAAGACCTTCCTGACCATTCCGGAGTCAGCCCGCACCGGTGAGGACACAGAGCTCATCCAGCGCATGGCACGCCTGCTCAAGAAGTACCACCTGTACCGATACGTGGCCCGCGATAGCCGCGCCTGGCAGGCCTTGGTCGATCAGGCAGGCGTCCAGGCCGCACGCACGGAGAAGCCCAAGTGGCTGGCCGCGGGAAGGGCCGAGCCCCGGCGCGAGAAGTCGGGCTGGCTGCGTTTTAGCTTTCCGCACAGCTACAACTCCGACCTCCTCGAGGTCGTGCTGCTCCTCGGCCAGGCCGGAGACGACCGGGATGACGTGATCGAGGCAGGGCTCGAGAAGGTGTTGTCGAAGCGGGGCAAGGACAGGATGTGGAAGATGGTGGGGGGGCTGAACGGGAAGATGCACGCCGACCTGGATCGAAAGGGGGCGTCGAGTCCGTGGATAACCTATCGGGCGCTGCTGGCCTTCAAGCACTTCGGCCTGTTGGAGATTCGCTGAAGCCCCGGCCGCGCCCTTACCCTGCGCGGCACGCAGTACCGGGTAATGCTGTGTGAACACCATGTCGTGCGCCGCGGAGACTGGGGTCTTCTGGGAGACATGTGAGCCGAGGTCAGTACTGTAACCGTAGCTGTAACGAAATGAGGAGGAATCAGCGGAAGTGTACGGAAGTGAAATCGCTGAAATCGGCGTGAAACCAACTGAGTCGAAGTGAGACGAGGTACCGCCAGGCGAATGGGGTAGTCTCGCGAGCTTTGCTCGCTCAAATGTCTCGCCTGCGGCTCGACGGCAGGAGGTCGCGAGTAGTCTCGCAGGCTTCGCCTACTCGAAGGTCTCGCCTTCGGCTCGACAGCGAAACTCGCCGCCCCGATTGGCTAAGAGACGGTCCTGCTGGCAGTTACGGCAGGACCGTTTCTTCGCTGTGCGCCACAGTGTCAGAAACAGTGACAGGACACTGTGGCTGCCGCTGAATCCCGGGACGGGTTGAGAACGTCGGGGCGACCTCCTGTGTGAGACTCAGGTGGGCCTTCACCATTCTCTCAGCGGCAGAAGTTGTGTCAGGTCCCACGCTGGCACCCGAGATTCCCTACGGCGAGGGACGGGATGCCACCAGTCGTGAAAAGCGGGCCTGGAGCAACTGTCAGTGTGATCCGAGAGGCGCCGTGGCCACCCGCTTCACAGCAGCCGGCCGAGCAGCCTCAGCCACGCGCTCACCTGGTTGAACACCAGGTACTCCGAGTGCACTCGCCTCTGTGCGCTCAGCCCCCACAGGTCGCGGTTTCGATGCTCCCCCAGCATGGCCGACATCATCTCGGCCAGCTCGTCCGGGTCCTCCGGATTAGTCACCAGGCACCCGTCCACGCCGTCGCGGACCTGGTGACGCGGTCCGCAGGCCTGTGAGTTGGTGAGGATCGGTATCCGCTTCCACATTGCCTCCGTAACCGTTAGGCCGAATCCCTCGCGCAGCGAGTTCTGCACCACGATCGTCGATGCCCGCTGAAGCGCATTGACGATGAGGGCGTTCTCGCGACGTGAGGTCATAGGGAGCGTCACCACCGCGATGTCATCCTGCATCTCGGGAGACAGCGCCAAGTACGCGCGGTGCAGATCTTCGATGACCTGCCGCCCCTCCGGATCGTCCTGGATCGAAGCGGGATCCGGTCCGGCGAGGACCAGCCGCACCAGATCGAGCCGCCTTCGGTAGGCCCAAGCCTGCTCTCCGTCAGCTCCGTTAGCGAACCGCCGCTTCAGCTCCACGAACGCGTCCATCAGCGGCCGCCAGCCCTTCAAACGGTCCCAGCGCGATACCTGTGTGATGATGGGCCGGCTGAGCAGCCCGATGTTGTCCCACATGTTCGCCGGCCTGAACGAGCCGTCTCCCTGCAGCCGGTTCACCACATCGTCGTACGGTGGAGTAACGAGCGGACTCGGGCTGCGAACCAGGGCGGAGTTCGTGAGGATCCCCACCACCTTGTGCAGGTGAAGCTCCCGGTTCTTGTCTCCCAGCGGATCGATCGCGGGAGTGATGACCGAGGCCCGCTGGGTGAACACCTCTGGCACGTACTCGGTGGTCGAGAAAACGCCGTGGTCGTAGGCTTTGAGGAACGGAGCGAGGAACTCCCACGCCGCCCGCGTCGAGGCGTTCTCGAGATCCAGTCCGATATGGCAACGCCATACGGCCGTGGTGTCGAGGTGCTCGCGGATCGTTCCGGCCAGGGCCACCGGTTGTGGATCGTGCACGACCAGGACGTCGCCGGGCTCCATCCGCTCCGCCAGAAACGCGGCGTTCGACGCGTTCTCGCGCGCGAACAGTTCCCGAGCCCCGGACGGCAGGTCGGGCGATCCCTCACCGTGGATCATGTTGTGGATCTGCTTGGTCAGATCAAAGAACGCCGGCTCGGAAGACTCGATCACCGCCCACTCGGTCGGAAAGCCGAGATCGCGGAGAAGGGTGATCATAGTCGGGAGCATTTCCGCCACTCCCCCTCCCTGAGCGGTCGAGTTCACCATCCAGATCTTACGCTCGCCCAGCTTCGAGCGGACTCCGCGCGCGGTCTCCTCGAGCTCTTCGACGTGGTGGGCGAGGTGCGCCACGGCTTCGTAGTCTCGCAAGCTGGCAGACTCGTGGACGTCCACGACAAAAGCCATTCGCTACCCTCCCGTGAGTTCCGTTCGGTGACGCAGAAGCGTCGTGAGAAGGTCGGCTACATGCGGCTGGTCAGTCACCCGGTAGCGCGCCGCGGTCGGGCCCGGACCGACCTTGACTCCGACGTCGTCACGTGACAGGACGCTGAACACGGCCTCGTCCGTCGCGTCGTCGCCGACGAAGAATGTGGCGGTGGCGCCACACGTGATCCGGTATGCTTCCAGCGCCTTCCCCTTGTCGGCGGCGAGCGCCATGAACTCGAGGACCATCTTGCCTTCTTTGACGTGTGCGGCGAGCGGGCCGACCCGGTCGATCGCCTCCTGTCGCGCCTGCGCCTGCTCCTCTGCCTTCACGTTGCGCAAGTGAAATGCCACGCTGAACGGCTTGACCTCGAGTAACGAGCCCGGGAACCGACCGACGAGCGACGTCAGCCGCCCGGTGAAGACCTCAACGTCGGGGTGAGTTCCCACGTGATCGTCCACGCCTGATTCCGCCCCGTGGCTGCCGATAATGTCGATCCCCGGCGGCCGCGAGCCGAGCCTCCTTTCGATGTCCTCACGGGACCTCCCCGAGATCACCACCACGGGCGTCGCGGGAAGTACTGCCAAGGCGTGCAACGGCTCCATCGCGCGGGGATCCGGCCCGGCAGCGGTGGGATCGGAAACGATCGGGGACAACGTGCCGTCGAAGTCGCACGCGACCAGGAGCACCTCGGTACGAGCGACCCGTTCGAGGGCTGCATCGAGGTCGGATCTCAACTCTCGAGCGCCCCGATGCAAGCGCGCGACCAGCGGAAGACGTCGCTGCGATGGACCGTCTCGCGCAGTGCGCGCATCCGGGTCGCTGCTTCCCCCGGCGCGATGTGCACTGCGCGCCGCAACGTCTCGGCAAATCTGTCCAGGTTCAGCGGATTGATGAGCAGGGCCTCGCTCAGCTCCGACGCGGCCCCGGCGAACTCGCTCAGCACCAGGAGGCCGTCGTCCGACGTCCGCGACGCAACGTACTCCTTCGCGATGAGGTTCATCCCGTCGCATAGAGGGGTCACGAGCATGACGTCGGCCGCGACGTATGCGGCGACCAGGTCCTCGAACTCGAAGTGGCGGTACATGTATACGACCGGCGTGTACCCGGGCCATCCATACTCCCCGTTGATCCGACCGACAAGGCGCTCGACGCCTTCGCGCTGCTCCGAGTACTGGATCAGCTCCTCACGGCTCGGTACGGCCACCTGCAGAAGAACCGTGTTGGCCGCGTCCTCCCCGTAGCGCGCGTGGAATGTCTGAATGGCCCGCAGCCGGTGGTCGATCCCCTTCGTGTAGTCCAGGCGATCCACGGCCAGCATTATCCGGCGAACCGGAGCGAACTGCTTGCGAAGCTGGTCCGCCCGCCCGAAGACGCGCCGGGCGGTGCGGGCGAAGACCTCGGCGTCGATAGAGATCGGTGCCCACTGGAGCGTGACCTTTCGACCGGCGTACTCGAGATCAGCGCCCGCCTCCTGCGCGGCCGAGTACCGCAGAGCCGCGTCACGGAAATTGTTCACGCTCTGCTCGGTCTGAAATGCCAGGACGTCCGCACCGAGCAGGCCCTCGAGCAGACTCTCGCGCCAGGGCAGATAGGCGTACAATTCGACGGGAGGAAACGGGATGTGGAGGAAGAAGCCGATGGTCGCGTCCGGTCGGCGCTCACGCAGGAACTGTGGAACGAGCTGGAGCTGGTAGTCGTGAACCCATGCGACCCCCGAAGCGGCCAGAACGTTCCCGGCCTGATCGGCGAAACGTTCGTTGACCAACCGATATGGGTGCCACCACCGCCGGTGGTATTGGGGGGTGCGGATCGCGTTGTGGTACAGGGGCCAGAGCGTGTTGTTGCAGAATCCGAGGTAATAGCGCTCCATTTCGTCCTGGTCGAGCGCTACCGCGTGAAGACGCATGTCGTCGTGCGTGAACGGCGGCGGCGCGAACTCCGGCACACCCGTCCACCCGATCCACACCCCGTCGCGCTCGCGCAGGATCGGAACAAGGGCGCTCACCAGACCGCCGGGGCTGGTGACCCAGCGGTCTTCGTCCTCGTCCCGGCTGACCGGCAATCGATTCGATACTACGACGAAACTGCTGGTCTCCTCCATCAGGTGCCTTCCATCGCCAACACAGGGAATCCATGTGGTTGGGAGCGCTCCGAGCCGTGAGCGCCGACTTCGTAACCTCGAGGTTGCGGGCCCAGGATGAAAGCCTCTGCGTCGGATACGCGAAATCCACTCCCTCAGCCGCAAGGCAACGCATCAGGGCCAGATTCACGCGCTTCTGAGACAGTGTCAACGGGTCGGCTGCCCCGTACAGTCAGTTACGAGCTTCTGTAACGAAAGTCGTCACTGAGACCCTCAATGTCTCTCGCGCATCGTCCTGCGAGGTCTACCGCACACTGGCACAAGGAACAAAGGTCGTCTCAGCGCGGTCGTCGACTCCTCGCAGTATGTTTAGGCCACCAGGAGGCCGCCGATGAGCAAATACGACCGGTCTCGCCTCAACAAGCTTCCGTTAGACAGATACGCCGAGTACTTCACCAACAGCAACAAGCTCGGGAGTGTCGCTCTCCTACAGACGCTTGATTGCTCCGGCCCGGATGCTCAACCGTGAACGCCCAACGACATCGAATCTGTCGGTCCTTCGCGGTGGTGTTTTTCCTCATCTTGCAGGTCCTCGCCGCAGCGTGCTCGTACAATCGTCCCCTCCGACTGACCTACATCGCCAATGAAGGGGTGATGGTCGCCACGGGGTCACACCGGATCCTCATCGACGCTCTGTTCGACGCCCCGAACCCCGTGTACGCTGCGCCCCCACCTGAGCTTTTCGAGAAGATGATCGGCGGAGAGGCTCCCTTTGGAGACATCGATCTTTGTCTTGTCACCCACAATCACCCCGACCACTTCCGGGCCTCGGTTGTGGAGCGCTTCCTCCTCCGGAATCCGCGTGCGATAGTGATCGCTCCCCTTGATGTTGTTGAGGTCATGCGCGACTCGGCTGAGCATTGGCCGGACTTCGAAGACCGCGTCATGCCAATCGATCTCCTCGTCGGCGAACGCTCAACGCAACTGCAGGTCGGCATCCGGGTGCACGCCTTCAGAACGCTCCACAGCCGTGCGCGGGAGAGCCCGATGAACGTCATGTACCTCGTGGAGATGGATGACTGGTTGGTGTTCCACGAGGGAGACTCCAACAGCGATCCGGATTCGTTCCTCGGTGTCGCGGAGGAGGGCAGGATGATCGACCTTGCCCTCGTGCATTATTGGTTCCCGTTCGAGGATGCTGGGAGGCAAATGCTGAAGATCTTAATGCCACGGCATATCGGGCTGATTCACCTCCCCATCGAGCAGGAGCATGTCCCGGCGGAGTACTTCGACAGCCTGGACGATAGCTTCACCCGGCTGATGGAGCCGGGCCAGGAGTTGGAGCTGACGCGCGAGGAACACGAATGAGAGTTGCCAGGCGCTTCGCTTTGATCGTACCGGCGGCGGGCGGGACTGGGCATCATCAGCCTGTAACTCAGGTTACGCGGCACCCGGCCGGTCAGTCATGTGGGCCGGAATCCGCTCAGGTGTGAAAGCTGAATCAGCACCGGTCCACGCTGGGTACTTCGGTCTGTCTCGACTGCCCTCTGTGGGGCAGTATTCCTGTTTGTCAACGAGATTCGACTTTGGCGAAGCCAGTCGTGGTTTTCGCGCACCGCGGAAGATCCTGCAGCCAGACGGCCAGGGGCGATGCTTACGAACCGGCTCCGTAATCATGTGGTCCATCTCGCGACCGAGGTCGGCGAGCGCCACGTACACCGGCCACAGGCGCTGCACGCAGCGGAGGAGTACATCAGGCAGCAATGGGTCGATCAAGGCTACGAGGTCACTGCGCAGCCTTATCAGGTGAGTGGCGTGCGGTGCGCGAATCTCGAGGTGACGCGCAGGGGTTCGCGCCGATCCGATGCGACCATTCTGGTGGGTGCGCACTATGACTCCGTTCTCGGAAGTCCGGGAGCCGACGACAACGCGAGCGCGGTGGCCAGTCTCCTGGAGCTGTCCCGTCTGTTCGCCGTCGCCGTGCCGGGTCTCAGCGTCAGGTTCGTGGCCTTCGTCAACGAGGAGCCACCGTTCTCTTTCACCTCCCAGCAGGGCAGCATGGTCTATGCGAGGTCGGCCTCACGGCGGAGCGACGACATCTGCCTGATGGTGTCGTTGGAGATGCTCGGCTACTATCGGCGCGAGCCAGACACGCAGCGCTATCCTCCCTTCTTCAGGTTCTTCTATCCTGATCGCGCAGATTTCATAGCCTTCGTATCCAACCTGTCGTCGCGCGGAGCAATGTGTAGGCTGGTCAGAGCGTTCCGCGAAGCTTCGGATTACCCCGTCGAGCACCTCGCAATGCTGCCAATCATTCCCGGTCTTGGCTGGAGCGACCACAGGTCTTTCTGGCGACACGGCTATAAGGCGGTCATGGTCACAGACACCGCCTTCTACCGTAATCCGAATTACCACACCGCGGAGGACACGCCCGAAACCCTGGACTACGATGCTCTCGCGGCAGTTACAGAGGGCCTGTTCGGGGCGATCTCGCGTGTCGCGAGTGTCGTGTGACGCGGCTAGTTTGCAGGGTGTGGACCGTCTGACCTGATTTCAGAGGGGCGATCCGATAGATGCCGGCTAGGGCTCGAACGCCCAAGGGATGAGAATCAAGACTGAACATCCACGGACACGTCCGCATGCGTGACTGGAATAGGAGAGAGTTCACCAAGGCTTCGGCGTTGGGGCTATTAGCTGTGACCACAGGCAAGCTGGGCTGGCCACCGCAGCATGCGGCCACGGTGAGCCTCGTGCACGTTGGGGCCGGCAGCCGTGACGCAGCGATTCGCCAGGCGGCGGAGCTGGTTGGCGTGCCGAATGTCTCCCAGAAGTGGGTGGCGCTCAAGCCGAACTTCAATAGTGCGGATGGGTATCCGGGTTCTACTCACTCAGAAACCCTGAGCTCTCTGGTCCGTTACCTGAAGGAGCTCGGCGCGAGCCGGGTGACGGTGCCCGACCGCAGCGGGATGGGGAACGTGAGGCAGGTTATGGAGGACAAGGGTGTGTTCGCCATGGCCGAGGCGCTGGGCTTCGAGGCACTCCCGCTTCAGGATCTCTCAGCGGATGACTGGCATCACGTCGAGCACCCGGAGCTGCATTGGAGTCGTGGTTTTCACCTGGCGCGTGTGTTCCGCGACGTAGACGCGATCGTGCAGACATGTTGTCTCAAGACCCACAGGTTTGGTGGCCACTTCACGATGTCGTTGAAGAACACCGTCGGTATGGTGGCTAAGGAGGTCCCAGGCATCGAGCACAACTTCATGCGTGAGCTGCACCAGTCGCAGCACCAGCGTCGCATGATCGCCGAGCTCAACCTGTCATACAGACCTGCGTTGGTGGTGCTGGATGCCGCCGAGTGCTTCACAGACGGCGGGCCTGACGAGGGTACCCTGGCCCAGCCCAACGTCGTCTTGGCTTCGACCGACCGGGTAGCCCTCGACGCAGTGGGCGTGGCCATCTTGAGAGAGCAGGGCACGACCGAGGAAGTCGCACAGGGCAGGGTATTCGAGCAGGAGCAGATCGCTCGCGCGGTGGAACTGGGCATCGGTGTTGACCGACCCGAAGGCATCGACATCGTCACGGCAAACGCCGAGGGCGCGCGCTACGCGGAGCAGTTGAGGGAGATTCTGTTGGCGAGCTAGACAGGGGCGAAATGCAGAAGACGCGGTACAGATCTGATCGTATGGATCGGCGATCTGTACCGAATAAACCTGCTTCAGAGGCGGGAGGTCGCCTGACCGTGATTCAGACGGTCAGTCCAGCGATCAGGTCAGATACGAGGGCCTGTAACGACCGCTGTCACTGCTAAGGTCACTGACCGGCTTCTCACAGCCAACCCTGCCCGACCTTCTGCGTGAGACTCACGGTCGGGTCTCAAGAACCGGCGCATCCCGCCCATGATCGGTTGTCACTGATCCTGACGATGGCCAACCAAATACCCCTTTAGCTCGGGCCTGCTCTCCTGATTGGGGGCGAGGAGGGCGCATCTTGGAACCGTCCCACCGGGTGCCGACAGAAACACGCGAGCACAGACCCCCCCGCGAGGCAGACGAGATTCCGTTGCTTTCTCGCGAACCTTCAGGATATCCTCGTCCTATGCGTATGGGTGTTGACATCGGTGGGACGTTTACCGACTTCGTCGTTTTCGACGAGGCAACGGGAAAGCTCGGCACATTCAAGCGGCTCTCCACTCCGGAAGAGCCTTCGAGAGCCGTCACAGAGTTCTTCGAGAGGCACGGACCCGGACTGAACCGGGAGGCGAGCGGCACGACCACGGTTGTCCACGGGTCCACCGTAGCGACGAACTCCGTCCTGGAACGTAAGGGGGCGCGGACGGCTCTGCTGACGTCGCGTGGCTTCAAGTATCTGCTGGCTATCGGGCGGCAGAATCGAAGCCACCTCTACGACCTCGCGGCTTCCAGGCCGCAGCCGCTGGTCCCGCCCGAGCTGTGCTGCGAGGTCACGGAGCGCGTCGCCTGCGACGGAACCGTCCTGGTGCCTCTGAACGAGGCGGAGCTCCCCGACCTCGTCCGGGAGCTGAAGACACGGGACGTACAATCGGTGGCCGTGTGCCTACTCTTTTCTTTTCTGCACCCGGAGCATGAGCAGACTGCTGCCCGGGCCCTACGCTCCGCGGGGATTCACGTCTCGACCTCGTCCGAGATCCTCCCCGAGTTCCGTGAGTACGAGCGCGCGAGCACCGTGACGGTGAACGCCTACGTGTCGCCTGTCGTCGAGCGCTACCTGGAGCACCTGGAGAATGAGATCGCGGTGGACGACCTCCGAATCATGCAGTCCAATGGTGGCCATGCGCGGGCCGTCATGACATCCTTCGATCCCGTGCGGTCCATCCTGTCAGGACCAGCGGCCGGCGTCGTCGGCGCCGTGCACGTGGCCGGCGCCGCCGGATTCGAGCGGTGTATCTGCTTCGACATGGGGGGGACTTCCACCGACGTCTCCCTCGCCGACGGCGAAATCCGGATCACCTCCGAGAGCGAGATCGACGGCCTTCCCATCCGGATTCCGGCCGTGGAAATCCATACAGTAGGTTCGGGAGGCGGCTCCATCGCCACCGTGGACGACGGAGGTGCCCTGCGGGTAGGACCGCAGAGCGCAGGGGCGGAGCCCGGACCCGTCTGCTACGGACGGGGGGGCGATCGGCCGACGGTCACCGATGCGAACGTGGTGTTGGGCAGGCTGGCCGGGGATCGCTTTCTTAACGGAGAGATCCGGTTGGACATACCGGCGGCCGTGGGCGCTCTGGAGCGTCTCGGGACGGAGGCCGGCCTCGGCGCCCGTCCCGGCCTGGACCTCGCCCGCACCGCGGCGCTGGGCGTTGTGGCGGTAGCGACCGCGCGCATGGAGCGGGCACTCCGGAGGATCTCCCTCGAGCGAGGCCACGATCCGCGCGACTTCGCGCTCGTCTCCTTCGGCGGCGCCGGGGGACTGCACGCTTGCGACCTGGCCCGCAGTCTCGGGATTCGGACCGTTCTCGTCCCGCCCGGAGCGTCCACGCTCTCAGCCTACGGAATGCTCGCCGCCGACGTGGTGAGGGACCTCGTGCAGACGGTGATGCTCCCTGGCGAGTCCCGCGCCGCGAAGCTGGAGGCCCTTATAGAGCCGCTGGTGGAACGGGGTGAGCGCGAGATCGCCGAGGAAGGAGTGCCACCTCGGAACGTCTCCGTCCACCGGTTGCTCGACGTACGGTACGTCGGACAGGGATACGAGGTCACGGTCCCGTTCGGCGACGAATTCGTCCGTCGCTTCCACGACGCCCACGAGAAGCTGTACGGGCACGCGGAGCCGTCCGCCCCGGTGGAGGTCGTCAACCTCCGGGTGCGGGTTGTTGGGGAGATCGCCGCACCTCCGCTTCCGGAAGAAGACGCGGGCCCGGCCGATCCCGCACCCGCACTCGAGAGCCGGCGGGAGGTCATCGTGACCACGCCCGGCCACGAAGGGGCGGAGCTGGTCCGGGTGCCGTTCTACGACGGAGCGAGGCTGCGCTGCGGCGTCGCCGTGGACGGGCCAGCGGTGATCGTCCACAAGGACACGACGGTGTATCTCTCCCCTGCCGACCGCGCGACCGTCGACCGTCACCTCAACCTCGTCATCGAAGTTCATGGATGACTCTCCGACGCCGCAGCGGAGCGCGGGCCGGTTGGATCCGGCGCAACTCGAGGTGCTCAAGCACCTCTTCTCGTCCGTGGCAGAGGAAATGGGCGCCGTGCTCCGGCGCACGTCGTACTCGCCGAACATCAAGGAGCGGAGAGATTACTCGTGCGCCGTATTCGACGCTTGCGGGCGGATGATAGCGCAGGCGGCGCACATCCCTGTGCATCTAGGGTCGATGCCACTGTCGGTGGAGGAGTGCGTGGCTAGTCTGGACTTCGAGCCGGGCGACGTGGCCGTGCTGAACGACCCCTACCGCGGCGGCACCCATCTTCCGGATATCACGTTCGTCGCACCGGTTTTCGGCGACGGCGCCTCCGGGACGGAACCGGCGTACGGTAGAGACGTTCCCGACTCCTGCCTCATCGGCTTCGTGGCCAGTCGGGCCCATCACGCCGATGTTGGAGGGCTGTCCCCGGGCTCGATGCCGCTCTCGGGAGAGGTCTTCCAGGAGGGACTGATCATCCCGCCGGTGAAGCTGGTGAGAGCCGGAGTAATCGACCTGGACCTCTGGGGGTTGCTGCTGGCGAACGTCCGCACTCCGGACGAGCGGGCCGGCGACCTGAGGGCCCAGCTTGCGGCGGGACGCACAGGCGCCAGACGTCTCGCCGCCCTGGCGGAGAGGTACGGGAGGGCAGAGCTGAGCCGGTACATGCAGGGACTGCTCGACTACGCCGAGCGCGCGACCCGGCGACTCATCGCAGAGCTGCCCGACGGAGAGTATCGTTTTCGGGACGCGTTGGACCCGACCGATTCGGACGAAGAACTCGAGATTCAGTTGACCGTCACCATTGGGGCCGACGAGGTGGTGGTGGACTTCACCGGCACGAGCCCGCAGAGCGAGAGCAACCTCAACGCCGTCTACGCCGTGACCCTCTCCGCGACGGCCTACGTCTTCCGGTCGCTCATCGGGCTGGACGTGCCCTCCAACAGCGGCTGCCTGGTGCCGATCCACGTCATCGCGCCCAAGGGAACCTTGGTGAACGCCAGACGACCGGCTGCCGTTGCGGCGGGAAACGTGGAGACGTCGCAGCGCATCACCGACGTACTCCTCGGTGCCCTCGCGCAGGCGTGCCCTGAGCGGGTCCCCGCCGCGAGCCAGGGCACGATGAATAACCTTACTATCGGTGGCCGGGACCCGGAGCGGGACCGGCCGTTCACCTACTACGAGACCATCGGCGGGGGCGCCGGGGCGGGCCCAAGCACCCACGGCCCCTCCGGCGTCCACACTCACATGACGAACACGCTGAACACGCCGATCGAGGCGATCGAGTACTCCTATCCGTTGCGGGTCCTCAGGTACGAGCTCCGCGAAGGTTCAGGCGGAACGGGGCGCTTCCGTGGCGGAGACGGTATCCGGCGCGACTACGAGTTCCTATCCCCGGCCATCGTCACCCTTCTCTCCGAGAGCCGGGTGCGGCGGCCCTACGGCCTGGCCGGTGGAGAGCCGGGGTCTCCGGGAATCGCCTTCCTCACGTCACGGGGCAAAAGAAGGGAAGTTCCCGGGCGTGCGATGATCGAGGCAGAGGCGGGCGATGTGCTGAGCGTTCGGACGCCCGGGGGTGGGGGTTATGGCCGACCCGGCCGAGCTGGAGGCCACGAAGCGCTTGGTGCTACAGGTGACACTGACTGCTGAAGAGCCCCACACCAGCGAAGTGTCCTCCTGCCCGCTCAACAGGTGTGCCCACGAGCACTCTGAGCCACTTTATTCTATGTTGATTGCACTCCCTTCGTTCCTCAGGAGGCAGGTATGCCCGATCTGCTGGAGCGTCTGACTTCCGCACTCGCCGATCGCTACGCCGTCAAGTCAGAAGCCGGCCGTGGCGGCATGGCCATGGACCGCGAGGACTGGCATGGGCCTCGACGGCCCGAATGCGTTAGCTTTCAGAGTGATCCCCTCGATGTGATTCCCGCGAGGTCCGGCGCGAGGTGCGAAAGCAGCGCACGCCGGCGATCGCGATACCCGCGCATCCCCGGAGAGTCGGGAATCCCGCAGACCCGGGCGCCGCGCACAGGAACGGCAGTGCCGTCATGAACGACCTATCCGATTTCCAGAGACGCCGGGCCGGACAGCAGGGCGTCGATCTCCGGGCCATCGACTGGGACGCCACGCGCAAGGTGTTCCGCTGGGGGCTCGTGATCCTGGCGCTCATCATCTTGTGGAACGTGGCGCGCCGGCTGGGGACGTTCTACACCGACTGGCTGTGGTTCCGGGAGCTCGGGCACGAGGCGGTGCTGGTGAAGATCGTTCTCACCGGCGGTGTCCTGTTCGCGATCGGGACCGTGGTCTTCGTGGCCGCCGCGCTACCCAGCGTGTACGCCACGGCCCGCTCCTCCAAGCGTGCCCCGCTGCCGCAGTCCCCGCTGGAGGTGTCCGACTACCTGCGGATCCACAGGTTCCTGCGCCGGGGTGCGACCGCGGTGGCCGGCTTCGCCGCCCTCGTTCTGGGCTCGTACGCGGCGTCGAATTGGGAGACCGTCCTGCTGGCCCTGAACGCCGCCCCGTTCGGTGAGTCGGACCCGATCTTCGGCCGCGACTTCTCCTTCTACATCTTCACGCTTCCGGCCCTGCGCTTCCTGCACGGGTGGCTCGTGGCCGCGACCGTGGCTATCGGCGTGATGGTGCTCGTCTTTCACAACGTGACCGGTCGCCTGCGGGGAGAGATGGCGCAGGTTCCGCCCGCGGCAAGAAGGTGGCTGGCCGGCCTCGGGGCGGTGCTCTTCCTGCTCATCGCGGTCGGTCACTGGCTCGGGCGCTACGAGCTGCTGTTCTCCCCCACCGGGACGGTGTTCGGCGTCGGCTGGACGGACGATCACATCAACCTCCCAGGCCGCACGATCCTGGCCGTGGTCGCCGCGGTGACGGCTGGCATCCTGGCCTTCTCCGTCATCCGCTTCCGCGGCTACAGGTGGATGGCGTGGCCGGTGGGGGCCTGGCTCGCGCTCGTGATCCTGGTGGGGTCCGCGGCCCCGGCGCTCGTGCAGCGCCTGCGCGTGGAGCCGAGCGAGCTGGCCCTGGAGCGTAAGTACCTGGCCTCCAACATCGAGTACACCCGCAAGGCTTTCGCGCTAGACGGCATGGCGTCGCGGGACCACCCGGCCCGCGGCGAGATCGACGCTGAGATGATCGCCGAGAACCAGGGGACGATCCGCAACGTGCGGCTGTGGGACGAGGGCCCACTGCTCCAGAGCTACAATCAGAT
>JBDGXC010000045.1:0-21372 GCA_039584815.1 Gemmatimonadota bacterium
GAAGCTCTGCGCCCATTCGACCTCAAGGTCGAGTCGGACGGTGCCTCGAAAGCAGTGATCCGGGACAGCAAGACGCCAGACGGTGTGCGTGCTGTGTTCGTCCCGGAATGGGTCAGAGACTCGCTCCTACGACACATCGAGGAGCGCGACGTCGGGGACTATGACAGGTTGTTCCCCTTCCGCAGACGGACGATCCAGAGCGAACACGAGCGGGCCTGTGGACTGGCCGGGATCGAGGGCTACACGACTCACGACCATCGGCACACAGCCGCCGTCCACCTCGCCAGGAGTGGGATGCCACTCAACCTGCTCCAACAGCAGCTCGGGCACGCACGGGTCGAGCAGACGATGCAATACGCTCGATTTCACCCGGATTACGGGGACGTGAGGGAGTACTTTGAGCGTGTTGAAAGCAGCCTGGGACTCGCCGAATCGGGTAACAGTTTGGGTAACACCCCTGAAACTGTCATTGATCCGACCAACCCACCAGACCTGTAAGTTGTTGGGAGGAAAAGCGGAGGGGCAGGGATTCGAACCCTGAAGCCCGTGAGGGCGCCGGTTTTCGAGACCGGTGCATTGCCGTTCTGCCACCCCTCCGAGTGGTCCTTCCTTCGGCCGCACGTGGTAGGAAGCGACGATCGCCGCCGGTACCAGCAGCTACCTTTTAACGCCTGGGGAGGTACGGACGGGGTGGGATTCGAACCCACGTGACACTTTCGGTGCCAACACGCTCTCCAGGCGTGCGCCTTAGTCCGCTCGGCCACCCGTCCCGGAAGCGGAGGAGGTGGGATTCGAACCCACGTGGGCCTTTTGGACCCAACGCCTTAGCAGGGCGCCGCCTTTAGCCACTCGGCCACTCCTCCGTCAGCCCCCGGCTTTCAGGTCCGGGAGCCAAACAAAAAGGCGAGCGCCGGTAGCACTCCGCCTCTTTCGCGTCCTCGATTGGCCCGCCAGGGTTCGAACCTGGACTCTCTTGGTCCAGAGCCAAGCGTGTTGCCAATTACACCACGGGCCAATGCTGCCGTCCGTATGAGGGGACCGATAATAGACGATTCACCGCACCGGATCAAGGTTCTTGGACACCTGCTTGCAGGGATCGTTCCGCGGTTCCGGTAGCCGTGCGGTGGCCCAGCGCAGTCCGCTCTCGAAGGCCAAGAAGCGCTGTCAGCAGCGTGAAGGAATAGGTTGAAATGAGGGGCAGCGGGAGCACGTCTGGAGACAGACATCGGCTGGCCAGGGAGAGTGACGCGTAGTCGGCTGCTATGTTCCTGGTGAGGCGGTACAGGCGTTCCAGGTCCTGGCGTTTCGCGCGAAACGCCGGCAGGTAGGCCAGGCCCTCCCCACCATGGATCAGCGCCGCGATCGAAGCCATGCGATGGACCACCTCACTCTGGGAGATCACGGCGACGATCGACGGCCTCGGCAACGATCGGATCAGCTGGAGGAATTCCATCGAGGGTGACAGCAGGAGGACGGTCCCTGCGTGAGCCTCTCCTGCAGACGTGCTGACTCGAAGCCCGAGCCGGACTCGCAGCTCTGCGGCGAGAATGGTCTCCAGGTCCGGATCCAGGCAGACAAGCTCGACCGAGCGCGGCCCTCGGACGATCACGCTCGCTGTCGCGGGACAGTCTTCGCGTCTCGACAGCCGCACGTATACGCCGCTTCCCGGACGACTCCGAACAAGGCCGGCACGAACCAGATCTCGATATGCCGCAGCCACGGTATTCCGGTGCACGCCCAGCAGCTCTTCGGCGCGTCGGACGCTTGGAAGGCGGTGGCCCGGCCCGATATGGCCGGCGAGGATCCGAGATTCCAGATGGCCGACGAGCTGTCGCCGGAGGGACAGACGGGATTCTCGGTCGAGGTTGATTCCGTGGAGCATCACATCCGCTATGATGCCCGTCGGAATCAAGCTTCCGTCATCGGCTCTCGCGGCCGACGACCGATGGCGTACATCAGCCACGTCGCGATCGCCGCGCTTACGACTGCCGCCATGCGGATGAACACCTCCGAGTCCAGCGTCAGGTAAGTGTGAACAACTGGATCACCCATCCCACCATTGGCGGGTGATCGAAATGGCTCCAGTCGGGGAAGGCGGCATAGGTCCAGTAGTAGACTTCGTCGTTGCCGAGCTCTGTGGCGAAGGTGAATCGTAGCCTCACGATCGTCGCGATGACGATCAGGCCCAGGACCGCTGGCCGGGAGTGATGATCGGAAGGATCCAAGATCTCCTTCAATGCGATCAACCCTTCGTGAGCGCGGCCAGAAGCTCCTCCGCCGGCAGGGTATTCAGAACATCGGCCGGCTCCAGCCACGCGCGACGTGCCTGCTCTACCCCGTACGGCATGATGTCCAGGTCGGCGATCGAGTGGGCGTCCGTGCTGATCACGATCTTCACGCCGCGTTTCTTCGCCGCCATCAGGTCGATGTCCCGGAGGTCCAGTCGGTGTGGATGCGCGTTGAGCTCCATCGCCACGCCGTGTTCCGCCGCGCACGCCAGCACCTCATCCAGCGCGAAATCGAACGGGTCGCGCCGGTTGATGATCCGCCCCGTCGGGTGCGCGACGATGTTGGCCAGCGGGTGCTGGATCGCCTTCAGCATACGCTCCGTCTGCCGCTCGGCCGGAAGGTCGAACCGCGAGTGAACAGCAATCACCACGAGATCCAGCTGCTCCAGCATCTCGTCTTCGGTATCGAGCGTTCCGTCGGCCAGGATGTCCACCTCCTGGCTGCGCAGGAGACGGATCTCCGGGTGCCGCGCCGCGACGTCTTCGATCTCGCTCCACTGCTCGCGAAGCTTTTTGGCGTCGAGCCCGCCTGTCATGGCCAGCGCCTGCGAGTGATCCGTGAGGGCCACGTACTCGTAGCCCTTCGCCGCGCACGCGGTCAGCATCTCCTCGATCGTGTTCTTCCCATCCGACCACGTGGAGTGCATCTGGAGGTCGCCGCGCAGATCGTCGGACTCGATCAGGGTCGGAAGCTCGTCCCTGTCGGCCGCATCGATTTCGCCCCTGCTGGTCCGCAGCTCGGGCGTGATCCACGGAAGACCGACCGAGGCGTACACGTCCTCTTCGGAGCGGCCCGCCACGCGCTCCCCCAGCTCGCGGCCCGTAGTGCTGGTCACGGTGGCCACCTCAGTGCCCTCCCCTGCGGCGTCGGCAGCGACGTCCGCGGCCTCGGCCTCCTCGTCCTCCTCGGCCAACCGGAAGACCCCGTACTCCGACACGCTGAGACCGCGAGCCAGGGCACGCTTCCGGAGCTCGATGTTGTGCTCCTTGGATCCCGTGAAATAGACGAGCGCCGAGCCGTAGCTCTCCGCTGAGAGGATGCGGAGATCCACCTGGAGGTCCGACGCGAGAATCACCGTCCCCCGGGTGTCGCCGGTCTTCTCGACCGAGCGCACCTGCGGGTAGGAGGTGAACCGCTCCATCACGGGCCCCGGATCCGAGGCGATCGCCAGCAGGTCGATGTCTCCCACGGTCTCCTGGCGCCGCCGGTAGCTGCCCGCGACTTCCAGGCGCTCGACACGCGGATCCTCGAGCATGTGCTCGATCAGCGGCTGCACGAGCTCGTCCGCCGACGAGAGTCGGAATCGGCCCGATCGTTTCTTGTGCCGCTCGATCGCCTCGAGGATCTTCTCTTCGCTCTTCTTGCCGAACCCCTCCAGCTCCGCGATCCTCCCGGCCCGCGCCGCCTCCGCGAGCTCGTCCAGCGTCGTGATGTCCAGCTCGTCCCACAGCTTCCGCACCTTCTTTGGACCGACGCCGGGAAGACGTGTGAGCTGGACCAGCGAGCGTGGTACGTCCCGGGCAACCTCGTCCAGGATCGACAGTCGACCTTCCGTCACCAGCTCCGTGATGTGGGAGGCCATGTCCTTCCCGATCGCCGGCAGTTCGGTGAGGTCGCCTCCCTCCTCGACGATCTTCCGAAGCGGGTCGGGGCTCTCTTTCACGGTGTACACGGCGTTGCGGTACGCACGGATGCGAAACGGATTCGTTTCGCCCTGGATTTCGAGCAGGTCGGCCATCTCGGTGAGGATGGCCGCGATCTCTATGTTCTCCACCGTTCAGCTCCGAATCGCGCTCATTCGGCCGTCTCCTCGACGAGCGCCAGGAATGCGGCCTCGTCCAGGACCGTCACATCGAGCTCGTTCGCCCGGTCGAGCTTCGAGCCGGGATCCGCTCCAGCAATCAGGTAGTCGGTCTTGCGGCTGACGGATCCAGTCACCTTTGCGCCCAGCGTTTCGGCGCGGCTCTTCGCTTCGCGGCGGCTCACGCTTTCCAGGCTTCCCGTGAACACGAGGGTCTTCCCCTGGAGCGCGCCCCCCGTCGGCGTGGCCTCCGCTTCCTGCACCTGCATGCGCCCGGTCAGGCGAACGATGTTCTCCGCGTTGTGCGGCTCGGCGAAAAAGGCGACGATCCGCTCGGCCATGATCGGGCCGACGCCCTCCACCTGCGTGAGTGCATCCTCGTCGGCAGCGGTCAGGGCTTCGAGCGTTCCGAAGTGGCGGGCCAGCGAACGGGACACGGCGCCGCCCACCTCCGGGATCCCGAGCGCGGTCAGGAAGCGGTGCAGCTCGGGCTTCGAGGCCGCGGCGATCGCGGTAACCAGGTTGTTCGCCGACAGCTCGGCGAAGCCGTCGAGCTCGATGAGCCGGGCCGCCTTCAGATCCAGCAGGTCCGGGAGCCGCTCCACCAGGTCCTCTTCAACCAGCAGCCGCGCGGTCTCCTCGCCCAGTCCTTCGATATCGAGCGCGCCGCGGGACCCGAAGTGCTGAATCCGGCCCTTGAGCTGCGCCTTGCAGCCAAAGCTGTTCGGGCACCGGGTGAACGGCCCCCGCTCGACGAGCTCGGTCGCGCAGGATGGACAGGTCCGGGGCATACGGAACGGCTCCCCACGTTCGCGGTCCGGTTCCTCCACCCGGCCGATCACCTGGGGGATCACGTCGCCCGCCCGCCGCACGTGGACGAGGTCGCCCGGCCGCACGTCCTTCCGGGCGGCTTCCTCCCGGTTGTGGAGCGAGGCCCGGGTCACGGTGACGCCGCCGATCTCCACCGGTTCCATGATGGCTACGGGAGTCACGACTCCGGTCCGCCCCACGCTCGCCAGGATGTTCTCGATGCGCGTCTGTTCCACACGCGCCGCGAACTTGAGCGCGAACGCCCAGCGAGGGTGCCGTGACGTGAACCCCAGCGCCTCCCGCGCCGCCAGATCGTCGAGCTTGATCACGACACCGTCGATCTCGAACGGCAGACCTTCCCGCCGGGTCTCGAGGTCCGAGTGGAAGGCGAGGATCTCATCGGCGCTCGCGGCACGGCTCGACGGCTCGCTCACGCGCAGGCCCCAGTCCCGAAGCGCCTCCAGCGTCTCCCACTGTGTGGCCGCGCCGGTCCCCGAGACGGCGAGGACGTCATACACGTACGCTTCGAGCGGACGGGACGCGGTGATCCGCGGGTCCAGCTGGCGCAGGGAGCCGGCCGCCGCGTTACGGGGGTTCGCGAACGGGGGACGCTCTTCGGAGATCAGTCGCTCGTTCAGGGCCTCGAACGCGTCCAATCGGATGATCACCTCGCCCCGCACGGCCAGCAGCGCCGGCACCGGCCGCGCGTCGTCCCGGAGGCGCAGGGGAATCGATCGGATCGTGCGAGCGTTCTCCGTGATTCCCTCACCCCGCACGCCGTCACCGCGCGTGGAGGCCCGCGTCAGCAGGCCGTTCTCGTACACGAGCTCGATCGACAGTCCGTCGAGCTTGGGCTCCAGTACCCAGGTCGCACGCTCCGGCTCGCCCAGGCCACGCTCCACCCGGTCGGTGAACCGTCGCAACGCCTCTTCCGTCTGGTCGGAATCCAGGCTGAGCATCGGCGCCGTATGCTCGACCGTCGGGAACGCGTCGAGCGGCGCTCCGCCCACGCGCTGCGTGGGCGAATCGGGCGTCCGAAGATCCGGATACGTCTCCTCGAGATCGCGCAGCTCGCGAAACAGGCGGTCGTACCGCGCGTCGGAGATGTCCGGCGCATCGAGGACGTAGTACCGGTGATCGTGGCGCCGGATCTCCGTCCGTAGCTCATCGATCCGGGCCGTGGCCGACTGTCGGTTCATGATCTTCGCGCTGGTTCGGTGCCCGGCGGCGCGAGGCGTGCCGATCGCCTCGTCCCCGGGTATAATGTGCGAATTCTCTTCCGCCGGTAGACGTAACGGGAGGCCGACGTGTCCACAACGCTCGAGTTCACGCCGGAGGTCGCCGCGGCGACCGACGCCGTATATGAAAAGGTAAGAGGAAGCATCCCCCGCTTCGAGTGGGAGCTGCACGCCCCGCTGATCGCCGAGATCAATCGCCTCAAGAAGGTTCGGAATGCGGTCATCCTGGGCCACAACTACATGGTGCCCCAGATCTTTCACGGGGTCAGCGACCACGTGGGTGACTCTCTCGGCCTGTCGATCGTCGCGAAGGAGTCCGAGGCGGACGTCATAGTGTTCTGCGGCGTCCACTTCATGGCCGAGACGGCCAAGATCCTCAACCCGTCCCGCACCGTCCTGATCCCCGACTTGGACGCGGGCTGTTCCCTCTCTGAGAGCATCACCGCGGCCGATGTCCGGCTGCTCAAGGAGCGGCATCCGGGCGTGCCGGTCGTCACCTACGTCAACACGCCCGCCTCGATCAAGGCGGAGTCCGACATCTGCTGCACGTCGGCCAACGCGGTGGCGGTGGTGGAGTCGCTCGGCGTGGACCGGGTGATCTTCCTTCCCGACGAGTATCTAGGCCGCAACGTGGCCAACCAGACAGACGTGAGCGTCATCACGTGGGCAGGGCGCTGCATCGTCCACGAGCAATTCACCGTCGAAGAGATCCGGGCGTACCGGGAGCAGTATCCGGGGATCGAGGTAATCGCGCATCCCGAGTGCTCGCCCGAGGTGGTGGCGGAGTGTGACTTCGTCGGCTCGACGACGTCCATGATCGACTACCTCGACGACGCTAAGAGCAACCGGGTGATCATGATCACAGAGTGCTCGATGTCCGACAACGTCGAAGAGGCCCATCCGGAGCTCGAGTTCGTTCGCCCTTGCACGATCTGCCCCCACATGAAGAAGATCACGCTCGAGAAGACGCTGGCCTCGCTGCGCGAGCTCCGGTACGAAGTGGAGGTGCCGGAGGAGACGCGGGCGAGGGCGCTGCAGGCCGTCGAACGTATGCTGGAGATCGGGCGGAAGGACTGAGGCGGTGACCCCTGCGGGACGCGCGCGCCGCCTGCTCGGAATCTGGGGACCGCTCCTGGCATTCGCTGCGTACGTGCTGGGTTTCTCCGCGCTCGCCGTGTCGCAGGTCGGGCTGCCGGCGGCGCTGGACGAGGTGGCCGGGCGGGCGCCCCGGATCGCCGTCACGTTCGACGATCTTCCGTGGAACGGACCCGGCTACTCCGAGGCCGAGATCCGCAGCCTCACCGATACGCTGCTTGGCACGCTGAGCGGCCGGAATGTGCCGGCCACCGGCCTGGTGACGTGCCGGGGGATTCGGGACGGGGCTCCGGTCCTTCGCATGTGGCTCTCCGCGGGCTTCGAGCTCGGCAATCACTCCTATGCTCACCGGGACCTCAACACGACTCCGGTCGAGGAGTGGCTGGACGATGCGAAGCGCTGCCACGAGATCCTGCGCGACGTGACCGGCGGCTCTACCCGCTGGTTCCGCTACCCCATGCTGCACCAGGGGAACGATCGCGCCGTGCGCGACTCGGTCGCGCGCACGCTGTCCAGCTGGGGCTACTCCAATGCACACGTCACGATCGACAACTCGGAGTGGCTGCTCGCGCGGGCTTACGACATCGCCATGCAGGAAGGAGACGGAGCCGAGGCGGCGGCGGTCGTCGTAGCGTACGTCGAGCACCTGGTGGATGCGGCCCGGCACTTCCGGCATGTGGCGCGGGTCAAGTTCGGCCGCGACGTCGACCACGTCCTGCTGCTGCACGCGAACGCGATCGCGGCCCGTCATATAGGCGACGTTCTGGATGCGCTGAACGCGGAGGGCTTCGAGACGGCAGGCCTGGATGACGTCCTGGCGGACCCGATCTACGCGCGCACCGACGAGTACGTCGGCCCGACCGGTCTGTCGTGGGTCTACCGGGCTGCCCCTTTCGGCCCGGAAGATCCGTGGGATGACATCGCCGAGGAGGCGCTCGACGCCCGGTTCCGCTGGCGCTGACTAGAGCCGGCGCGCCAGATCCGCGGCCCGCCGCCACACGGCGTCGAACATCTCGCGGGTAAGGCGGCCCGTGAACGTGTTCTGCTGGCTCGGGTGATACGATCCGATGAGGGTCCGGCCGTCGATCCCGGCTTCCGCGCCATGGCCGAACTTGGGCTTCGGTGACGGCACTCCGTACCCCAGATCGCGCAGGACCCGCAGGGTCTCGGTCCACGCCAATCCGCCGAGGGCCACGATGACGCGGAGGCTCGGAAACAGGCCGATCTCGCGCTCCAGGTAGGGACGGCAGGTCTCCCGCTCAACGGCGGACGGGTTGTTGCCGGGCGGAACGCAGCGCACGGCCGCGGTCAGCCAGGCGCCGACGAGCTCGAGCCCGTCGTCGCGCCACGCGGACTCGGGCCGCGTGGCGAGTCCCGCCCGGTGCAGAGCCCCGTACAGCCAGTCGCCGGACCGGTCGCCCGTGAACATGCGGCCCGTCCGATTGGCGCCGTGCGCCCCCGGGGCCAGCCCCACGATGAGGATCCGCGCGTCGGGATCTCCGAAGGAAGGGACCGCTCGTCCCCAGTACTCGTCGCCCGCGTAGGCCGCCCGCTTCACTTGGGCTACTTCCTCACGCCATTGCACGAGGCGCGGGCAGCGGCGACACGCGACGACCTCGCCGCTCAGGCGCTCGAGCTCCCCGGCGTGGCTCATCGACGGCTCAGCCGCGCGGCAGGTCCGAATTCAGCTCCACGTCGAGCTGTTCCTTCGGCGTGTCGAGCACCACCGATGTGTTGGTGCCCTCGATGCCGGGCAGGCTCAGCATACTCTTGATTTCCCGGTTCATCTCCGCCTCGTCCCCGAACCGGCCGATCACCATCACGTCGAACTCGCCCGTGATCTCGTACACGTGTGTCAGTTGTGGATGCTCGATCAGCGAGCGGATGATGTGGGGGAGCTGATCGCCGCGCGCCTTGATCCGCGTGACGGCCACCAGGCCGAGACCGACGGCCCGGTAGTCGATCAGGGGCCGGTAGCCACGGATCACCCCGCGGCTCTCCAGGTCCTTGAGCCTGTGTCCCACCGTGCTGGCGGCCACCCCGAGCTCCTCGGCCAGCTGCCGATTGGACCGGCGAGCGTCGACCTGGAGGGCACGGATGATACGCACGTCGAGATCGCGATAGGTCACGTGAACCCCTCCGATTTGATCTGGAGTGCCGGGTCCGAGGCGAGGGGCGGGCCGGGTGGATCGCCGGTCTCGTAGGCCCTGATCTCCCTGCGACGGTTGGCGCCCAGGGGATATCGCCAGTATCGCCACGGCTGCGAGAGCATCTTCTTCGCCGCGAGGTGCGCGATGAGCTCGGGGACGTCCTCCAGCAGGTCCACGCGCTCCCTCACCTCGACGCGCTCCAGGGCCTCGAGGGCCGCGTCTTTCTCATCGTCCTTGGCGTGCTTCCACAGCGCCCGGAAGATGTGCCCCACCTGGCGAGCCGGCACGCGACCTTCGTCGGGCAGGAAGGACACCACCCTGAAGAACGGGGCGTGGAACGCGACGTCGGCATCCACCTCGAGGAGCCAGATGCCGGGCTGCTCGGTCCGCGCGGCTTCGATGGCCTCCCGCGTGCAGCGTCCCAGCGACTGGGCCGATCCGAGTCTCGCGTACGGAACCCACAGCTCCCGGTAGTGCGCATCGGTCACCACCCATTCGAGGGAGCCGGCTGATTCCCCGTCGGCGCGGATCCACAGGTCCACACGCTCCCAGTCCTTCTCCCAGAACTTGTTGACCTCTCCAGGGGTCAGCATCAGGTAGCGCCACACCCAGTACGCCTCCCCCTCCAGCCAGTACGGAGCGTCCCCCTCCCGTGGATACGGATGCCCCGGGCCGCGACGCGTGTACAGCATCAGGACGGGCGGCACGGGGCGCGGCATGAAGAACCAGTCGATGATCAGGTACAGGGCCAGCAGTCCGCCGAGCGCCAGGAAGAAACGGCTCCAGTCGCCGTCCGGCGCCGGGCCGGCGACGCGGTACAGATAGGCGCCGACGAGCACGGGCAGCGCTCCGATGATGCACGTGATCCAGTCCCTGTACAGGGCGTAGAGAAGCAGGGTGAGGGCCGGGAAACCGAGCAGCGTCAGGTGGCTTCCCACCTCGTCCAGCCATCCGGCCGCTGCCAGAACCGGCGCCAGGATCCCGACCAGCACGATCGCCGTCATGGCAGCGAGAGGCAGCTTGTAGGCGGCGTAGAAGTGGCTCGCGAAGCCCGGCACCAGGTACGGATCGAGGATGCCCTCGGCGAGGCGCACGCCGCGCTTGCCGACCGATACGCGACCGGCCCCGGTCGGCTCGAGGTGGAGCCGGAAATCTCGCAGCCTGTCCCTGATTTCCTCTCCCACTCGCCGACGGAAGCGGATCCGGTACTTGCCCATCCGTCGGAAGGCACGGAACGGAATGAGGAACGGTCCGATCACGAACAGGAGCAGGTAATATCGGAGTCGCGGCACCTCGAGATCGGGGCGATCGAGACCGAGCCGGAACAGCGCGCGATCGACCAGCCCCAGCTCCTCGTGCTCCCGGGGCACGGCGCCGGAGAAACGCAGCACTCCGGCCCAGTAGTCCGTGAACAGAAAGGGCCCGCGCAGGAGGTCCTGGCGAACGAGCCAGGCCACCAGAGAGGCAGTGGGTCGTCGAAGCTCCGGGGTGCTCATGGCTCTCTCGAGAGGGGATCGTTCCCGTCCGTGCGTTGTGTCCCGTCCACACTCTTCACAGATTCCGCGTCCGAGACAAGTGAAGATCGATCATTCGACCGATTCAGACGAGTGTTCCATGCAACGGACTCCCCCCGTCGCCTGCCTGATGTTCGTCACGCTTCTCACTCTCCCTGGCGGGCTCCGAGCCCAGGAACCGGCGGAAGACGGCTCGCGCACGGACTGGTTCCCCGGCTCGTTCGTCGTGGCGCCGCTGTTGGCCGCGCCGCTCGAGGTCCGGCTGGGCGGCGGCCTCCTGCACACGGAACGGGACCTCGAGGACAGCATCGACGGGCGGAACCTGGAGGCTCAGGTGGCCGTCGGGGTGCGAATCCCGGTCGTGCGCTTCCAGGACGAGGCTCGCGGCCGGCCCGCGATCGAGCTCGGGTTCGAGGTGGGCGTGTTCTCGCGCTTCTTCATGGAGTCCGTCGAGAAGGAGTTGATCGACGTCGACTACCGGGTCGGAGTGCCGTTCGGGCTGAGGTACGGCGCGTGGGACGGCCGGCTGACCGTGCTGCACGTCAGCTCCCACTTCGGGGACGACTACCTCGATGACAATCCCCAGGACGTGTTCCAGGTGTCTCGCGAGGGACTCGAGCTCCTTCTCGGTTTGCGTCCCGGGTGGGACCTGCGGTTGTACGTCGGTGGAGACCTGAATCTCGGCCGCAGCCAGGACTTCACGGGTAGCGGCGAAGGCGGCGATCCGTTCGTCACGCTCACGACGGTCGAACGGTGGGCGTTCCGGTTCGGCGCCGAGTGGGACCCGGAGCGATGGGGAGAGCGGCGGATCGCGCCGTTCGTGGCGGCCAACTTCGAGACGACCGAGTACACGGAACGCATCGCGGCGTGGGTGAAGGGCGGTGCGGCGTTCCGGATCGAGCCCGTGCGGCTCCAGCTGGACATCGAGTACCACGACGGGCCGTCGGCCATGGGTCAGCTCCGCACGGTCGACGAGCGGTACGTCGGGGTCAACCTGACTGTCGAGCTGTAGGGACGCGGCGCGTCCGCCGCCGGTCACTCCAGGGTCAGGATCTCCTCGAACAGGGCGATCGCCCGCGGGTCGCCCGTCTGCCCGAGCCAGAACAACGAGGCCTGCACGAGCTCCGGGTCCTCGCTCTCGCGGGCCACCCGCAGAAGGGCGTCCAGCCCGGCTCCATCGGGAAGCTGCGACAGTCCGAACAGGGCGGCCTGGCGAACACCTTCGTCTCCGTCATCCCGGACGAGGCTCTCCAGATCCTCGGTGGCCCGCTCCCCGGCGAGCTGCGAGAGCCAGAAGATCGCCGCTTCTCGCGTGTCGCTGGCGAGCGCATCGTCGCGCGCCACGTCCAGCAGGTCAGGCCAGATCTCCACGCTGTCGGCCAACGCGGCCGCACCGACCGCGTCGCCCCCCACCTCTCCGTCCGCTCGCCGGGAAAGAGTCAACAGGTACGCGGCCGCCTCCGCCGTCCCGACCGTGCCCAGGTCCGTGCGCACGTCCGGACGTGAGCTCGGCGAGCGCCCGACCCACGAGTCGAGATCCACGATCCGGCGACCGGACTTCTCGATGTCCACCCGGATCGGGCCGTCGTCGCACCGGCGGGAGCGCGCGTCCTCCTCTCCGTGGCGATGCAGGTTGATGCTCGCACCATCGCCACACACGCCCTCGCGCGCCGCGAACTGGAACCGCACACGACCCTCGGGAGCCGCATCGATGCGGTGCCCCAGATCGACTGCCTCCTGAGGCGTGCTCGCACGCGCCGTCGTCAGCAGAGAAACGGCGGCGACGCCCGCGAAGAGCGCCGCCGCCAGGCCCACACCACCGCCCGTCCACCGCCAGCCCGTCGTCATCGTTGCCTCATCCTGTTGGCATGTCGGCCCGTCGCCAGCTTGCGCGACGACCGTCGCTCGGTCTCGTGTCGCCCTACTCCTCCAGGATCTCGAGCAGCACGTCCTGCGCCCGCGGATCCCCGGACTGACCGATCCAGAAGATCGCGTTCTGGCGCAGCTCCGGATCCTCCTCGTTGCGCGCGATGTCGAGCAGCTTGTCGAACGCGGCCTCACTGTCGAGCTGCGTCATCGTGAACAGAATGTGCTCCTTCATCTCCTGGTCGTCACCCGCCGAGTCGTACATCTGGCTCAGGACACCCGCATCGATGTTGCCGCTCTGCCCGGCCATGAACAGGGCCATCTCGCGCACCTCGGAATCCTCGGCCTCGTCGCTGAAGATCGCGAGCAGCCAGTCGCCGTCCACCGCGTCCGGCATCTGGGTCAGGGCGAACAGGATCTGCTCTCGCACCTCCGTGTCGTCGATCTCACCGAACAGCTGCTTGAGCAGTCCCGCGTTCTCCGGCGACGGGTGCTGGGCCAGCCCGTGGATCGCCATCGCGCGGACCTCGGAATCCATGTCCGAGCGCGACGCGTAATCCCGCAGGATCTGGCCGGCCCGCGGGTCGTCCGTCTGACCCAGCGCGAACACGGCCTGACCCTTCAGGTCCTCGTCGATCGCCGGATCGTTCAGGATCTCGACCGTCGCGTCGATGGCCCGCGGATCATCGACCTGAGACAGCCAGAACGCCGCGTGCGCCTTCACCTCCGGGTCCGGGTCGTTGCGCACTACGTCCAGCATCACGTCGAGCGTCTCGTCGGACTCGTGCTGGCCGAGGATGAACACGGCCTGGCCGCGTAGCTCCGCGGTCTCGGGCGTGCGATTCTGCAGGACCCGCTTGAGGTGCGGAATCGCCCTCTCCGCGTCCGCCATGATCAGGGCCTGCAGGGCCATGGCCTTGATCTCAGCTTCCTGATCGGCTTCCTGCGCCAGTCGTTCGGCCGCCTCGGCGTCGCCCCGTCGAGCCAGCTGGCCCTCGATGCGAACCATCAGCTCTTCGGCGTCACCCCGCGACGCCGCGTCCGGATAGCGTTCCATCTGCTGTCCGAGCTTGCGCAGTGCCCGATCGTAGTTGGATCGACCACCCATGCGGTAGTACGCGAGCGCCTGGTAGTACAGTGCCTCGGAGGCGTACTGCGGCTCCTCCTCGAGCGAGCGCTCGAACAGGTCGATCGCCCTCCGGTACTGGGACTCGTTGAGCGCCCGGCGGGCCGCTCGGTACGCGGTGTCGGCCAGCGCCGCGGCCCGCGCGTACAGATCCTCTTCCACCACCCGCCGCTCGTTCTGCCCGCTCACGCGCCCCGGCACCAGCAGAAACGCCAGCCAGAGCAGAACTCCCGCACGCATCATCATTCTTTTCGACATCGTTCGTCTCCTGTCTCTCGACCTTCTACAGTCCTACCGCTGCCGGCGCCACCGCCTGGGCAGCCTTCAGCCGGAACAGCAGCTGACTCGATTCCAGACCTTCGTCGATGATCTCCACTCCCTCCGGGTCCGCGTCGCGGAGCTGTACGATCTGCGCCAGCACGAGCTCCAGGTCGCCCAGAAGGACGCGCAGGTCGGGATCCCTCCCGGCCGGTGAGTCCAGCAGCAGACGCGTATCCGTCAGCAGGCGCCTCGCCCACGTCCCGAGCTCGCCGTCCAGCTGTTCGGAGCGGGCATCCACCCGAAACATCGTGAGGAAGTTCTCGGTGCGCGTAAGGTGACGCGCAGCGGCCACGCGGTACGATCGCGGGACGACCGATGCGTCTGCGGTGGACTCGATCGGCGTCTGAGCTCCGCCATCGGCCACCGCGGTTCCGTCGTCCGGGCCTCCGCCCAGTGAGCCGCGGCCCAGGGCCACGCCGATCACGAGCGCCGCCGCAACGGCCGCCCACCAGGGCTGCGGCCGGAAGCGCCGCAGCGGAATGACTGCATCGTCATCCCGTCCGGGAACCGTGTTGCGCGCCGCCTGGATCACGGCCCACATCTCGTCGCGAGGGGTTTCGGGCGGAGAGTTGTAGGTCGCCCGTGCCACCTTTGCCACGCCCGCATCGAAGCGGTCCGTCGCTGCGTCGCCGGGATCGCCGTTCGTTCGGTCCTGGTCGTTCATGCCACTACTTCCTCCGCAAAGTCCGCCAGCTCCGCGCGGAGCTTCGCCCTGGCCCTCGAGAGCTGCGCCTTCGACGTACCGGTGGCCACGCCCAGTGCGCTCGCGATCTCATCGTGCGTATAACCCTCCAAGTCGTGCATCACGAAGACCGTCCGATAGCCGGCGGGCAGTCCGTCCACCGCGTGCCGCAGACGGTCCCGGAGATCGGGCTCCGCCCGGCTCGCCTCGCCGGCCACCGTGCGGGCCCTGTCCAGCTCGATCTCGGACGTTCGGAATTTCTTCACTTTCCTCAACCCGTTCAGGACTACCGACGTCGTCACCGTGTGCAGCCACGTCGACAGCGATGAATCACCGCGAAACGTGTGCAGCCTGCTGAAGGCGCGAATGAAGGCGTCCTGCGTGAAATCCCGCGCCAGCGACTCGTCGCCCGTCATGCGATACGCAAGCCGGTAGACCCGATCCACGTGGGCATCGTACAGGGCGCGCTCGGATGCGGGATCTCCCGCTCGGACCTGCTCCACAAGCTGTGCTTCGTCCACTCGCTCGAGCTCTTCCTGTCGTCGCCCTCAGGTCCCTCGTCGCCGGATCCCTTCCGGCGCCTTCAACCGGTCGGACACGACCTGATTCGAAAGGGTTGCGTGGATGCGGTTGCGCCGGGTCGCCCCCGCGATCACCGTGGGAGCATGAACACCATCACGGCATATCTGGCGGGAGAGATCCACAGCGACTGGCGCGAGCGCCTCACCGTCCTGTGCGCTGATCGAGACCTCCCGATCGACTTCGTCGGACCCCAGCACGTTCACGATCGCTCCGATTCGGTGGGTGAGGACATCCTGGGTCCACGGCCCGACGCGCGCTACCGGGACCTCGAAGGTGCCCGGGCGAACGCATTGCGCACGCGGATCTGGATCCAGCGTGCCGACGTGGTCGTCGCGTGCTTCGGTGACAAGTACCGGCAGTGGAACACGGCCGCCGACGCGGGTGCCGCACTCGCCCTCGGGACGCCTCTCCTCCTCGTCCGCCCCATGGAGCTCCGGCACGCCCTCAAGGAGCTGGACGCGGGTGCGACGTTCGCCGTCGAGACTCTCGAACAGGCGGCCGAAGCGCTCGCCTACATCTTCGAGTGAGGGCGGGCGCGCGCGCCCCGGGGCGGGCCACCCGAGATTGGCAGCGCCCTCCCGGTCCGCCTAACTTGGGCTGCTTGCCGGAACTGCTGGTTCGGTTTCTCTCTCACGGACGGGTCTCATGAGCCTGATCCACGAACTCGAGGTGCTCCAGGACGAGCGGGGGCACCTCACCAAGGATGACCTCCGCGAGCTGGCTCGCCGGCTGGCCGTCCCGCAATACCGGCTGCAGGAGCTCGTGTCGTTCTACCCGCACTTCCGCACCGAGCCGGCGGCGCCCATCTCCATCTCGGCCTGTCGGGACATGAGCTGCCATCTGGGGGGAGGTCCCGGCCTGGCCGGACGGCTGGCCTCCCGACTCGCGGACGTGCCGCACGTTCGGGTGGAAGAGACCTCCTGCCTGGGATGCTGCGAGCTGGCCCCGGCGGTGCGGGTCAACGGGGTCCCGGTGCGCGCGTCGGACGAAGAGGCCCTGGAACGGGCCATCCGCGCCGGCGGACCCGCGCGGGAGGTTCGACCACACCGGTCGTGGCGGACCGACCCGTACGGGGATGTAGAGAGCGGATACGAAGGGATCCGCATGGCTCTGGCGCAGGCACAGCCTGACGCCGCGGCTGACCGGATGATCGCGGAGCTCGAGAAGAGCGGCCTGCGCGGCATGGGCGGGGCCGGATTCCCCACGGGTTTCAAGTGGAAGCTCGTACGGGGCGAGGCGGCGACCCCGAAGTACGTGGTGTGTAACGCCGATGAGAGCGAGCCCGGCACGTTCAAGGACCGGGTGATCCTGGAGGATCTTCCGTACCTGGTGATCGAGGGGATGATGCTGGCGGGCCTCACTGTAGGCTCGTCGCGCGGCATCGTGTACCTGCGTCACGAGTACGCGGACGCGCGCGCCGCCCTGGAGGCAGAGATCGAGCGGGCTCGTGGCACCGGCTGGCTCGGACGGGACATCCTGGGAAGCGGATTCGACTTCGATGTCGACGTCTTCATCTCACCCGGCGGCTATATCCTCGGCGAAGAGACGGCCCTGCTGGAGGCTCTCGAGGATCGGCGCGGGGAACCGCGCAACAAGCCGCCGTTCCCGGGACAGAAGGGACTGTACGGACTCCCGACGCTGATGAACAACGTCGAGACGTTCGCGCACGCCGCGGCGATCGGCGCGGAAGGCGCCGACTGGTGGATCGGGCACGGCGCCGATGGCCACGCGGGTCTCAAGTTCGTGGCCGTGTCGGGCCACGTGGAACGCCCCGGCGTGTACGAGATCCCGATGGGGACACCGGTGGCCGACCTGCTCGAGATGGCCGGCGGGGTGAGCGGCGGCCGGGAGCTCAAGGCCTTCGCTCCGGGCGGGGCGTCCTCGCATTTCCTGCCGGCCGACCGCGTCGGCACTGCCATGGACTTCGATGCGCTCGACGAGGCGGGCAGCATGATGGGCTCGGGCGCCCTGGTCGTGGTGGCCGAGGGCACGCCGCTGTTACCGCTGGCCGCCAACATCGTCCGCTTCTTCCGCAACGAGTCGTGCGGCAAGTGCGTGCCGTGCCGCGACGGGACCGAGAAGGCGACCGCGATGCTGGAACGGGCGACGGAGAGCGGCGAGGCCATCGACATGGACGTGATCGGCAAGCTCAACCTGCTTCTCACGGAGACGTCGATCTGCGGGCTCGGCTTCGTGGCCCTCAACCCGCTGCTCTCGGTGGCGAAGCACTGGCCGGAGGAGATTCCGATGCGCGGAGGAGGAAGCCGGTGAGCGAGATCGCGGGCGGCGGCGGATCACCGGAAGCAATCGCCACGCAGACGATCCGTCTCACGATCGACGGCGGCGAGGTGCGGGTTCCGGCCGGAGCCACCATCTGGGAAGCGGCGCGTGAGGCCGGCGTCGAGATCCCGGTCCTGTGCCATGATTCCCGGCTTCCGCCGGTCGGCGTATGCCGGGTGTGCCTCGTGGACGTGGGCGAGAAGAAGCTGACGGCGTCCTGCGTGCGCGAGGTGTCGGACGGCATGACGGTCGCGACCCGCAACGAGAAGATCGATGCCTGCCGGAAGGGACTCACGGAGCTCCTCCTGTCCGATTATCCGGCCGACGCCGACTCGAATGGAAAGACGGGAGGCGACGAGCTGCGGGCGCTGGCGGCGGAATACGGGATCGAGTGGCCCGTGCCCGGCGCGAACGGCGATCGCACGGCCCCGGTGTCGGGCATCCCGTCGGGCAACGGTCGTCCCATCGACCGATCCTCGCCCGTGATCCGTGTGGATCACCAGTCGTGCATCCTGTGCGACCGTTGTATCCGCGCGTGTGACGAAGTGCAGGTGAACGGGGTGATCGGTCGCACGGGGAAGGGCTACGGCACCCGCATCGGGTTCGATCTCGATGACCCGATGGGCGTCAGCACGTGCGTCTCGTGCGGCGAGTGTGAGAAGGTCTGCCCGACAGGCGCGCTCTCGTTGGTGCAACTCGCGGAGGGCGCCGCGGTGCCGGTCCCGAAGCGGCGCTCCGAGCTCAAGCAGGTGGACTCGGTGTGCCCCTATTGTGGTGTCGGTTGTGCGATCACGTACCAGGTGGATGAGGCACGGAACAGGGTCGTGTACGCCGACGGTCGCGCGAGCCCGGTGAACCACGAGCGGCTGTGCGTGAAGGGCCGCTACGGGTTCGACTATGCGCACCATCCGCAGCGGCTCACCGTTCCGCTCATCCGGAGAGAGTCAGCCTACCCTAAGGGCCCGTTGTCGCCCGAAGTGGAGCAGTCGGATGAGAAGAAGCGGCGACGGCCAGGTGGACTGGTGGACTACGATCACGTCCTGCCGCACTTCCGCGAGGCCACGTGGGAAGAGGCCATCGAGCTGGCGGGGCGGCGCCTGCGCGGGATCAGGGACGAGCACGGTTCCTCGGCGATGGCCGGCTTCGGTAGCGCCAAGTGCAGCAACGAGGAAGCATACCTGTTCCAGAAGCTGATCCGCGCCGGTTTCGGGACGAACAACATCGACCACTGCACGCGGCTGTGCCATGCGTCCTCGGTCGCTGCGCTGCTCGAGACGATAGGGTCCGGGGCTGTAACCAACGTGTTCGGGGACGTGCACAACGCGGAGGTGGCGCTCATCACGGGCTCGAACACGACCGTCAATCACCCTGTGGCGGCCACCTTCATGAAGCAGGCGGTCCGGCAGGGGAAGACGAAGATCATCGTGGTCGAGCCACGCCGCATCGACATGGCCGACCACGCCGAGATGTTCCTCCAGATCCGCTCGGGAACGGACGTCGCGTTCTACAACGCGCTGATGCACGTCCTGATCGAAGAAGACCTGGTGGACCATGTGTTCGTCCGGGAGCGGACGAAGGACTTCGAATCCCTGCGGGCGACGGTCGACAAGTACACGCCCGACATGGCGGCCGAGATCTGCGGCATCCCGGCGGACGACATCCGGCACGCAGCGCGCCTGTTCGGAAACGCCCGCACGGCGATGGTGTTCTGGGGCATGGGCATCGCCCAGAGCGTGCACGGCACGGACAACGCCCGTTGCCTCATCAGCCTGATGTTGATGACCGGGAACGTGGGCAGGCAGGGCACCGGCCTGCATCCGCTGCGCGGCCAGAACAACGTGCAGGGCGCTTCCGACGCCGGGCTCATTCCGATCGTATATCCCGATTATCAGAGCGTGAAGGACCCGGAGGTGCGGGCCAAGTTCGAGGCCGCGTGGGGCGTCGAGCTCGACCCGGACCCCGGCCTCACCGTGGTCGAGATCATGGGCCAGGCGCTAGAGGGGAACATCAAGGGAATGTACATGATGGGAGAGAACCCCTTCCTGTCCGACCCGAACGTGAACAAGGTGCGGAAGGCGCTCGCCAATCTCGACTTCCTGGTCGTGCAGGACATCTTCCTGACCGAGACGGCCGAGTTCGCGGATGTGATTCTTCCGGCCACGACGCAACTCGAGAAAGTCGGCACGTACACCAATTCGGACCGCCGCGTGCAGGTGGGCCGCAAGGCACTCGAGTCCCCCGGCCAGGCGCGCGAGGACTGGAGGATCGTGAGCGACCTGTCGACCGCTTTCGGGTACCGGATGACCTACGAGTCGCCGGCCCAGGTGTTCGAGGAATTCACGGCGCTCGCCCCGTCGTACGCCGGGATGACGTACGAGAACCTGGGACTCACGGGCAAGCTGTGGCCCTGCCCGGACATCGAGAGCGACGGGATCCAGGTCCTGTTCGGTGACACCTTCCCCACGCCGGACGGACTCGGGCGCTTCGTACCGGCCGAGTTCACGCCGGCCGCCGAGCCGCCGGACGAGGAGTTTCCGTTCGTCCTCAATACGGGTCGTCTGCTCGAGCACTGGCATACCGGCACAATGACCCGCCGCTCGCGGGCCCTGCACGCGATCGCGCCGGAGGCGCGCGTGGAGCTCCATCCGGACGATCTGGCGGCGCTCGGAGCCCGGGACGGCGGCCCGGTGCACGTGGCGTCACGACGTGGCTCGATCACCCTGACGGCGCAGGCATCTCGCAACCTGCTTCCCGGGAACGTGTTCATCCCGTTCCACTTCCGGGAAGCGGCGGCCAACGTCCTCACGTACGACGCTCTCGACCCGTACGGGAAGATTCCGGGTTTCAAGTTCTGCGCCGTGCGGGTGGAAGCGTTCCCTGCATTGACAGGCGAGCCGTCGTTTAGCTAGTGTCGGGCACGTTCCGTGGGGCGACACGGGAACCCTCATGATACGCTCGGCGCCCCCAGGCGCCGCATTCCATAGGGCAGAATGTTCCGGGCGCCGGAGTGACCGGCGTCCAAGTGTGCCGGCCGTTGGCGGGTCTCGCTGGGACCGCGCGCCGGCCCGTTTTCATCCGTACCAGGGAGGATTGCATGATGCGTCGCGTACTGGCCGTGGCCTTCGCGGCCGCCTTCATTTGGCCTGCGGCGGTCGTCGCGCAGGAGGAGCAGGAGGAGGATGAAGGCACCCAGCCCATGCTGGTCATCAGCTCCTATAAGTGTGACTGGAGCAAGATGAGCGACATCGGCGAGGAGTGGGACAACTACGGCCTCAATGCCGCGCAGAGCGCCGTGGACAACGGTCCGTGGAATGCGGCCGGCGTGTACTATCACGCCTGGGCCGACGAGTGGAACGTCAACTACTGGGCGATCGCCGAGGACATCCCTGCGCTCCTCGAGGGCCAGGCGATGAGCAACAGCGCCTACTCCGAAATGTATCCCGACGCGCCGGACGTCGGCGCGTCGTGCGCGCCGCACAGGGACAACGCGAGTACGGAGAACGGGGACGACGGTGACGATGAAGACACCGACAACCCCATGATGGCGATCAGCTCGTGGAAGTGCGGCGACGTGGGCGCCGTGAACGAAGCGTGGACAGGAAGCTACCTCGCGAAAGC
>JBDGXC010000046.1:0-19729 GCA_039584815.1 Gemmatimonadota bacterium
GTTTTATGTTTGTGATTTCGACCATCTCAAAGGAACCGTGCAGGCACGTGGCGGTGTTTCACGAAACGGACCCACACGGGCGTTGAAACGTTTCGAAGGGACGTTGAAACTAAACACGGAGGGGTTCTCGAGATCGGGGTGACCGACGCGATTCTGCGCAGGCGCCCAGCGTGGCGCACCGACGGCGAGAGCGAGGCCCGACATGACCGCGCTCATGCATGCCTGCCGCATGACGGGACTCCGCTTCATCACTCCTCCGCTTCCTACGTATCGGCCTCTGGATCGTAGCCGTTCGGAAGCCCGAGCGCTTCCATCAGGCGCTGCATGCGCGGATCATCCCTCAGCGGATCGAGCGCCAAACGCCGGTACGAAGGGACTTCGGGCATGCCGAAGAAGATCGGGATTCACATGGGGGCTGGGAAGGGCAGATCCGTCCACGACACGTCTGATTTCTTCGCCTGCCGGACCGAACCCCCACCTCAGAGCCGGAACAGGTAAGAGAACTTGAGGAAGAACTGCCGCGATGTCTGCGTCAGGCCGGCCTGCGTCGGGAGGTCCAGGTCATCGCTCCTCCCGTAGTCCGTGTAGCCAGAGGTGGCGCCTACGTAAAACACGGTGAACGGGTTCAACCGGTACGTGAGCAGCGGTTCCAGGGAAAGCTGTCCGCCGAAGTCGTCCCACTGGACGATCAGGCGCGCGAACAGCTCGCGTGTGAACTGCAGGCTCGCCCGGGTACGGAACACGAATCCATTGAACACCTCGGTTGCGCCGCCATCGACGTAGAGGTTCGAGTACTGTACGGATGGCTCCAGAAGGAAGCGCCGCCACAGCTTGAGGGTGCCGAAGATCTCCGCGTCCGTGCCGGTGCCCTGCTGCGGCATCTCGAGGTTGCGCGCGATCCGGCCACCGTGGGACACGAAGAACCCGAGCCGCACCGGTTCGCTGAAGTCCGATCGTGCGAACAGGCGGGCGTTCACGAGTCCCGTGAAGTCGGTCTCCCGGAAGCGCTCGTTCTCGATCTCGATCGCGGGCTCGACGTACGTCTGGCCCTTGAGCTGCGCGTTCAGCCACAGCTGGACGTAGTCGCTCTTCTTCTCTCCTCTCCAGTTCCACATCATCTGCCCGTAGACGCCCGGACCGATCCGGTCCAGCCACGACGTGCCGGACCAGAAATTGAGTGCCTGGAACATCGACACGCGGCGCAGGTCGTTGCGCGTCTCGAAGCCGTTGTCGACTCGGAAGGTGGGGCTGAAGTGCCGGTAGGAGATGTCGAAGTTCCAGATCCGCGCGCTTCGTTCAACGCTCGCGTGAACGGCGTCCCCCCAGAAGGACTCGCCGTCGTAGGCCACCGTATGCCGGCCCCCGTCGAACGTGAGATCGTTCACGCCCGATGTCACAGTCGTGTCGTTGGGCTCGCCCGTGTGGCTCGCGACGAACTGCCACTCGAAGCGGTAGTTGTCTAGGAAGCGGATCTTTCCGTCAGCCCCCAGACTCGTGTTCGAGCCGCCGTGGTCGATGAACCTCCGGTCCGTAAACAGCACCCCCGCGTAGGAATCCTCGAGAAACGTCTGCTGACCCCGCAGGATATTGGAGACGCTCCGGTCCGTCTGGCTCACGTAGCTCCGTTCCTCGAGGGGGATGAGGATGGGGCTGTTGCGGTCGACCCCACCGATGTAGCCGAGCGTCGTCCGGTTCATGCGGCCGATCGCCTTCCCCACGATGCTCGGGTCGTTGATCGTGCGCGTATAGACTTGGTCCACGTAGGTCTGGAACACGTCGCTCCCCTCCTGAAACAGAGGGCGTCGCTCCGGAAAGAAGAGCGCGAACGTCGTATTCACATCGATCTGCGCGGCGTCGGACTCGATCTGGCTGAAGTCGGGGTTCAGGGCGAGGTCCGCCGTGAGCCCCTGGGGAAATGAGTAGCGCACCCCGAGGCTGGGCTCACCCTCGACTCCATCGTTCTCGAGACCGGATGCCGGGTCGCTCGGGTCGGAGATCACCGACGCCTGCGACGCGACGAGAGTGGGGAGCAGCTCCAGCGCACCGCCGGGCTTCACACCCGAGATTCCCGTCAGGGTCCCGTACTGGCACATGAAGCACGGATTGTCGCGGTCGATAGCCGCCCACGTGTGCTGCTCGCGGCTCCCGCGCGGGCGCGTGCGCCAGAAGGTGGCGCGCCATTCCTGGTTCTCCTGGTCCGGGAAGCGGAGGCTGGCGAACGGGATCCGCATCTCGATCACGTACCCCTGGTCCGTGATCCTCCCTTCGCTGTAATAGAGCAAATCGAAGCTCGAGTCCTCGCCGCCTGTCGAGGAGTCGCGGCTGTCGCCCTGCACTCCGAGCGGGTTGGCGAACAGGTAGACGGCCCAGTTCGCGTTCCCGTAGGTGTCGAGGAGGATTCCGAAGTAGTCGTCCTGCCAGATCTCGTCGCGGTCGCGGAGGGAGGCTCGGATCGTGGACGGGTCATCGTAGGCGACGAATGCGAGGTAGAGGTTGTCCTGGTCGAACGTGATCCAGGCCTCGCCGCCGACATCCGGCTCTCCCATCTCCTCGGGGAAGTTGGTGGAGAACTCGGTGACGCGGGCCGCCCCTGCCCAGCCCGGGTCATCGAGGACTCCGTCGACGTGGATCTCGCCCTCGGCGCGAGTGACGTGCAGGCTCGGCTTGATCAGGGGTTGGAATTCGTGGTGGGACTCAGCCGCCGCCTGGGCCGGGACCTGCGCCCGAGCATACGTCGCGCTGACCATGAGCGTGAACAGCGCCACGGCCGAGTCCCGAAGAACTCGCCCTGTCACCACCGCCACCTCCGCGTCCCGGGAACCAATGGCGGGCAGTTGCAGTGCACCCTTAACTCAAGGACACTGGAACGCGGGAAAAGGTTGGCGGCGGTGGTCTCCTCGAGGGCACCGCGAGGGACATCGCACGTGTATACTGGGGGGGAGTCTCTCTGCGGGTATTCACGGCGCGAATGTGCGGGCGGATCTTCCGAGGAGTACCTTGACTCACATGCCGGCGCGCGATCTTACCATCGGAGAGATCTCAGAAATCCTCGCCGGAGAGCACCTGGTCCGGGTCGCGTTCCACGACGGCGAGTCTCCGTATCTGATCCCTCTTGGCTACGTCTGGCTGAGATCCGCGCTCTTCGGGGCCACGGAGCGCGGCCAGAAAACTCGCATGGCCGAGGCGAAGCCGACCGTTGCCTTTCAGGTCGACACCTCGGCCGCTACGGGACTGTTCGAATGGGACAGCGTGACCGGCGAAGGGCGGTTCGAGATCGTCACGAGCGAGGAGGAAAGGCAAGAAACACTCTCGGCACTTCAACCGGTGATCGCGCAGGCACCTGATTGGTGGCAGCGCAACCTGGCACCACAACTCGTTTCCGGGGCGCTGCTAGTGTGGAAGATCAGCCCGATTCGCAGCTTCGGGCGTCGATACTCGCCGCCGGAGGATGTGGCGCGTCGGACAGACGGAGGGATCTGAAAATGTTCACGATTCCTCGGGCGATCACCGCCGCTTCGATCCTGGCTGTCGTTGGCTGCAGCTCCGCGTTGAGCCCGGAGGATCCGACCGATATCGGATCCTGGATGGAGTTGCACGAAGTCCCGGGCGTGAGTGTCGCCGTGATCAGGGACTTCAAGCTGGACTACGTGGAGGTCCATGGGGTCACGAACATGTCGACCCGGGAGCCGGTGACGGACCAGACGCTGTTCCAGGCGGCATCCCTCAGTAAATCCGTGTCCGCCGCGGGCGTGGTCAGGCTTGCTCAGGAGGGCATCGTTTCGCTGGACACGGACATCGATGACTACCTCATATCGTGGCAGGTTCCGGACAACGCGCTACAGGAATCCGAGAACGTCACACTGAGGCGGCTCCTCAGCCACACGGCCGGGACGACGGTCGGGGGGTTCCGAGGCTATCGCTATTCCGAATCCGTGCCCTCGCTGATTCAGATCTTGAACGGGGAGCCGCCAGCCAACTCGGCGCCGATCGTGGTCGACCTGGTACCGGGCAGCCAGTTCCGATACTCCGGAGGAGGCTACCTGATCGTGGAGCAGGCGGTGAAGGACGTCACAGGAGCCACGTTTCCAGAGTTCATCAGAGAGCGGGTGCTACAGCCCATCGGCATGAACAGCAGCACCTATGAGCAGCCACTTCCGGCGTCGTTGCTGGACTCTGCAGGCTCCGGTTACTACGCAAACGGTGTGGCCGTGCCGGGGGGCCATCACATTTATCCCGAGATCGCCGCCGCGGGACTGTGGACGACCCCGAAGGACCTGGCCCGTTTCCTCATCGAGTTGCAGCTGTCACTTCGCGGTGAGTCCAACAGGGTGCTGAGCAGAGAGAACGCCGAGCTGCTACTGACGGAGGTCAAGCGCGACTACGCCCTCGGGTTTGATCTTTGGACTCACCGTGGTCAGCCCTACTTCGGACACTCCGGCGCGAATGACGGATTCCGCTGCAGGATGGTCGCGCACCGAACGAGGGGATATGGCGTGGTCATCCTCACGAACAGTGACAACGGCTTGGAACTGTCCGACGCAGTCCTGCGACTGATCGGCCAGAGGGAAGGTTGGCCCGGCTACTAGTTGGGTGAGTCTATCCTGAGTTCCCGACCCTGCCGGGCGGGATGGCGTCGCCCGGAAACATCCGGTCGCTTGACATGATTGATTATCTTATAGGAGCACGCACTCAAACAGGTAAGGCGGTACTTCGATGGGTCTGGAAGACACACAGGGTACTATCAAGACCAGATCGGGCACCTGGGATTGGAGGTTGAGGGAGCTTCGCTCGTGGCCCAAGTCGGACGTAACGGGCAAGCGTCTCGGCTTCCAGGATCCTTCCAATGCCGTCAACCGGATGTCGCTCGAGATCGAGCTGGACGTGGACGATCTCTCCGAGAACATGATCCAGCGCCTCTCTCTCGTCCCGCTCAAGCGGAGGTTCGAGGACGGCAGTGGCGAAGTGTGGATCGCACACCCGGAGCCGGTCGGTCGGGTCTCGCTTCACAGCCTCGCTCACGGTGCGAAGATCGTGGACCTGCCGCCCAAGAGAACCCTGGGCGACATGAAGAACGAGGAGATGGTCGCCCTGGTCTAGGTTGGCGATCCAATCCTCAGAACGGCCTGTAACAGTCGCTGCCCTCGGGTTCCCAGCCCGCCACAAGGTCTCCGATGCGCTCGTACCTGCCGTCCGTCGTGCCGCTGAACCGGAAGGCCACGATCGTGCCGGAAGCGTCCGTCTCGAACTCAGGCGGATGCGCAACGCGCCGTACGGAATCGTCGAGTCATCTGGATGCCTCCGGTGGCTTGAGGATCGTGCGCGACATGTACTCCGGGACCCCCGCGAGCAGCCCGTCGGGGAAGGTCAGGCGGTGACACTGTCCGCTCGGCGCCGACTCTCGAGCATCGGCGGAATGCTGCAGGAGTGCAAGGATACGGCTGGATCATGGGCGGGGACTCCGCGGTCGCACCGGTGTGATCTTTGACATTCGGGCCCCGCACCCCGAATCTCACCATGTGTGGAGGAAGCGGGTGCACCCCCCATAGCAGTTTCTGTCTCCTTTCTCGGAGGTATATCGATGCGTTTCTGGAAACGAACCGGAGGCGTCTGTCTCGCGGTCGCCTTCTCAGCCGCGCCGCTCACGGCGCAGGAAATCGCGACCACCGTTCTCGACAACGGCCTCGAGGTGATCGTGATCGAGAATCACTCGGTCCCGCTCGTGACCATCGAGATGGATGTGCGGAACGGCGCCTTTACGGAAAGCCCGGAGTACGACGGGCTGTCGCACCTGTACGAGCACATGTTCTTCAAGGCGAACCGTACGATTCCCGACCAGGAATCGTACATGGCGCGCGTCCGTCAGCTCGGAGCCGTGTTCAACGGGACCACGAGCGAGGAGCGGGTGAACTACTACTTCACCCTGGGCGTGGACAGCGTGCGGGCGGGCCTCAAGTTCATGGAAGATGCGATCCGGTACCCGCTGTTCCTGCAGGAGGAGCTCGAGCGCGAGCGACCGGTGGTCCTCGGCGAGTACGATCGCAACGAGGCGAATCCGTTCTTCCACCTGAACCAGGCCGTCAGCGAGAAGACCTGGTCACCCGGGTATCACTCACGGAAGAACGTCATCGGCGATCGCGAGATCATCGCCACAGCCACGCAGGAGAAGATGTTCACCGTCCAGGAGCGATTCTACGTGCCTAACAACTCGGCACTGATCCTGTCCGGCGACATCACTCCGGAGGAGGGCTTCGGGCTCGCGGAGGAGGTGTTCGGCGAGTGGCCCCGCGGGCCGGACCCGTTCGCCGAGCCAGTGAGCGACCCGCCGCCCCTCGAGACCCCGGACGCGGTGATCGTGGAGCTGCCGGTGCAGGCGACGGCCTCGATGACCCAGTGGCAGGGCCCCAGCGTGGACGACGATCCGGAGGCCACGTACGCCGCCGACCTCATGATCTATATGCTCAACCGGCCCGGCAGCCCGTTCCAGAAGGCGCTGGTCGACAGCGGTCTCGCTGTCGGGGCCAACTTCAGCTACTACACGCTGTCGCACGTGGGACCGATCACGGTGTTCGCGCAGACGACGCCCGGGAACGTCGTCGAGCTGCAGCGAGCCATCCACGCGGAGATCGCGCGTCTCGGCGACCCGGGCTACTTCAGCGACGAGGACATGTCCTCCGCCAAGACGCAGATGGCGATCAACGAGACGTACAGCCGCGAGAGCAGTAATCAGCTCGCCCACACCGTCGGCTTCTGGTGGGCCGTCGCCGGAATCGATTACTACGAGTCCTATATCGAGAACATCCAGCAGGTGACGCACGAGGACATCGCGCGCTTCGTGGGGACGTACCTCGAAGACAAGCCGTTCGTGACCGGCGTGCTCATCAGCCCGGAAGCCCGGGAGGAAGTCGGACTGGTGCCCGAGGATCTGCTGGCCGTGGAGGAGGTGGTCTCATGAAGCACTCAAGGAAGCTCGCGCTCGCCGGTTCGGTCTTCGTCGCCTTCTCGCTCGCGAGCTGTGCCCCGTCCGAGGAGCCGGAGGCCGGAGCAGAGATCGCGCAGTTCGAGGCGGCGGGCATTACCGTCATTCACAAGCCGATCGAAGCGAACGACGTGGTTGCGGTCCGCGCCGTTCTCAAGGGCGGTAGCGCGAATCTCACTCCGGAGACCCAGGGCATCGAGGCGCTCATGGGAATGCTCCTTACGCGGGGGACGGAGAACTACACGAAGGAAGAGTTCGCGGCCCGGGCTCAGGCCACGGGAACGCAGATCGGCGGGCAGGCCCTGCACGACTATTCCGTCGCTACTCTGCAAGCCGTGCGCGATCACTGGGACGCCGCCTGGGACCTGTTCGCCGAAGCCGTGCTCCACCCCACGTTTCCGGAAGACGAGTTCGGTCTGGCGCAAGGGCAGATGCTGGAGGGGCTTCGGGCGCGCGTGGACAGCCCGGACGCCTACCTGCAACTGCTCGCCAACAACCTGTTCTATGCCGGTCATCCCTACGAGCTGGATCCGCAGGGGACCGTCGAGAACGTGGCGTCGCTGACGCGTGACGACGTGGCGGGCTGGCACGCCAACCGGGTCACGAAGGAGAACCTGGCGATCGTCGTGGTCGGGAACGTCGATCGGGCGGACCTGGAAGCGAAGGTCGCCGGGTCATTCGGCGGGCTGCCGGAGACCGGCGGAACGGCCGGCACGATCCCCCCGGTCACCCCCGGCGCCGAAGAACTGAAGATCGTCGATCGCGACATCCCGACCAACTACATTCGCGGCCAGTACAGGGCCCCGAGCCCCGCCGATCCGGACTATCCCGCCATGCAGGCGGCGATGACCGCGCTCCGGTGGCGGCTGTGGGAGGAAGTCCGTACGAAGCGGAACCTGAGCTACGCGGTTCAAGCGGGCATGTCGCAGCGCAAGGCGAATTCCGGGCTCCTTTACGTCACCGCGGTCGAGCCGGACACGACGATCAAGGTGATGTTCCACGAGGTGGAACGGATGAAGAGCGAGGCCATGACGCCTGAGCAGCTCGGCGAGTTCATCAACCCCTACCTCACCGGGTACTGGATGGGGCAGGAGACGAACATGGGCCAAGCGAACATGCTGGCCACCTACGAGATCGCCGGCGGCGGCTGGGAGAACGCCCTCGACTTCGAAGGCCGGATCCGATCGGTGACTCCCGAGGACGTCCGACGCGTGGCGAACGAGTACATACACGGCTACCGCTTCGCGGTCATCGGCGACGAGGAGAAGATCGATACGGAGCTGATCACGGCGAACTGACCACGCCAGTCGATACGCGAAGGCGTTGCTCGGCAAGCGTCCGTCTCGTGGGGAGCCGGCTCTGAGTGGATAGGCGTCCAGAGCCCGGTCGCGGATCCGCTCTGGCCCGGCTGGCCCGCGACAGGCCGCTGGTCGGAGTCGAGCTCCGCCCACCTCGTACGGGCATGTCGCACCGCGACAGCATCGACGTGTGGATCGACATGTACCACGCGATGGAGCGCCTGGCCCGGCGGGATACCCTGATCTTCCTGACGGACGACGCCGTGGGCCAGGCAGAGGAAGAGAACCTGGGCCACCTGTCCGCGAACCTGTCCGACCAGGTCGACCGATCGAAGGTCGTCCCGTTCCTGACTGCCAAGCACACGCTGGACTACTGTCACCTGTACGCGAGTCGAGCCCTCACGTCGGGCTTCGGAGCGATCACCGTGCTGGGGGGCGATCAATCGATCGGTCCACGTCGCTGCGTCCCCCATTCGTCGGACCTGCGGCGGTCAATCCGTCGCCGGGTGCCGTCGCTGTGTCTGGGCGGCTGGGCGAACCCGGCCCGCGATCCCGTGGGACAGGTCGATCTGCTGGGGAGTCCGGACTACGAGATCGACTTCTACCTGACCCAGATCGTATCGCACCACCGGCTCGATGTGGTAGAGCGGTTCGTCGCTCGGGCGGAGCAGCGGGGCATTACGGCGCCGGGCGTCTTCGGCGTCTTCTACTATCGGAGCGCTCGTCCCGAAACGCTGAAGTGGCTGTCACGCTACTTCCCCGTGCCGGCAGAGGAGCTGCTCGAGGATTTCGAGAAAGGCATGTCACCGGTCGAGATCTGCGCGGCGACGATTCGGGCGCTGCGCGAGGTCGGAGCCAGGAAGGTCTACGTCAGCAATCTGGACCTGCGCCGGATCGATCGCCTGTACGCCGAGATCGTGACTGCAGTCGAAGAGTGACCCGACCCGGGCCCGATGGCTCTGCCGGAAAGCCCCCATCGGAGCACTAGGTGGAGCGGTCGGTCCGAAGAACCGCCAGCACCTCCAGCGTCGAGGCGCGGCCCCGGAGCGGAGTCGCCACCAGAACGCCCTGGACGGCATCGCGGATCGAGGCGTATACCTCGAGCGCAATCTCCACCCCTTCGGCGCGAGCGGCCGCCGGACTGCGATTCTCGGCCGATCGCATCCTGTCGAGCACCGTCTCCGGAATGACGACATCCGGCAACTCGTTCGCCAGGTACTCCGCACTGCGCACGGAGACAAGAGGCCAGAGTCCGGCGATAATCGGGATCCGCAGCTGCTCCTCGTCGAGACGGTCGAGCACCTCTCGCAGCCCGGCTGCGTCGAACACCGGGTGCGTCACGGCGAAGTCCGCGCCCGCATCCACCTTCCAGTAAAAGCGATGCAGCTCGGACTCCGGGTCGCTCGCACTCTGGCTCAAGGCCACGCCGATCGCGAACCGCGTGGGCTCGCCGATGGAGCTCCCTCCGGGATCGAGGCCGCAGTTCAACCGTTGCACGAGATTCGTGAGGCCGATGCTGTCGATGTCGAACACGGCGGTAGAGTCCTGATAGGCGCCTGACGTCGGGGGGTCGCCGGTCACCGCCAGGATGTTCCGGAGGCCGGCCGCGGCGGCTCCAAGCAGGTCGGCCTGCATGCCGAGCATGTTGCGGTCCCGGCACGTGTAGTGAAACACGGTTTCGACGCCGACTTCCTGCTCTATGAGCACGGCGGCCGAAACGACCCCCATGCGACTCTTCGCCCGCGGAGTGTCGAGAACGTGGATCGCGTCCACACCGGCGTCTCTGAGCTCCCGGCACCTGGCGAGCATCTCGTCCGGCTTCCATCCCCGGGGAGGAAGGATCTCGGTGGTGACCACGAAGTCTCCCCTTTCGATCTTCGTCCCCAGTGCCGAGCGCTCGGCGAGAGGCACCGGTTCGTGTGCCTCGACCCGTGACACGGCGGTATGGGGCGCCGATCCCGCCCGCGAGGGCTCCATGGTGGCGACCTGGCTCCGCATCTCTCGAATATGGGTCGGCGTGGTCCCGCAGCACCCCCCGATGACCTGTACGCCCGCCTCGATCATCCGCCGCGCGTACCGGGCGATGTACTCCGGGCTCGACAGGTACATGATCCGGCCACCGACCGAGCGTGGAAGACCGGCGTTGGGAAGCGCCGAGATCGGAAGGTCGGTGGCCGCGGCCAGTCTCTCGATCGTTTCCAGCATCGCCGCCGGGCCGACGGCGCAATTCAGGCCCGCCACGTCCACCTCGAGGTTCGTCATGCGCTCGGCGAACGCCTCCACCGGAGTGCCGTAGGCCGTCACGCCATCCGGGCCGAAGCTCATCTGTCCGAAGACCGGGAGATCGGACAGCGCCCGCACGGCCCGGACCGCTGCCTCCAGCTCATCCAGGTCCGAGAAGGTCTCGAGGATGAAGCCGTCCACCTTCCCCTCCAGCAGGCCCGTCGCCTGGCGGGCGAAGAAGGCCGAAGCCTCCTCGCGCGACGTCGGGCCCCACGGCTCGATCCTGGTACCGAGCGGGCCGATGGCCCCCAGCACGAAGGCCTCGCCCCGCGCTGCCTGGCCGGCGAGCACGGCCGCTGCACGGTTGATCTCCTCCGTGCGGTCCTCGAGGCCGTGGCTGGACAGCTTGACCGGATTGCTCCCGAACGTGTTGGTCTCGAGGATCTCCGCTCCCGCCCGCACGTACGCCTCGTGGACCCCGCGCACGAGCTCCGGCCGCGTGACGTTGAGCTCGTCGTAACACACGTTCACGAAGACGCCGCGCCGGTAGAGCATCGTCCCCATGGCTCCGTCCATGACGTGGACGTGGCCGTCCGCGAGTCGCTCTCGGAGCTCGCTCATACGGCCTCCTCGCGGTCGTACGCCAGACTCGACCCGAGCCAGCGCTCGGCCTCCTCGACCTCCATGCCGGCCCGAGCGGCGTAGTCTTCCACCTGGTCGCGATCGATCCGGCCCACGCCGAAGTACGTCGAGGCCGGATGCGAGAAGTACCAGCCGGCCACCGAAGCGGCCGGGAGCATGGCGTAGCTGTCTGTCAGGCCGACCCCGGTGTGCCGCTCCGCATCCAGTAGATCGAACAGGGTGCGCTTGGTGGTGTGGTCCGGGCACGCCGGGTAGCCGGGGGCCGGCCGGATCCCGCGATACGCCTCCTGGATCAACCCTGCGTTGTCCAGCTCCTCGGCTGCCGCGTAACCCCAGTAGGTCCGGCGCACCTGCTCGTGCAGGCGCTCCGCGAACGCTTCGGCCAAGCGATCGGCCAGCGATCTGGCCAGGATGGCGCGGTAGTCGTCGTGATCCGTCTCGAACTCGGCACACAGTGCTGTCAGTCCATGGCCGGCCGTGACCACGAACGCCCCGAGCCAGTCCTCCCGCCCGGACTCGGCGGGCGCCACGAAGTCCGACAGAGCCAGGTTGGGCCGTCCGTCCGACTTGCCGAACTGTTGCCGAAGACCGGGCACGAGAGCGACCAGGTCCCTGCGATCCGCACTCTCGTAGACCCCGATGTCGTCGCCCGCCGAGGCCGCCGGAAAGAAACCGAGAACTCCCCGGGCTCGGACCCGGCTTCCCTCGATCATCGATTCCAGCACACCGGCCGCATCCTCGTACAGAGATCTCGCCTGCTCGCCGACCCGCGGATCGTCGAGAATGGCCGGGTACCTGCCGGACAACTCCCAGGCCTGGAAGAACGGGGTCCAGTCGATGTAGGGGACGAGCTCGCCCAGCGGCTGATCCTGGATCGCGTGAACCCCGGGACGCTGCGGCGCGGGAGGCTCATACTCGTCCCACGCCGTGTGGAAGGCCCTGCTTCTCGCCTGCTCGAGAGTGAGGAGTCTGCGTTTCTGGCTCCGCTCCGCGTGCTTCTCGCGAACTCGTACGTATTCGTCCCTGACTTCGGCCACGAAGTCATGACGCCGCTCTTCGCTGAGCAGCCGGTCGAGCACGCCGACGCACCGGGCTGCGTCGAGCACGTGGACAGTCGGAGACGAGTAGTGTTCCTCGATCTTCACCGCCGTGTGCGTCCTCGAGGTCGTGGCGCCTCCGATCAGGAGTGGGACGACGAAGCTCTCGCGCTCGAGCTCCGAGGCCACGTGGACCATCTCGTCGAGGGACGGGGTGATGAGCCCGCTGAGCCCGATCGCGTCCGCGCCCCTCTCCCGGGCGGTGCGGAGGATCTCGTCGCTCGGCACCATCACGCCCAGATCCAGGACTTCGTAGCCGTTGCACTGCAGCACCACCGAGACGATGCTCTTGCCGATGTCGTGCACGTCGCCCTTGACGGTGGCGAGGACGATCCTGCCCTTCACCAGGCTCTCCCGGTCGGCGGACTCCGCTTCCAGGTGGGGGACCAGGTGCGCCACCGCTTTCTTCATCACGCGCGCGCTCTTGACCACCTGCGGGAGGAACATCCTTCCGTCGCCGAACCGGTCACCCACGACGTTCATTCCATCCATCAGCGGGCCCTCGATCACCTCGAGCGCTCGATCGCGCGCCAGGCGGGCCTCTTCGACATCGTTCTCGATCCAGTCACCGAGACCGTGCACCAGTGAGTGTACCAGGCGCTCCTCCACCGCACCCTCGCGCCAACCCAGATCCGCCTCCCGACGCGTGGCCGGACCGCGGTACCGCCCGGCAAGCTCGGTCAACCGCTCCGTGGCATGCTGGTCGCGCGCGAAGATCACGTCCTCCACGACCGCGCGAAGCTCGTCCGGGATGTCGTCGTAAACCGGGAGCGCTCCCGCGTTGACGATGCCCATGTCCATGCCGGCCTGGACCGCGTGGTACAGGAACGCCGAGTGCATGGCCTCTCGCACCGGATCGCTTCCCCGGAACGCGAACGACAGGTTGCTCACGCCGCCGCTCACCAGGGCGTGCGGCAGGGTCTCCTTGAGAGTGCGGCAGGCCTCCAGGTAGGCGATCGCGTAGTGGTCGTGCTCGGGGATTCCCGTGGCGACGGCGAAGATGTTGGGGTCGAAGATGATGTCCTCCGCCGGGAAGCCGACCTCGCGCGTCAGGATGCGGTAGGCCCGGGCACAGATCTCCACCTTGCGCTCGTACGTGTCGGCCTGGCCTCGCTCGTCGAAGGCCATCACGATCACCGCGGCGCCGTATCGCCGCACGAGCGCCGCCTTCCGCTTGAAGTCGTCCTCGCCATCCTTGAGGCTGATGGAGTTGACGATGCCCTTGCCCTGGATGCAGCGCAGTCCGGCCTCCAGCACTTCCCAGCGGGAGGAGTCCACCATGAGCGGAATCCGCGCGATCTCCGGCTCCGTGGCCACGAGGCTCAGGAAGGTGCGCATCGCCTCGACCGAGTCCAGCAGCCCTTCGTCCATGTTGACATCGAGTACCTGGGCGCCGCCCTCGACCTGCTGGCGAGCGACCTGGAGAGCGGTCTCGAAATCACCGTCGCGGATGAGCTCACGGAAGCGCGCGGACCCCGTCACGTTGGTGCGCTCGCCGATGTTCACGAACAGCGATTCCGGGCCGATGGTCACAGGTTCGAGTCCGCTCAGCCGGCAGCGCACGGGGATTTCCGGGGCATGCCGGGGCGGAACCTCGGCGAGCACACGGCTCAGGGCCCGGATGTGATCGGGCGTCGTGCCGCAGCATCCGCCGGCCAGGTTCAGGAAGCCGCTCTCGGCGAACTCTTTCATCACCTCGGCAAACTCGTCCGGCGTCTGGTCGTACGCCCCGAACTCGTTCGGCAGGCCCGCGTTGGGGTGGCAGCTGACCGGCATCTCGGCTACGCGACTGATTGCCTCGATGTGCGGGCGCAGCTCGCGCGCCCCGAGGGCGCAGTTGAGGCCGACGCTGAACAGCCCCGCATGCCGCACGGAGTTGTGGAACGCCTCCGGGGTCTGTCCGCTGAGCGTGCGCCCGCTGGCGTCCGTGATCGTCCCGGACACCATGAGGGGCGCGTCGACACCCGTGGCTTCGAGGAGACCGAGGATCGCGAACAGTCCGGCGCGGGCGTTCAGAGTGTCGAACACGGTCTCCACCAGAAGGAGATCGGCCCCGCCGTCCAGCAGTCCCCGCGCCTGCTCCTCATAGGCAGCCGCCAGGTCCTCGAACGTGACGTTCCGAAACCCCGGGTCGGACACGTCCGGCGAGATGGAGGCGGTGCGATTCGTGGGCCCTAAAGATCCGACGACGAAGCGCGGCCGGGACGGATGGGAGGCCTCGAACTCGTCCGCCGCCGCTCGCGCGATCCGTGCCGCTTCCCGGTTCATCTCGTACGCCGAATCCTCGCACCGATAGTCGGCCTGCGACACACGATTCGCGTTGAACGTGTTCGTGCTGACGAGGTCGGCGCCCGCTTCCAGGTAGGCAAGGTGGATCTGCCGCACGACGTCCGGTCGGGTAAGGCTGAGAACGTCGTTGTTGCCCTTGAGGGGGACGGTGTGATCACCGAAGAGCTCACCGCGAAAGTCGTCCTCCCCGAGGCGGTACGTCTGGATCATGGTGCCCATGGCGCCGTCGAGGATCAGGATCCTTTCTCCGAGAGCCTTCCGAAGCTCCTCCAGCCGTGCGTAGCGATCCATGCCGTTTCCCATTACAGCTGGCTCCCGGCGAAGGTAGCGATCCGGCGATGGTTCGACCGGCTGGTCACATGCCGCCTCGAATCGCTCCAGAGCCTCCCGGACGCGGATCGTGGGACAGGAAGTCACGCATCCGCTAGTTCACATCGCGTCGCCAGTTGCGCTCCAGCAGCCTTCGGAAGCGAGGATCTCCTCTGAGAGGATCGTAGTGCGGATCGAGCCGCAGCCGCCCGGGGCCCAGATACGACGGAATCGTGGCCAGATGTTCCAGCTGGGCGAGCGCGAGCTCGTACTCGTCCACCAGCACGAGCACGCGGCTGTAGGCGTCGGTGATCATCGGTCCGTCTATGGCGTCGTACTCGGGGCCGAACAGCTCCAGGGCTTGCTCGGCCTCGCGCAGCGCCGCGTCGTTCTCGCCGCGCAGGGCGTGCGCGTACGCCATCATTACGTGAACGACGGCCTCGCGGCCGAAAACGTCAAAGCGCAGGGCGTGCGGACGATTCTCCAGCTCCAGCCTTGCCCGCTCGAGCAGGGAGTCGGCATAGGCGACGCTGCGGTTCTCATCGCCCGCGTACCGGTGCACGAGCGACAGGTAGAGGAGCCGTTCGTCCGCCACTGGACCCCTCCCCGCCGCGGGAAAACGGAGCCACTCCAGCGATTCCATTTCGCCGACCGACTCCAGTGCGCGGATCGCCGTCCCGTAGTCCCGGCTGGCCAGCGCGAGCTCCGTCCGCCAGAGCGCTCTCATCTCCGGATCGACAAACGCCTCGGCCGTGGCAGCGAAGCGCCGGGCAGAAGCACTGTCGCCCTCCATCCATAGAAGCGCCTTGAAACGCCACCCGTTCACGAGTGTGGCCTCGGGATGGACGCGCAGCGACTGCTCCAGGAACCGGTCTGTCCCCGAGTACTCGCCAAGTGCCCACAAGGTAGCCGCGTGGTTCCAATGGATCGCCGCGTCCTGCGGGGCGAGCTCCAGCGCCTCCTGGCTTAGCTCGATGGTCTCATCCCAGTGGCCCAGCCTGCGGTGGATGTAGCTCAGGGCCTCGACCGACTCCATCCGACCGGGCAGGAGACTGTCTGCGGCGATGAACTCTTCGAGCGCCCGATCGTAGTCTCCCTTCCCGTAGTAGTGGTAGTAGCCGGCGGCGAGTCGTGCCTCTGCGGAGTTCGGGGCCAGCTCGAGGGCTCTGTCGAGGCTCTCCCGGGCCGGAAGGGTATCGGACTCGATGCCCGATCGGATCAGCCAGGTTCGTGCGCGGAGCAGTCCCACCCACGCCAGGGCGAACTCGGGGTCGAGCTCGACCGCGCGCTCGAAGTGCCCCACCGATGCGCGATCCTCGGCCGCCGTCCTTGCGGCGAACAGCACTCTCCCACGGTGATAGGCATCCAGGGCCGCCAGGCTGCGAGTGGGCACGTCTCGCAGCCCCTCCTCCTCCTCGCTCGTGAGCTCCGCCTCCATGGCCCGCGCGACTCTGACCGCGATCTCGCTCTGGATGGCGAACACGTTTTCCGCCGTCAGCTCGCGCTCATAGCTCTCCGCCCACAGGTGCTCGTCTGCGTTGGCGTCGATCAGCTGCACGTTCATCCTCACACGGTTTCCGGCGCGCCGCACGGCTCCCTCGAGGATGTGGGCGACCCGCAGCTCCGCAGCGATCTCCGGTACGCTCTTCTCGGTCTCGGCGTACTCCATCACCGTGGTGCGCGAAGTCACGCTGAGAGCCCTGATCTTCGAGAGCTGCGTCAGGATGTCGTCGTGAATTCCGGAGGTGAAGAGGGCGCTCTCTTCGTCCGGGTTCATGTTCTCGAACGGGAGAACGGCCAGCGTGCGGCGATCGGCTGGCTCAGGAGCGGACGCCGCCTCCACCGCCACGGGTCGTGCTGCCTGCGAGTCGTCCGAGGCCCGCGCGCCTCTGGCGGATCGACCGATCACCCACCACCCACCGCCATACAGGAGGAGAATCCCGGCGAGAGCCAGGAGACCGGACGGCCAACGCCGACCGGCCGGCTGCGCGACGATCGCCTCGAGCTCACCCGTCGTCGCCGGATCGGTGCGGCGCACACCCTCGGGAGTCTTCTCGAACGCCCATGCCAGCACGAGGGCGAAGGGAAAGCCGACGGCGGCGATGGCGACGATGAACGTGAGCGTCCACTCGGGCAGGTCGAGGGCCGGGATTACGAGATCCGACACCTCGAGGACGGCGAAAGCTACGGCGCCGTATACGGCGGCGACCTTGAACACGGCTCGCCGTTTCAGATCGGCAAACAGGCGCTGATAACCCGCCGGCTTCTTCGTCATGGGCCTGAATCTCGCCCACGACGCCGCAGCGAGGCAAGGAAACGGCGCTTCACGCTGTTCGGCGAAGCGCCTTACTTCAGTCCTTGCTCCGCCTTGAATCGCGGCCAGCTCTTCTTGAGCTCGAGGAATTCGTCGAGCCCGCCGCATCGCAGGAAGGGATTCGTCTCCTTCTCCAGTGCGATCGTCGAAGAGGGACGACAGCCGTAGTCATGCCCCGGCCACACCGTCGTCTCGTCCGGCAGCTCCGAGATGACCCGCTCCAGGCTCTCGTACTCCGCGCGGGCGTCCCGGTCACTGCTGGTGCCGCCGATCTTGCCGACGAACAGCAGGTCTCCGGTGATCGCGACCCGTTGCTCCACCAGATGGATCAGCACGTGATCGTCGGAATGTCCGGGGACGTGGAGAAACCGGAGGTTCAAGGAGCCGATCCGAACGGATTGCCCGTCCTCCAGCTCGATGTCAGGCCGACGGGAGGCGCGCCGGTGCGCCGCGAGCGGTGCTCCCGTGAGTCTCTGCGCCCGGCTGTTGCCGTTCGTGTGATCCGGGTGGCCGTGCGTGTTGATGATCATCTCGACTTCGAGCCCCTGGGCGCTGGCTCTCTCGACCAACGTCTCCGGGTCGTAGGACGGATCGATCAGCACAGCGACCCCGGCGGCGCGGTCACCGACGAGGTAGCCGAAGTTGCGATCTCCCCCCGTACGGATCTGTTCGAAGACGAAGTCCATGGGGAAAGCCTAACGAGTCACCGACACCGCTGGAAGAGGGTCTGCGCGTTGCTCGACGGGCGCTGAGTGGGACGCCGGCGTACATTTGACTCTGTTCGCCGGGCCATGGCGCTGCCGACAGGCTCGTCGATCTCTCCGGCGTACTCGAGCGAGGGAAACGGACGATGGAGAACTCCGGGAACACCGTGGCCGGCCTCCTCCTGGGAATGACGCTCGCTTCTCTGTCGCTCGGCGGACGCCCGTCCGCGGCTCCCGCACAGACGGCAGGGCACGGATCGGACAGCATCGCTGTCAACGTCAGGGGCGTGATCGAGGCGCGCTGAGCACATGAAACAGGAGTCTCATCCCTGGCTCGTCGACAGGCTTGACCGCCTCGTCAACTGGGCCCGTCGCAACTCGATCCGGGTCATGCCGTTCAACACGGCGTGCTGCGGAATCGAGTTCATGGCCGCGTTCGCATCCCGGTATGATCTCGCCCGATTCGGGATGGAGTGGCTGGCATTCAGCCCGCGCCAGGCGGACGTGATGGTCGTGGGGGGACGCGTCCCGTACAAGATCGCGCCCGTATTGAGACGAATCTGGGACCAGATGCCCCAGCCCAAGTGGAGCCTCGCCATGGGTGCGTGCGCCTGCTCGGGCGGCATGTTCGACAATTATGCCGTCGTTCAGGGCGTCGATACCATCATTCCGGTGGACGTGTACGTGCCGGGATGCCCACCCCGCCCCGAGAATCTGATCTATGGCCTCATGATGATCCAGGAGAAGATCAAGGGCGAGTCACTCCGAAACCCGTGGCTTCGCGCTGAGAGTCCCGCAGCCGCCGGCCGACCGAACCTGCCGCCCGATACGATCGAGCTCGTGGCGCAGCCCTTCGGAAACTCCACTCGTCAGAATCGAATCAGCGGGATTGAACCGTCGTCCGCGACCCAGCGGCCCCGCGATCGCCGCGAGAGGCGTCTCGAGCACAGAGACTGACCGTCGGCGGTTCGCAGACGCCACCGTTCCGGTAGCGGAAGTAACCCGCCTGAAACTTCACTGTTGCTCACGTTTAGCAGGTCCAGCGAAATCTCGACGCGATCGCGCGCCGGGTAACGGGTACCCGTACATGATTGGAAAGGAGGGCGTATGCGCGGGATCTGGATAGCCTTGCTCGGGGTGGTGGCGTGCGCCGCGGCCGGCCCGGCGTATGCACAACACGAGCATCAGGAGTCGCCGTACGTGGGGATGGAACACAGCGAAATCCCGTCTCTTTCCGCCCAGGAGGTCGAGGATCTCCGCAGCGCCGCCGGCATGGGCTTCGCCAGGGCCGCAGAGCTCAACCACTATCCCGGTCCCAGGCACGTGCTCGAGCTCGAAGAGGCCATGCGACTCACGGACGAGCAGCGGAGCGAGATTCTGGAGATCCAGTCCGTGATGCGGGATCGGGCGCTCGAGCTGGGAGAGGCGATCATCGATGCCGAGCGTGACCTCAACGTGCGATTCGAGGGCGGCCAGATCCGCGACGAGGTCCTCGCCGCAGCGACCAGGGAGATCGGGCTGCTGTACGGCGAGCTCCGATACACGCACCTGCGGGCCCACCTGGCCACCAGGGGAGTCCTCGAGGAGGACCAGATCACCGAGTACGATCGCTTGCGAGGCTACGCGCGCTCCGGACACTAGGTGCGAGATCTTCTGCGCGGCGTGCAGAAACTTGCGCGCACGCGACAATAGACAGGCAGTCTGAGCCGTTTGTTGCGCTCTGTGTGGACCTTCAGCCGAGGCATGAATAATGCGTCTGCGGATTGGTCAGTGTGATTCAGCGGAGGCATAGGTGATGCGGCACGTGGCCCATCGGCTGTGGACGGATGAGTCCGGGCAGGATCTCGTCGAATACGCCCTGCTGCTCGTTCTCCTGG
>JBDGXC010000047.1:0-19598 GCA_039584815.1 Gemmatimonadota bacterium
CGGATGAGTTTGGCGAGCCGCTCCACGAAGTGAGCGCGGAGCTCGAGTCCGAAGCCGGGCTGTACAGTCCGGCCGCCGCTCTGCGACCACCGCTCGAATCCAGCCTGTTGCCGGTCGTGGCGACTGTTCTCGGCCCCGGCGAAATCGCGTACTGGGCCCAGCTGCCGGCGTTGTTCGATACGCTCGGTGTGCGGATGCCGGCGATCCGTCCCCGGCAGGCCTGGCGCGTGGTGGAACCGAGCACATCCCGGCTTCTCGACCGGGCGGGAGTCAGCGCCGAGGACTTGAGCGACGGAGGAACTGCGGTGTCCGAGGCCCTCGTGGAGCGCCACCGACCGCGCCGAGTTGAGGAGGCGTTGCTGGCGCTCGAGGAACGAGTCGACAGCCAGTTCAAGACCCTCGAGGAGGCGGTGCAACAGGAGATGCCTGGGCTGCGGTCGGCAGTGGGTAAGGCGCGGAGTCAAGCGTTCTCGGGCCTGGCCGTTTTTCGGCGGACGCTCGATGCCGGTACGAGGGAGCGAGAGCGGGTCAAGTTCGCGCAGGTCCGACGGGCGGCGGACAGTCTGTATCCGGGTGGAGTCCCCCAGGAGCGGATCGTGTCACCGTTCGCCTACCTCGCGCGGTACGGCACCGCCTTTCTCGATCTCCTGGCGGCGGGGGCCTCCGATGGCGGGTCAAGCGGCATTTCAGGTCGACAGGACAGCGTTGCTGCCCCCCCTTCTGCGGAGTAGCTTTCACGCGTTCGTCTCGATCGCCGCGGATCCAGACGTGGCACCGGCAGATCTTCAGCGCGGGTGGTGGTCTTGCACTGGGCCGTGATCATCGGGCTGGTCCTCATGATACCGATCCTGGCGATCGTCCTCGACTCGGCCGTCGGCCAGGCGCTCGCCAATCGCATCTCGAGAGGCGAACGCGGTGAGGAGACTCCCGAGATCGGATCACGGATCAACGAACTGGAGGCCGAGGTCAGGTATCTGGCCGAGAGCTTCGAGAGCCTGCGGGAGGAAACCGAGTTCGTCCGTCGCCTGATCGAGGGCTCGGGCGGCGACGAGCCCTCCCAGCTCGGCCCGGGTGACTGAGGGCCGATCGGTCGACCCGACGGCACCGGGGCGACCGGAACCGGGCTTGTCGATGAGGACAGGGCCCGGAGATGCGGCGGCGTCGGTGGGGGCCGGCATCCTCCTCAGTCGGATCACCGGTCTGGCCCGCGACGTGTCGGTCGCCGCGTTCCTCGGAACGGGTCTGCTCGCCGACGCGTACTGGGCGGCCATCAAGATCCCCAACATCATCCGGAACCTGCTGGGCGAGGGAACCCTCTCGGCCGCTTTCGTGCCCGTGTACTCGGAGGTCCTGGAGAGGGAGGGACCGGGCGCGACGGGGCCGGCGCGCCTGGCGTCCTCGATGCTCGGCCTGGTGCTCGCGGTCGCTGCTCTGCTCAGCGCCCTCGGAGTCATCCTGGCTCCGTGGATCACGCAGACCGTGATGTTCGGAGCTCTGGCCGACACGCGGAACGTGACCACCGAGCTCGTGCGCATCCTCTTTCCCATGTCAGGTGTCCTGATCCTCGGAGCCTGGTGCCTCGGCGTCCTGAACAGTCACGGGCGGTTTTTCCTGCCGTTCGTGGCGCCGACGCTGTGGAACCTCGCGCAGATCGGCGGACTCTTCCTGGCACGGGCGATGGGAAGCGAGGACCTGGCCCACGCCCTGGCGTGGTCGGCGTTGGCTGGCAGCCTGTTGCAGATCGGCGTGCAGCTGCCGATCGCCCGCCGACTCGGAGGAACGCTGCGGCCAGCGTGGGACTGGAGCTGGGAGCCAGTGAGGAGAGTCGCCCGCAACTCTCTGCCGGTCATCTCGAGTCAAGGCATATTCCAGATCTCGACTCTGGTCGACATCTCCCTCGCCACGCTCGTCGGCACCAGTGCGATGTCGGCACTCGGATACTCGCAGCGGCTGATCTACCTGCCCATCAGCCTGTTCGGGGTGTCGGTCGCCGCGGCCTCTCTGCCCGATATGTCCCGTGAGGCCACGGCGGAGCGACTCAGGCCAAGACTGGCCAACGGCTTCTTCCGGATTCTGTTCTTCGTGTTGCCAGCGGCTGCCTTCCTGATCCTGTTCGGCGACCTCGTGGTCCGAGTGGTATACCAGCGGAACGAGTTCTCCGGGGCGAGCACGGTGCTCGTGGCCGCCGTGCTCGGAACGTACGCGCTGGGTCTCGTAGCCTCGAGCTCACTCAAGCTGTTCGCCAGCGGTTTCCACGCTCTCCAGGACACGCGCACGCCGATGAAGCTGGCGGCGATCGCCGTCACGACAGGAGTCGGTACCGCCATCGCATTGACCTTCACCATCCGTTCGCGCCTCGAGGCTCCATACGCCGCATACGCAGCCATCGGGATCGTGCTGGGGGGAGTGCTCGGTTCGTGGCTCAACCTGGCGCTACTGTGGCGGTCGCTGGTGTCGCGCATCGGTCGGTTCTTCGATCAGAGGGCGTTGCGGGCTACGTTTCGACTGGTCGCCGCCACCGCGGCTGCGGCCGGGACGGCGGCGGCGACTCGACGCGTCCTGCTTCCGTACCTGTCGGCGGAGGATTTCGCGTCGAGCCTCCTGTTGCTCCTCGCGGTGGCCGGCGCCGGCGCCGTGCCGTATCTGATCATCGCTCGCCGTCCCCCCAGCGTGGCCATCGAGGCCGTTCGTGCCGATGCCTGACGACCTGCGGGACCGCGCCCGATCGCTTCCGCGGAGGCCGGGCGTGTATCTGTTCCGTGACTCCGCTGGAGAGATCCTGTACGTGGGAAAGGCCCATTCCCTGCGCGAACGGGTGCGAAGCTATTTCGGGCCCGGAGCCAACCGGTCGTTCAAGCTTCGGGAGTTGTCGCGGCGAGCCGCGTCGGTGGAAACGTTCGTCGTTGACTCCGACGCCGAGGCTCTCCTTCTCGAGTCCAACCTGGTCAAGGAGAACACACCGCGCTTCAACATCCAGCTGCGCGACGACAAGACTTTTCCGTACGTGAAGGTGACAGTACAGGAACCGTTTCCCCGCGTTCTCGTGACCCGTCGCCTCGAGCGGGACGGATCCCGCTACTTCGGTCCGTTCACTGACGTCGGCGCGATGCGCCGAGCCCTGCGACAGATCCGGCAGTCGTTCAAGGTTCGAAGCTGTCACTATGCGCTTCCAGGCGACGCCCCGGACCGTCCGTGCCTGGACTATCACATCGAGCGCTGTCAGGCACCTTGCGTGGGCTACCAGACGGAAGCGGCGTACGGGCAGATGATCGATCGCATCCTGGACATCCTGGGCGGTCGCACGGGACGCCTTAAGCGGGAGGTGCAGGCGCAGATGGAGGAGGCGGCGGCGGAGCTCGCGTTCGAGCGAGCCGCAGAGTTCAGGGACGTCATCCGGGGGCTGGCGACACTGGAGCAACGGCAGACTTCGATCGACGCTCGTGGCGGAGACCGGGACGTGCTGGGTATCGCGAGCGACCACGGTCTCGCCTGCTGCACCTTTCTCCGGGTGCGGGACGGTAAGCTCCTCGGGCGTGAGGTCCGGTTCTTGGGCCTGGGGGAGGGGGACGAGGGGCAGTCCGCGATCACGGCCGCCGCGGTCAAGGGAGTCTACCTCGGTCGCGACAATCTTCCGCGCGAGCTGCTCGTTCCCGCTGACTTCGAGGATCGGGAGCTGCTGCAATCGATCCTCGCCGCGCGACGCGGCTCTGCTTTCACCATACGCGTGCCGCTGCGAGGGCGGGGGCGGAGACTCCTTGAACTGGCGGCCGAAAACGCCACCCTCGTTCTCGCCGAACGCGACCGACAGCACGCAAGGGAGACCGGGGCCGAACCCGCTCCACCGGCCGCGCGCGAGCTGGCGGTGGTTCTGGAGCTCGGCTCTCCGCCGCGCAACGTCGTCTGCTTCGACGTCTCGACCCTTGGAGGAACGGACTCGGTCGGAAGCGCCGTGTGGCTCTCCGACGGTTCGCCCCGCAAGTCAGAGTACCGGCGCTTCCGCATCCGGGAGACTCCAGATGGTCGATCCGACGACTACTCGATGATGCAGGAGATTGTCGGACGCTACTTCCAGCGCCGCCTGGTCGAGGATCGCCCGCTCCCGGATCTCGTTGTCGTCGACGGTGGCAGGGGCCAGCTGGCAGCCGCATTGCACGCCATGGAGAGCGCAGGGGTATCCGATCTCGCGACCGTCTCGCTCGCTAAGCGTGAGGAAGAGATCCATGTGCCGGACACGCCCGCGCCGCTGCGCCTCGATCGGCGCAGCCCGGCCCTCCACTGGCTTCAGAGGGCACGCGACGAGTCGCACCGTTTCGCACTCGAATACAATCGGAAGCTGCGCCGCAGACGGACACTTCGATCCCGGCTGTCGGAGATCCCCGGTGTCGGACCTGGCCGTGAGTCGGATCTCTTGAGAGAGTTCGGCAGCGTGGACGCGATTCGGAAGGCAGGCCCCGAAGATCTCGCCGCCGTGCCCGGGATCGGCCCGTCGATGGCCCGCCGCATTCTGGCCGAGCTGTCACGCCGGGACGCGTCGTGACCTCGTTCTATGTGGAGTGCGGTCGCTGCGGGGCGACGACAGAGCCCGCTCCCCGGATCGCCCTGTGCCGCGAATGCGGCAGCCCGCAACTGGTCCGGTATCCGCTGTCCGAGCTTGCAGCGCACGATCTTCGCCCTGTGTGGTCGGCGCGCCCGGCAGGGATGTGGCGCTATCAGGAGCTCTTGCCGCTCCGCTGCGACGAAGAACCCGTCACTCTCGGGGAGGGCGGCACACCATTGCTGCGACTCAGAGCGCTCGGGTCTGAGCTCGGTCTGGATCTGTTTCTGAAGGACGAGGGCCGCAACCCGACGGGAAGCTTCAAGGACCGGGGAGTGAGCACGGCCGTCACCCGGGCCGTGCTCGACGGGGTTCGGAGCTTCGTGATCTCCAGTGCTGGAAACGCCGCGGCTGCCCTGGCCGCGTACGCTGCACGGGCAGGCGTTCCTGCCAGGGTGTACATACCGAGCGACACGCCGTCGGGAGTTATCCGCCGTTGCCGGGCCTTCGGTGCCGAAGTCATCGAGGTGAAGGGCCTGATCACGGACTGCGCTCGGTTGGCCGCAGGCCACGCAGAGCACACCGGAGCGTTCGACCTGTCCACGCTGAATGAACCGTATCGGATAGAGGGCAAGAAGACGATGATGCTGGAAACCGTCGAGGCTCTCGAGTGGCGTCCCCCCGACGCCATGGTCTACCCGACGGGCGGCGGTACGGGCCTGATCGGTGCCTGGAAGGTGCTACAGGAGCTCCGGGAGCTCGGCCTCGTGCGGGGTGGAACGCGAATGTATGCGGTGCAGAGTGCCGGCTGTGCTCCCATTGTCCGCGCGTGGAGTGAGGGGAAGGCGGAGGCTGCGACATGGACGCGGGCCGACACTGAAGCGTGGGGTCTGCGCGTGCCCGCTGCGAGGGGCGACTTCCTCATCCTTCGGGTGCTGCGGGATACGACGGGGGGTGCAATCGCCGTAACGGATGACGACATGCGTGCCGGGAGCTCGGAGCTCGGAGCCCGTGAGGGGATCAACGCGATCATCGAGGGAGGCGCCAGCCTGGCCGCGGCGCGCGCTCTGCGGAGAGCGGGTGAACTGGCGGACGGAGAGCTCGTAGTGCTGTTCAATACCGGAAACATGCTGGCCTATTGAGCGTACAACAGTCACGCCGGCACTTGCCACGTCAGATGTGCCGTGGCAGGATGAGCGGAATCCGTCGTGAGACGGCGGCTGCCGGTGGTGGATGGACCCGGGGTCGCCTCCGGATGATGAACCACGTAAATAGGTACGAACAAAGGATTCAGGTAATCATGCTCGCAAGTTTGTTGAAGCACGTGGCAGGCTGCGGTCTGATCGCAGCGGTCGTCGTGCCGGCCAACCTGGTGGCGCAGGAGTGCGCGGAGAAGGGCAACCAGCACACGCGTGGCGCTGATGTCGAGCTCAGCTACGCCGCGCGGGCCGACGATCCGCAAGCGCCGGAACAACGATACGCCAGAGCGCTCCGAAAGCTCGAGCCCGCGCTGACGGATTCAGATCCGCTTCCGCGCGCGTACTTGCTGGCGGGGAGCGCGTACCTGGGGCTGCGTGATCTCGCGGGCGCCGACTCGATGCTGTCCAAGCTCGTCGCAGCCGACCCGACGTGCACCGACCTGGTCGCCGAAGTGCGGTTCAACGCATGGGTTCCTCAGTACAACCTGGGAGTCAGCCACCTGAGCGCCGGGGACGATGTCCAGGCACTGGAGGCCTTCCTCACGGCGAGTCTCATCTATTCCGACGCTCGCTCGCTGACGAACGCCGCGAACATCTACCAACGACAGGGAGACAACGCGAAGGCCATGGATCTGTACCGCCGGGCGATGGCATCAGGCGGTGAGCCCGACATCATTCGCGCAGCCAGCATCAACCTGGCCGAGCTGTTGCGCGCCGAGGGAAGGGACGAGGAAGCGCTCTCCATCTACTCGGACTACTCCGCACAGCACCCTGACGATGTCCTGGGAAGACTCAACTATGCGATCGCCCTCATGGACACGGGCGAATCGGGAACGGCGGAGCAGATGTTCGCCGACTTGATGGAGCGAGACGACCTGAGCTTTCGGCAATGGTCGCAGGTCGGCATAGGACTGTACCGGGCGCAGAGCTTCGAACAGGCCGCAGTGGCCTTCGCTACGGCCCATGAACTGAATCCGTTGAACAAGGAAACGCTGGAGAACCTGGCCAACACGTACTACCAGTCCGCGAAGTACGAGGTACTACTTCCCCTGGCCGACACGCTCGTGCAGCGCTATCCGTACGAGTCGGTTCACTACAGCCTTCTGGCCAACGCCCACCGGGAACTGGACGACGCCGACGCTGCGCTCGCCGTCCTCCAAGAGCGCGAGGCGCTCTCGTTCGAGTTCCTGCGCTCGCGACTGTCACCTGTCGCCGAGAACGTGTACAGCGTCGACGGACAGGTGATGAACAAGAGCGGGGCGGCCGGCTCGGAGGTCGTGATCTCGGTCGAGCTACTCGGCGAGGAGGGACAGGTGCTCATGACCGAGGAGCTTCTGCTGACGCTTCCGGCGGAGGGAGAGGCCTCTGCTTTTCAGCTGCAGCTTCAGATCGAGGAACCCGTCCTCGGATTCCGCTACGGCGCGGCCAGCGACTCCTGAGCTCCGGAGCCACACACGGAGGGAGAGGCACTCGCGGCCGGACCTACCCCCCGGAATCACGAGAAGCACGGAGCGAGTGCCGCAGCTGTTCCGCTCCGCTTCGTCCCGACGTCTCGTATTGTCCCGTCTGCGGTGAGCTCGGCGTGGCGACGACGTGCCGGGAGCATCAGCGCTCGGTCACGACCCGCTGCTGCGTGGTGTGCGGAATACCCGTGTGCGAGCAGTGCCGGCGGGGCCCACGGTACTCGGCGCTGTGCGTCAGCCACGCCGGTGTCCATGTGATTCAGGGCTGGACGGAGGTCTGGCGCACGGCCAGCGAGGTGGAAGCGGAGATCGTCGCCGACATACTCCGCAGTCTGGAGATCGCGGCGCACGTGCTTTCCCAGAAAGACCGAGCCAACGTCGTGTCATTCGGTGGACTGTCTATCGTCCGGGTGCTCGTACCGGCCCATCGGCATCGTGAGGCCCTCGCGGTGCTGCAGGCCGAGGTCCTTCCGGACGCCGGCTGACCTGGGACCGTAATTCATGGTTCGCGTCGCGCGCGTGAGACGGGGCTCGATCGGATCGGACGTCGCCATACCTGTCGGCACTTCGCTTCTCAGCATCAACGGCCGCGCGCTGCGAGACTCGCTCGACCTCCAGTTCTACGAGGCCGACGCCGACGTTTTACTCGAGGCGAGACTCCCGGACGGACAATCGATCGTGTACGAGATCGAGAAGCCGCCGGAAGAGAGCCTCGGACTGGTTCCGGAACCTGATACAGTGCGCCGGTGCACGAACGCTTGCGCGTTCTGCTTCGTGAAGGGCAACCCGCGAGCGCAGAAGCTGCGGCAGCCTCTGTACGTCAAGGATGATGACTATCGCCTGTCTTTCATGTTCGGTCACTACGTGACGCTGACGAACCTGCGTGATGAGGACTGGGTCCGGATCTCGGAACAGCGACTTACACCCCTGTATGTCAGCGTGCACGCCACCGATCCGTTGACGCGCCAGCGAATGCTCGTGAATCCGCGAGCGGCGGACATCAACGAACACCTCGACCGACTGGCGGCCGGGAGAATCGGTGTCCACGCCCAGGTCGTGCTGTGCCCGGACATCAACAATGGAGCGGTGCTCGAGCGGACGATCTCCGACCTGTACGCACGCGATGACGACGTCCTGTCTCTGGCCATCGTCCCGGTGGGCCTGACATCGTACAACGCGGACCGCGGCATTCGGCAGCTCACGCAAGCCGAGTGCGCCGAAACACTCTCCCAGGTGGACGCTGCACGCGAGCGAGCCCTGGTCGAGCGCGAAAGGGCCTGGTGCTATGCGGCTGACGAGCTGTTTCTCCAGGCGGGACGAGACCTGCCACAGCCGGGATACTACGATGGCCATGAGCTGGTGGCGAACGGAGTCGGGGCTGTGTCGACGATGGAGGCGGCAGTCCGAGGAGATCTGTCCGAGCTGCCGCGAATGTCGGGGAGGAATATCGTGCTGGTGACCGGCACTTCCATGGGACCGCACCTGCGGAAGCTGGCGCAGGAGATGGAGCATTCCACGGGAGCGCGGGTGGAGGCGACCGACGTCGAGAACACTCTGTACGGTCCGATGGTGACGACGGCCGGTCTTCTCAGCGGTCGCGACCACCTGCACGCTCTCACGCCATACAGCCATTTCGATCTGGCTCTGTTCAGCCGGACGGCACTCAACGATCGCGATTTGTTTCTCGACGATCTCTCCCTCTCCGAGTTGCGGGAGAGCCTGCCGGAGCTAGAGGTATGCCCATCGGAGCACGTGACGGACACACTACTGGCCCTCTAGGTGCCCCGACCGTCGCGATCGTGGGTCGTCCCAATGTGGGAAAATCCACGCTGTTCAACCGGATCGTGGGCGAGCGCATCGCCATCGTGGCGGAGCGGAGCGGGGTCACGCGAGACCGACAGTTCGCCGAGGCCGAGTGGGCCGGACGGCAGTTCCTTCTCGTCGACACCGGCGGCATCCATGACGTGCCGGAACGTCGCATCGATCGACAGGTCCGGGATCAGGTGCTGGAAGCGATCGAGAGCGCCAGCGTCGTGCTGTTCGTGGTGGACGGGCGGACGGGAGTCCACCCGGTGGACGAGCACGTGGCGGACCTGTTGCGACGGTCGGGGCGTCCGGTTGTTCTGGCGGTCAATAAGCTGGACGATCCGGCGGAGACGGTAGTGCACCACGAATTCCATTCGCTGGGGGTGGGCGAGCCCGTGGCCGTCTCGGCGCTCAGCGGTAAGGCGAGCGGAGACCTGCTGGACCATCTTGTCGAGGCGCTTCCGAAGACACAGCCGGAAGAGGGTCCTGACGTGGCGCTGCGCCTGGCCGTCATTGGAAGACCGAACGTGGGCAAGTCGAGCTTCGTGAACCGCCTGCTCGGTGAAGAGCGGGTCCTCGTGCACGAGGAAGCCGGTACAACGCGGGACGCGATCGACACGTACGTCGAGTACGAGGGCCACCGGGTCTGTCTCATCGACACGGCGGGTCTGCGCCGTCGCTCGCGGGTGGATGATGCGGTCGAGTTCTACAGCCGCGTTCGGGCGTCCTCTGCCGTGCGTCGCTCGGACGTCTGCCTTCTTGTCGTGGATTGCGCGGAGGGTGTCGCCAACCAGGACTTCCGTATCGGCGAAGAGGCATGGGAGGCGGGCTGCGGTCTCGTACTGGTGGCCAACAAATGGGACCTCATCGAGGACCGCGGCCCGGCTGCCGTAGCCGGTTTCGAAAAGGACTTGCGAGACAGAGCCAGTTTTCTTCGGTGGGTGCCGATCGTCACGACGTCGGCGCTCTCCGGCAAACGCGTGCGCAAGGTTCTCGAGGTCGCGCGCGCGGTGCAGCGTGAGCGGTCCCGCCGGATTCCTACAGCCGAGGTCAACCGCGTGCTCCAGGCGCTCGTGGGGCGTAAGCAGCCGCCACAGGGCGGGCGGGGGGACGTGCGCATATACTACGGAAGTCAGGTGGCGACGGAGCCTCCACGTTTTGTCCTCTGGTCCAATCGGCCGGAGGATCTGAGAGCACCCTACGTGCGCTACCTGTCCAACGGATTCCGACGAGAGTGGGGATTCGAAGGGTCGCCGATTCGGATCCGGCCCCGCAGGCGCGGCGACGGGAACAGCAGGAGAGACTGGAAGTTCACGGAGAATCCTACGTGATCAAGATTCTTGTACTCACAGCGGTGGCGTACCTCATGGGTTCGATCCCCACGAGTTATCTCGTCGGCCGACTGCGAGGCATCGACCTCAGGCAGCACGGGAGTGGAAACCTCGGCGGCACCAACGCGTTCCGGGTCATGGGCGCGTCTGCCGGAGTACCTGTCGTACTGGTCGACGTCGCGAAGGGATTCGCGCCCGCGTACTTCTTCACTGCATGGGACGGGAGGGCGCAGGCGAACCTCGCCCTCTTGTACGGCCTCGCAGCCATCGCCGGTCACGTGTGGTCCGTCTTCATCCGCTTTCGAGGAGGGAAGGGCGTGGCGACGGGAGGAGGTGTGATCGTCGCCCTTGCGCCCACCGCGGCGCTGATCGCGCTGTTCGTGTGGATCGGACTGGTGGCCATTACACGCTACGTGTCCGTGGCTTCGCTTACCGCCGCGATCCTCATTCCCGGACTTGCTCACCTCACCGGAGAACGGGCATCGACCGTGGCCTTCTGCTCCGCAGTGGCTCTCTTCGTGTGGTGGACCCATCGCGACAATCTGCGCCGCCTGGCCCGGGGCCGGGAGAATCGATTCGGCAGGTCTCCGTCGCCGAGAGAAGAGACTTCGGCTGAGGGAGGCGTGACGTGAGCACGGAGCGGATAGCAGTCGTGGGAGCGGGCAGCTGGGGCACGGCGCTCGCCGACGTCCTGGCGCGAAACGGACATGCGACTACCCTGTGGTCTTACGAGGTGTGCGTCGCGGATGATATTCGGACACGGCGGCGCAACGAGAAGTACCTTCCCGGAGTGCAGCTTCACGAACAACTGGCCGTGACATCCGACATGGGCCCGGCACTCGAGGATGCCGAGGTCGTGGTCTCCGTCAATCCGTCGCATGTCGTACGGTCGGTGATGGGACAAGCGTCCGAACATCTTGCGGGCGTGCCCCCGTTGATCGTGAGCGCTTCGAAGGGACTGGAGCTTCAGACCGATCTCCGCATGAGCCAGGTTCTGCTCGAGGTGCTGGGGGACCATGCAGCGGAGTGTGTGGTTCTTTCCGGACCCAGCTTCGCCGCGGAGCTGGCACGGCGGCTTCCCACTGCCGTCACCCTTGCGTCGGTCAACGAGGCGCATGCGAGGCGTGTCCAGGAACTTTTCCAGAACGAGCACTTTCGCCTCTACACGCAAGGCGACCTGGTGGGCACCGAGCTCGGCGGAGCACTCAAGAATGTGATCGCGCTCGCGGCAGGGATCAGCGACGGCCTCGGCCTGGGTACGAACGCGCGCGCCGCACTGCTGACCCGGGCCCTGGCCGAGATCGGGCGCCTGGCAGAGCGATTGGGAGGGGAAAGGGCCACGCTGGCGGGTCTGGCCGGCGTGGGAGATCTCATCCTGACGTGCACCGGGGACCTGAGCCGCAACCGCCAGGTCGGACTCGCCATCGGTCGGGGCGAGAAGCTCGAGGACGTGCTCTCACGCATGACGGCCGTGGCGGAGGGCGTGCGGACCACGGAGGCGGCACGTGATCTGGCGGAACGGCATGGGGTGGAAATGCCGATCGTAGCCGCCGTATACTCCATTCTGTACGAGTCGGTAGACCCGAGGGAGGCGCTGGCCCGCCTCATGTCCCGGGAACCCAAGCCCGAACGCTGGAGCTGATGCCAAGGTGGAAGACCGGATCGCTGCGAGAGAGTACTATTCGATCGGTGAGGTGTGCGACCTGACCGGACTCAAGCCGCACGTCCTGCGCTACTGGGAGACCCAGTTCAAGGCTCTCCGTCCATCCAAGAACCGGGCCGGGAATCGAGTGTACCGGCGCAGGGAGATCAAGCTCGTGCATCTGCTGCGTCACCTTCTGTACACCGAGCGGTACACGATCGAGGGTGCCCGTCACAAGCTCGAACAGCTGCGCCAGGAAGGGAAGCTCTCGCGGGCGGCCCGCGTGGCCTGGGATCGGGAGACCGTGCGGGACCTCCGGCGCCAGGCCGACGGTTTGGTGGATCTCCTGACCGTCGACGAATGACGGCGACCCAGGAAGCCGGCGCGCGTCCACCCGCCAGCTCCCGACGCATTCTCTGCACGAACGACGACGGTGTTCACGCTGCCGGCCTGAAGGTCCTGGTGGACGTCGCTTCGCGTCTCGGCGAGGTGATCGTGGTGGCTCCGGACCGGGAGCAGAGCGCCACCAGTCACTCGCTGACGGTGCACCGTCCGCTGCGTGCCACGCAGACTCCCCAAGGGTATTACGTGATCGACGGAACGCCCACGGACTGTGTGCTCATCGCGGTCAACCAGCTCCTCGGGCCAGTGCCTGACTTCGTCCTGTCGGGTGTCAATCACGGCCCGAACATGGGAGAAGACGTTCTGTACTCAGGTACCGTAGCTGCCGCCATGGAGGGCACCATCCTCGGCATCCCGTCCATCGCGGTATCGTACTCGAGCCGCGCCTCAGAGGGGATCCCCCCATACACTTCGATCCTCACCGAGCTGATCGAGGTGCTCATCGGGCGACCGGATTTCCCGCCCGAGACGTTCTTCAACATCAACCTCCCCGACGTACCGGCCGACGAGGTCAAGGGTGTGCGGGTCACGACCCTTGGCCGACGGGTCTACTCGGACTCCCTCACACGCCGTGAGGACCCTTCCGGCCGCGAGTATTTCTGGATCGGCGGCGGCGTATCGAGCTGGAGCGGGCGCGACGATTCGGACTTCCGTGCGGTACAGGCGGGCTACGTGTCGATCACGCCCCTCCACCTCGATCTCACGAACTACCGGCTGGTCAACGAGGTGCGCTCGTGGATGCCGGCAGGATAGACACGTCGTACCACCGGGACCGACGGCGGCTGATCGAGGGACTGCAATCGGGCGGCCTGCTCGATCTGGCCGTCTTGCACGCGTTTGACGTCGTGCCGCGGCACATGTTCGTCCCGGATGCGGTGCGCCATCGGGCCTATGAGGATACGGCGCTGCCGCTCGACCACGGGCAGACGATCTCGCGGCCGGCGGTGCATGCGCTGCACCTGAGCCTGGCGAAGTTCCAGGGCTCGGAGAAGGTCCTCGAGGTCGGAACCGGCTCGGGATACCAGACGGCCCTCCTCTCGCAGCTCGCCGGTCGCGTCTACTCCATCGAGACGGTGCCCGAGCTGGCGCAGGCTGCCAGGGGAAGACTCTCCGACCTCGGCCTGATGAACGTGATTCTGCGCACGGGGGACGGAAGCGCCGGCTGGCCGGAAGAAGCTCCGTTCGATGTCATCCTGGTGGGAGCGGCAGCGCCGCGCGTTCCGAAGCCCCTCCTCGAGCAGCTGGGACCCGGAGGGCGGCTGATCATCCCCGTAGGAGACGATCGCCATCAGTCGCTCCTGCGGATCACGTGCGATGCCGACGGCGCGGTGGAGGAAGAGGAAATCGACGCAGCCCAGTTCGTGCCTCTCATCGGCCGGGAAGGCTGGTGATGGACCGGGGCTGGTCAGCCGCGGCTCGCGAGCGCGGGAAAGAGGCGGTGGGATGACCGAGGTTCTGATCCAGTACGTGGAATGGGGAGCCGAGCTGGGCCGCACGTGGGGACCGGTCATCGTCCTGCTCCTCATGGCCGTGGAAAGCTCGTTCATTCCGTTTCCCTCAGAGATCGTCATGCTGCCCGCGGGGTTCATGGCAGCGAGAAGCGAGTTCGTTCCGACTGATCCGACAACGGGACTGATCGTCGCCGTCATGGCGGGTCTGTTCGGCTCGCTGCTGGGTGCCTTCGTGAACTACGGGCTGTCCCTTCGGCTGGGGCGGCCGTTTCTGTACCGGTACGGACGGTTCCTGTTTCTCTCGCCTCCGGCCCTCGAGCGAGCCGAGGAGGTGTTCCGGCGTCACGGCGAGATCACGACCTTTGTCTGCCGTCTGATTCCGGCAGTGCGGCAGCTGATCTCGATTCCCGCGGGTCTGTCCCGCATGCGTCCGGGCCGCTTCGCGCTATTCACCGGCCTCGGGGCAGGTATCTGGGTCCTGATCCTGGCGCTGGTCGGTTTCGCCCTGGGAACGAGCACGCAGCAGATGTCCTACGAGGAGCTTGTCTATGCCGGCGAAGAGGCCGTGGCCGGTCACCTCGTATGGATTCTGCTCGGTATCCTCGTGATCGTTTCCCTCTACGTCTGGGCCCACCGTCGGTTTCTGCACGGTCGCCCCGCATTGACGGGAGAGCGCGAAAGCCCCTAGTTTCTCGCGCCGGATCGGGACCGATGCTCTCCGGCCATGAGTCGGGCGTCACGAGCTCACGAGGCCACCGGATGCCAATTGCAGCGGTCCCGTCTTGTTCCGTAAATGTAATATACACAACAGATTACAGGTTTTGGTTCAAGTGTCATCGTATACGGAAAGGCATCGCGGTTCATGACCAAGCCGATGGCCCGAGAGAAGCGGCCACAGAGCATCGATACGGAAGACCATGTCACCGAGCGTGTCCTAGAGGCGGCGGCCTGGGCGGAGACACACCGTCGTGCGGTCGTCGCGGGAGCGGTGGCGCTGGTTGCCGTCGTAGCGGCGGGCTTCTACTACCAGGACTACCGGCAGAAGCTGGTCGAGCGCGCTTCCGTGCGGCTCCAGGAGATTCAGATCTCAGCACAGAACGCGGATGCGGGGGCACTCCGGTCCGAACTGCGGTTGTTCATCGATCAGTTCTCGGGCACCCTGTACGCCAACCAGGCCCGGGTGGCCCTGGCGGAGATCGAGCTCCAGAGAGACAGCCTTGGCGCTGCGATCCGGGTACTCGAGCCGGTGGCGGACTTGGGAACCGGTGACCCCCTCGCGTTCACGGCCGCAGGGATGATCGGGGCTGCCTACGAGCAGGCCGGCGAGCCGGCAAGGGCTCTCCGGTGGTACGAGCGCATCGAATCCAACGCCGTATTCGGGCACCAGAGACGAGCCGCCGTGGCCGAGCAAGCTCGGATGCAGATGGCGGCGGGCCGATACGCGGAAGCCATCACGCTGTACGAGACCCTCGTCGCCGAGACGGTCGACGATCCGGGTGGACAGCAGATCTACTCCGTCCGACTGGGCGAGGCACGAGCCCGGGAGCGCTTCGCGGCGGCGGCGCCGGTTTTGCCGATCGTCGACGGGGCCGCATCCGTGCCGGAAGGAAGCGACGGGGCCGAAGAAGGGGCCGGCGAGGAACCGGGGGACACAGGGGAATAGAAGGCTCGCCCCATGGCGTTAGTCTGTCCACCGAGATCAATGGCACATAATGTATCTTATGTAAACTAGCCTCTGGGGCCTGTGTGGCCGCTTCAGGGGCTCCCCTCTCGGCGGCCCTCGCCGCCGGGTCTCACAGGCGCCTCAAGATGGATCGCAGACGCAGGGCCCACACTCGCCACACGGCCTCGCGCACGATCTTCCCTGACATCTTGCTTTCCCCTTCGGCTCGATCCACGAATATGATCGGGACCTCTCCGACCCGGAAGCCTCTCTTCCAGGCGCGGAAGTCCATCTCGATCTGGAACGTGTACCCGGTCGAGCCCACCCGGCTGAAGTCGATCGCCTCGAGCACCTCGCGGCGGAAACACTTGAAGCCGGCCGTGGAGTCCGACAGCGGCAGTCCGGTGATCACGCGGGCGTACTTGTTGGCGATCCACGAGAGGAGCAACCGGGACATCGGCCAGTTGATCACGTTCACGCCGCTGACGTACCGAGAGCCGATCACGAGGTCGTACTGCTCGGAGGCCGCGTGCAACAAGTCCGGCAGGTACTTCGGGTCGTGCGAGTGATCGGAATCCATCTCGAGCAGATACGCATAGCCTCGCTCCAGGCCCCACTCGAAGCCACGCAGGTAGGCGCTGCCGAGACCCAGCTTGCCCGATCGATGCAGGACGTGCACCCGCGCGCCGCCGGCCGCCAGCCCGTCCGCCACACGGCCGGTTCCATCAGGCGAATTATCATCGATGATCAGTACGTCGATACGCTCGTCCTGCTCCAGAACCCTCGGGACTATGGTGGGGAGATTCGCCGCCTCGTTGTAGGTCGGCATGATGACGAGCGCCCGTTCCGAAGTCTTCACCTGTCCCATCCCTCCATCCGACATCGACCTCACCCTCCCCCCTGCTGCGCTCTCGCCCGTCCGCCTGCCACGCCGAGCACCAGCCCCGCGGCCACGAGCTCGGCAAGCACCGCCCACACCCGAGCGGCGATGGCCACGGCGGCGGCCACACCGACCGACAGGCCGGCGAACTGCACCAGGAGGCCTGTCATCGCACCCTCCCGGACCACGAGGCCTCCGGGAGCCACGAGAGCGCTATAGCCGACCACGTAACTGGCGGCGAAGATCCCTGTGAGCGTGAACACGTCAGCCGACTGCCCTGCCACGCCCAGACCATTCATCAGGCAGCGGAAGCCGACCCCGTACAGAATCCACGTTCCGGTCATGACCGCGGCTGCGCCACCCACATCCACAGCGCGCAACCGGACTGGCACGTCGAGCTCGCCCAGCAGACCGCCTAGCCGGCGCGTCGCGAAGCGTAGCACGGCAGGGTGAAGTCCGATCGCCAACATAGCGAGAAGAGCCACGGCACCGGCCACCTGACCGCCCGTCCCCGGCGCGATGCGAACGCCCACCGTGGCCACCGCCACCGCGCTGCCGGTCGTCAGCACGACGACCTGAAACGCCGCGGCGGCCACTAGAGCCGCCGCCCCGGAATCGCCCCGGTCCCTCATGTACACCGCCAGCCCTCCCAACTGCCAGATCTTGCCGGGAATGTAGCGGCCCAGGTTCGTGATCACCCACGCGCGAACGCCCTGCCACCAGGCGATCGTACCCCCGTTGCGCCGGAACAGGCGGCCCCAGACGGTCCCCATCAGGAGCAGATCCGCCACCGCCACCGCGAGCGCTACCAGCAGCCACGCAGGACGCAGGTTCCATTCGAAGTCGCGGAGGCTCGCCGTCGCGTCCTCCAGCGATGTCCACTGTCCGCGCAACAGGAGTCCGACGAACACCAGAGCCAGGCCCAGGAACAGGAACGCGCTGAGCCGGCGGCGACTTCCGCCCGATATCCTCACGCCGCCGGTTCTTCCGGACGCGGGCTCACGTCGTCGGCGGAGCGCACCGGGCGCACCAGGCCGAGAAGCAGGCACACCAGAACGACGGCCGTCGAGAGACTCGACACGGCAAAGCCCACGCGGAATTCGGCGGCCGAGTACCGCAGCCTCAGCTCGTGCCTTCCCTCCGGAACGACGACACCTCGGAATGCCACGTTCGTCCGCAGCACCTCTGCCTCCAGTCCATCGATCTCGGCTTCCCAGGCAGGATAGTAGACTTCGCTCACGAACAGGAGTCCGGGCCGCGTCGCCGCTACGTCGAGCACGATCTCGTTCGGTGAATAGCTCCGAATGCGGGCCGTTCCCTCCCCGGCCTGCGGCGCGCCGGTCTCCACTACGGCAACCTCCCGCGGGTCCGAATCGAGCAGCCTTCGCAACGCGGCAGACGTATCCGAGATCACCTCTACCGTTCGCGGGAAGAACGCGTGCGGAAGATCGTCTCCGACCCGGTACACGGTTCCGCGTTCGCTCTCTGCCTCCGCGGTCAGCATCTCGGCAGTGAGTCCGCTCCCGGCCACCACGAAAGCGACGTCCAGCAGGCTGATGGCCGCCGGCGTACCCAGGTTCTGCAGGCCGAGGCCACCCGTGAGGCGCTCGTACCATTCCAGCCGAAACTTCTGGATTCCGGTCACCGAAGGAATGCCGTGCACGCTGAGCTCACTGGGGCCGTAGCCGGACAACCCCGGAGGTGGGAACACCCGTTCCCCGACCGCCAGCTCTGCTTGCAGGTGCTCGACTACTGGATCGGATGGAAAGACGGCTTCGAGGGGGACCGTGCGCACATACCGGGAATCGACGCGCCACATATCGGCTACCAGCAGAAGCAGCAGCGGCGCCACGATCCACGTCGGCACCTGTTTGCGAGCAACCCCCCAGGCTGCCGCTACGGATCCTCCAACACCGAGAAGGAGCATGGCTCCACCCGCCCGCAGTCCCGGAGCCACCGGAATCGAGGCAGTACGAGTCCAGTCCGTCGGATACCACGTGGTGCGCGCCCAGCGAAGGAGACCGTCCGGCGCCACGGCCGCGGCGGCACCGAGAAGGAGGACCGGAGCGAGAATCACGAGGATCCGGCGCCACGGCACAGCGTGCTCCCCGTCGCGGGCCTCGAGCGCCCGCTGCCAGCCCACGCCGGCCAGCAGAGCCACCATGAGGGCCATCGGTCCCAGCATCATCGATGGGGCCCTGAACCGTCCAACGAACGGAAGCACATGAACCGCGATCCGATGGACGGGAGTTGCAGCCCCCAGAGCGAACAGCAGGCACACGAGAGCCGTCACGGCCAGAAGGGACACCCGCGCATCCCGCCGAAACGATGCCAGGGCGACGGTCGCAAGACCGATCGGTACGGCCCCCAGGTACTCCGAGTGCAGCTTGAACGGATTCCGACCCCAGTAGCTGCCCAGCGACCCGATGAGATCGGGCAGGAAGAGCGCCGTAATCTCCTGAGGCGGCAAGGCCCACGAGGAGGCGAACGCGTAGCCGGCTTCCCCGGATCCCCGCACAGCCACGTCCAGAATCCGTACCGTCGGGAGAAGCTGTGCGGCTCCCACCAGGGCCGCCGCACCGAACGCCACCGCCCACAGCGCGGCGAGGCGCCCCGTCGACCGCCAGTCGCCCCTCTCCCGTCCCTTCTGAATGATGCGCAGCACCGCGTACAGCGTGAGGGCCAGCGACGAGTAGTACATGAGCTGGATGTGCGGAGTGAAGATCTGAAGCGCCACAACCAGTCCCAGAGCCAGAAACCAGCCAGGTCGTTCCGAATGCAGGCCGCGCTCGAGCAGCCCGAAAGCCAGAGGGATGAGAGTCATGGCGAACATGCGCCCGTCGTGACCCCCGTACAGGGTCGACACCACGAAGCCGGTCAGCATGAAGGCCAGCCCGGCCACGGAGGCGGACACCCGGTCAAGCCGCAAAGATCGCCCCGCGAAGTAGGCGAACAGCCCGCTGAGGAAGGTGTGGAGCACGAAGGTCCAGCCGATGGCCCGATGCAGGGGCATCACGAGGTACAGCAGGCTGCTCGGATAGAAGACCGGACCCGGCAGGATGGCGAGGTACGGCTGTCCGCCGTACACGAACGGGTTCCACATCGGGAATCCACGCCCCCGTCGGATCTCCTCCACACCGAACGAGCGGAGCTGGAATCCTTCGTTGACCATGTCGTCCCCGTACAGCATGGCCGTGCCGTCGAGGATGAACTCCCGATACAACAGC
>JBDGXC010000048.1:0-18012 GCA_039584815.1 Gemmatimonadota bacterium
AATCCGGGCGGAAGTGATGGTCTCCTCCCTCCGCCTGAATGGGCTCGATCAATATGGCCGCTATGCCGTGCGGGTCCCGCCCGAACGCGTGCTCGATCTCGCGCAGGCTGCGAGCCTCGGCTTGAGCCGCCGCCGCCTCGTCAATCGGAAACGTGACCGATGGATTGGAGACTCGCGGCCAATCAAACTTGGGGAAACGATCCGTCTTGAGGGGATCCGTATTGGTCACGGACAGGGTGTATCCGCTTCGGCCGTGAAACGCGTCCCTGAAGTGCAAGACGCTGTTCGCCCCGCGTTCGATTCCCCGGGCCTGGTTCCGTTGCGCTTTCCAATCGAACGCTGCCTTCATCGCGTTCTCGACAGCCAGGGTACCGCCCGCGACGAAGAACAGGTAGCGGAACTCGTCCGGTACGGCCACGCGCCGGAACGTTTGCACGAAACCGGCATACTCGCGCGAATAGACGTCGCTGTTGGCCGGGTTGGCGAGAGCCGCGCGCATTAGCGACCGGCGGAATTCCGGATCCTTCATTCCGGGATGATTGTGTCCGATCGGGAGGGTAGCGAAGTATGTGTAGCAATCGATGTATTCCCGGCCCGTGAGCGCGTCCACCATCACCGACCCGTGCGAGCGCTCCAGATCGATGACGATATGGAAACCGTCCACGAGGATATTCCTCTCCAGCGTCGGAAAGACCTCGCGAGCCGGGACTGAGATCTCGGGCATGTTCGTTCTCCGTGGCGCAGATCCTGTCGACGCGGGGCGACCCTGCGTTCCGCCCCCGGGGCCCGGAAAACTACCTCGTTCAGGTGCTTGCGTACAGTGCGTCGGCGGACGTGCGGGATCGCGACCAGGAACCGGGCGTGGGCCGAGCAGCTGCCTCTCGCGTGCCTGTCAATATGCTTTATATTGTAATAGCTAATCAATTGTTATCGCGTTCTTTGTCCTACGCCAATCCCAGTCGCCCGAGCCGCGCCTGGACGACATCCTCGGTCTTGGTCTCCCCCCATTGATCGTGGCGCCCTGGGATCGGAAACGCTCCGCGATGGGCCGAGATCGCCGTCAGGGCGTGTACCATCTGCGTCATCGCATCCGCGTTCAGGTGCGTGCCCACGTACATGTCGATCTGTGAGGCGGCGGGCTCGCCGATTAGCCGCCGGATGGAGGTGTTGGCGGCCTGAAGGTTACGCGGGAACAGGGCGCGCCCGGTATCCTCCTCGAAACGATCCGAGACCGCCTGCATCAGAGTCAGCGAGTAGTAGGCGTCATCCATGATCCCGAGCAGTCCCAGCCGGTCTGGAATGATATCGGCCGGCGCGAGCCAATAGGTCGACGCCGCGCTCACGACGTCCCGCATCTCCAGTTCCCGACCGACCTCGCGGGCCGCCTCGAGCCCTCCCCTCAGGTAAATCGGCACGTGCTCGACGTACTCGCGAACGAAGTCGACGGCCCCACGCACCTCCTTCTCGGCAGGCGATCTCCCGTACGCGGCGGCGCGTTCACGCAGGGCGTTCGCCAGCCGCCCCGTTCGCTGTTCGTCGGCCAGAGCATCGGAGATCATCCTCTCAACCGCTTCCAGGCTCATGAACGCTCCGAGATCGGGCAGGACGGTTACCTTCTTGTCGCGTGCCGCCGGGCGCGCGATCATGCGAGGATCCGATCATATTCAGGGGAGGACTCCATGTCTACGCGCTCACGAAGGATCGTGTCATGTCCGGTGGCAGGCTGGTTCGTCATCTCCGTCGCGATCCTGCTGCCCGCCGCACTGCGGGCGCAGCCTGCGTCCGAGTTCGACCGACTGTTCGACCGCCGGACGATGAGAGTGGACTACTTCCACACCGGTGGGCCGGGAGTCGAGATCATTTCCCTGGACCGCATAGTGTCCGATGGCCCATGGGCCGGAAGCGTCACTCGGCGGATCGACGACAGTAACCTCGGAAAGTACCTGTTCGAGGTGATCGATCCGCGGACGAACGGCGTGATCTACTCTCGCGGCTTCGCGTCCATCTTCGGTGAGTGGGAGACCACGCTCGAGGCCAGCAGGGAGCACCGGACCTTTCATGAGTCACTTCGCTTTCCGTGGCCGCGGGAGGCAGCGCAGGTGGTGCTCAAGAAGCGGGATCGATCCGGCGCGTTCCACGAGATCTGGTCCGTCACGATCAATCCTGCTTCGCGATTCGTGAACCCCGCGGAGGCGCCACCGGAGGGTGTGGTGTGGAGCGTGTTTCAGAGCGGCCCTCCCACGGAAAAGGTCGACCTCGTCCTTCTCGGCGAGGGCTACACGGCGGCCGAGATGGACAAGTTCCACGCCGACGTGGAACGACTCGTCGATCGCCTGTTCGAGACGGAACCGTTCCGGAGCAGGAGATCCGACTTCAACGTGTGGGCGATCGATCTGCCGGCCGGGCAATCCGGGGTCAACCGACCTCACGTCGGGAGTTTCCGCAGGACGCCCGTATCGGCCGAGTTCAACATATTCGATTCGGAGAGATATCTGCTCACGTACGACAACCGACGACTGAGAGACGTGCTCGCGGCCGCCCCGTACGAGTTCGTCGAGATCCTGGTCAACGAGAAGCAGTACGGGGGCGGCGGAATCTACAACACGCAGGCTACGACGGCAGTGGACACGGAGTTCGCCGCCTACATCTTCGTCCACGAATTCGGCCACCACTTCGCTGGTCTGGCGGACGAGTACTACGTCTCGCCGGTGGCTTACGACACAGATGGCGCCGACCATCCGGAACCGTGGGAGCCCAACGTCACGGCGATGCGTGATCCGGAACGGATCAAGTGGGGAGACCTCGTCGACGCAGGCATTCAGCTACCGACGCCGTGGGACAAGCAGCAGTACGAAGACTACGCGCGCTCGATCCAGGGGCGCAGAGCGGCTCTCATCGAAGCGGGAGCACCCGAGGCCGCGCTCGATGCCCTGTTTCGCGAGCAGAGGGAGGTCGAAGCCGATATGCTGCACGCGATGGAGCACGCGGGTCGTGTCGGTGCGTTCGAGGGAGCGATGTACGAGGACCGCGGCCTGTACCGGTCCGAGACCGATTGCATCATGTTCACGAGGGCCGACTATTTCTGCCGCGTGTGTCGACGAGCCATCGAGCGGGTGATCGACCTCTACGCGTCTTAGTCGGCGGCGCGGCTACCAGGACCCGCGCATCGACGGATCCACGAAGCTCTGCTGCTTGATCACTGCCAGGATCCGATCAGTGCGGAAAGTCCCGCTTCCAAGGCGGACGACAGGACTTCCCTGTTCCATGGCCGCCGACAGCTTGTGCTGCAAATCCTCGCCCTCGGAGGCGGTGACCATCACGTGATGGACGGTATCGGGACCCTGCACCAGCACCTTGACTTCCATGACTCGTCTCCCTGTGGCCTTTCATGCGGGATACACCCGTCCCCCGGTCGCGCCGAGTCGCCAGGGTCTCAACCTGCCGTTGCGGCCGCTCAAGTGTGAAGAGAATACGACTCGCCCGCCAGCCCTGCTACACCGCCCTTTCCCGCCGGGCCCGGAGCCCTGGGCCCGGCGGCCGGACTGCAGGCAGCAGATCACGCACGCTCCGGCACGAGCACCTCGATCTCGTCCATGATCCTCCCCATCCGACGCATGAGCGCCTCGTAGGGCTCGGGCCGTCCGAGGTCGACACCGGCCTGCAGGAGGAGATCGGCGGCGTAGCCCGAACCGCCTGCCTCGAGCAGGCCGAGGTATGCCTCCACCGCTCCTTCTTCTTGCGACAGGATGCGCTCGGCCAGGAGGGAAGAGGCGGCCACCGCCGTGGCGTATTGGTAGACGTAGAAGTTGTAGTAGAAGTGCGGAATGTAGGCCCATTCCACGGTGAACGCCTCGTCGATCCGCACGACCCCCAGCTCGTGTCCGTGGTAGCGCCGAACGAGCTCTCCGTACATTTCCCGAAACCGATCCGCCGTCAGCGCCTCGCCCCCGTCCACCCGCTCGTGGATGGAGAGCTCGAACTCGGCGAACATCGTCTGCCGGAAGAAGGTCCCCCTCAGCTGTTCGAGCGCGTGCCCCAGATAGAACAGCCGCTCATCCGGCTCCGTCGCTTCCGCGAGCATCCTGTCAAGCAGGAGGGCCTCGTTCAGCGTGCTGGCGATCTCGGCCAGGAAGATCGAGTAGTCGGCGTTGGCGAAGTGCTGCGTCCGGTTCGCCATATAGGAGTGGAGAACGTGTCCCCACTCGTGCGCCAGCGTAGAGACGGATTCGTAGTCGTCGTTGTAGTTCAGGAGGACGAACGGATGCACGTCGTACACGTGCCCGTTCATGTAGGCGCCCGCCTTCTTGCCCGGCCGGGGGTACACGTCCATCCAGCGCCCCGCCAGCCCCGTCTGCGTCGCTCGCTGCATGTCCGGACCGAGGGGCTCGAGCGCATCGAGCACGAGCTCCTTGCCGCGCTCGATGGGGAATTGCCGGTCGTGGGTAGCGAGCGGCGGATAGATGTCCCAATACCGCAGCTCGTCGACTCCCAGCAATCGCGAGCGCAGGCCGAAATACCGGTGCAACACCGGAAGGTGCTCGTTGGCCTGGGCTACAAGGGTTTGATATACCACGAGAGGGATGCGGTCGGGGTCGAGGGCCGCTTCCAGCGAGCTCTCGTACCGCCGCACCCGGGCATAGAACACGTCACGTTTCACCTGCGCGTACAGCATGGCCCCGAATGTGCGCTCGAAACGCTCCCACACCCCGAAGAACCGTGCGAACACCTCCGCCCGATCGGCACGGTGCGGACTCCCCCGGTATCGAGCGAAACCCGCCTGGTTCAACAGGAATTCCGTTCCGTCCGACAGCTTGACGGTGGGCCAGGGTGCGTCTGCGTTGGCCAGAATGCCGTAGCCGGTCGACGGGGCATCGGTCACCAGGCTCGCCGCGGCGATGATCTCTTCCTCCGACGAGCTCCGGGTGTGCTCGGCCCGCCGCAGAATGTCGTGCAAACGCTGGCGGTACGTAGCCAGTGCAGGTTCCAGGCTCAGGTAGCGCTCGACCTGTTCCGTTCCCAGCGCCAGGATCTCCGGCTCGATGAAGCTCGCCTTCTCGAAGAGTCGGGTGGATACGAGACTCGCTTGCTGCTCCATCGCCGCGGTCTCGCCGACGCGGGTGTCCTCGTGGTATCGCATGGACGCATAGGAGGAGGCCCGATACAGCTCCTTCAACACCTCGAAGTACGCATCGAGGCAGGCGAGGAGGGTCCGCGGCCCTTCGCCCAAGCGTCCGCGGAACGAGCCCACCTCGTCGATTCCCTGCTCCAGGCGGGACAGGGCGTCTTCCCAGGCGGAGGCATCCGAGTAGATGTCTTCGAGTCGCCAGATGTGCTGTGTTTCCCGGTCCGTCATGGCTCCTCATCTTGCGTGTCGACGATCATGCCCGCGCACGGTGTCCGGAGGTGCGGACGCAAGATAGCCCCGACCGCGATGCCGATGGCAAGAGCGGCTGCGAGGCTCAGGGCGCATGCCCGGCAAACCGAACGGAGGTACAGGTGATCATCGAGAGCCTGAGCGTATTCCAGGTGGATCTTCCGCTTCACGAAGGGGCCTACAGGTGGTCGGGCGGAAACTCGGTGGACGTATTCGACAGCACCATCGTCTGCCTGACGACGGACGGGGGCGTCGAGGGATGGGGGGAGGTGTGCCCGCTCGGTCCCGCGTACCTCCCATCCTACGCGACCGGTGCGCGCACGGGTATCGCGGAGCTGGCGCCGGCCGTCCTCGGACTGGACCCGAGACAAGTTCACGTCGTCAACCGGGAAATGAATCAGTGTCTCAAGGGACATCCCTACGCGAAATCGGCGATCGACATCGCGTGCTGGGACATCCTCGGCAAGGTGACCGGCTTGCCCGTGAGCGAACTACTGGGTGGGAGGACGGGTGAGGACTTCGTCCTGTATCGGGCGATCTCCCAGGGGGCCCCGGACGAAATGGCCCGCAGCGTCGTCGACTATCGAGCGGAGGGTTACCGCCGATTCCAGCTCAAGGTGGGGTCCGATGTGGAGGAGGACATCGAGCGGATCCGGGCCGTGTCGGCCGGGCTCGAGCCGGGAGACGTGCTCGTGGCGGACGCGAACACGGGCTGGTTGAGGCACGAAGCTCTCCGCGTGGCCCGGGCCGTGCGCGACATCGACGTGTACATCGAACAACCTTGCGCGAGCTTCGAGGAGTGCCTCGGGGTGCGGCGGCGGATCGGCCACCCGTTCATCCTCGACGAATCGATCGACTCGCTGCTGGCACTGGTGCGGGCCCACGCGTCCGATGCCGCAGACGTCGTCAACCTCAAGCTCAGCAAGCTCGGCGGCTTGACCGCGACTCGGGTGGCACGGGATCTGTGCGTCGTCCTGGGCCTCGGGATGACGATCGAGGATACCTGGGGAAGCGACATCGCCACGGCGGCGATCGCTCATCTCGCGCACAGCACGGCGCCCCGGCACCTGTTCACGGCCACGGACTTCAACAGCTACGTGACCGTGAGCACGGCGGAGGGAGCCCCCCGCAGGACGCAGGGCCGAATGGCGGCCCCGACGGGACCGGGATTGGGGGTACGCCCCCGCATGGACGTGCTCGGCGATCCGGTGATCGAGCTGGAGGTCTGACGGCCCGGTCAATGGTTCGACGCCCTGAGGCGACCGTGTCACGAGTGACTTGCTGGACTCACGCCGTCTGGCCAAGTTGGCCGGGCTCGGGCGACCGCCCGAGACGGCGACACCCGATCGAGACGTTCGCCCCGGGTCCGTCATTTTCATCGGAGGCTTCTTGACGCACGACGATCCGCCGGGCTCGGGCTGGGGGCGAACAGCGGCTCGACACCCGATGGCGCGCCTGCTCATTGTCGTCGCACTTCTCTTCGTGTTCCTCCTCGGAGTCAACGGGCTGGGGGACGCGTTCAAGTCGCTCGGTCGGGGACTCCTCGACAGTTTCTTCGCGGTCACGGAGAATCCGTTTCTCGGCCTGATGGTCGGCATTCTCGCGACGACGCTGGTGCAGAGCTCGTCTGTGTCGACGGCACTGATCGTGGGGCTCGTGGCGGCCCCCGAGAGTCCGTTGCCACTGGTGAACGCGGTTCCGATGATCATGGGTGCCAACATCGGTACGACCGTGACGAACACGCTGGTATCGCTCGCCCACATGACGCGCAGGGATGAATTCTACCGGGCTTTTTCGGTCGCCACGTGCCACGACTTCTTCAACTTCATGGCGGTAGCGCTTCTCCTGCCGCTCGAGATCCTCACCGGCTTCCTGCGGAAGACGGCGAGCTGGCTTGCTCAATCGTTCACTGGCCTGGGCGGTGTGAAGTACGACAGTCCGATCAAGGGTGTCCTGAAGGCGGCCCTGAAGCCGGTAAAGGCCGCCACTCACTCTTTGACGGATTCCGAGCAGATCCAGGCGGCGTTGCTCATCATCGTGTCCGGGTTGCTCATCTACTTCGCGCTGCTTTTTCTGGTGCGTGTGATGCGCGGCGCGATGGCCGCGCGTGTCGAGGCCAGCGTCTCCCGGGGACTGTACCAGCTTCCACTGGTGGCCATTCTGGTCGGAATCATTGTCACCGTGATGGTGCAGTCGAGCTCCATCACGACTTCGCTCCTCGTTCCTCTGGCGGGCGCCGGCATCATCACCCTGGAACAGGCGTTTCCCATCACCATCGGCGCCAACATCGGGACGACAGTCACGGCCTTTCTGGCAGCCCTGGCAGTCACCGGCTCGAACGCGATCGCCGGAGTGACGATCGCCATGGTCCATCTCCTGTTCAACGCAACGGCAACAGTCCTCATCTATCCGTACGAGCCGATACGCAACCTCCCGCTGCGTGCGGCCCGGAGGCTCGCGCGGCTCGCGGTCAGATCGAAAGCCCTCGCCGTGGCATACGTGATCGGGCTCTTTTACGGACTTCCCGCCCTGTTTGCTCTCCTGAACCGGGTGCTCTAGCCCCCGAGGTGCGTGATGCTCAAGGAATTGCTCAGCCTGTTTCGCCCCACTGAACCTCTGGCCGACATGGGAAATAACTTCTCGCGGATGCTCGGCCTGACCTACGACATGACGATCCAGGCGGGAGAGATCTTCTTCTCTGAATCGATCGAAGCCGACGCTCGCACAACGGTGTACAAGATGGACGTCAACGTGAACAAGCTGGAGCGCCGGATCCGCAAGCAGGTGATCGCCCACCTGTCGCTCGGTTCGGAGCGGGGCTCCCTGCCCTACTGCCTCCTTCTCATGAGCCTGGTCAAGGACGTCGAGCGCATCGGGGACTACGCCAAGAACCTGGCGGAAGTCAGGGACTTCCACCCCGCGGCGCTGCCGCAGGATCAGATCGTGAGCGAGCTGCGAGAGATCCGACTCGGAATCGAGCAGAACTTCGCGCAAATCGAATCGGCGTTTCAGGCCTCTGATCACGAGGGCGCCGTGGAGCTGATAAGGGAGGGACGGGACCTGACCCGCCGGTGCGATGCGGTTGTGGGGCGTGTCGCCCGGAGCGATTACGGTGCCTCGGAGGCAACCGTGACAGTGATGGGGGCGCGTTTCTACAAACGAATCGCGGCGCATGTGCTGAACGTGTTATCCAGCGTAGTCATGCCTCTGCACAAGCTCGACTACTACGACGAGAAGCTGCTCGAGGAGACCCCTAAAACAGATGACTGAGACCGGGCGTATCCTCGGTCGTCCCGGTTCGTGGAACGGCTGATCGGCCGGGCTCCAGCCCGCGGCCTCGTCCGTCTTTACCTCGTCGGGGGACTGGCTCCGCTGCTTGCCGGCTGCCCGGCCGGCGGCACGACCGGCTTCCCGGAGCGCGTCGAGATCCGCCGCACATCGTTCGGGGTACCGCACATCCTGGCCGACGACCTGGCGGCGCTCGGATACGGCCTCGCCTGGTGTCACATGGAAGACTACGGTCCGCTGGTGGTCGAGCGCCTGACGATGGCCCGTGGGGAGCTGGCGCTGCACCTCGGGTCGGCGCACATCGAGTCCGACTTCTGGTGGCGTCAGCGGTACGAGCAGGCCGCGCGCGCCTATCCATCTCTGCATCGAGACGCACGGGATCTGTACGAGGGGTACGCCGCCGCGGTCAATCGCTACATCGATCTGCATTCCACGGAGCTCCCTGCGTGGGCGACGCCTGAGTTCACGGGGGTCGACGTGGCAACCCACTGGGCGGACGAAACGCTTGACGGGGCGAAGCGGCGTTTCCGGAGCTTCCGGGTGGGGAAAACGACTCGGCGCTCGGCGGCCTCGTCCGGAGACGGCTCGAACGCCTGGGCCTTCGGCCCGTCCCGCTCGGCCTCCGGTCGGGCGATTCTGGTGCGTAATCCGCACCTGACCTGGGGAGCCGGGCGATACAGTGCCTATTATGAGGCCCACCTCACAGTTCCCGGAGTCATCGACTTCTACGGCGACTTTCGAGTCGGGTACCCGATGTACTTCAACGGGGGATTCAATCGTCACCTCGGGTGGAGTACAACGAATAACTCACCCGACCTCGAAGAGTTCTACGCACTCGCGGTCGACACCGAGACGGCGGAGCGCTACCTGCTGGACGGAGAATCCCGGCCGCTGGACCGTCAGACGATAGAGATCCGTGTGCGTGCGGAAGGGACGATCGAGTCCGCCACGCGGGACTTCTTCCACACCGAGCTCGGCCCCGTGATCGAGCGCAGCTCGGACACGCTCTTTGTCGTCCGCTCCGCCGACTGGGGCGAGTACCGACGGACCGAGCAGTTTCTCCGCATGATGCAGGCAACGAGCCTCGGCGAGTGGATGCGCGCCATGCGGATGCGGGCCATGAAGGAGTCGAACTTCATCTACGCCGACGACGCCGGGAACATCTACTATGTTTGGAACGCGGCCCTGCCGCTCCTGCCGCACGACTCGGGACGGGACACCGTAGCGATTCCGGTCCGCTTCCGCGACGACGCGTGGTCCGAGCTCGTTCCGTTCGACTCGCTGCCGCAGCTCCTGAATCCGCGCGGCGGCTATCTGCACAACGAGAACGATTCCTTCCACTATACGAGCCTCGAGGACCCATTGGAGACACCCTCGGTCAATGCCGCGTGGCCGGAACCCCAACTCCGGTTGCGCAGCCAGCTGTCGCTTCAGCTCGTTCGTGGCGCGGAAGGAGTGACGCTCGAAGATGTGATCCAGCTCAAGCACTCGCCGCGCATGTTGCGAGCGGATCGAGTCAAGGATGACCTGATCGGGGCCGTTCGGTCTGACACCCACAGCGCCGATGTCAGGGGTGCGATCGATCTCGTCGAGGCCTGGCCCAACACCTCGGCCACCGACAGCCGCGGTGGCTCCCTGTTCGAGCTCTGGGTGGATCGCTACGACGCCCTGGGCGGCGACTATGCCCATCCATGGGACCCGGAGTCTCCTGCGTCGACGCCCGCCGGCCTGGGCGACCCGGTGGCCGCGGTGCGCGCGTTCCGGGAGGCGGTGGAGGAGGCGGTGGAGATCTACGGATCCTGGGACATCACGTGGGGCGCCTCGCACCGGGTGCGCTGGGGAGACGTGGACGTGCCCGTGAGCGGGTGCCATTCTCGCCTGGGTTGCTTCCGGCACCTCGGATTCGAGCGCGATGAGGACGGTATTCTGCGCGCCTACACAGGGGACGCCTGGATCCTGGCGGTCGAATTCGGCGACGTGCCCCGCGCTTACTCGGTGCTCGTATTCGGCCAGAGCGCCGACCCGTCCTCGCCGCACCATGACGACCAGGCACCCCTGTTCGCGCGCCAGGAGCTGAAGCGAGTGGCGTTCACGGAAGAGGAGATCGAAGCGGATCTCGTGCGCCGGTATCGACCCGGTTGATAGGGGAGCGAACCCCGACGCTCGCGCGGGCGTATACCTCATCTATGGTGGGCCGCCCACCGGCCGCACCTCTCGATGGGACTCGACTCATGGCGTTCTGTCCCCCGGGACGCCCGAACGCGAGCAGCGTTGAGGGCTCGGCGCTGCCGACCCACAGCACGGAGAGTGCCATGGCCTATCGGATCCGCCGCGTCGAGTACTACTACACGACCGTCGAGGATCAGCCCGGAGAGGCGTACAAGTTCCTGTCACGTCTCAAGGATCTCGGTGTGAGCCTGCTGGCCTTCACCGCCATCCCCGTGGGTCCCATCCGGACCCAGATGACGCTGTTCCCCGAAGAATCCGCCCGGCTCGAGACCGCCGCCAGCGGGGCAGGCATGACCCTGGACGGCCCCCATCCCGCTCTTCTCGTTCAGGGTGACGACGAGCTCGGTGCCCTGGTGGACGTGCATCAGCGGCTGTATCAGTCGCGGGTCAACGTCTACGCCTCGAACGCCGTGACGGATGGCAAGGGGAGCTACGGCTACGTGCTCTACATCCGGGCGGAGGATTATCCGCGAGCGGTTGCCGCGCTGGAAGTCTGAGGGCAGCCCTCGGTTCCCGGCCGACGACCGACCGCGCCGTCAGGTCTCAACGCTCGGTCCGCTTCCAGGCTGGCAGCTCCTCGAGCGCCTCGCGTTGGCGCAGGCGCTCGACGAGCCACTGGAGCCACTCGTCGAACTTCTCCCGTCCCTGCTCCGCCCGCATGGCTTCCACCCACCCCTCGAGACGCTCCCAGGCTCCCAGCACGAGTCCACCCATGAGCTCCCACACCATTTCGAGCGACACGACCCTGCGGTGCACCATAATGCCGACGGACTCGAGCGTCAGGCTGACCAGCATGGCCGCATCCTCGTAACTGGGTCCGTACTCCTCGAGCTCGTCGGAAGAGAGGCCTGGAGGCAGCGAGAGGAGGAGACGCAGCGCATGACCGAACTCCGGGCTCTGGAAGGAGCGAGCCAGCTCGATGGCAGCCGCGTCCCTGCGCTGATGGCGCAGGTGCATGAGCTGGATTACGGCGAAGAGAAAGCCCCCGACGACGATGAGGACACTGACGATCTCCGCCAAGTTGGCCGCCGTCTGAAGGTCCACGTTTCCCCCGCCTCCCGCTCCGGATGAAGCTTCGAAGCCGACTCAGACCCGCGGGCGGCCCCCCTTGTTCCTCACATGTGCGGCGCGGACGCCGGGGTCCGAATCGGGGAGGCGGGATTTGAACCCGCGGCCCCTGGCTCCCAAAGCCAGTGCTCTGCCGGACTGAGCTACTCCCCGTCGCCTGATTTCACAACGACTTACAGCGTTACAAAGAACACCGATACTGGCACTGTGTACGTTACTGTGTACGTTGGCACGCCTTAGGGTACCTGCCGCAATTCCTTCCGGTCAAGAACAGCAGTGAGCACTCCTACCTCGTCGGCCTGCTGATAGCACGCCTTCATTGTCTCGACCGACTTCCAGCCGCCCGCGTGTGCGACGTCAACATCTGGCAGGTGCTTCCGCTCTGTGGCCCACTTGCGCCGGAACGCGTGCCACTTGCCCCTGACTACGGGCTCCAACTTGGCAGCTTTCTCCACCTCATCGAACCAACGCTGCACAAGCCGCTTGCTCACCGGCTCCGTGCTGTCTGTCGGGCTCGGGAACAGATATGCCTCTCCAACGCCAGGACGATTACGCATGATACGGTCCAAGGCTGACCGTGCAACCGAACTAACCGGCACCTCATGTTCGTGATCCTGCTTGTCGGCCTGCTCCGACCACACGATGGCACCGTAGGGGGCGGTTTGTGTCCGCTCCAAACGCACGTCGCAGTACCGCAGTTGCCGTACCGCGCCTATCCTGTGCCCCGTCTCGTGTATGAGGTCGAGCAATACCGACATATAGCTGCGAACCGCCGTGCGGTGCCCGTTCCATCGAACGTCCATCTGGTGCTCGTCGCTGACGCCGCGCATTGCCTCGAACCGCTCTTGCGTCGCCACTGGCCGGACCGGATTCGGCTCCTTCGGGATTGAGAACTCCACACCGCGGACTGGACTCTCCCGCATCAGATACCGGCCGTCTGACGTCCTGTACTTCGTCGCCCAGGACAGCGCCCAACGCAGCCAACGCAGATCCTTCTCGATGATCCGGTTCCGGACAGGCCGCCGCTGATCTTCTGGCACCTCCCTGCCCCGCGCGTCTAGCTCACCTGACGTTCGTTTGTCGATGAAGTCCTGCCACTGGCCCAGTGAGATGCGATGTGCGTCCTGCTTCGCGCCAAGAACGCGAATCCAGAGTTCCTCCCTACGTCTGTCGGCGGCTCTCGTCTCTGCTGTCCGCTTCGGCTTCTTCTCTAGGTATGAGACATACGCCTTAAGCACCTGAGCGACCGTGACCTTGCGCGGCATACTGTCCTCTCCGTGCTCCAGCTTCACGGCCTGTTCGCGTGCCCAAGCCTTCGCCCTCACCTTGTCCCGGTGGCCGAGGGATACCCGCCGGCGACCGCCGTTAACGGAGGCATCCCAACAGCGTGCCCACAGCACTCCGTCGGGCGTCCGTTCATAGACGATCACTGTGTGCGGTCTCTCGCCGACCGTGTACGACCAGCAGCTAGGCATCGGTGCCTCCTTCCTCGTCTCGGACTGCCCTCTCCAGTTCATCGGCAGCGTCATCCAGTTCCCTGGCCCGGCGCCGCAAGTACGACAGCAAGTCCATGGCGGCGTCAAGCGTCACCCTGCGATCACCCTTCAGATAGGCGTGCAAGGTGCGGTACCCACGGCCGCTGCCACGCGCGACATCTCCGAGCGTTGTCTTCGCAGTCCGCAGCGCCTTGAGAAACGCTGTAGTGAGACGGTTGCCCATGTGCCTAAAAATAGGTACACGGAGCCAGAAACTCAAGCCCCTTGTTTGGCTGCCCAGACGGCAGCAGCGAGATCGGGCTCGCCTTCCTCGTCCCTGAGGGTGCCGCCCGCCTTCTTGGGAAGATCACAGCGGCGTATGCGTGGCTTCCCCTTCTCGCCGGCGTTCGCGATGTCGCCGCGTCGAAGCATCTTCTCAAGCGCGCTTCGCGTGTAGCCGGATTCCTGCGCGGCCTGGGTTAAGGCAAGCTTCTCTGTCTCCCAAGCCGACAGGAATACGTCAAGTTCATCGGCCGCGAGACGCCATACTTCGGCGATACCGGGTGCTCCACGCTGCTCCACAACGTTGGCGTCAGAACGCCACTTGGCGGCCAGGGCGAGGAGAGGGTTCACTGTGCGATGTTCACTCGTCGCATTCCGACGGCGGCGGCGTGTACCATGTAAAGCCACGCTTCTTGCCTTCGTCCACGGTCATCGTGACGATTTCGTGATGAAGGGAGCAGCCGTTCCCACACCCGTATCGATTAATCCACTCAAGTGCCTCTTCAGCATCGGAGACGCCATCGTGCGCCATGGCCGTCGGAGACCCTTGGCAGTAGGCAACTGTTGTTGGATACAGCGTCAGGTTCTTCCCCAAGGGCGGAGGGTCCTGGTCTACCCCGCGACGCCACCAGATTCCCAGATGATTCGGATGACCCAAGCTCGTAACGGACTCGTTAGCCAGCGCACATGCCTGCGTCACATGGTTGCCGCGAACGACGAGCGGGAACGGCGGTGGAACGGCGTGGCCATGCACGTTCCGAAAACATCCAGGGATCTTGGGCTTACCCATATACTGCCAGTGCGGGGTGTACCTACCTTCGTAGTTCTCGTAGAGGACATATGTGCGTGCTGATGATCGCTTCTTCATTCGTGACCCTTCCATGGCTCAGGTTTTTGAATCTCTATTACGCTGTACCCTCCTATATTCTTCTTCTTAGACGTCTACGTAATCATCATTCAAAACCTCCATTTCAATCATTCCCGAGTGGTCCAAACGCTCTAGCGTTCTGTCTGTCAGTAGGTATTCACGCGGTGGTCGCCCCGGATCATCGGTTGTCGCTCGTTCCCGGCTAGTCACAACCCCGACGGCTGCGAGATCATCGAGCACCTGCTTCGCGTACTGCACGGCTATCGGGGTCTTCACCTCCGAAGCGCTCGGCGGGTTCTGTGAGAGATGCCGTTTCGCTACGTCGATGAGCAGGGAGCGGCGTGGTTCGGGCATGGCGTCGAGCGTGAGCCTGTACAGCAAAGAGAAGTCGTCCAGATCACGTACTCCCCTGAGAGCAGCCTGCGCCTGCGCGAACAGCGCCAACATCTTCAGGGTCCTGAACGGCCCTTCGGTTTCCGGGGGTAATTCGATGCGGTCGAGACGGTACTTATTGCGCGTGACAGGCGTGCGAACCTCGGCCAGAAGGCAAGCAAGGTGCGCGATGCGTCTCCTGGTGTCTTCGCTAAGTGCGACTTGAGCTAGACCCGCCTTCGCCCCTCGTATTGCTGATTTGTAAGCCTTGTGCAGCAGTTTCTTGATTTCCTCTTCCCGGCCAGTGGTTTCCAGGGTCTCCAGCGCTAGTTCGACGGGATTCTCCAGCGGGCGGAATCGAAGCTTCAGGAAACGCTCCCCGAGCTGGGCATCCAGCGACGGAAACAGGTCCACGGCCTGTGTGACGACCGCGATCACCGTTGCCTTTCCCTTCCAACTGCGACGCAGCCCGTTCCCGTAAGACTTCGCAAATTCGCCGTCGTACACCTCTCGAAGTTGAGCAAAGATCTCCGAGCGAGTGCGGAAGTCGCTAAGGAGCGTGCCGAGATCCTTGAAGATCATGAACGGGTTCTTCCCAAGATGTGTCAGCAGGGAGGGATCGGACCCATTAGGACCATAGGCGCCGCTCAGAAGAGTGCGCGTCGTCAGGGTTGAGACGATGTGGCCGCCGGCAACTCCTGACAGTGGCTCGATGATCATGGTCTTCCCGTAGGAGGACGGAGCGATCATTTCGAGCCAGGTCGGCGGTCCGTCCAAGATGTTCGCCACCCGCGTGCCGAGAACTGCCTCGCAAACCTCCGGATCGAAGCTTGGGAGATGCTCCAGGAGAACCTCAAGGACCGGGTCAATTGGGGCCTTGCACCCTTCGACCGGCATCATCGTCCCCCCTCCCGTAGCGAACGAACCTCCCTGTAGAATGCCCGTCTATGGTCGAGGAATTGCCGGAGATCCACGTGCAGCGATTCGTCGTGTGACCACTCTTCCAAGGCAGCCTGAAGGCCCTCTACGTGATCGTAGACGAACGTGGCGAAGTTCGGATAGGTATGGGGAAGAGGCGGCCTGATCTGCGTTGGCTGCAGGCCACGGCACGCGAGGAAGCTCGCGAGGTCTAGATCAGTTGTGGTGTAGCTTTCGGGCCTAGTGGAGCCTTCGCTCCGGTTCGGGTCGGAATCCATTAGTACTCCTTCGGTTCGGACTGCCTCGTCTCGCATTCAGCATCGTTTCACCTCGCCTTTCTCTTGGTATCTCCCGGCCCTGGCTCCAGCCGGGATACCAACCCTCATGTTTTTGATTAGCCTATTGGCTTCTCCCGGATTCGCCGTTGTCCGCTCCATCGAGCCAGTCATTCCGGCGACTCCGGCTTCCCGTTGTACTTGTTGAGCGCCCCTACGGTGTCCGAATGGCGCTTGCGAAACACCATTTCAGTGCCCGCAAGCGTGAACCTAGATTGAATAGCGGAGAATCGTGTACCGAGTTTCGAGCAAAGTCGGGAGACGGCCGCTGGGGTCAGCCTTCTTGGGAGCTGCTCACGAGATTTTCGATAGTGCTGGAGGAATACGGAAGGCGCTCAGAGTCTTCCAAGAAGCGAGCTACTGAAGCCACCGTCGGGGCATCCTGGCGGGCATCTGTACGGAGAATTCTGAGTTCGTGACGGGTCAGCATTGGAAACCGTAGCTGGGTTCCCCAATCGCCGGTCTTCATCCTGATGTCGATGCGCCTATGCTCGTGTGGGGGCACCGGGCGGTCGGCAACTAGAGCGCGCACGTTGTCCATCTCGTCCTCGTCAAGACTACAGGCACGCACCTTCTCCAGCAGTTCTACGGTCTCGTCCACAATCTCCTTAAGGAAGTCGCTGGAGAGCGTGGTTGAGCGTCCTCCTCGAACCTGTGGAATAATGCCAAGATCCTCGCCGATGAACATCCAGTAGCGGTGCAACCTGCTACGGAGAGACTTGCGTTGCTCTGTGTCGCGGCGTGGAGTAGCGAGATACGCGTTGCGGATCTGCAGGAGACGCCAGCCTGTTCGCCCCGTCGGTTCGACGCCAACGAACAGGTCAGGTGAATCCACCAAGTCTGTGAACTCGCTCTTCCAGTGCTCCAGAACTGGTTCGTCGTCCGCTAGGATGACTGGAACGCCGGTGCTAGCAGGTCCGATCCCAGAGTGCCATTTCGCGAACACGTACTCGATGGCGGCGAACAAGGCCCGCACGGCGGGAGGCTCAACCGGGGAGATCGTCCTCTCGATGAGTCTGTCTGGGCCGGAGTCCTCCTCGACCACGTAAAGCGTTGGATTCGGAGCGTTCGACCACCGTGGCTCTTCCCAGCCATACTCGACCCAAGCCAGTTCGGCTTCCGGCGCGTGCGGCTTTGCTTCTAATGCCAGTCTTGTCTCCCGAAGCCACTGCGCTGCCTCAGGTGCGAAGCGCTCAGGAATTGGCCAATCGCCACACCACAGCGGAAATCGTTCATGAAGCTCCCGGTAGTAGGCGAGCCGCTCGGGAGAGAAGAAAGCGCCGAAAGGATCAAAGTTGGTGCTAGTCATGGTTCTAGACTAGGCTTTCAGACCGACACCGCAACTTGATACTCGCCCACGCCAGCGGTAGCATCCCCCTGAGGCTCAAGTGCCCCGAGCCTCCGAAACGTGACCCACCGCGTTTCAAGCCGTTCGTTGGAGGAGTCCGATGCGTGCCCTTCGTCTAACCGCCGTCGTTCTTATCGCCGCCTCGCTCAGCTTCGCATGCTCCGAGGATCAGTCCGTAGCGACCGGCCCAAGGGCTGAATTGGCACCCACGTTCGCAGCCGGAGGTCAGGGCAAGGGTAAGAAGGTCTCCTACGCGCTGGAGTTTGACGGGGCGAGCACGGGGACCTGGACTGCAGACGCTTCAGCCCTCGACCTCGGTTCAACCTGGACGATTGAACTCTGGGTAAAGCCGGATGACGCGGCACGGATCGATCCCCGACAAGACTTCGTCTCGAAGTGGGGCTTGGGGACGGAGGCCTCCTATGCGTTCTGGCTGCGCGGGAGGACCATCCGGC
>JBDGXC010000048.1:18034-26814 GCA_039584815.1 Gemmatimonadota bacterium
TGCCGATGGGATCTGGCAGCACGTGGCGGCCGTCTTCGACAACGGGACCGTCCGGCTCTACGTGGATGGGCAATTGGACGTGGAGACGACAGGCAACTTCGTCCCGCAGAACTCGGTCACCGTGCTTTCACTAGGCCGCATGCTGACGCCGCGCCAGACGACGGGTGCGTGGTACGACGGCACCATGGACGAAGTGAGGATCTGGAGCGTGGCTCTCAGCCAACGCGAGATTCAGAAGAACATGGGCAAGAAACTCAACACGCAGACGCTGCCCGCTGGCCTCATAACCTACTGGCGCATGGATGAAGGTGAGGGCGATACCGCGTTCGATCTCACCGGGAATGGCCACGACATGCAGCTAGGGAACGCTGTCGGTTCAGACACTGGCGATCCTCTCTGGGTGACGGAGGGCAAGGAAAAGGCGTTCTCCTACGCACTGGATTTCGACGGCGCTCGGGATGGCATGGAAACACCCGACGCTGACGATCTCGACCTACGAGAGACCTTCACAATCGAGGCCTGGGTCAAGCCGCACAACGCGAGCGGAAGCATTCAACACATCGTGTCAAAGTGGGGCTGCTGCACGGAGGCGTCCTACAACCTGGGGATCCGGTACGGACCGATACAACTGAACACTCGCGCCGACGGGGCAAACAGCGTGAACGTCGGTGTGACGTCCCTTCAGGACGACGTGTGGCAGCATGTCGCGGCCACCTTCGATCACGGAACCGTTCGGCTCTATATCGATGGCCGTCTGGACAACGAGATCCTGGGTGCGAGAGTGCCGCAAATCGGACCCCCGCCTGTCTCGATAGGTCGCCAGCATGCGGTCACGGGATTCAAGGGTCAGTTCTTCGACGGTGTGATCGACGAAGTGCGGATCTGGAACGTCGCTCGTACCGTGGACCAGCTTCGTGACAACATGAATGTGAAGCTCACTCGGAAGGCCCGGAAGGAAGGGCTGATAGCCTATTGGCGCATGGACGAAGGCGAAGGTGATCTGGCGTTTGATCTGACAGGGAACGGTCACGACATGCAGCTTGGCGATGCAGCCGGACCGGATCCCGCGAATCCGGCTTGGGTGACCCCGGGGATACCATAGGAACGTGAGATGACCGCCAGACCTGGGGAACTCCTCGTCGGGGCTTACCTGCAAGTCGTGAAAGGCTGTGACTTCGTCGATTACAACGTGCGGCCTCCGGGAGGCGGTCTTAAAGGCCTGACCGAACTTGACGTGGTAGGTCTCGATTTCAAGACGAAGACTGCCTACCTCTGCGAAGTCACCACACACCTCCGAGGGGTGCTCTACAAGAACAATAGGGAGACCATCAAGAGAATTGGCTCCAAGTTCCGTCGTCAAAGAGAGTACGCCGAGGAGTACCTGTCGGATTTTCCCAATCGCCGGTACATGTTCTGGTCTCCGGTTGTGCCAAGGGGATACACAACGGAGCACTTGGCGGAAATGGAAGGCCTGGAGACAGTCATCAATGAGGAATACGCCGGCTGCATCGACGAACTGCGGCAGGCGGCCAAACAAAGGGCTAACGATGAGGGTAACGTGGCGTTCCGGGTGCTTCAGATCCTTGAGCACCTGCGCCGGAAGGGATGAAGTAGGACTCCACCAGCCGCTTCAGCTCAACCCTGAGTCCCGCTAGCATCTGCTCCGCGTCCCTGATCTCTAGGAGAAGCTCCCTGATCCTCGCCTCGTAGTCGTCCATACCGGGAGGGTACGGGCACGGATCAACGGGCCGTCAAAGAGAAGCGCCCGACCAGCCTAGGGTGCTTTCGAAGTCTCGCTGAAGAAACCTTCGCTTCGGATCTTTGGGCTGTCTAGGCTCTCAACAGCCGACTATCCTAGCAGAGCAAAACTCGCAGAAGTGTGCGGAGACAAGAGGAGGATTGTCATGACTTTCAAGGCCGGAGTAGTCGTCGGAGTGGCCGCGACGCTCGTCACGGGCGCGACCGTCGGCTTCGTGATGTCGCAGGAACGCGAGACCTTGGTTAGCCCCACGGAGGCCCGCGGACCTGCCGACACCTATTTCCCCAACACGGAAACGCTGGCTCCGGACGAGATGCGAGTCATCTCCTGCGGCACGGGAATGCCCACCGGCAGGGAGTCGCAGGCCGCCGCCTGTTTCCTGGTGGAGCTTGGAAACGGCGACAAGTTCATCTTCGACTCCGGCACGGGCTCGCACGTCCGCATCGCCAGTCTCGAGATCCCGTACGACTTCCTCGATAAGATCTTCATCAGTCACCTGCACACCGATCACTTCGGCGATTTCGCCGCGTACTACATCGGCGGCTGGGTCGCCGGCCGATCCGTCCCGCTGAACGTGTGGGGACCGAGTGGTCCGCGCGAAGACCTGGGAACGACCTGGGCGCTCGAGCACTGGAAAGACGCGCTGGCCTGGGACCGCCAGAACCGCGTGGGCCGGCTTCCTGCCAGCGGCGGCGAGTTGGTGATCCACGAGTTCGACTACAAGGGCGAAAACCAGGTGGTGTACGAGGAGAACGGCGTGGTCATTCGTTCGTACCCGGCCATCCACGGGATCGATGGTTCAGTGAGTTACCGACTTGATTGGAACGGCCTCAGCTTCGTGTTCGGTGGAGACACGTACCCGAACCAGTGGTTCATCGAGTATTCGAAGGGGGCTGACCTCGTCGTGCACGAGGCCATGATGTCGGTCGAGGACTACATCGAGAAGTTCAAGTTCCCGCCCAGCCTGGCGCTCGAGATCGGCGTCGCGATCCACACGTCGCCGGAGTCCTTCGGCAAGGTCATGAGCCTGGTCCAGCCACGCATGGCGGTGGCCTATCACTTCTTCAACGACTTCGATACACAGGAACGCGTCGGCTTGGGGATACGCAGCACGTACGACGGGCCGCTCACTCTGGCCACGGACTACATGGTCTGGAATGTCACCAAGGACAATATCCGGGCGCGCATGGTGGAGGTGAACCCGGACGTGTGGCCGCCGCCCGCCGCGTATCCGAAACCCGAGATGGATACCGAGGGGATGATGTTCGTCTCGGACGAGATCGCGGCCGGCAAGTTGGTCGAGGCGATGGACGTGGACGACACGATCTACGCCCGCATCAACACCGCGTACGGCACGGACTATAAGTTGCGGCGATAGACCACACTCCCGGTCTGGGAGCCGATCGAAGGAGACCGATTCATGTGGGTCGGTCTCCTCACGCCGACGGACGCGAAAGAGCCCCGGTCGGGTGGCCGGGGCTCAAGAATCAGTACTCGTCCAACATACGCTGGAAATCCCGCTCAAACTGCCGCTGTCGGTCGGCCTCTGTTGCCCGATACTCGGCTACCCACTGGTTCCAAACGCCCTGATGGTATTCCTGAGCCGTGCGGTGCATCTTGGGCTCTCCCCACGCCTCCTCCAGCCACTTCCCATCCGTCTGGTTGAGCAGAGACAATTCCCGGTGCCCGATCTCCGAATACGGAAGGTCGAGCCCTCGCCAGACCTCCTCAGGGATGATCTCGACCACGTTCCAAGCTGGGGCGGCGTTGGCCTCGACGTGGGGGGTCGCGTGAAGAAAGCTATCCCAGGCGGCGAGGGTGTGGAGCCCGCTCAGGAGTTCCCCGTACTCCGCCCCCTGCTTGCGCCGTTCACGTATCTGTGCGCGAAGCGCCACGGCGGCTTCCCTGAAAGCAGCCGGTAGCGGCAGGTAGTTGAGGGCAACCTCCAGCCGCTCCTCCGGCTTGTCCTTGAGCTTCTTGATGTAGTCAGCCCAAAACACGCCGGGCGGGACCTTACCTCCGCTGGCCTCATCGGCCTCTGCAATGAGCTGGCTCCTACGCTCCTCCATCGTCGCCACGAGCTGGTTGGGCGGAGGGCTGATGGTGGGGATGCCCAGCGCCTGGTAGGCCATCAGCTCCTTGGCCTTGGCGATGACCACATCACAACGGGAGAGCCTCGTGTCCAGCCGCTTGGACTTCTCCACGAGGTCCAGCGACTCGCTGATGACCCTGATGATGGACTGAACCGAAATCGTCACGGCGGGAGCGCATTGAGGGCAGAGCCCGTCAGCGTTTACCTGGAAGGACCAACCGCCACGGTCGCAGTACGTACACTTCGCCACGGGAGACCTCTCTGCGGCAGGTGGGACATCTCGCTCACGGTGACCCGTGACGACTGTTTGTACTGCGGCTTTGATCGATCCGTGTAGATGGGCACGAATCAGCTCCTCGTTTGCCCCTCGGTCAGTAGCTGAAGCAGAGCTTCAATCCGCGTCAGTCGGGCCTCAACATCCGCTTGCTCCTCAGCATCGTCCTGCTCCACAAAGTAAGCCGCAATCGAGGCAGCGAGCGTTGCCACAAGTCCGAGGCCCGCAAACATGAGGATTACGCCGATAACCCGTCCGAGCGGTGAGACGGGCGAGATGTCACCATAGCCGACGGTGGTAGTGGTTACCACCGCCCACCACACCGCATCCCAGTAACCACGGGGAACGCTGTCTGGCTCGGCAAGAAGCATCACAGCCGCGCCCGTTAGGATAAGAATGCCGCAGACTCCGGCGACGTAGAGAAAGCCTCTCCGACCGAGAACCTGGCCTAGAGCCCGTGCGCCACGGGCTGCCACTGCGAACACCCTAATGATCCGCGTGAGGCGAGTAAGCCGTGCGAGTCGGGTGAGCGCGAGAACCGTCGGGAGAGCAGGAAACGAAAGGACGATGACGGCGACACTGAGCAAGTTGGACTTGGCATAGGCCGAGCGGTTGTCCGCCAGCCCGATCATGACGACGTATTCAACGAGGAAGATTACCCAGACAATCCAGTCGCCTACGACGACCCAGGAGTTAGCTCCGGCTTCCTGGGCAATTGTCAGGGGAATTGTGGCGAGCGCTCCGAGGACGACGCCCCATTCCAGAATCGCTTCTGTGCGCTTCCGCAAAGGCTTCTCTCTAGTTCTCATCACCTTTGGAGAGACCGGCCACCTCCATACCATCCGTCTCTTCTGGAGGAAGACGAGGGGCAGGCGGAACGTATGGAACAAGACCTTCGACGACGTCGCGATAGAAGTGCCGAAGACCTTCCGTAATACCAGCCGCTACACGCGCTGTTGAACGCCCTCGGCTTGCCTGAAGCTCCCCCGTAGAGTGAACGATGAACCTGCGAGGCATCAAAGATCTTTCGACTAACACACCCTGAGGATCGACGCTAGCTGCTGCCACATCCTCTGCAAAACGGTTAGCCGCACACGTGGACGTGAGTCCGCGTTTACTCCAGACAACGGTCACTTGAAGATCATCGCGGAGGTTAGGCAGCCTCCTCAGCTGACGCCCAAGCCATCTCAGTCTCGTGGTCTGCCGTCCTTCGGTGGGTGCATCCACGACCACAGAGTAGCGAACGCTCTTGCTGGAACCACGAGAGCGCTGGATAGCGAACCACACCCACTGGCCTCCTCGACGAGGCGGTCCACGTGTCGATTGGGTTCGGACCGTTCCGCTCTGCTGAGACGCGGTCTGACATCAGCGCCCAGTTCTGCTCGTAGCTGCAACGCTGCCTTGCTCAGGTACGCTGCCCATCTGGAGGCTACATCGCGAAGCTCGGGCGAGCCCTTCCTCAGGCTGCCCGTTCGAGCCCCTCTGAGAATCTCATTCCAGTGCGGTCCTAGTTCCGGAGGAACGATGATCCGTGAATTGGGATCGTCTGCGTACCGAATCCACTCGTCGAGCATCCACTTCTGGTCGGGGTCTGAGATCGCCTTCTTGCGACTGAGGACCTGTGCTTCACTCAGCAGGCGCTCCCATGAAAAGTGCCGGACTGGCACAGACCTCAGCCGTCTTCCGTCTAGCTGCAGAGGCGGCTGCCCGTTCGGGAGAGCGGCCTGATTGCTCACCGTCAGAACTGCATTCAAGCTCTCTTGACCAGCTAGCTGGTGGTAGCGATCAACCTGCTCCTGGACGAGGTTGATGCTGCCCACTTTCGTTTCCACAAGCGCCGTCCACCTCGTGCGGCCTCGTTGGACAACGACTACGCCGTCCGGGCGCACGGCCTCGGGGGGCTTACCCCGTCGCTGAAGCTCGAAGGGCACCTCCGTGTAGCAGGAAAGCGTTCCCGCTGGTCCCCCAGCGCGCCGCACTATCGCCCGCCCGAACTCAGACACAGCCCTCAGCACGGCGAGTAGCGACGCCGTGGCTCTAAGCTCCGCTTCTCGGTCGCTGCTTATGTGCGAGGATGGGAATAGACGTACTTCACGTCCGAGGAAATGCGGAGTGGATGCCATTCTCGGCCTCCGTGGCCTCGACGAGATGACGACAGATAAGCCTCTACGGGGAGCGCACCGGAAGCTATGCAATACTGTGATTCTCTGCGAGGGCGCGGGTGACGATTCTTCTCACGCTCGCCCTCAACTCAGCCGCCTCCCGCTCCAGCGCTTTTGCTCGTTCCCGGTGCATCTCGGCCCTCTGCTCCACGTCGCGCAGCTTCAGGAGAAGTGCGTGGAGTTCTGCTTCGGGGTCCATGACTGTAGGGTAGCGGTGCGGATCAACGGGGCGTCAACAACCCGTCTCAGAGTGCCCACCTGAAGCGTCCTGACGCTTCCTAACGAGCGTCGCGGTCATGATCTGACCCAGGGGCTCTCGGCATTCTGAGCCGCTCCTGAAGGCTGCTCGCATGGCGGCGGGCGGGATGCTCGGCCTACAGCAATTCCTGGTATTGGAGTAGAGTTGAGTGTCCCGTCTTACTCCACCCCGCATGCAAGGAGGCATTATGAGCAAGTACCTTTCACTCCTGTTCGCCGCAGCCGTCATGTTGCTGCTGACGCCCGTTGCTTCGTTCGCCCAAGAAGAGGAAGCGTCTGAACCGGAGATCCATTACGTCACTGCCACCGTCTTCAAAGTCCCACCGGGTGAGGAAGGGCAGAAGGTGATGGCGTGGATCGACGCGGTCACAGTGCCCATGAGCAAGGTGGACCCGAACGTTCTGCATTCTTCGGTCCTTCAGCACAACTGGGGGTCGAACTCAGCGGAGATCGTGCTTGCGGCTGAGTACGCGGACTGGGCATCGATCGAGGCCGACTGTGATGAATGTGATGCGTGGTTCGAGGCGAATCAGCCGGCTGAGGGCACCCCGGAAAGGGAGGAGTGGGACGAGATGGCGGCCGCGTTCTTCAAGGCCTACAACGGTCACCGGGACGAGATCTACTCGAAGAACATGAACAGGGCTCAATAGGTACCGCCGCGTTCACGCATATCAGCTCCACCAACGAGCGCCTGGCTGTCTCGCCGTCGGCGGCACGCCGGGCGCTTCGCTTTGCTCGCACGGCGGCGGGCGGGATGGTATCATTTGAAATCCGAGGCGAGCCAAGCCGTACCCCCCACGACGTGACTCTGCCGTACCCCCCGCATCCGTGAGGTGCACCATGCGCAAGTACTATTCAGTCCTATTCGCCGGAGCCGTCATCCTGGCGATGACCCCTTCTGCCTCATTTGCCCAGGAAGACGAGGCATCTGAGCCGGAGATCCACTACGTTACGGCCACCGTCTTCGAGGTTCCGCCGGGAGAGGAAGGCCAGAAGGTGATGGCGTTTATCGATGCGGTCTGGGTGCCCATCGCCAAGGTGAACCCCAACGTTCTGCACTCATCGGTCCTGGTGCATAACTGGGGTTCGAACTCAGCAGAGGTCGTGCTGGCGTTTGAGTACGCGGACTGGGCGGCGATCGAGGCATACTGCCACGAGTGTGATGCGTGGGACGAGGAGAATGAACCAGAAGAAGGGACGCCCGAGCGGGTAGAATGGGACGCGATGTTTGCCGCGTTCTTCAAAGCCTACGACGGCCATCGGGACGAGATCTACACGAAAGATATGAACTGGGCTAAATAGGCCGCTGCCATCCCTCATCGCAGCTCTACCGCACAAGCGCCCGGTTCACGCCGGGCGCTTCGCCTTGGGGTAGTGGCGGGCGGTGATTGGCTACTGGAGCTGATCCGACAATCTGTCCCGCGATCCGACAAGACGTCGGTTGGGTGAGCCAAGGTCGCCGTAAGACAATCCGGATATTCGATTATACGTCAGTCGTTTACCCCTGTCGTTGGCTTGCGCACGCCCCTTGCATTGACTCTCTCTTGACTCTGTCCGCTTTGACTGTGGCTAAGCCCGAACAGAGTACCCCTTCGCAGGAGGCTCATATGCGCGTCTATGCTCCAATCCTGTTGGCCTTAGTGCTCGCCGCCTGTGGGGGCGATGAGGACCCGCAGGGACCTTCCTCCACGATCTACGGCACCTACGTGGTGGAAACGATGGATGGAGAATCGCTCCCATTCGCGGTGATCGAAGTACCCGACCTCACGGTCGAGGCGGTCGCAGCTTCGTACACGCTGAACAGCGATATGACCTGGACAATAGACTATACACTACGGGAAACCAGGCTCGGTGAGGTGACCATCGAGGAGCTGACGGACGGCGGGACCTATGTCGTAAATTCGGGCGTGCTTACGTTGACTGACCACGATGGCGAGGACTATCCAGGCACGCTGAGCGGCACGACCCTCACCGTCGAACTCGCGGGCTTCGTTTGGGTCGCGGTCAAGTAGACTCCATTCGCAGCAGGGCGCCCGGTTCACGCCAAGCGCTTCGCTTTGCTCGCACGGCGGCGGGCGGGATTGTGGCAGCTACGCCACAGTTGACGGCACGAACCGGCTGTTGCTTACTGGGAACAGAGGCATCGTGCATCCCAACTGAAATCATATCCCGATCGTTTCGTCTCAGACCGGAGGATGCCATGAAGTTACGATTCGCACTTCTCGCTGTGCCGTT
>JBDGXC010000049.1:0-29248 GCA_039584815.1 Gemmatimonadota bacterium
CTCGAGCCGCCCCTCGACGTCGACGACCTTCTCGAGCGGGCCCGACCCGACAAGAAGGTCCGCGGGGGCAGTCTGAGCTGGGTGCTTCTCGAGTGCGCCGGGCAGGTCGCCCGGGCGCCGGACGGCGGATACACGCACGAGGTGCCGGCGAGCGCGTGCCGGGAGCCCTTGCGGGCGGCTTTACGAAGCGCCTTCGAGGCCGCAGATTCCTCTCCGTGATGTGTCTGGAGATGTTGCCGTTTCGGCGCCGTGCGGGCGACGGGAGGACCTCTTGGAAGTGAGGCCGGGTATCGCCGGCGTCGCTTCGGCTTTCTACACGCAACGCGAGCGCCAGCCCAACGAGGTGTTCCTCCGGTTTGACGACCGGACGTGGACCTGGGCGGACGCGGCATCCCAGGCGCACGCCCTCGCGTGCTCCCTGCAGGACCTGGGCGTCGAGAAGGGTGACCGCATCGCCGCGACGATTCCCAACTGGCCGGAGTTCGTGCTTACGGTCCTCGCGGCTGCCGAGCTAGGGGCCACCGTGGTTCCCCTGAATCCGGCGCACTCTCCCCGTGACATCCAGTTCGTGCTGCGCAACACGGAAGCCACCGTGGTCGTGACGGCCGAGCGGTTCGGCGGCGTCGAATACCTGGAGCTGTTCGAGGCCCTGCTCTCGGAGCTGCCGAGTCTGCAGTATTTGGCCACGGTCGGTGAAGAGGACCTGTGGTACGACGATCGGGTCTTCCAGTTCGAGGATCTGGTATCGGCCGGCCGGGGCCGTGCTCTCAGCCCGGTGGACATTGAGGCGGAGGACCCGTTCGCGATCCTGTACACGGCCGGCACGGCGGCGCACTACAAGGGCGTCGTACAGTCGCACGAGAGCCTGCTGCGGACCGCAGAGGCGACCGCGCGGTGTCTGCGCATGACCGAAACGGACCTGACGCTGTGCGCGGTGCCGCTGTTCAACATCTTCGGTCTCGGCGTGGCCCTGCTCACATCGATCGTGACCGGTTCGGGACTCGTGCTTCAGGAGAGGTTCGACGTCGCCCGAACCCTGGACCTGGTCGAAGCAGAGAGGCCGACGGTCCTGCACGGGGTCCCGACGATGTTCGTCATGCTGTTGCGTGACGGAGACCTGGAGGCCGCGGACGTTTCCTCGCTCCGCACCGGTATCATCGCCGGCGCACCCGTGTCGCCCGAGCTTGTGACGGCTGTGCGCAGGCGCCTGGTGCCGGATCTGGAGATCGCGTACGGCCTCACGGAAACGGCCCCCACCGTGACGATGACGCGGTCCGAGGATCCGCCAGATGTTCGGGCGCGGAGCGTGGGCCGGCCGATCCCGGGCGTGGAGGTCCAGATCCTGGACGCGACCGAGCAGCCGGTCGATCCGGGAGTCGAAGGCGAGATCGCCGTGCGGGGCATCAATCTGATGTCGGGCTACTTCCGGCAGCCCGCCGCCACGCGCGGGGCCATGACGTCGACAGGATTGCTGAAGACGGGTGACCTTGGAAGGTTGGACGAAGAAGGTTACCTTTACGTGGAGGGTCGCAAGCGCGACCTGATCATTCGCGGTGGATACGGTGTCCATCCGCCAGAAGTGGAAGACCACCTCCGATCCCTTCCCGCGGTCGCCGATGCGGCTGTCGTCGGTATCCCGAACGAGGTGCTGGGGGAATTGGTGTGCGCCTGCGTGGTCCTCGTGGAGGGCGCGCTGGTGACGGAGGAGGAGATCCGCGAGCTGTGCCGGCCGACGCTCGCGGAGTACAAGCTGCCGGACGTCGTGCACTTCGTCGACGAATTGCCGAAGACGACTACGGGCAGTTCCCGGCGCGCCGAGATCGCCCGCCGCATGCGGCTCGAGCTCGCCGCCCGCCGGGAAGACGAACAGGCCGACTGACAGCGTGGAGAGACCCTTTGCACCATCCCCCCCGGAGACCGGGGGCGAGGTCGAAGGGCCTCTCGCCCGCCCGCGCGGCGGGTCCCGACGTACCATGAAAGAGCAGTAGAAGAGAGGAAATGAACGATTTGTATCCACACGCGCCGCACATGCCTGCGGCGGCCGCCGGCCAGCATTCACCACATGCGGCCCTCCTGATCGACTTCGACAACGTAACCATGGGGATCCGGTCCAACCTGGGCCAGGAGCTCAGCAAGCTGCTGGATTCAGACATCATCCGGGGCAAAGTCTCCGTCCAGCGGGCGTATGCCGACTGGCGGCGCTATCCCCAGTACATCGCCTCCCTGTCGGAGGCTTCCATCGATCTGATCTTCGCTCCCGCCTACGGGTCGACGAAGAAGAACGCCACCGACATCCGGCTCGCGATCGACGCTCTGGAGATCGTGTTCATCCGGCCCGAGATCGGAACCTTCATCCTGCTCTCGGGCGACTCGGATTTCTCGAGCCTCGTGCTGAAGCTCAAGGAGTACGGCAAGTACGTGATCGGTGTCGGAATCCAGGAGTCGAGCTCCGATCTGCTGGTCCAGAACTGCGACGAGTACTACAGCTACAGCAGCCTGTCGGGGCTGACCGCGGCGGCCGATATGCAGAACATCGAGAAACACGACCCCTGGGAGCTGGCCGCAAAGTCGATCCGCCGGATGACCGAGCGCAGTGACGTGATGCGCTCCGATCGATTCAAGCAGGTGATGCTGGAGCTGGACCCGAGCTTCAGCGAGAAATCGATCGGCTTCAACAAGTTCAACCGCTTTCTGACCGAGGCGGCGTCGCGCGGCATCATCGTCCTGCACAAGGCCGCCAACGGGCAGTACGCCGTGGAGCCGGGTTCCCGCGCCGGCGACTTCATCGACGGAGGGGCCGTCAGGCCTGCCGGCGAGAGTCCCGCGGCGCAAGCGCCCGGCGGAGACGACGGTCGAAAGCGCGTCCGGCGCAAGGACGAAGAGGAGACGACGCCCAGCGGCGGGCGCCGGGGCCGCAGGAGTCCCCGCCGTGACCGCGGTCCGGTGACCGAGGCCCCGCCGGAGGTGGACGAGGATCGTCTGCGCGAAGCGTACGATCTCCTGCGGTCGGTCGTCGAGGCGCGGGCGGCCGGCGGGAGATCCGTGCGGGACTCCGAGGTGAAGCGTCACATGCTCGAGAAGGAGCCGGATTTCGACGAGGCGGCGCTCGGGTTCCGCAAGTTCAGTCGATTCCTCAAGCAGGCACACGACGAGGAAGTGATCGACCTCGAGCGCACCGGGGAGGGCAACTACCGGATCGGCGCAGTGCACGGCTCGAAGGCGGCGGAGGCCGCTCCGGAAAGGAAGCGGGAGCCGGACAGGAAGAAGGGGCGCCGGGACCGCCGCGAGCGCGGCCGACATGAAGACGAACGGGACGATCGCGACCGCAAGACTGAGCCGGCGGAATCTGAACAGGAATCACCCCCGGCTCCGGAGCCCGGGGCCGAAGCGATGCCCGCGCCCGGTCCGGAGGCGGAAGAGCCAGCCGACGATGCGCGGCGGGCCGAGCGACGTCCCACCGGTCTGGTCGGACGATCGCGGCGGACGTCTCATCCCACGCCCGGTACGAAGATCGTCCCGGGTCCCGTGGATGAGGTCCCTGCGGGAAGCCGGAAATCCGAGCCGCATGGCGGGAAAGAGGGCCCAGCGGAGGCGCGGGCGAAGCCGCAGAGTCGTTCGACGGGCCGCTTCCGCCGGGGTTCGCGCGGAGTCAGAGACACCACGCCCGCCGCCGCGGGACAGGTGCGATCCGAGGAGCCTGATGCGCGGAGCGGCAAGCTGACGCCGGACCAGGTGACCCTGGTCGACCGCATGGCCCGGACCTACCAGGGGGTGGGTCGCCGCACGGCCGAGCGCCTGGTGTCCATGTTCGGCAACGACGTCCTGCGCGTGATCGACCACGAGCCAGGACGCGTCGAGGAGGCTCTGCCGAAGGGCCGGGCTCGAGCGGTTCTCGACGGCCGACGGGCGGAGCTCGAGTCGGACGACGCGAGCTGAACGAGCCGCGGCGTCCTTGCAGAGCGGGCACGAACCGGCGGACGTTCTGACGGCGGGTTTCTACGACCGTCCGGCCCGGCTGGTGGCGCCAGATCTGCTCGGGGCGCTGCTCGTATCGGAAGTCGGTGGAGCTCGCACGGCAGGGCGGATCGTAGAGACCGAGGCGTACGAAGGGCCGGAGGATCCGGCGTCACACGCGCGGAGCCGCACCGGTCGGACGTCCCGCAACGAGCCCCTCTTCGGGCCCCCGGGGACGGCCTATCTCCACCTCAACTACGGCGTCCACTGGTGCTTCAACGCGGTCACCGCCGCCGAGGGAGTGCCGCACGGAGTGCTGGTTCGCGCCCTCGAGCCGGCAGCGGGACGGGAGCACATGCGTCGACGCCGCGGTCGCGACGAGCTGACGAACGGGCCGGCCCGGCTGGCCCGGGCGCTAGGCCTCGGGCCGGAGCTCCAGGGGCACCCGCTGGATCGACCGCCCGTATGGATCGAGCGGGGCGAGGCCGTGCCGCCGTCCGCCGTGATGCGCGCGACGCGGATCGGGATCACCCGGGGTTCGGAGCTTCGCCTGCGGTTCTACGACAGCCGCAGCACATGGGTGTCGCGACCGTAAGGGTCGATGGGCGGCGGGCAGGAGACTCACCCACCCGTTCCCGGCGTTTGACGCCGCGCCGGGGCCACCGTTTCTTGCTGACGGTCGGACTCACCGGAGGGAGGCTGCCATAGAATACGAGGCCCTTTCACTGCTCCCGCCGCTCCTGGCGATCGGCTTCGCCATCTACACGCGGCAGGTGTACCTGTCCCTGGCGGCCGGAATCTGGATCGGCTGGACGATCATCATGGGCTGGAACCCGTTCGCCGGTCTCGCGGCGTCCGTCGACGCCACGGTGGCCACGGTGACCGACGCAGGCAACGCGCGGGTGCTGCTGTTCACCTTTTCCATCGGGGCGCTCATCGCCCTCGTGGAGGCGAACGGCGGCGTGCGCGGGTTCGTCCGATGGGTGGAGGAGAGGCGCTGGGTTACGAACGGTCGGCGGGCGCAGGTTCTGGCATGGGCTCTGGGCCTGATCATCTTCATCGAGTCGAACATCACCGTGCTGGTGGCCGGCTCGATCTGCCGTCCCCTGTTCGACCGATTCCGCGTGTCGCGCGAGAAGCTGGCCTACATCGTCGACTCGACGTCCGCACCGGTGTGCGTGCTGATCCCGTTCAACGCGTGGGGAGCCTACATCCTAGGGCTCCTGGCGTCGCTCGGCGTGGCGGAGCCCGTTCCGCTCCTCGTGGCCTCTATTCCGCTCAATTTCTACGCCCTGGCGGCCCTGGCGCTCGCCGGCGTGAGCGCCGCCCGCTCGCTCGACTTCGGACCGATGGCCGCAGCGCAGGAGCGGACGGCCAGTGGCAAGCTCCACTGGGACCACACTGTCGCCCTCGCCGATCCGGAGGACATGGCGCCTCCGCCGAAGGAGGGGATCGCCCTGCGTCCCGTCAACATGATCGTCCCGATCGCCGTGATGGTGCTCATGATGCCTGTGGCCATGTACGTGACGGGTGAAGGGGATGTGATGGCGGGGTCCGGCTCGACATCCGTTCTGTGGGCCGTGCTGGCCGGTATCGGCACAGCGTCGCTTCTGTCGCTCGGACAGCGGCTGCTCAACCTGGAGGAGCTCGGCCACGTGAGCCTGCAGGGAGCGGGCGCCCTCACGGGTATGGCCCTCGTGCTGCTCCTCGCGATCACGCTGGCCACGGTGACCGTGGAAATGGGAACGGGTGACTACGTAGCGGGCATCGTGGGAGGGCGCGTTCCCCTTCCTCTCCTGCTTCCGCTCCTGTTCCTGGTCGCCGGGGGCATCGCGTTCGCCACCGGGAGCAGCTGGGGGACTTTCGGGATCATGCTGCCGCTGGCCGTCCCCCTGGCTTCGGGACTGGCCCTTTCGGCCGCTCCTTTCATCGCGGCCGTCCTGTCCGGAGGGATCTTCGGGGATCACGCCAGTCCGATCAGCGACACCACGATCGTGTCGTCCCTCGCATCGGCCTCGGACCACATCGAGCACGTGCGCACCCAGATCCCGTACGCTCTCCTGGCCGGCACGGTCGCGGCGATCGGATTCGCGGTGACGGGCGCATGGCTGGCCGCCTGACACGGATCGTTTGCCCGTTTTCGGCGAGCGCGTTAGCTTAGCAAGGGTGGATGTGAGGAGTGTTTTTTGAGCCAACACGTGGGTGTGAGAGCCTCTGATCTTCCGGCGGACGCCAGGCCCCAATGGGAAGGCGAAGAACCGGGAGGAAGGGCCAACCGTTCTTAACGGGTCTCACAAAAACCCCCTCATATCAACCTCAGGGGCGGCCCGCGGGTCGCCCCTTTTTTCTCTTGCCGGGAGAGGCCGATGCCGATCGCTCGCGTCACTCGCCGGGTGCACTTCTCGGCAGGACACCGTCTGCACAATCCCTCTCTGAGCGACCAGCGAAACCGCGAGACATACGGCCTGTGCAACAACCCGAGCGGCCACGGTCACAACTACGACCTCGAGGTCACGGTCGAGGGCGAAGTCGATCCGGTGACCGGATACGTGATGGATCTGAAGCACCTGAAGGACCTGCTGACGGAGACCGTGCTCACCGACCTCGATCACGCCAACCTGAACCTGGACGTGAAGTGGCTGCGGGATGTGGTGCCGACGACCGAGAATCTGGCGGTCGCGATCTGGAAACGTCTTCAGGGCGGCTTGGCGGACGTGAAGCTGGTGAGCGTCAGGATATGGGAGACGGATCGCAACTCCGTCGAGTACCGCGGCGACTGACGCACGTCGGAATCAACGGGGGAGGCAAGACGATGCAAGATCAGGGTGACGCTCCGGACCTGAGCCGGGTGACGTTCGCCGATCTCGTGAGGGAGCAGCTCCGTCGGCTCGGAGAAGATCCGGATCGGCAGAGCCTTCAGGGCACACCGGAGCGCGTCGAGAGATCTCTGATGTGGCTGACGCGCGGCTACCGGTCGTCGACGGGGGAAGCGATCGGTGACGGCGTCTTCCGGGAGGAGCACGACAACATGGTGCTGGTCAAGGACATCGAGGTTTACTCGTTGTGCGAGCACCACATGCTTCCGTTCTTCGGCAAGGCGCACGTGGCCTACATACCCGGCGGCCGGCTGCTCGGCCTGAGCAAGGTCCCGCGCGTGGTGGAGGTGTTCGCCCGGCGGCTTCAGGTGCAGGAGCGCCTGACGGACCAGATCGCCGACGCGATACAGGACGCGATCCGACCGGAGGGAGTGGGGGTCGTCGTCGAGGCATACCACCTGTGCATGATGATGCGAGGCGTGGAGAAGCAGAACAGCAAGACCATCACGAGCGCGGTGCGGGGCCGCTTCCGGTCCGACCTCCGGACGCGGGAGGAGTTTCTGCGCCTGGTGGCGGCCCCGCAATTCCTCTCCTGACCGCGGTCGCGATCGTGCATCTCGAGCTGGTGGAGATCCTGGCGTGTCCGCGGTGCGGTCCTCCGCAAGTGCTCGTCGCGGTCGTGCACGAGGCCGAGGGACATCGCGTCAGGCAGGGTTTCCTAGGGTGTCCGGCGTGCGACTCCCGGTTCCCGGTCGGATCCGGCACCGTGCGCTTGCGGTGGGATGCCGACGATCCGCTCGCTGCCCAGGCCTTGACGGCGTCAGAAGACCGCGCGATTTCGGCTGCCCCCCCGGGGACGGCGGTCCTGATCGCCGCGCTCCTGGGATTCGAGCGCGGGCGGGGAACCGTACTGATCGGCCCGGCTCTGTCGGGTGCCGCCGATGAGGTAGCGTCGCTCGCCGAGGGCTGGGAGGTGATTGCTCTCCAGACGCCCGCGTCGGCGGACGACGGGCGGATTCCGCCCGCTACGCGCGCGACGCGGCTGATCGTCGAACCCGGAGACCGTCTGCCGTTGCTTCCCGGACGGCTGCAGGCGGCCGCGCTGGCGGGGGAGCTCACCGCGGTTCGGGTGGCTGAGGCTACCCGCGTCCTGGTGCCGGCCGGGCGCCTGGTCGTCCTGGCCCCGGCTGGCGGGGAGACGGCGATCCTGGAGGCGGCCGGATTCGCGGTGCGGGCGTCCGACGACCGCGCCATCCTCGCTACGCGCCCGGTGTCGTCCGGCGGCTGATTTCGTTGCCCCGGCGTCAGGCGCCGTCTAGTTTTTCATGGATGTTTCGGCCGGTGGCGGAGGCCTTCGAGCACCGGTCGGGAACGTTCCGGATGCGCCTTCAGACGCGTGTGTTCGACCTGGGGATTCGGAGCGCCAGGCGATGGACGCGGAAGAGGAGTCGTCGACATGCCCTGGTGGAGCTTTCTTACTGGCGCCGGCGGGAAGGAGGTGGGGAAACCCGACTACTACCGCGAAGGGCTGGAGCTGGCCGCCGAGGAGCGATATCACGAAGCGCTGACCTCCCTCCGCCTGGCTCTCCGGGAGCATCCCGGCGACGTCGCCACGCTGGAGCAGATGGCCATCGTCTACACTCGCATGGGGATGACCGACGAGGCGATCAAGATGTACCAGCGGGCCCTCGAAAAGGAACCGGACAGCGCAGGGGCGCACTACGGAATCGCCTTTCTGTACTTGAACCGGGGGCGCGAGCCGGATGCCGCCCTGCACCTCGAAGCGTTCCTCAGATCCGGGGCCGATCTGCCGGGCTCCGAGAAACACGCGAGCCACGCGCGGGAGACACTCGAGCGCATCCGTGAAGCGACCACCTCCGATGCGAATCCGGTCACCCCCGACGGCGGGCACGATGCCTGAAAGCAGCGAGGGCTCCGTCCGCCGCGCCGGAGAGCCCGCCGACTTCGGTCCGGGAACCCTGGTGGACGTGTTCCTGCATGGCATGGAATCGAATCCCGCCCGCCGCGCCCTCACGACGCGCCAGTCGGACGGAACCTGGCGATCGTGGAGCGGCGACGAAGTCGCGGACCGTGTACACCACCTGTCCGCGGCCCTCGGCGCACGAGGCCTCGAGCGGGGCGATCACGTCGCGATCCTGTCGCACACGCGCCTGGAGTGGGCCCTGGCCGACTGGGCCTGCATTATGTCGGGCCTCGTAGTGGTGACCGTCTACCCCACGCTCACGGTGGATCAGGTGCTCTACATCCTGCGGGATGCGGCCGTGACGGCGGTGTTCGCGGAGGACGGGGACCAGATGGCCAAGGTGCTCGCGGCACACGACCGCATGCCTGCACTGGAGCACGTGTTCGTGTTCGAGCCGCCCGAGGGCGAACGGGAAGTCGACCACGGCAGCCTGGCGGTCGCGTCGTTGGACGAGCTGGAGCGATCCGGCCGGTCGCGAGCCGCAGAGCGGTCGGCCTGGCAGGAGACGGCGAGGCGGGTCCGGCCGGAGGACACGGCGACGCTCATCTATACGTCGGGGACCACCGGCGACCCGAAGGGTGTCATGCTGAGCCACCACAACCTGTACACGAACACGGTAGCCGCCTCGATGGTGCTGCCGATCACGGAATCTGACAAGGTCCTGAGCTGGCTTCCCCTGTCGCACGCGTTCGAGCGGCTGGCCGGGCACTACCTCATGTGGTACACGGGCGCCGAGATCGCGTATGCGGAGTCGGCGAAGACGGTGGCGCGGGACATGGTGGAGGCACGGCCCACCATCATGATCGGTGTCCCCCGGCTGTACGAGAAGTTCTACGACGCCGTTCTGGAAGCCGTACGGGTGGGTGGCTTCGTCAAGCAAGCGGGATTCCGGCTCGCCAAGTGGATCGGGGATCGGCACGCGACACGCCGCCTGGCGGGCCGGCCGCCGGGTCGCGCCCTGGGGGCCGCGTACGGACTCGCCGAACGGATCGTGTTCCGGAAGCTCCACGAGCGAACCGGCGGACGGGTGAGCTACTTCGTCAGCGGCGCCGCCCCGCTCTCGGCGGAGATCGCGCGCTTCTTCTACTCCGGCGGCCTGGTAGTGCTCGAAGGGTACGGGCTCACGGAGACTTCGCCCGTGACCAACGTGAATCCCCCGCACGACGTGCGGTTCGGATCCGTCGGACCGCCGGTCAGGGGCACGGAGATCCGAATCGCCGACGATGGGGAGATCCTGATCCGCGGTCCGCAGGTCATGCAGGGGTACTTCAACCGACCGCAGGAGACGGCGGAAACCATCGACGCCGACGGGTGGCTGCACAGCGGCGATATCGGTGAACTCGACGAGGACGGATACCTCCGGATCACGGATCGCAAGAAGAACCTTCTGGTCACGGCGGCGGGAAAGAACATCGCCCCCCAGCCGATCGAGGAGCGGATCGCTCGCTCCCCCTTCATCGATCAGGTAGTTCTGCTCGGCGACCGCCGCAAGTTCCCTCTCGCGCTCGTGGTGCCCAGCTTCCAGGCCTACAAAGTCGCCCGGCCCGGCCGGCCGTTCAGCGAAGCCGACCGGGAGGAACTGGCCGACGATCCGGCGCTAAAGGAGCTGATGGATGAGGAAGTGTTCACGCGAGTGTCGGGCTGTGCCCGCTACGAGCGTCCCAAGCGTGTGCTGATCGCCGGACGAGCCTTCACCGTGGAGAACGGCCTGCTCACACCTACCCTCAAGGTGCGCCGGCGCGAGATCGAGAGGGCGTACGCCGCCCGGATCGAAGAGATCTACCGGCTGGCGGAAGCGGAGGCAGAGCCCCGTGGCTGACTCGGGTGTGCGCGTGGTGCTCGTCAGCGGGCCGGATGCCGCGACCCTCGAGGTCCTGGGACGGGCCCTCGTGGCGGAACGCCTGGCTGCCTGCGTGAACGTGATTCCGGGCGTGACGTCGGTCTACCGGTGGGAGGGCGACGTGCAGGTGGACGCGGAGGCGCTAGCCGTGATCAAGACCACGGAGGAGGCGGTCGAGGCGGCACAACGTCGCGTCGCGGAGCTGCATCCGTACGATGTACCGGAGTTCGTGGCCCTGGAAGTCACGGGAGGCCTGCCGTCGTACGTGCGGTGGGTGAGAGAATCCGTCGAGGACGCGACCGCCAATGGCTAAACAGGGGCGTGGCGGCAGGTCGGGGCGATCCGACGAGGAACGGCCGGAGCGAGAACCCCCCGGGGACGTAGGGCGTTCCGACGACGCGGCGGAGGATCAACTGGCGCTGAATCCGCCGGCCGGCGCTTCGCCGGCGGACCAGCCACAGGCATCGGCTCCTGCGGCCGGGAGCCCTCGGAGCCCTCTGAGTCCGCGTCTGCCGGGCGCGAGGAGACTTCTCCGGACGCCGCGGAGGCCGCGGAGGGTACCTCTCCGGACGACGAACCGGAGCCCGTGCCGAGCGAGGGATCCGAGGCCGCTCCGGAACCGGAAGACGGCGACGACGGAGCTTCGGTTCGAGAAGGGCAGGCGGAAGTCGAAATCCGGGATTCGGCGGAGCCGGAGCAGCTCGAGGAGCTGTTCCGCAAAGCCCGGGACGCAGCCGAGAATGGACGGCTGGTGGAGGCCGAGAAGGGATATCGCGAGCTTCTGCGGCGCGATCCCCGGCATCTCAAGGCGCGCAACAATCTCGGATACGTGTACGACAGCCTCGGGCAGCCGGAGCGCGCCCTGGAGCAGTACGAAGCCGGCCTGGACCTCGAGCCGGACAACGTGCAGCTCCTCACGAACATCGGCGGTGTCCTGGGCACGCTTGGCCGATATACGGAGGCGGAGGAGCGCCTGCGCCAGGCGCAGAGGCTGTCGCCGGAAGGTGCCGACGTGCACCTCAACCTCGGCCTGGTCTTCTACCGCAAGGGGCTCTACGCTGCCGCGCGCGAGTCGCTCGAGCGATCCGTCGCGCTCGATCCGGAATCGGAGTCGGGCTACTACTACCTCGGCGAGGCATGCAATCGTCTCGGACAGGTCGACCTGGCGTTCGCCGCGCTCGAACGGGCAGTCGAGATTCAGCCGGGGAACGGCCGGGCCTGGTACACGATGGGCATCCTGTACGACCGCATGCAGGAGCCGGAGCTCGCGTCCGAGGCCTATCGGAAGGCGCGCGAGCTCCTCGACGCGGAGTGAGGGAAGGCCTTTCAGGTTGCTGAGATGCCCCCACGCCGCCGTAACCCGAAGGACCCATGCGCGCGACCACCCAGGGTTTCTCAGCAACCTGCCACGCATCAGCCGGTGAAGCGCCGGATCACCACGAGCAGGAGGCCGATCCCTGCGCCGAGGAAGTAGCCCAATCGAACGATCAGGTTGAGCTCCTTCTGGGTGACCGACCGGACGAGTCGCTCCAGCTCGGCAATCGGAAACTCCAGGATCTTGGCCTCCACGCGGTCGGATACACGAACGTTGGCCGCCACCTCCGGCACCTTGCTGGCGATCCACTCCCACACCGGATCCACCAGCGCCTCCGTGAGACGCCTGGCTGCCCCCTCGCGTCCGTAGCGTTCCAGGGATCCGATCGGGTGGCCGAGCAGTCGGTCCACCAGCCACGTCTTGAAGCGCTCGAACAGGTCATGACCCGGCTCGGAGCGCAGTCCGGATGCGATCCACCCGCCGGCGCGCCGTGCCGGGACCAGCCGCACGACGTCGTCCCAGCTCCGCTCACCCGCCTTGAGCGCGGCGGCTTCGCCCCGGTCGAGCAGGAATTCCCGTACCTCCCGGTCCTGCGTGGCCTCTACGGCCCATGCGGTGACGGATTCCAGGGCACTGTGCACCGGCGGGTCCTCGGGACGCCCCAGCACGTCCACCACCGGCCGACGCAGAAAGTCCACAATGGCGTCGTTGACGCTGCGGGCCATCGCGTCCTGCACTTCACCCTCGCGGAGCAGGTCCCCCAGACGGTCGGCTCCTTCCGCTTCGAGCGTGTCGATCACCTTGTCGACCGTCTCTTCGGTGATGATGAGCTTTGCCACCACACGCTGGTGGAACCGCAGATCGCGCATGAACCGATCGAGTAGGTCGTGGATCGCGCCTTCGACCCGCGCCCGCGCCTTCGGGTCCTCGAGCAGTCTTCCGAGTCGCTCCATGGCGAGCGGCAGATAGTCGCTGATCGCTCGCTCGACGGCGGCAACCAAACCCATCGGGATGATCTCCTCGAACGAGCGCCCGGGTCTCAGGAGGCGCGCCGCCGCCCGATCCACGTGGCCACGTACCGTCGTCGCGAAGGACTCGGACTCCACGAGGCGGGTGAGCCAGTCTCCGGCCTCGCTCCGCAGCTCGGCCAGTCGCTCGTCGCCCAGTGACTCGGCCAGCGACTCCCCGGCGAGGGATGCGGCGAGCGTGTCGAGGATTCGGGTCGCGTCCTCGGCGAATTCCTCGGAAGCGAGGGACTCCACGACTCTCTCGTGCACCGCCTCGAGCAGCGTCTCGAGGATGCGGCGCACTTCACCGAGCGCCGGTCCGGGCAGCAGGTCCACGAGCGCCGGTTTCTCTCCTTCGAGGAGCTCCTGAACGAGGCCCAGCAGCTGTTCCTCGAAGGCCTGGCGAAGCCGCTCGTCCTGCAGCTCCGCCGCTACGTCACCCGGCGTGAGCAGGGTGTTTCCGACCGTGTTCCCGATAGTGTGGGCCATCCGGCCCTGGTTCTTCGGCACGGCGCCCTGGAGCCAGTCGACCGTGCGGCCGAACAGGCGCGGAGGGCTGTACGGGTGGAACAGCATGGTGATCGCCACCCGGTTCGTGAGCCCCCCGGCGAGCGCTCCGAACAGCACCGTGATGGCGTCACGGAGCCACTGCATGGCGGCCTCGCTCACGGCCCCCTCTCCTGTACGCCAACGCCGCTCACCGTCCAGGGCTCACCGTCCAGCGCGAGGGCGCCCTCTATCCGGAAGATGTCGAAACCCGGGTCGCCGGGACCGAGCTCGTTCCAGCGCGGCGACACTCCGCGCAACTCACCGTTGAGCCCGGCCTGCGGGACCTCGAACGACCACCTTCCCGGCGAGCCTTCCGGCGCGGCCAGGGTGAGGATGAGGGCATCGCTCCACTCCGCTTCGACTTCATCGAACCAGGTGCGGACCGTGACAGGTGCATCAGGAACGGTGCTGTCTCGCATGAGCAACACCCCGTTTCCCGCCGTGTCGGCGACCAGGAAGTACTGCGCGACAGCTGCCGACACCGGCTCGTCGTCCCGCCGGGCGCGCTGTCGGGTCAGCAGGAAGCCGGCCTCACCCCCGGGTCCTCCGAGAAGCTCTGCCAGTCGCAGGGATTCCCTCTGTCCGGTACTGCTGTTCCACGAGGCGATGGCGCCTCGCGAGTCCAGGCGAAGCGATCCGTCGTCGAGGTCGAGCACGAGGGATGCCATCTCTCCGCCCTCTCCTGCGATCACGCGAAGATCGCCCATCGGGAGCACGCGCCACGCCGCGCGGGGCACGGGAAGGGAATCGCGGTGCTCCACGATGGCCCTCCACTCCTCGCCGGCGAACCACCCGCGATAGCGGAGGCGCAGGCTCGTCGAGTCCGTCCGGTTATCGAAGCGCAGGTGAAGCAGGGACGGGGGCGCTCCGCTGCCCACGAAGGTGAGCTCCGTGTGGTAAAGGGCCCCGGGCAGCGGTTCCGCGGGGCGGGACCGGTCGGCCGCGAGACCGGGATCGGCGGTGGGCTGTTCCCGCGTCTCCCCGTCACAGCCGACCACGAGGAGGAAACACAGCGCGATCGCGCACGCCGTTCCGGCCGCATGCCGGCGGTCGCGCCGCGGTCTCACGCCCTCGTTCCGGCGTGTGTGGTCGTCAGGCGGTCATGCATGGTCGCTCCCGCGCCCGTGTCCGGCACTCAAACTACCCGCGGTCAGAGGGCCTGTCACCGCTGGTCGGGGCTTCCTATCTTGGGCTACCGGCTTCAGGAACGGAGCCGGACGTTCCTTCAGCCCGATCACCATGCAACTCTATACGAAGATCACGATCGCGTTGGTTCTGGGCGTGGTGGCGGGGCTCTTCGCCAACGCCCTCGACATCACGTCTCTCACCACGCTCCTGGTGGCCATCGAGCCGGCGGGAACTGCGTGGATCCGATTGATCACCATGGTGGTCGTTCCCCTGGTGTTCGCGAGCCTGGTCGTAGGGACGGCCAGCCTCGGCGACATCACGAAGCTGGGCCGCATCGGCAGCAAGACGATCGTCTACTACATCGCCACCACGGCGATCGCCGTATCGATCGGACTGGTGCTCTCGAACATCGTCCGGCCGGGAAGCGGAATGGACCCCGCAGCGCTCGAGGCGCTTCGCTCGAGCTACATGGAGGAAGGAGCCAGCCGGGTGGAGCTGGCGCAGGGCGCCCCCGATCTGCTCGACGTACTCCTGAACATGATCCCGCGCAATCCGGTGGCGGCCCTGGCCAGCGGCAACATGTTGCCGATCATATTCTTCGCCATCTTCCTCGGGGCCGCCGTCTCGGCGCTGCCGATGGAACGGCGGGGGCACATCGTGGGCTTTTTCGATGGCCTGAACGAAGCGTGCATGGTCATGATCCACTGGATCATGAAGCTCGCTCCGTACGCCGTGTTCGCGCTCATCGGAGCGGTCATCGCCCGCTTCGGACTGGACGTGCTGAAGAGTCTCCTCGTGTATGTCGTCACCGTCCTCGCCGGACTGATTCTGCACGTCGCGCTGACCTACACCGCGGCGCTCCGGTTCCTGGCCCGCCGCGGGCTCGCGGCGTTCTTTCGCACGATTCGCGGTGTGCAGCTCATCGCCTTCTCCACGTCGAGCTCCAATGCCACGCTTCCCCTCACCATGGAGACCGCCGAGGAGGAGCTCGGCATCGAGAAGGAGGTCTCGAGCTTCGTGCTGCCACTCGGGGCAACCATCAACATGGACGGAACGGCGCTGTACCAGGCGGTGGCGACCATGTTCATCGCTCAGGTCCTGGTCGGGGATATCTCGCTCACCGTACAGTTCGGGATCGTCCTCACGGCGACTCTCGCCTCGATCGGAGCAGCCGGCGTACCCTCCGCCGGGATCATCATCCTGGTGGTCGTTCTGGAGGGAGTGCTCGCGGGCACGGGAATCGAGCCCGCGGCCGGCATCGCACTCATCCTGGGAGTCGACAGGATTCTCGACATGTGCCGGACCGCGGTGAACGTGACCGGCGACCTGACGGCGGCCGCGGTGATCGATCGCTCGGAGTACGAGCACGCGCTGCGCCGGGGTGCGGCGCGCTAGGAAAGGATGGGGCGGGTCCCCGTCACCAAGGGGGGAAAGGCGAGCATTCAGACCCTGACGCGCGTACCGGAACCCAGCGCGGAGTCCAGCGCCCGCAGCACCTTCCGCACTCTCTTGCGCCCGGACCGGAAGGAACGGCGGCCGTGCGCCTCCGTTCGCAGGTCGACTCGGGTGAGGCCGTTCGTGTCGAGGCTCACCCAGATGGCGAGATCGTCGGCACGGCCGGGCAGGATCCCGTGGCACCGGACGGTCACCAGACCGAGGTCCTCGTCGCTGTGGATCAGGTGCCAGCGCTCGCGGCTCTCGATCTCACGCAACACCTCGTCCCACACCCGTGCGAAAGGTGTCGTGTAAACGCGTCCCTCCGGTCCCACCGGAGAGCGGGTGTCCACGGCTTCGTCGGTCAGCCCGGGGCCGGTCCGGGATTCCGGTGCAGTCGTCATGCGAAGCGAGCTCTGAGGGTGCGGCGGGCGCCTCTTGGGGCGCCGGGGAATGAGTTGCCCCCGATGCGGATTCCGGGGTACGTTCCGGGTTCCACCCATGAATGAGAACGCCTGAGAACGCCGCATGCAAGCCATACTGCCGCTGGCGGGCAAGGGTACGCGCCTTCGCCCCCACACTCACACGCGACCGAAGCCTCTCCTCCGGGTCGGAAACCGTCCGGTTCTCGATCACATCATCCGACAGCTGGAGCAGGCGGGCGTCGACGACATCATAGGCATCACGGGACACCTGGCTCCCGAGATCGAGGCATGGCTGGCGGCCGAGCACCCGGGTCTCCGGTTCCGCCCGGTGGTCCAGGAGCGCCAGCTCGGGACCGCCGATGCGATCCGGCTGGCCGAACCGTACGTTGCCGGGCCTGTCCTGATCGTGTTCGTGGACACGCTGTTCGATGCGGATCTCGGTCTCATCCGGGCGCGTACGGACGTGGACGGGATTATCTGGGTCAAGCACGTGGAAGACTACGGGGCGTTCGGCGTGATCGTCACCAATGACGACGGACACATGCAGCGCATAGTGGAGAAGCCCGACCAGCCCATCTCTCACATGGCGAACATCGGCGTGTACTATGTTCGGGACTGGCGGCTGATGTTCGAAGGAATCGGGCACGTCATGGCCGGGCCGGCGAGGCTGGGCGAGTACTTTCTCACGGACGCGTTCCAGTACATGATCGATCGGGGAGCCCGGCTGCTGACCGCCGAAGTCGAGAGCTGGTGGGACTGCGGCAAGCCGGAGACCCTGTTGGAGACCAACCGCCAGGTGTTGCTGGCCGGCGGCTCGCGCCGTCCGCCGCCAGCTGCGGGAGTGCACGTCGAAGATCCGGTGTGCGTGGCCGAGGACGTGACCCTCGAGAATGCCCGGATCGGGCCCAACGTCAGCGTCGCGCCCGGCACGGTGATCCGTGACAGCCGCCTGCGCGACTGCATCGTCGGCGCCGGGAGCTCGCTGGTGGGATGCGATCTGCGCGATTCCCTCATCGGCGACCACGTAACGGCCCGGAACCTCTCCGGCACGGCATCCCTCGGCGACCATACGGTGATCGATGCGCACGCCTGAGCGCCGCTCGATCGCGAACGCCGCGCCCGCGGGCGCGGACGGAGGCTGGAGGGCACGTGGACCCGAATGACCTGATCTACGACTGGAACCGGCTGCCCGGCAGCTTCGCGTATGCGGGCGTGCACGTGGAGCTGGACGACGAGACGCTGCGGGACGGCCTTCAGAACCCCACCGTGAAGGACCCGCCGATCGAGAAGAAGATCGAGATGCTCCATCTGATCGCCGGGTTGGGGATCCAGTCCGCCGACATCGGTCTTCCGGGTGCGGGCCCGCGGGCTCGTGAGGCGGTGCTGGCGCTGGCCCGGGAAATCGCGGAGCAGAACCTGCCCCTGGTCCCCAATTGTGCCGCCCGAACCGTGCAGGCGGACATCGAGCCGATCGTGGAAGTGGCGCTGGCGACAGGACTTCGCATGGAGGTTGGCGCGTTCATCGGGTGCTCCCCGATCCGTCAATACGCGGAGGGCTGGGACCTCGACATGATCCTCCGCGCCACGAGAGATGCGGTGAGCTTCGCCGTCGCCGAGGGACTGGACGTGATGTACGTGACGGAGGACACTACCCGCTCCCGTCCCGAGACGCTCAAGGCGCTGTACACGGAGGCGATCGAGTGCGGTGCCAGGCGGATCTGCCTCGCGGACACGGTGGGCCACGCCACGCCGTTCGGGGTCCGGCAGCTCGTCCGTTTCGTGCGCAAGGTCATCTTCGAGACGGGAGAGGACGTGGGGATCGACTGGCACGGCCACCGCGACCGGGGACTGGCGATGCCCAACGCGCTGGCAGCGATCGAGGAGGGAGCGCATCGGGTGCATGGTACGGCTCTCGGGATCGGAGAGCGGGTCGGGAACACGGCCATGGACCTGCTGCTGGTGAACCTGAAGCTGCTCGGCATGCACGACGGCGATCTCACGGGTCTCCCGGAGTACTGCTCGCTGGCGGCGGAGATCTGCGGGGTGGAGATTCCGCACTCGTATCCGGTCGTAGGCAGCGATGCGTTTCGTACCGGAACCGGCGTGCACGCCTCGGCGATCATCAAGGCGATGAACATGGGAGACGACTGGCTCGTGGATCGCGTATACAGCGGCGTGCCGGCCTCTCTGTTCGGGCTCGAGCAGACGATCGAGGTCTCACCCGTGTCGGGGCTGAGCAACGTCCGCTACTGGCTGGACAAACACGGGTACGACGCCTCTGACCGGCGACTGAGCGAGGCCGTGTTCCAGCTGGCCAAGCGCAGCGACCATACGCTGACACGCGAAGAGATAGAGCACGAGATCCAGGCCTGCCTGCCCGGGCTCTCCCCGTCCGATGCGTGAGCGGCTCAGACTGCGTCGCTTCGGTGGGCTGACCACCGTGTTTCTCGGACTCACCGGGGTCTTCGCTTCGCTTACCCTGGGCGCGCAGGGATCGGTCTCCTGGGCGGCATTGTCGGCGTCGGTCGGCTTCCTCGCGGTCGTCGTGGGACTCCGGTTGCTGCCCCGCCCGACGTCCTGATGTCGGCGGCGGAGCGTGTCCGCCGTGTCGCGCTCGCGGCCGTGCTCGGCACAACGATTCTGATCATTCCAGAGCACGCGATCGCGCAGGACACCGGGTCGGAGTCAGGCGCCCGGACCCGCTTCGCGTCGTTCGACGTCGGTTTCGGCGGCGTCAAGCCGGTGGATGCGGAGTGGGGACTGTCCTACGGGGTCGCGTTCGACGTCGCCAACCTGTTCATCCGCGGAGCCTCCCTGCGCTTCGGCTTCCGATTCTGGACCGCCGATAGCGAAGCGGCCGACGGACGACCCGTGGAGCTGGACGACAGCGTCTTCGATGTCACGGTCAAGAAGCACTTCGGACCGGAGTCGTTGGGAGCCTACGCGGCGCTCGGTCCAGCGGTTCACGTGGTGAACGCCCGCTTCCGGAACATGATCGACGAGAAGGAAGAGCGGGACGGCGTGCGAGTGGGCCTGGAGGCGATTCTGGGGCTCGAGAAATCGCTGGCGGACGAGGGCTTCATCACTCTGTTCCTGGAGGGACGGGGCGGCCTCGTACAGGACGTGTCGCAACTGGCGCTCCACGTGGGGATCCGCATCCGGTTCGATCGGCTGGGTACGGGCGGCTGAGGCGCCTCCGGATCGGCCTCCGAGGATGGTACCTTCACGAGCTTCAGGTGTAGCGAACCTGTCATGATCGAACCGACTCCGTCACACCGTCACCGGCTGGCCGTCGGCCTGCCGCTGCTGGGTTGGGCGCTCCTGGGCCCGCCGGCCGCGGTGGCGCAGGACGTGATGCCGCATTTTCCGAACGGCGCCATCGTGGTGCTCGTTCCCGTCCAGTCCACGCTTCCCCTGGAGGACGGGAGCTGGCCCGGCCTGGCCCGCACCGAGGAAGACGCTCTGCGCGCCATGGACGCCGAGCTGGAGTTCGCGTTCGGCGAGCGGCGGTCGGCCGAGGACTGGGTGCTCCCGTCGGATCTGCGGCACGCGATGAGGCGCAATCCATCGTTCGACATCCAGCCGGACAGGCTCGCGTACAGCGCGCTTCTGACGCCGATCGAGGATCGCAAGTACATACCGGAACCTCTGCACAGCGAGCTGCGCGCCATGGCGGCGCTGTACGACACGCGCTACGTGGTCGTCCCGGTGCGGCTCACCGTGGGAACGGAAGCCGCCGATGGCGCCCGGTCCGAATCCGACGGAGCGTACAGCGGCGAGGATGCGGTGGCCCCCATCCATCGGGCCTATCTCCTGCTGGCGATGATCGACATCCGGCGCAGCGACGTCCTGTGGCTCGGGGAGATCACGGGTGAGCCCGGAATGGCCAGCGCCGGGGGCCTGCTGGCCACGCTCGCCGATCGTGTGGCGGTAAGACTGAGCCCGTGATTCGGTTCGGCCGGACGCTGGCGGTGCTGGGAACGATTGCCGCACTGTCCGCATGCGAGCAAGCGGACGACCTGCGGCTTCCCGGCGCGACCGACCTCGCGGGGTTGTACGGTAGCGGTCCGGACGTGAGCCTGAACGGCAACGTCGTCGACGTCCGCGTCTACCAGCCGTCCGACCAGCTCATTCGGGGAGGGGCCGCGTGGGCCAAAGTCGGGCCCTACATCTATCTGCTGTCGCCCCAGACGCGCGATGTGTTCGACACGTGGTCCGGGGTCGGCGGCGTGCGGGTCACGACGGTCGACGGGCGGGGCCGCATGGTCGCGCAGGGGCTGCTTCCGCGCGGAGCTCTCAACGGGATCACATGGCCGCGTGCCGTGAACCTGGTGGCGAAGGCTCGGCTCGAAGGCACGGATCGGCCCAGCTACATTCTCGATCTGATCGACTTCGGCGAGGAGATCGCCGAGCACCGCTACAGCTCCAGATACGTAGGGAATGGAGGCTGATGACGCACACCGTCACGCTGATCCCGGGCGACGGCATCGGGCCCGCCATCACCGAGGCGACCCTGTCAGTGCTCGCGGCCGCCGGCGCTCCGATCGATTGGGAACGGCGTGAAGCGGGCCTGACGGCGGCCGAGCACGGCAACGACCTGCTTCCGCAGGAGACTCTCGATTCGATCGAGCGGAACCGGTTCTGCCTGAAAGGCCCGCTCACCACGCCGATCGGTGCGGGCTTCCGGTCGATCAACGTGGCTCTGCGCAAGCACTTCGACCTGTATGCCAACGTGGACGCAACTGCGATGCAGCTCGTCCTCGACCCGTATCAGTTCGACGTCATCTTTACCGAGAACATGTTCGGCGACATCCTGTCGGACCTGGCCGCCGGCCTGGTGGGCGGTCTGGGGTTCGCGCCGGGCGTGAACATCGGCAAGGACGTCGCCCTGTTCGAGGCGGTCCACGGCTCGGCCCCTGACATCGCGGGCCGCAACGTCGCCAACCCGACGGCCCTCCTGCTGGCAGCCTGCATGCTGTTGGAGCACCTCGGCCTCGCCGAGACAGCCGCCCGCGTGCGCGCCTCGCTCCGGGCGCTGGTCGAGGAAGGCCATGCCGTCACGCGCGATCTGGGCGGCACGGCCGGCACGTCCGAGTTCGCGGACGCCGTGTCCCGGAGGCTCGAGAACGTTGACGCGCCCGTTTGACGTCGTCTTGCGAGACCCGGATGACGGGGATGCGCTCTCCTGCCGGAGCTGTGGAGCGCCTCACGCGCCGAGCGACCTCGATCAGTACCTGTGGTGTCCGGCCTGCCGCTCCGGGCTCGAGCGGAGGGCGCGGCGAGGACAACACCTGATCGCGGGCCTCATCACGCTCCCCTTCTTCCTGTGGATCCTGATCGAGGGGACGGGAGGCGTGCTTCCGACCTACGCCTGGGCCCTGCCGCTTCTCGCTGCGTACTACCTCGGGTCCCGCATCGGTCGCGTGCTGATCCGGAATTACCTGCGCAGCCGGCGTGGAGCCTGAGCGACGGCGATCGCTTGCTGGTCCGGCGGGCCCGCAGGCGATAGCATCTTCCCGACCGAGGATCGATCCAACCCCATGCACGGACGCGACGAGGTGACATGAGCTTCGAGGGTGTGGACTTCTACGACGTAGACGGACTGCTGTCCGAAGAGGAGCGGGCCGTGCGCGACATGGTCCGCCAGTGGGTGGACGACGAGGTGATTCCGATCATCAACCACCACTACATGGCGCATACGTTCCCCGCGGACCTGATTCCCCGGATGGGAGAACTGGGCTTCTACGGCGCCAACCTGCCCGAGGAATACGGCTGCGCGGGCCTGAACAACGTGGCGTACGGGATCATCATGCAGGAGCTGGAGCGCGGCGACTCCGGACTGCGCTCGTTCGCGTCGGTGCAGGGTGCTCTGGTGATGTACCCGATCTTCGCCTTCGGATCGGAAGAGCAGCGCCGGGAGTGGCTTCCGAAGCTGGCCACCGGTGAGACGATCGGGTGCTTCGGGCTCACGGAGCCCGACTTCGGCTCGAACCCGGGCGGCATGCTCACGCGTGCCGTACGAGACGGGGACGAGTGGGTGCTGAACGGGTCCAAGATGTGGATCACCAACGGCTCGATGGCCGACGTGGCGATCATCTGGGCCAAGACGGGCGAGCTCGACGACGTGCCCTCGATCCGCGGCTTCATCGTGGAGACGGATCGGGACGGCTTCAGCGCGAAGGACCAGGAGGGCAAGCTCTCGCTGCTCGCGTCGGACACGAGCGAGCTGGTCCTTCAGGACGTTCGCGTTCCCGACACAGCCCTCCTTTCCGCCAGCGGGGGCCTGAAGAGCCCGCTTTCCTGTCTGACCCAGGCCCGCTACGGGATCGCGTGGGGAGCGATCGGCGCGGCCATGGCGTGCTTCCGCGAGGCTGTCGACTACGCCGGTAACCGGATCCAGTTCGCCGGCAAGCCCATCGCGGCGACCCAGATCCAACAGATCCGCCTGGCCGAGATGTTGACCGAGATCACGAAGGCACAGCTGGTGGCTCTACAGCTGGGAAGACTGAAGGACGCCGGGACGTTCACCCCCCAGCAGGTGTCGATGGCCAAGCGAAACAACGTGGACATGGCCTGCGAGTGCGCGCGCGAAGCGCGACGCCTGCTCGGAGCGAACGGCATCCTGGTCGAATACCAGTCCATGCGCCACATGGCCAACCTGGAGTCCGTGTACACCTACGAGGGCACGCACGACATCCACGGGCTGATCCTCGGGATGACGATCACCGGGGTTCCGGCCTTCGAGTAGGCGGCGGGGTGAGTCCAGGCTCGCACGCGTCGTGCGGGCTATCCGGCCAGGGCGTTCAGGCCGCCAGGATGAACCAGTCCATACTGGTGCCCACGACCCAGTGGATCACCGCCACGTACCAGATCGAGCGAAGGCGCAGTCCGATCCACCCGAAGATGAGTCCGGCCGGAATGGCCGAGAAGGTCTCGGTCATGGCGCGGCCGAAATGGGCAGTGACCGACAGGCCGGTCTGCGCCGCGTTGGCTGGACCGGCTCCGATGCGATCCTTCAGGCCGAACAGCAGCACGCCCCTGAAGAGGATCTCCCACGCTCCGAAGTAGAGGAAGTTTCGCAGGGCGTGGGGAATGAACACCGATGCCTCGGCGCTCACCGCGCGGTCCAGGGGATAGATCGCCTGCATGGCCGGCTCTCCGGCGCCGATCCATCCCGCCACCGTTGCGATGGGGATCCCCACCGCCAGCCACACGAGCCCTTCCCGCCATCTGCCCAGTCCGAGTCCGAGGTCGCGGAAGCCGATCCCGCACAGCCAACGGGCCGTCAGGACGGGAACGACGGCCAGTACAAGGGCGGCCGCGACGAAATGCATCGTCGGCGAGAGCGGCGGCGAGGTCACCAGGTGCCATCCATCGCCCGCCGAAGTACCGATGCGGTCGGCGCGCGCCAGGTAGAAGAACACGAACAGGGACACCGTGGACACCAGGAACAGCGTCTCGGGGCGGGCGCGCCGCGGTCCGGATACCGCTGTCGGAACCACGGGCAGCTTCGTCATGTCAGGATCCGCCTCTCGCGCAGGACAGTCCGTGCCGCCGACCGATCATCGGATTGCGCTCCGCGGCTTCCTCGCGACTCGGCGGGCGTCCGATACGAGGCCCCGAGCCACGCGATCGTCTCGGCCAGCCCCCGGGCCAGGTAGCGGGGCTCGTAGCCCAGCTCTGACCGCTCGCGCGCGAGGTCGAATGGCAGGTCCGTGAGAAAGACACGGACCCACTCGGGGGTCAGCGAGGTCCGGCCACCCAGCCGACCCCAGGCCCGGGCGGCGTGCGCGACGGCGAGCGCGGCAGCGGGGGGGACGGCCAGGACGCGGTTCCGCACCCCGCTGATGCGCCCCACGAGCTCGAGGAAATCGCGAAGCGACACGTTGTCGGGGCCTCCCAGCACGTAGTGAGCGCCGGGACGCCCGCTTTCGGCCGCGAGCCGGATCCCGGTCGCCACGTCGTCGGCGTGCACGTAGTTGGCGCGCACATCCCCGTCGTCGATCCGGACCCGGAAGCGGCCGCGCAGGTACAGGTCCACTACCCGGGTCACGCCATTGGCGTCGTTCATGGGACCCGGGCCGTACACACGCGTCGGATGGACGACGATGCCGTGATATCCCCTCCGCGCATACGCTTCCACGAGCCGCTCCCCCTCCAGTTTGGTGCGCTCGTAGGGAGTGATCGAGCGCTTCGGGGGCTTCGCCTCACTCCGATCCGCCAGAGGCAGAGTGAGCGCCGTTGACACGTGAACGAGACGTCGGACGCCAGACCGCTCCGCCGCCTCCAGGAGCCACCCGACGGCCCGCACGTTCGCGTCGTCGAACACCGATGAATTCCGCGCCCAGGCCTGCGCGCAAGCGGCCAGGTGCAGGACCGTGTGTGCCCCGCGCACCGCAGCGTTCAGCGAGTCGCGGTCGTTCAAGTCGCCCCTCACGACCTCGATGCGGCTTCGCATGTCGGGCTCCAGCTTCTCTGGCCGGCGCACGTACGCCCTGACTCTCTCTCCGTCGGCGAGCAATCGAGCCACCAGGTATCGCCCGATGAAGCCGGTGGCGCCGGTGACCAGGGTGATCTTCTTCACGACCCGCCTCCCGTTGTCACGTCCATCAGCGGAATGCGTGAGGGTGCCAGTCTACCCGCCGTCCGTTTCGTCGACGGCGCACGGCGCCGCAACAGGAGGGGGACCACCCACAGCTGGATGAGCAGGGCCCACGCGAGGCCCGCGATGGAATCCACTCCGTAGTGGTTCTGGGTGTACACGGTGGACATCATCACGCCCACCGCCTCGATGGTCAGGAGCACCGCCACGCTCCGCGGGAGCCACCTCCATGCGACCCACGCTATGGTGACGGCGCCTGCGACATGGGAGCTCGGGAACGCCGCGCCACGCACGTTTCCGCTCGAATGAGCGCCCGCCCCGAGCTGGTAGAAGAACCCGTCCGACAGGCCCCCCTGGAACGGCTGGCCGAACTCGTGCGGCCCGACCGTCGGAAGGGCGAGGTAGAACAGGTAGCAGAAGAGGTACGTCGCGATGAGCCGCAGCGTCATGTCGCGGAACGCCGGAGTCCTACCCCGGGCCAGCAACACGATGGGCGGCAGGAAGATGAGGGGAAGATACGCGTAGTAGGCGAAGTGCATGATCTCGCTGAACCACATCTGAGGCATCGCCGGCATCCACACGCGGTCGAGGTGCACGCCGAAGACGGCCAGATCGAGGGCGAGGATCGACGGGTCGATCGTCGCCTCGTGAAGCCCTGCGATCAGCGGGTCCAGCTCCAACCACAGCGCGGGGATCCACAGCAGCGGATAGGCCTCCCGAAGCAGTCCCAGGGGACGGGGCGTGTTCCTGCGAAGCCTCGCCAGGAGCGCCGGCAGGCAGGCCGCGGCGGCGTGAGCCGTGGCCACGGGAAGCGCGTACCAGGCCCGGTCCCACAGGCCGGCCCACAGGACCGCCAGGGTGCCGTTGTAGGCCGCGAGAAGCCAGTCTACCGGGCGGACTGTCTCGGGCAGGGCCGAAGCCGACCCGTGCGAGCTCATATCCAGCCTGCCTTCCGGTACCAGGCCACGGTCGCCCGTGTCCCCCGCTCGAGGGTGTAGCGCGGATCGAACCCGATCTCGTCGATCGCCCGCGACGGATCACATACCCAGCGCGCCTGCGCGAGCTCGCGCACGCGATCACGGTTCAGGATGGCCGGGCGATGGCCCATCCTGGCCAACAGCTCGCAGCCGATGGCGATCGGCAGGGCGACGCCCGCCGCCACGCTGAGCAGCCTCGGGCGCCGTCCAATCGCCTCGCCGGCCGCTTCCGCGAAGTCGGCCCATGTGATCGGCATCGGATGGGCGAAGCAATAGGTCCGTCCGGCGGCCCTCTCCCTCTCGTGGCCGGCAGCCAGGAGGCCCTGCACCACGTCGCCGACGTAGACCATGCTCGCTTCCCGGTGCCAGCCCCCGATCGTGAGCGCGATTCCGCGCGTCACCATCCGAAACAGCATGAGGACGGCGCGCTCGCGGGGACCGTAGGTGGACGGAAGGCGAACGACGGTCGTCGGGACGCGATCCGAGAACGCGTGCAGGACCGCCTCGGCCAGGAGCTTCGAGTTTCCGTAGTGCGAGAGCGGGAACGGGATCGTATCGGGTGAGAGAGCATCCCCGTTGCGGCACGGACCGATGGCGGCCAGGGATGACAGCAGAATGACGTGCGGCGCCGAGCCGTTCCAGGTCGCAGCAGCCTCGAGGACGTTGGACGTACCCACGGTGTTCACCTCGTACAGGTCAGCCGGTCGAATCGCCTCCGTGAGACCGGCCAGGTGGAAGACGACATCGACGCCCTCCAAGACCCGTCGGAGCTGCCCCACGTCGCTCAGGCCGATCGGCTCCCAACCCACCGGCAGCTCCTCGATCCAGCCCTTTGTCCCTCCGACACGCTCGACGCAGGCGACTTCGTGACCCGCGGCAACCAACGCCTCGATGAGGTGGCTTCCGATGAATCCCGAGCCTCCGGTTACGATCGCTTTCATGGCTCCCCTCCGGCAGGAGTGACCTCTCATTGCTCGCCCCTACCGTCGGCCGGAGCGGTCAAATTCGAGTCAAGCCGATCCGCGCGCCGCCGTCTTGACCGTGCCTTGACCGGGTTCCGCCATGGTGCGGAGAGCCGCCGCACGGCCGCGGCTGAGACCCCGGAGGCAAGCCATGAACAGGATCAGATCGACACTCTCAGGCGCTTTGGGTCTCATCGGAACGGTCTCTCTGACGGCGCTTCCGGCGGGCGCGCAGCCAGCGGACCGGCCCGTGAACGAGACCGTGACGGGTGCGGCCGGCGAATCAGCGCTGCGCCGGACCGTGCTCCCGTTCTCGCCCGGCGAGCGGCTCGAATACGGCGTCACCGTGGCGCGGGTGCGTCTGGGCCAGGGTGTGCTATCCGTCGAGGCGCAGGAGGAATTAGACGGTGTCCCGACGTACAGGCTCGCCCTCGAAGTCGAGATCAAGGCACCGTTTCTTCGCTTCTCGAACCGGGAAGTAAGCTGGCTGGCGACCGATCCGTTCCGCTCGGTGGTGTTCGAACGAGAGCGCCGGGAGGGGGATAGACAGGACCGGCGTCGCTACCTGTTCGATCACGAGGCGCTATTGTACAAGAGCGAGGTGTGGGACCCGGCGACGGAGCGATTCAGAACCGGCTCGGGGGACGGAGCCCGGGGGAGGATTCCGGCCGGAGCCCTGGACGAGATCGCCGCGTTGTTCGTCCTGCGCACCCTGTTCCTGGAGCCCGGTGCCGTCCACACGATCGATACGTACCTCGATGGCGGAGAGGGCGCGATCGTCTTCCGCGTCATCGGTCGGGAGAGAGTGAAGGTCCCGGCAGGCCGATTCGACGTGGTGGTGGTGGAGCCCGACATTCCGGCGCTCGGGCCTTTCCGAGCGGAGAAGAATGCCCGGATCTACATGACGGACGACGCCGCGCACGTGATCGTCAAGATCACGACCCGGACCAAGGTCGGACCGCTGACCTTCTACCTGCGGGAGGTTGTACCGGGTGCCTCCCGGTGATCGGACGGCGGGTGCGTCTCGTCGGTGGCGGGTTCTGTTCTACGCCGAGTCCGGGGGAAGGGAGATGCGCCGCTTCTGGTCGATCAGCGACTCGGTGAACTCCTGTCGCTCGACCAGGAAATCGACCCGCTGGTCCAGGCCGTCGAACTGGTTCCGGAGCTCGAGGAGCTCGACCTCGATCCGAGCGAGGAGATCCCTTTCGGGTGTCTGCTCATGTCGGATCCTGATCCACTCCTCGATCGCCTTGCCGAGGCGCCGGCTGATCGGAAACAGCAGGATGAAGGTGCCGATCAGGAAGGCCATCGTGAGGATGGCGAGCAGCTCCGCGATCTCGTACGGCATCGTATTGTCCTCCTGATTGGCGACCGGGGCGGGTCGTTTCGGTGCGATTCCCTACGTCGGCCGCGGTTCGACGGTTTCACCACTCTTGTGCCCTGCAGGGCGCAAACGTAGCATCCCAGCCACCCTCACGCGCCCGTAGCTCAATTGGATAGAGCGTCTGGCTTCGGACCAGAAGGCTGGGGGTTCGAGTCCCTCCGGGCGTAAGATTGGCTGCGACGCCACGGACGCGCCTGTTCCGTCCCCTCGTCCACGACGTTTCCGTCCCCGTCGAACGCGTCTCGAACGTTCGCCACGGACACGGGCCCCGGAAGAACGAGACAGCCCACGTGCGAACATATGGACCGCAGCATTTCCAGGGACTTGATCGCTCCGATGCGTCCGGCGGCCACACCGAGCAGAGCCACCGGCTTGCCGGCCATGGCCGACGGGAAGCCCATGTTCTCGATCACCAGCTTGATCACGCTCGACAGACCGCCGTGGTATTCAGGCGTCGTGAGGACGAGGCCGGTTGCGCGTCCCACGGTCTCCTGCATGTGCCGGGCATCGGGGGTGCTCGCTCGGCCCGGGAGCGCCAGGTCGAGCTCCGCCGGGTCCACCACGTCCACCGTGGCTCCCCGGGCGCGGAGCTCATCGACCACCAGGGCGGCGGTCTTGCCCGTGAAGTTTCCGGGCCGGATCGATCCCATGATCACGGCGATGCGGATTCCGTCGTCGCTCATGTCATTCTCCCGTTCGGCGATCGGCTAGTTCGGGCTCCGGCGCGCAACATCACACGACATCCAGTCCCGCGGATGTCCCGTGAGCGGATCGAACAGCGCAGCACGGTCCCGAGGGACGCGCTCGGGGTCCTCGGAGGCGGCGTAGGCCAGCAGGGCGGCCAACGTCGCGTTCTCCTTCAGATCGTCGA
>JBDGXC010000050.1:0-17749 GCA_039584815.1 Gemmatimonadota bacterium
CCGTGTGCGTCGAGAAAGCTCTCGATGAAGTCCAGGATTTCTTTCTGTCGTCGGGTCAGGGCCATCGCGCGCTCTCCTGCCGGCCGGTTGGAACCGAACGGAAACCGAAGAAAAAGTACCCGAACAGGAGCCGAATAGCAAGCGGCCGCGCCCGGGTTGGAATCCCCGGCGCTCCCACCTATGTTCCTCAGCCGCGAGCTGCTGGCGTGTCGAAAGCCGCCCGCGGCGTTTCATGAGGACGAAGCCGAGAATGATTCGGAACCGGAGAGCGAAGACGCGAGTCGCGCGGCGGAACCTGGCATGTGTCGCGTGCCTGACGGCGGGCGTTGCCTCGCCTGGCGGTGCCGGCGCGCAGGAAATCCCGGCCGCGGCGCGGGCGCGCCTCCAGCCTGCGCTGCAAGTCGCGCTGTCGCGCGTCGCCCCCGAAGACATTGACGGGACTGGACGCGACCCGCGCTCGGGCGGGGGGTGAGCTGCGGGTGATCGAGCGGCTGTGGATCGTCCCCGCGGCGCTCGTGGTCGCCACGCCGGCGGGGATCGCCGCACTCGCCGAGGACACGACCGTGGCGCGGGTCTACCTCGACGATCAGATCCGCGTACAGCTCGAGCCGTCCGCGGCGTCCGTAGGCGACCCCAGCTTCACCTCGCCCGCCATGCGGACCATCGGAGCGGACGCGGTGTGGGACCGCGGAGTGACCGGCGAGGGCACCGTGGTGGCCTTCTTCGATTCCGGCGTCGACAGCTTCAACGCCATGCTCGCCTCCCGGTGGCGGGGCCGGCGCACCACGTTGCGCGCATCGTGGTTCGATCCGTTTGTGGGAGCGTCCGTGCCGCAGGACCCGATCGGCCACGGCACGCAGGTCGCGGTGTCGGCGGTCGGCGCGCTGCCGGCGGGGGACACGCTCCGGTTTTCGGACGGCAGCCTGCTCGTCGCCGCGTCCGGAATCGATGTGGTGACCGGTCCCGCACCGCGCGCGGAGTGGATCGCGGCCCGCGTGTTCGCGCGCTTTGGAGGGCAGGACTATACGCGGCGATCCGTATTGCTGCAGGCATTCCAGTGGGCCTTGGATCCGGATGGAGACCCGGGCACGGCGGATGCGCCGAACGTGATCAACAACAGCTGGGGGCTGCTGCCCGGAGCGGAGGGCTTCGATCCGTGTACCGACGTGCTGTACGATGCGATCGACGCGGCGGAGGCAGCGGGCGTCGCGGTCCTGTTCGCGGCGGGTAACTTCGGTCCCGAAGCCGGCTCCGTCACTCCTCCCGGGGCGCGTGACGATCCGACCTTGCGGAGCCCGGCTGTCGGAGCGACGACGGGAACGGGAGACGACATCGCGGTGGCCAACGGCAGCGGCCGGGGCCCATCTCCGTGTGCGGGGGGAATCAAGCCCGAGATCGTGGCGCCCGGCACGGTGCCTGTGGTCGTATCGGCCACCGCGTCCTCCGCCCGGCTCACGGGCTTCACGGTGAGCGGCACCTCCTTCGCCGTATCCCAGGTGTCCGGAGCGCTCGCCCTCGTCCTCCAGGTCCGACCCTCGGCCGGCCCCGAGGAGGCGAAGCGCATCCTGTTGGACACGGCCGTGGACGTGCCCCCTTCCGGTCCCGACAACGACACAGGATACGGCCTTCTCGACGTTCCGGCGGCTGTTCAGCGCGCGAATCCGTCCTTCGCGGGGGGGCTGCTCCAGGCCTCGCTGACCCGTCGGACCATGGACTCAGTGCACGTGGCGATCACCAACCGCGGGGACCGCGCGTGGGCTGGAGGGGAAGCCTGGGTGATCCCGGACGGTGTGGCCCCGGCGGCGCGGCTCGTTTCCAGGCTCGCTGCGGGAGAGGCGGCTCACATCGCCGTGGCCCTCACGCCGGACGTTCCGTCGCGACGCGTCCGCGTCGCCGTGACCGACGCCTCGGGGGCCATCGTCCTGTCGCGCGTGCTTCTCAGCGGTCCGCCGAACGTGTTCGGGGGGTACGTCCTGGAAGCCGGCGATCTGGCGGCGGGCGGCAACGATTTCGGTCGATTGGGGCGTATCGCTGCCTTCCGCGGCTTCGAGTGGCGCGGAACGGAGCTTCTCCCGGCTGCTGCGCTGGCCGTCGCCGCGGGCGGTCGCCTGTCCGATGGCATCTACGTGACCGCGCTGGGACGAATCGACCAGAAGGCGTCGGCACCAGCCGCCGAGACCGACTGGGCGGCGACGCGCTCAGCGACGAACGTGGAGCCCATGCGGGCCGAATACAGGTTCGACGACCTGCAGGCACTGCGCCCGATCGGGCTCGAGCTGTGGACCCTCGTCGAAGCGTCGGACGTAGCGGACGTAGGGGCCGTGACCGTTCAGGCGACGATTCGCAACGTGTCGGGAGGTCGATTGGCGAACACGATCCCCTCCGCCTTCGTGGACTGGGACCTGGCCGGCGGCGAGATCGTGCGCTGGTCGGATGAACTGCAGGCCCTCGTGGCGGAGCCAGCGGCCGGAGGGGGCCCGCTGACGTTGCTCGCGTCGGAGGGGACGGTCGTGGCGAACGCCTCGGTCCCGCTGGGCACGCCGCAGGCGGGTGGGGTCTACGAGGCCGGCAGCGGCGTGCTCGTGGACACGTTCTCCGAGGACACGAAGCTCGATCTGGTCACGGGCGGTGGGGCCGCCGGCCTCCCCGGCTTCGCCACCGCAACCGACAGGGCCCACCTGCTCAGCGTCGGACCCTTCGACCTGGCTGCCGGCGAGAGCCGGACCGTCCGTTTCTGGCTCCTCGCCGCGGAGTCGGAAGCCGCCGCGGCAAGCCGGTTGGAGGCACTCAGGGCCGCGCCCGTCGAGCCTCCCGTTCCGGAGGCTACGTTCCGCGTCGAGGCCCCCTTCCCGAACCCGCTGCGCACGGGCGCGGAAGTGATGGACTTCCCCTACACGGTCCCGCTGTCAGCGAGGGAGACCGGCCAGACCCTCGAGTTCGAGATCTACGATGTCGCGGGTCGACGCCTGGTCCGCCAGGCTCGTCGCCTGCCGGCGGCCGGCGAGCTTCCTCCCGTCACCTGGGACGGCCGGCTCAGTGACGGCGTCGAGGCGGCGTCCGGCGCCTACCTGTTCGTGTTCCGTTTGGGCGGCGAGACGCGTTCGGGACGCATCCTGATCGTCCACTGATCCCGGTTCCATCCGCACTAAACGTTTGGCACCGGCCATGCATTCTTCCTCCGGAGACAGGCGAAGCCGTTCACGCCAACGTCGAACCCGGCGGCGACCGACCGGCGGCCCGCCGCAATCGGCTCACAACGCCATGGAGGAATATCGTGAGGCGAAGTCCAATCCGTGCTCTCGTTGCGGCCGCGTCCATACTGGTGCTGGCGCCGGCGGCGAACGCACAGACGGCTCAGATGGCTCGAGAAGCGGTGGACCTGGATGCCGTCGCGCGCATTCGCGCGGAGGGGCTAGACAACTCGCATGTCGAGCGACTCGCAGGCCACCTGATGGACGTGATCGGGCCCCGGCTCACGGGGTCTCCGGGAATGAGGCGGGCCAACGATTGGACGGCCCGGATGTTTCGCGAGTGGGGTCTCTCGAACGTGGGGATCGAGGCGTGGGGGGAATTCGGCCGCGGTTGGGAACGCGTTTCCTACAGCGGCAGCATCCTCACGCCTTTCCCGCAGCCGCTGATCGCCCAGCCGTCGGGGTGGACAGGGAGCACGCGCGGGACGGTGCGCGCGCCCGCGGTCATCGTCGACGCGGATTCCGTCGCTGACCTGGAGGCCTATCGAGGCCGGGTGGCCGGAGCCTGGGTGTTGACGCGCCCGCCGGTTGAGATGAGTCCCGACTTCGAGCGGCAGCCGTTGCGGACGCCGCTCGAGGATCTGCTGGTCCCGTCCCCGCCGGATGAGGGGAATCCGTGGCGGGACCCCGCCGAGCGCGAGCGGCGGATCGCCGAATGGCGGCGCATGAGGGAGGTGCGGGCAGCCATGAACGAGATCCTCGCGAGCGAAGGTGTCATCGGCTTTCTCGTGCCGTCCTCGCGCGAGTACACCCTCGTTCGGGGGGGCGGTAGCATGGCGGGCCGCGACCCGACCAACCCCGAGCCGCTTCCGGAGCTCAACGTGGCGGGGGAGCAATACAACCAGATCTACCGGAACGTGGAGCGGGGCGTCCCCGTCGAGCTCGAGATCGACGTGCAGAACCGTTTCTTCTCCGACGATCTGCAGTCGTACAACACGCTGGCGGACCTGCCCGGCTCGGACCTGGCAGACGAGTACGTGATGATCGGCGCGCACCTGGACTCGTGGCACTACGGCACCGGCGCCACGGACAACGGAGCGGGCTCCGTCGTGATGATGGAAGCGATGAGGATCCTCACCTCGCTCGGCCTGCAGCCGCGGCGCACGATCCGCATCGCTCTATGGAGTGGAGAGGAACAGGGCCTGCTGGGGTCCGGCGCGTGGATCGAAAATCACCCGGAGTTGCACCCGAAGATCTCGGCCTACCTGAACGTCGACAACGGAACGGGGCGGGTCCGCGGCATCTGGAACCAGAGCAACGAGGCGGCCATTCCCGTGTTCGAGCAGATTCTATGGCCATTCCGGGATCTGGGCGTCGTCGCGGTCAAGCACGGCGACACCGGCGGTACGGACCACCTGTCGTTCGACCGTGTGATGATACCGGGGTTCAACTTCATCCAGGATCCCATCGAGTACGGGACCCACACGCACCATACGGCGGCGGACACGTTCGAGCGGCTGATGCTCGACGATCTCAGGCAGGCAGCCGTCGTGGTGGCCGCCACGGCGTACCACCTGGCCATGCGGGACGAGATGATGCCTCGCAAGCCGCAGGAGCGCCCGGCGACCGATTGAGGGTCCACGACCGAACCGCCGGTCCTACTCCGGGAAGACCAGGCGCGAGGCGGCATCAGGATCAGGTTCGACGAACACGGTCCGTACCCGGTCCGTGACGACGGTGCCCGGAGAAGCCTTGCGCGGCTTTCGTACGTGCTTGCGGCGCGTCCAGTCGACTGCCACCAGGCCGCTGTGCCTAGCCTCGCTGTGAAGGGCGGCGAGCATGGCGGCCTCCGCGAGGTCCGGCGCCGGCGGATTCTGATCTCGACGGTCCCACCGGAGGATGACGTGCGCTCCGGCCGTCTGCCGGGCGTGCAGCCAGATGTCGTCGGGAGCGGCGTGTCGGAAGGTGAGCCGATCGTTGCCCTGCGCCGACCGGCCGACGCGGATCTCCAGCCCTCCGGAGGATCGATACCTCCGGTACGGAAGGCTCGCGGAGACTCCTCCGCGGCTCGTCCCGGAGCCGCCGGCTGCGTCGGCCGGCGGCCGTCCCCCCGCCACCTTCCACAGACGGTCCGATGGGCCTTCCTGCGCGAGCTGCCGCAGCGCTCCCTGCAGCTCCGCAGCGCGAGCGGCGGTGTTGCGCATCCGAGCCGGTACCTTGCGACGGGCCCGCTCGCGGCGACGCGCTCGGTCGAAGTACCGTTCGGCGTTCTCGATCACCCCGAGTCGCGGATCCAGCTCGATCTCGACGGGCGATCCGTCGAAGCCCTCGAGCACCGCGCGATCGGCCCCGCGCGGCACATCCGAACGACGTGTCAGCAGCAGGTGACCGAGATCGCGCAATCGATCGGGGTCCTGACCCTCCAGCTGCCGTTCGAGCGCCTGGAGCCTGCGGCGAAGGTTCCGTACGCGGTGCTCCAACGTTTGCGCCAGCAGCGCCGCATCGAACGACGGTACACGCGACGCGCTCGCCGCGTCGGTCCCGGATGCAGGCCACACCCTCGCCTGGCGCGCCGACGACTCCATCGCTGACAGCAGCCCGTCACTCGGCCGCGCGCCGGCACCGAGCGCTACCGGATAGGGTTGAGCACCGCCACGGCGATCGATCAGCCAGGCTGCCCATCTCCGGGAGTCGCGCACCGCCAGATACCGCTCGCACGCTTCCTCGAGCGCTTGCCGGGTTGCCGACCGCGCCGCATCTCCGAGAACCCAGTCCACGTTCAGACTGCTCGTCCACGCCACGTTCCGGACAAGGAAGTCGCGGCGCAGCTTCGGCGGCACGGGGCCGACGAGCTCTTCCCACTCCAGGGGCTCCGGGAGACGCCGTGCCCAGCGCCGCGCCCCCTCCGGCACCACATAGGCCGATCCAGGTCGCAGCACCCGGCCACCCGTCGCGCGCGGCCACAGGACGGCCTCGATCCGCCCGGAGGACCCGTCGACGAGCACCGTGTTCCACTGATTGGTCTGGAGCTCCACGAACAGCCGGAATACCGGCGGGCGGTTCACGTGAACGTCGCGACGCCCACCCGCCAGCTCGAACACGAGAAGGCGCTCGTCCGGTGGGGCGTGCACCGCCGTAAGGAACAGTCGGCGAAACGGAATCTGCCGGTCCGCGGTGACGAGCGCGCCGGCTCCGCTGCCGATGATGTGTCCTGCGTCGGGGTGCAGCAGGAAGGCCGCGGACGGCGGCTCACCCTCCGGCTCCGCGAAGTCCAGCCAGGCTTGCCGAGGTCCGCTACACAGCCGCAGACCGTCCACCCGGCTTCCCAGCCAGCGCGTCCCTAGCTCCCCGGCCAGCGCCGAGACGAGGGGAGGATCGTGGCGGATCGGCAAAGCAGGCTACCTCCGTCGTGGCATCAGGCGACCGTCGGCACCGGCACCGCGACACCGGACGTTGATGCCGCGGCGCACAGAGAATAAGTATCTGTACGTGAGCGGCACAAAGCGGCCGGGGAGCGGTCCACCCGAGCCGAGCGACCGGAGACACGCTGATCGATACCTCGCACCCGCTGGTGGACACGGCCGGACGGCTCGGAGAGCTGCCCACGTGGGCCCGCTGTTCTCCCGAACGCCGCGCCCATGCCGTGCGGGTCGGAGACCTCATGGCCGGCTGGGCGGAGAGCCTGGGGCTCCCGGCGCCGGTGCTCGTGCGCTGGCGGGCCGCCGGTATCCTGCACGATGCACTCAAGGACGCCGCGAACGACGAGCTGCGAGCGCTCGTCGGCGAAGAGTGGCCCGCACCGGTGGCCCACGGACCGGCCTGCGCCGCGCGTCTGCGACGCGACGGAGTCGCCGACGGCGAGCTGCTGAACGCCATTGCGTATCATCCGGTGGGGCATCCCGACCTGGCTGAGCTGGGCGAATACCTGATCCTCGCGGACTACCTGGATCCGGAGCGGGACGACCGTGACGAAGAGCGAGCGCGCCTGCGCGCCATGCTTCCGGAGGGAAGAGCGGAGACGCTGACCCGCGTCCTCGCGCGCCGGATCGAGAGACTCCTGCGCGCGGAGCGCCGGTTGCTCGCGTGCACGGTGGACATGTGGAACCGGGTCGTCGCTCCTTGATCCGGCGTGCTCAGACGGTCCTGCTGGTGGTGGTCCTGCTGGCTGCCGGCGTCCTCCTGGGATCGTTCCTCCTTGAATGGAGGGGGCGAACGCTTCATACGACCCGTGCGGGGTCGATCATCGAGGGGGTCCCCGGGTCGCTCGTGCCGGAGTCGGAGGATGCCCGCGTGAGCGTCGAGGTGCTCAACGGCGCGGGTGAGACAGGGGCTGCGGCCCGGATAACGGACGCGCTGAGGGCCGCGGGTTTCGATGTGAAGACGTTCGGCAACGCCGCCAGCTTCGATCACGATCGCACACTGGTCCTCGATCGTTCGGGCCGCGATGGGGCTGCGCGCTCCGTGGCCGAGGCGCTGGGCGTGGACACCGTGCGCGCGGACCCGCGACCCGAGCTCTACCTGGACGCCACGATCATTCTGGGACGGGACTGGCGGGAGCGCCTGCGCGACCTCCGGTGACCGTCATCCGGCCCCGCTCTCCTCGCGCGCCAGACGAAGCTGACCGCAGGCCGCGGCGATGTCCCGGCCTCGCGGCTGCCGGACGGCGGCCGCGATCCCGTGCAGGTCGAGAATCTGGACGAATGAAGCGACCCGGTCGGGAGGGCTCGGCCGCCAGTCTCTTCCCGGGATCGGATTGTACGGGATCAGGTTGACGAACGAGTCCAGGCCGCTCAGCCATCGGACCAGTTGCTCCGCGAGGTCGGGGTCGTCGTTGACTCGGTCAATCAGCGTGTACTCGAACGTGATCCTCCGGCCCTTCGCCAGCTGATACTCCCGCAGCGCGGCGAACAGATCCGGAAGAGGGTATCGACTCTCGACCGGCACGAGCCGCATTCGGAGCTCGTGATCGGGTGAGTGCAGGGACACGGCGAGGCGGAAGGGCTCGGGACGGGCCGTAAGGGCCTGGATGCCCGGAATCAACCCGACCGTCGAGACCGTGATGCGGCGCGCTCCGAAGCCGAATCCTCCATGGAGCGACGTCAGGGAATCGAGCACGGCGTCCAGATTCGCCATGGGTTCCCCCATGCCCATATACACGACGTTGCCGATCCCGTGTCCCATGTCGCGCCGGGCGATCAGCTCGGAGTCCCGGAACTGGGCCACGATCTCCGCCACCGAAAGCTGTCGTCGGAAGCCGAAGTCTCCGGTCGCGCAGAACCGACACCCGAGCGCGCAGCCGACCTGTGATGAGAGGCACAGAGTCACCCGGTCGATGGCCGGGATGAGCACGGACTCCACCTGCTCGCCGTCGTGCAGCCGCCACAGGTGCTTACGGGTTCCGTCGCGCGAGACGGCTTCGAAGGACTCCTCGAGGTGTGACAGGGTGAAGCGGCTCGCCAGTCGAGCCCGGAGCTCCGCCGGAAGATCCGTCATGTCCTCGAAGCGCGTCGCGAACTTGTCGTATATCCACGATGCCACCTGTCGCGCCCGATAGGCCGGCTCTCCCGCCTCGGCCAGCAGGGGTGCGAGCACCGTGTCCATCTGTGCGCGCGACAGGCCGAGGAGATCCTCCGGGCCGGCGCGCGATGGTGGATCGATCATGCGGACGACGATCCGGAAGCGGACCGGCTCGCGCAAGGTCTCGCTTGCTGGCCCCCGCGGCGTCCGGTATTTTTGTGACTGCGACAGCGGGAGCGCCGGAACCAGGCGCGACCACCAGTTCCTCGCCTTCGGAGTTCGGCTACGAGTACCCGCTCTCCCGGCCCGCCACTGACCCTCTCCGCCCACCTCACGGTGGAGCGCATCAAGGTTCCGCTCGACTCTCTCGACAAGCCGGGGATCCTGCTCGAAATGAGCCGCCTGCTGGCGCGGGCCGCCGGCGCTGCGGAACGGGAAGACGAGGTCCATCGCGCCGTGCTCGAGCGTGAGTCGGTTCTCAGCACGGGCATCGGCCGCGGCGTCGCCCTTCCGCACGGCAAGTCTCCGGGCCTGAAGACTCTCGAGCTGTTCGCCGGAACCACCCGTGAGCCGGTTGATTTCGATGCCGTCGACGGGGAGCCGGTCCGGCTCGTCGTGATGATGGTGGGACCGGTGTGCGCCGCGAGCTACCACGTCAGGACGCTTGCGCACATCAGTCGCGCTCTGCGCGGGGAGGCGCTGCGACATCTGCTCGGCGCGGAAAATGCGAGGGAGTTCCGTCGCCTCCTCGTGGATGCCGGGGCTTGAGCCATCGCGGAGCCGCGTGGCGTCCGGTGGCGGCCTGGGTCCTGGTCATCCTGGCGGCCACCAGCGTGCCCTTGCCGACCTCGTGGAGCCGGTGGGCCGTGCCGGGGTTCGACACGGTAATTCATGCGGGGCTGTACGGCGTGCTCGGATGGCTGGTGGGGACAGCGCTGAACCGGCCGGGCGCACGCGGGTGGAGGCTTCCGGCCGCCGCCGTCGTCGCCATGGCGGCGTTCGGGGCCGGCGACGAGGCCCACCAGGCGTGGACGCCCGGCAGGGTGCCGGCTCTGGCGGACTGGCTGGCGGACGTGACCGGCGCGACGGTGGGCCTGGCGGCCGGAACGTGGTTCGGACGCCGCGACACGGGGCGGACGAGATCCGATGGAGCGACGGAGGGAGGGCGATCTGACTGAACGCGAAGTTGCCGCCGCGGCCGATGCCCGGACGTTTACCGGGGTGCCGGGCGCCACCCTGTATCGCGATGTCGCCTGTGGGCGGCTCGACGCCGAGTGGGTCGGCCGAACGGTGCGATTGGCCGGCTGGATCCACCGGAGGCGCGATCTGGGCGGTGTAACGTTCCTTCAGCTGAGGGATCGAGCCGGACTCATCCAGCTGTCGCTCGGACCGGAGTGGACTCCGTCCGAGGCGCTTGCCACGGCTCGCGATCTCAGCCCGGAGGACGTCGTGTGCGTCACCGGCGAGGTGCAGGCGCGGCCTCCCGACGCTGTGAACCCGGAGATGTCCACGGGCGAACTGGAGGTGCGGGTCCGGACTCTGGAGGTCCTGGCTTCGTCCGCTCCCCTTCCGATCCTCGTCGCGGTTCCCCCCGAGGAGGATCTTCCCTCGGAGGAGCTGCGCTTGCGCCACCGCGTGCTCGATCTGCGACGCCCGGAGATGCAGAACAACTTTCTGGTGCGTCATCTGGCGACCAACGCGGCGCGCGCGTCGCTGTCGAGCCAGGGGTTCCTCGAGATCGAGACCCCGTTCCTCACGCGTCGAACGCCGGAGGGTGCCCGGGACTTTCTGGTCCCCAGTCGCATCCACCGCGGAGAGTTCTACGCGCTGCCGCAGTCGCCGCAGCTCTACAAGCAGCTCCTGATGGTCGCAGGCTTCGACCGGTACTTCCAGATCGCGCGTTGCCTGCGGGACGAAGATCTGAGGGCCGATCGGCAACCGGAGTTCACGCAGGTGGATGTGGAGATGGCATTCGTCGGCGAGGACGACGTGTTCGCCGCCTGCGAGCGGATGCTGGTGGCCATGTACGAGACTGCACTGGGCCGGCAGGTCGCGACGCCCTTTCGGCGCATGACATGGGCAGAGGCGCTCGAGTCCTATGGCACCGACAAACCGGACCTGCGTATCGAGTGGATAATCCGTGACTACTCCTCCGTCCTGACGGACCGCGGGTCCGGCATCCTCGACGCCGCCGTGGACGCCGGCGGCCGGGTCCGAGGTATCGTGGCCCGGAGTGGGGCGGCTCTCTCCCGCTCCCGCCTCGACGCGGTGAACGCCGTGGCCCGGGGCGCAGGGGCGAAGGGGGCTCTGTGGCTCAAGCGAACGAACGACGGGTGGTCGGGCCCTGCCGCGCGGGCAGTGGACGGGGCGGCGGGAACGGTGCTGGAGGAGGATTTCGGTGTCCGGCGTGACGATCTCGTGGTGCTCGTGGCGGGGCCGGACGTCGAGACGTCGCCTTCCCTGGATGCCGTTCGGCGCCATCTGGCGGTGGAGCTCGCGGCCGTCGCCGATCGGGACGACTGGCTCTGGGTCACCGACTTCCCGCTGTTCGAACCGGATCGGGAGACCGGCGTGCCCGTGGCCAGCCACCATCCGTTCACGATGCCGCTGGACGTCTCGCCGGACGACATCCGCTCCGATCCGCTCGCCGTCCGCTCGCGGGCATACGACCTGGTGCTGAACGGGACCGAGCTGGCGAGCGGGAGCATTCGGTGCCACGACCCGGAGCTGCAGGTGGCGATCCTCGAGGTGCTGGGGCTGACGCCCGATCAGGTCACCGCGCGGTTCGGCTTTCTGCTCGAGGCGTTCCGGTTCGGCGTACCGCCGCACGGCGGCTTTGCGCTCGGGCTGGATCGACTCGTGGCTCTGATGGTCGGAGCGCCTTCCTTGCGTGACGTCATCGCCTTTCCGAAGACCACCGCGGCGCGCGGCCTGATGGAGGGTGCGCCGTCCTCGCTCGAGCAGTCATTGCTCGACGACCTGGGCATTGGCCTGGTAGGAGAGGAGGGAGGGCCCCGTGAGTGAGCCGCGCACGGTGACACCGGAGTCAGTAGAGGCTCCCGTCATTCAGCACCGCCTGGCGGCGGACGGGGCGGATGAGCTGCTGCTGGCCGGGGTGAACGACAGCCATCTCAAGGCGCTGGCCCGACTCGGAGACCTGAGAGTGATCCTGCGGAGCGACCAGCTCATTCTGTCGGGAGCGGTCGAGGCCGTCGAACGATGCGCACCGGTGGCCCAGCGCATGATCCGCATGGCCCAGCTGCGCCGGTCCTTCGATCTGGCGGACGTGGAGCGCTTCTTCGCCGAGTCGGAGCGTGAGCCGCTGAGTTCGGTGACCGAGGCTGAGGAGGAAGCGGTCGCCCTCCCCGGCGCCCGCAAGGTGATTCGTGGCAAGTCGGTCGGACAGCGCGAATACATGGCGGCCATCCGGCGAAACGACATCGTCGTGGGCATCGGCCCGGCAGGCACCGGCAAGACGTATCTCGGAGTGGCGATGGCAGTCGACGCGCTCGTGCGCAAGCGAGTGCGCCGCATCATCCTCACCCGCCCGGCGGTCGAGGCGGGCGAGGCGCTCGGCTTCCTGCCGGGCGACATCCGGGACAAGGTAGACCCGTACCTGCGCCCCCTGTACGACGCGCTGGAGGATATGCTCCCGTCCGACCGGATGCGTCGCAGCATAGAGGACCACACGATCGAGATCGCCCCTCTCGCTTACATGCGTGGCCGGACGCTCTCGGACGCGTTTCTGATCCTCGATGAGGCACAGAACGCCACCACGGCCCAGATGAAGATGTTCCTGACCCGTCTGGGTCTGAACTCCCGAACCGTCATCACGGGTGACAAGACGCAGATCGATCTGCCGCGGGCCGAGGAATCGGGACTGCTGGAAATCGAGCGGATCCTGAAGTCCGTGGACGGAATCGACTTCGTGTACCTCACGGAATCCGATGTCGTGCGGCACCGGCTGGTCAAGGAGATCATCCGCGCGTACGCCGAGCACGACGACGCCCGGGCCGCTCAGTGACGGGGTCCCGATTGCGTGAGTCGTGGCGCGACGCCGCCCGGGCGATCGACCGCCGTCCCGGCGAAGGCTGGCGCGCCCGGCTGTTGCATCACGGATTTCGAGTCCTGGTGGTGGCAGCGACCGCCGCTGCCGTGCCGCTCCTGTTTCCGCGCAACCCGCTTCCCGAGACGGTGGACATCGAGGAGGGAGCCGTTGCCACGGAGGACGTGATCGCCGCGTTCCACCTGGCCGTGCCCAAGCCCGAGGAACAGCTTTCGGCCGAGCGCGCGGACGCCGAGCGCGCCGTGCCCCCCATCTACGTACTGGAGCCCGACGCCGCCGACTCGGCGCTGGCCGGGCTGCGCGAGTTCTTCCGCGAGGCGGACTCGGTGTTCAGTGCGGAGGCGAGCGACCCCGAGCAATCGGCGGCCCGCGCCTTCCTGGCTTCAAGCGGGCTTAGCGTGAGCGGAACGCAGATCGAGTACCTTTCGGAGTCCCGAAACCGTCGGGCCCTCCAGACGTCCGTCGAGACCGCGTTCGCCGCACTCCTGCCCGCCGGCGTCGCTGGAATCCTCGACGCCGGAGGCTCCTCGGTGGGCCAGGTGATGGTGCGCGGCGCGACCAACCGGGTCGTGCCGCGTGACTCGATCGTCACTCTGAGCCGGTTTCAGGAGGAAGCGCTGGCCTATGCGCCGCCGGACGTGACGGTGGACGCCTTCCAGCTGTACCAGGTCCTTCTGGTGCGTTTCCGGCAGCCCACCCTGCTTCCCGACGATCTGGCGACCCGCACGGCCAGGGAGCAGGCGCGCGCGGCGGTGTCTACGCATTGGGGAGAGATCCTGGAAGGGGAGCGCATCGTCACGGCGCACGAGCGCGTCGGTCGCCGGGACCTGCACCGGCTGCGCGCCTACAACGACGAGCTCGTGCGCAGAGGACTGGCCGGGGGAAGGAGCCGGCGGCTGGCGAGCGCGGGCGGCGTACTCTACTCGGCCATCCTCATCTCGCTCCTCGCGGCGGTCCTGTACTTCTACCGGCCGGCCATCTATCGGGACGTTCGAGGCTACCTCATCGTGATGGGGCTGGTGGCCCTGGTGATCGTGACGGCCGGCGTCCTGGAGCAGGGAGGCTATCGGCCCGAGCTGATTCCGGTGGCCTTGCTGGCGTTGCTGGTCGGCGCCATGTACGACGGCCTGATCGCGCTCGTGGCCGTGGTGGTGGTGGCGGCCGTGGTCAGCGGACAGATCATCCTTCTCGGAGAAACCGTGGTCGCGCTCTCGGCCGTCGGCGTCCCCTTGCGGATGATTGCGGCCGGCGCGGCCGGCGCGATAGGGATCCGCCGGGTTCGCCGGCGCACCCATAGCTGGGTGCTCATCGCCCTCATCGCGGGCGCCTATCTGCTGGCCGGGCTGGCCATCGTCCTCCTGCGCTCCCTGCCGGCGCGCGAGCTGTTGCAGGTCGCCCTGTGGGGAAGCGTGAGCGCAACCCTATGTACCGTTCTGGCCGTCGGGGCGTTCATCCCGGCGCTCGAGAAGCTCACCGGAATCAGTACCGATCAGACGCTTCTCGAGCTGTGCGACCTGAACGCGCCACTCCTCCGGGAACTGTCGAGGGAGGCGCCGGGTACGTACGCGCACTCGATCAACGTGGCGAATCTTGCCGAGGCCGCCTGTCTGGCGATCGATGCGAACCCGTTGCTCGTGCGCGCCGGCGTCTACTACCACGACATCGGGAAGATGTCGAATCCGCAGTACTTCGTGGAGAACCAGCCTCTCGGCCGCAACCCGCATGACCGGCTGCCGCCCGTCCGCAGTGCGGCCATCATCCGCGACCACGTGAAGGACGGCCTGAGGCTCGCCGCCGAGCACCGACTGCCCGGAGTCATCCGGGATTTCATTTGCGAGCACCACGGAACGACCATGATCTCGTTCTTCCTGGACAAGGCGCGGGCGGATCCCGATCTGGAGCTCGATCCGTCCGATTTCGCCTACCCGGGCCCCAAGCCTCAGAGTCGTGAGACGGCCGTGGTGATGCTGGCCGACGGGATCGAGTCCGCAGCTCGGGTTCTGCAGGACCCCACTCCGGATCGAATTCGCTCTACGATCGACCAGATAGTGGATGCGCGCATCTCCGAGGGCCAGCTGGACCAGTGTCCCCTGACGCTCCGCGACCTCGAGCGATCGAAGGTGGAGTTCGCTCGCGTGCTGATCGGCATGTACCATCGCCGCATCGAGTATCCCTCGGGCGTCCAGGCCGTGGCGGTACCGCCGCCGGACGGCGGACCAACCGCCGATGTCCGGAACGAGGGAGAGACGTGACGCTGACCGCCATCCGATGACGGTGTTCCTGTATTTCAACCGCCTCGAGGAGGGTCCTCACAGCGAGCTGGAGCCTCTGCTGCGGCGGGCCGCGGAGGCGGCCCTGCGCTCGGGCGGGGCGCGCGACGGAGAAGTCTCCGTGACCTTCGTCACGTCGGAGCAGATGCGCGCGCTCAACCGCCGATATCTGTCTCGCGAAGGATCGACCGACGTGATCGCGTTCGATCTGTCGGACGGAGAATCGCTCCTGGGGGACGTCTACATCTGTCCCCAGGTGGCCTCGACCAACGCGGCCGACCGCGGGGAAGACGAGCGCCGTGAGCTTTTGCGGCTGGTGATCCACGGGACGCTGCACGTGCTCGGGCACGACCATCCGGAGGACGCCGCCCGTGAGTCCTCCCACATGTTCGCACTCCAGGAGGAGTTGCTGCGGGGGCTGACGGGCGACTAGGCTTCGGGGATCGCGAGTCCACACCGCAATCCAGGCCCGGAGCAGTCCGATGCAGCAGATCACGCAGCGCCTGCGGCGCTACCTGGTGACGGGACTCATAGTGATCGCGCCCATCGGCGTGACCGTCTACGTGCTCGTGTGGCTGTTCCAGCGCCTCGATCCCATCGTCGGCCGCTACCTTCCGCCGGTCGCCGGATACCAGCCGCGCGGCCTGGGGCTCCTCGCCCTTCTGGCGCTGCTCGTCATCGTAGGGTGGGCCTCGCAGAAGGCCCTGGGCCGCCGGGCGCTGCGGATGTGGAACCGTGTCGCTCGCCGGGTTCCGGTGGCGCGGCGATTGTACGGTGCCTCCTCGCAGGTGTTTCAGGCCGTTCTGTCGCGCGAGCACCGACTCTTCCGGCACTGTGCCCTCATCGAGTATCCTACACCGGGCTCGCACACGCTGGCGTTCGAGACCGCGCAGGCACCCCCCGAGATGGAAGACGTGATCGGAGAGCCCGCGGTGAGCGTGTTCGTGCCCACGGTTCCGAATCCGACGTCGGGGTTTCTGCTGATTCTGCCGAAGCACCGGGTGCATCGTCTGAGCATGACGGTCGAGGACGGGTTCAAGATGATCCTCTCGGCGGGGATGGCCATCCCGGACGTTCCCGGCGCAGCGCCGGAAGAGACACCATGAGCGACAAGGCCGAGCGGCTGGAGCACACGCTGAGCCAGGTGGTGGAGCTGCTGGCCCGCGAGGACGGGACGGCTCTCACGGGCCTTCTCCACACCCTGCATCCCAGCGACCTGGCCGATCTCGTGGAGCACCTCGACGAGAGCCAGCGGCTGAATTTGATCGCGTACCTGCCCTCCGACCTGGTCGCGGACACGCTGGCGGAGATGGAAGACGTCGAGCGACCGGGCGAGCTGCTGCTCCTTCTCGCACCGTCCCGCGCCGCGGCGATCGTCCAGGAGATGGCGGACGATGACGCGGCGGACGTCATCGGGGAGCTGGAGCCGGAGGAGCAGGCGCGGCTCCTGGCGGTCGTGCCCGACGAAGAAGCGGCCGAGATCGCCGAGCTCCTGCATTACCCGGAGGAGTCCGCCGGCGGGCTCATGACGCGAGAGGTTCTCTCCGTGTCGTCCAGCCTGACTACCGGAGAGGCCATCGCCGAAATCCGCCGCCAGGCCACGGAGGAGTTCGACTTCTATACGATCTTCGCAGTCGATCCGGACGGGCAGTTTCGGGGCGTGGTCGCGCTGCAGGACGTGGTCGTGGCAGATCCGGAAACGCCGATCTCGGACATCACCGAAGCGCCGCCAGCCGTCGTAACCGTGGACATGGACCAGGAGGAGGTCGGCAAAGTCCTGTCGCGCTACAACCTGGCCTCCATCGGGGTAGTGGATGCGCTCGGACGGCTCGTCGGTCGGATCACGTTCGACGACGTGATCGACGTCGTGGAGGCGGAGGCAACGGAGGACATTCTCCGTTTCGCGGCCGTGTCGGAGGAGGAGCAGTTGCGCGGCGGGACGGCCGACGCGATCCGCAGCCGCCTGCCGTGGCTCTTCCTCAGCGTCCTCACGGCAGTGATCGCCTCGTCCGTCGTGTTCGCGTACCGGAGCACGATCGAGGCGATCAGCCTGCTCGCCGTGGCCATGCCGATCATCGCGGGAGTCGGCGGCAACGCCGGTACACAGACTCTCGCCGTCACGATACGCCGCATCGCCCTGTCCGACGAAACCGTGCGCGAGCGTCTCGGGGTGATCTGGAAGGAGCTGCTCGTAGGGCTGGTGAACGGACTGGTGATGGGCGTGCTGGCGGCCCTTATCGGGATGGTGCTTGCAGATGCCACGCCGCTGTTCGGGGTCGTCGTCATGCTGTCGATGTGGGGAAGCCTGATCATCGCCTCGATCGGAGTCGATCCGGCGATCGCGTCCTCCCCGTTCGTGACCACCCTGACCGATCTGTGGGGATTCTTCCTGCTCCTGTGGCTGGCCAGCGCCATGCTCCTGTGACCGCCGGGCGGAGGGCGGCGGGCTCGGACCGCGGCCGAGGAACCCGGAGACGCCTCGCGTGTTCCAGCCCGCACGGAAATGACGATTCAGGCGGTGTCTGGGGACGAGCTTCCCGCAGGCACCGATTTTGCTAGACATCTACGGAGTACGGGCGGGCCCGGACCCACGGTCCGGGAGCGATCCCCGACTCTGGCGGCACGGAGCGACATCGATGAACGCACTGCGCGCGGCGGCGCTGGTCCTTTGCGCCACGACGGCTCTCGCGGCCTGCGGGGGAGAC
>JBDGXC010000051.1:0-17557 GCA_039584815.1 Gemmatimonadota bacterium
ATGAGGTCTTTCTCCTGTGGGATTTCGATAATGGCCCCCTTCCGTTTGACGATGCTGTCGCTCTCGATACCGGTGCTGACCGGCTCACGCGGAAGCTGGAGACAATAGATCCACCGGTGGATATGTAAGAGCAGCAGGGCCGGCACTGGCAGTAACGCCGTCGCCCACCACAGCGCCCGGTAGCTCGCAGCCAGCGGGACGCCGGGCGCTTCGCTTTCGGGGTGGCGAGAATTGTGGTGTGCTGTCGGCGCAGCGTGGACGCCTGCGTACATAACAGGCGCTCACCGACCTGTTTGGGCTGGAAGTGTGCGGCGATTCGGTGGACCGGCCGAGTGGAAACGCTGAACTGACACGGAAGTGTCACAGATGCGCCTGTTTTCGAGACCCATCTGAGCTTTCCCTGTAAGTCCTTCTAAACCCCTAAGAGTCCTTCTCAGTCGGACTTACTTCAGACAGCTCTCCTTCTAAGTCCCTCTAAGTCCCTTCAAGTACCGATAGTCAGGGCACGGTTTGGGGTACAGTCGCTCGGTTAGACTTCAGCGGCTAAGCCCCGGGGTACAGTCGCTCGGTTAGACTTCAGCGGCTAAGCCCCGCGACCTAGCTATCATTGCGCCTTCGCCAGCTCGTCGCGAGCGCTCGATCCTTGCTTGTCATGCTTGATTCTGGCATCATATGTTCGCTCCCATGCCATACGAAGTGTCGCCTGCCATGGCCGGCGGGTCTTCTTGCGCATGCTCCAGCCGAATCCGTTACCTGCAACGACAGGGGGAGGCGCCGATGCAGCACCGTAACCGTGCACTCAGTTCCCTGCTGGTTCTCATTTCAGTGGCCTGCGCGCAGCAGCCTGCAACGGAGAACGCGGAGGTGACGGAAACCGCCACAGTCGACCCGGCGACCGTGCGTACCCAAGTCGACCAGTTCGTATCGCTGTGGAACGCGGGGGATAGCGATGGACTTGGCTCGATGATCGCCGAAGACGCGGTGCTAATGCAGCCGACCGGGCCGTTGCTTGAGGGCCGGGAGCCCATCATCGCTAGCATGGCTCAGGGCTACGACATCGCGTTGCTCCAACAGAGCGCCACGGTGGATGAGGTAATCATGATCGGAGAACAGGCCTATGCCCGCGGGACTTGGAATCTAGACCCCACACCCGAAGCGGGTCCCGAGGTGCCGGCCATGAGCGGCAGGTGGTCTGCGGTCTATCAGCCTGCTCCGGACGGCGGCTGGCAGATCTGGCGTTGGATGTGGAATCAACCGCCCGAGCAGGTGGCGGCAGCCGCTCAAGTGCCGGAGTAGGGTTCCACGCGACACCCCGCCGCACTAGGGGCTAAGCGGCTGTGAGACAACAGGTTCTTGCAGCCGCTTTGTTCATCGCCCGGTCTCGGGTGTCCCTGTTCGATTACATGTTGGCTCGACATCAGGCCAGGTTCAGTCTGCCGAGAAGCGCCTTGAATCTGGGGTGAGAGCGCAGGTCGGCGAACAGGAAGGAGCCCTTGATCCCGTACAAGGCGCCGCCCCGTTCTTCGTAGGCCTGCTCGAGGCAGTCCATGGCTCTGTCGTGCTCACCGAGTCCGGCGTAGACGTAGGCAAAGTGGTAGGGCGAGACATACCGTCGCGCAGCCAGGTCTTCCAGCTCCCGCAGGACCTGTTCGGCCCCCGCAGCGTCACCCGTTATCGCCAGAGCCTGCCCGAGCTGCGCTTGATACATGGTGTTCCTCGGGGAAAGCGAGACCGCCTGCCGAAGGGCCGCCAGACCGTCATCCGGTCGTCCCAGCAAGAGATAGGTCCAGCCGAGAGTGGCGTGTGCGTGCGCGAAGCTCGGTTCGGTCTCGACGATGTGCAGGGCCGGCTGCAGCGCTTCGTCGTACCGCCCGGCTCGCAGCAGCGTGGATACGCGATCCAGCCGGTGTTCCAGCGGATCGAGCTCGTGGGCACGCTCCTGCACTTCGAGCGCTTCGTCGTACCGCTCGAGTCCCGCCAGCATCCTCCCGTAAGCGTCCAGGGCATCGGCGCTGCGCGGATTGAGCTCCAGAGCACGCTTGAACTCGCGTTCGGCACCACTGTAATCGAAATCGCGGTAGAGCTTGACGAGACCCAGCATGCTATGCGCCTCGGCAAGACCGGAGTCCAGCTCTAGCGCCTTCGTCGCGGCCTCCCTGGCGCGGTCGTACGCCTCGGCCGGTTCGAGCACGCCGCCCACCACGCCGGCTCCCGCCTCCGCGTACGCGAGAGCCAGCATGGCGTACGCCAGCGCATAGCCGGGGTCCAGGGCGATCGCCTGTTCAAGATACCCGATGGCCGCCTCGAACCCCTTCTCGGTGAGCTGGTTCAGGTCGTAACGCGCCCGGAGATACAGCTGGTAGGCCTCGAGGTCGTTCGTGGGCTTGCGCAGCATTCGGGTCTTCTCACCGGGCGTGAGCTCCGCTTCCAGCGCCTCCGCGATCTGGAGTGCAACGTCGGTCTGGATCGCGAAGATGTCGGACAGCTCGCGATCGTAGGTCTCGGACCAGAGGTGTTCGTCGGTCTCGGCATCGATCAGATGCGCGACGATCCTCACACGACCCCCGGCGCGACGGACGCTTCCATCCAGCAGCGTTGCTACGTTCAGCTGCCCCGCAATCTCCCGGGCTCCCTCCTCCCGGCGCTTGAACGCCATCACCGAAGTGCGCGAGATCACTTTCAGGTCGCCGATCTGGGACAGCTGTGCGATGACGTCTTCGGTTATCCCGTCGGCGAAGTACTCGTTCTCGGGGTCCGTGCTCAGGTTGAGAAAGGGCAGCACGGCCACGGATCGTGCAGTCGGGGGCGGCGCGGCTGGCTCGGCCAGCGCCTGCGCGAAAGCAACGACTGACTCGAACCGATCGTCGGGATCTGGGGAAAGTGCTTTCGCGAGAGCCCGCTCGATACGCGGCGACGCCGTCTTCCGGATGCGATTCATGTCCGGAACGGGCTCGGTCAGCCGACGCGCGATCAATGCCTGCGCCGTGGCACCGGCGTGCGGCGGCTGGCCGGCAATCATCTCGTACAGCACGCAGGCCAGGCTGTATTGATCGCTGCCAGCGTCGAGTTCCCGTTCCCCGACCGACTGCTCCGGGCTCATGTACCGAGGCGTGCCCACCAGAAGCCCCGTGCGCGTCAATCGGGGATCCGTCGCGGCGCTGACGGCCATGGCGATCCCGAAGTCCATCAGCATCGGGACGCCCTGGTGCAGCAGTATGTTTTCCGGCTTGATGTCCCTGTGAATGACCCCGCACGCGTGAGCGTGCTCCAGTGCGGAGGCCACTTCACGCACGATGCCTACGGCCTCGTTCACAGGAATCCGCCCCTCGCTGTCCAGCTTCTCCCTCAGGGACTCGCCTTCGACGTAGGGCATCACATAGAACAGGTACGAGTCGGACTCGCCCGAATCGTATACAGGCAGGATCCCGGGGTGGTTCAGCCGTGCGGCGACCTGGATCTCGCGAACGAACCGGTCCGGACCGATGAGCGATGAAGGCTCGGCACGCAGCACCTTGACGGCAACCTTCCGATCGTGCTTCGCGTCGTGTGCAAGGTAGACGACGGCCATCCCGCCACTGCCGAGCTCTCGTTCAAGCGTATACCGCCCGGCCAACGTAGTGTGATGAGGGCTCTGGCCAGCGTCGAGCGGAGATCCCGCCCCGGCTCGCGGCCGAGCATCACTCGCCATAGCGCGCGTCGATCACTTCGAGGTGGTGCCGGGTATGGCCGGCGATGACATAAGCAAGAGCGCGGACGCTGATCGGATGTCCGCTCGCGGTCCCACGCCGTTGCCATGCCGCCGCCGGGAAGTTCCGAAACAGCGTCAGCGTAGCGGTTCTTACTGCCTGCCAGTCCTGCGCCACGCCAGCCAGCGACAGGTCCTCGGCATGCATCCGCGACACGTAAGACTGGTCGTCGAATCCGGGAAGGGCCGTCGCGTCACCTCGCCCGATGCGAAGCGCCCGGTAGGAGAAGACACGCTCGGTGTCGGACAGGTGACCAATGACCTCCTTGATACTCCATTTCCCCGGAGCATATCGATAGTCGCCCCGTCTCTCGGGAGCCCCTTCGGACAAGCTCGTAACTTCGTTGATCTGGTCACTCAAGACGGCGACGACCGATTCGTCGTCTTCGAGTCGTGCCACGTACCCCGCGAAGGCCGGATCGTATTCATCGGCTCCGGGGCGGCCTGCTTCCATCGTACTCTGCCTTGGCTCATCGGTTTCGACTACGGACTATACAATATAAGCACGGTTGAGACTTCAACCGCAGGGGGAGGGGCTTCGCTCAGCTTTTCATCTCCGCGACGCGCGGCGAAGGCTGTCACAAAACTGTCCCAGCGCGAGCACGCGTCAGCGGTCGTGAGCGAGCGGCAGGAAGCTCGATCCACCCTGACGCAACACTCGCATCGGAGGTGCCTTCCGGGATGCCCTGATCCACGTTCGCCTCAACGAACAGTTGCCCTGCACTGTTTTCAGAATGGGGCAAGGGAAGGTGATTCCCCGTGGAATCACCGTCACGAGACGAATCTGCGAGGTGTCACGACGTAGACGTATCGTCTCAACGGGAGGCAGCCATGCGAAGGATTCTCAACACAGCCGCGTTGGCCGCAGTCACCATCCTGGTGGGGTGCATATCGCTCCCCGTCTCGGCGAACGTCGTCACCCGACCCGGAACACGCGTCACGGCCGAAGCCTCGAAGTTCAACCCTTTCTGGGTATCGCCGTTGCCAATGGAGACATCGAGTCAGCTGATCGATGACCTCCTTCAGCAATGTGGCGGCGAAGGCCTTACAGGTGTCACGATCGGGACGCAGACAGCATGGGTGATCATCGGCCAACAGGAGAAGATCGTCGCGACAGGGTACTGCGTCGGATCGGGCTAGTCCGTCGTTCTCTGCCTGTCGCGGTCGGGTGAGCACCTGCCTACTTGCCAGCCCGGTAACTGACACAAGGCTGTCCCAGCGCGAGCGCGCGTGGCTTTGCCGTCTTCGTACGATTCGGATAGAGTATTCTGGAGGCAGGCATCGCGATCGATAATTCCGGCCATACTTGCCATGCGTGACGGCTGGTTCGTGGAGATCCGGGTTCTCGACTTCGCCACGCGACAGGCATGATCGAAATGGCCAGTGAAGCGTCGCCAACGGGAGGGTCCGCCGCTACCGGCGCCGATCAGCGACTCGAGAAGGAGCTGAGCCTTTTCGACGTCTACGTGATCGGTCTCGGGCCGATGCTCAGCTCCGGCTTCTTTCTGCTCCCGGGCCTGGCCGCCGCCATGACAGGGTCGTCTGTCGTGCTGGCGTACTTTCTCGCCAGTCTGGTAGCGGTTCCCGCCGCGCTCAGCATCGCGGAGCTCTCCGCCGCGATGCCCCGGGCGGGCGGAATCTACTACTTCCTCGACCGCAGCCTGGGGCCGATGGTGGGGACCATCGGCGGACTCGGCACCTGGCTCGTGCTGGTCCTCAAGAGCGCCTTCGCTCTCGTGGGAATGGGGGCGTACCTGGTTCTCTTCATCCATCTCCCGATTCGGACCGTCGCCATTGTGCTGACACTGGTCTTCGCCCTTGTGAACATGCTCGGGGCAAGACATACGGGAGGCCTCCAGCGCGTCCTGGTCAGCACCGTGCTGGGATTCCTGGTCCTCTTCCTCGGGCAGGGATTCGTCGGCGTGCTCGGCCGGCCGCCAGCTGCGGAGAGCGGATTCGAGCCCTTCATGTCCCTCGGCGTGGAGGGCCTGGTCGCGACGATGGGACTCGTCTTCATCTCGTTCGCCGGTCCTCTGAAGGTGGCCAGCGTGGCCGAGGAGGTCCGCGGTCCGGACCGGACGATCCCGGCGGCGATCTTCCTCGGCCTGCTGACAGCATCGCTCATCTACGTGGCCGGCGTTTACGTGATGGTTGCGACGATCGCTCCGGAGATCTTTCATGGCGACCTGACGCCCTTCGCGACGGCGGGAATCGCCTTGTTCGGCTGGCTGCCACGTCCCGTGGCTCTCGCCCTGGTCGCGCTGCCGGCGCTCGCCGGGCTCGCGGCCTCCGCGAACGCGGGACTGCTCGCAGCGTCCCGTTATCCGCTCGCCATGGCCAGGGACAAGCTCGTCTCGCCGCTGTTTGCCAAGCTCGGCCGTTTTCGGACGCCGACCGTGTCGATCTTCGCGACAGCGATGCTGATGGTCTTCTCCATCGCGGTGCTGGACGTCCTGACCATAGCCAAGCTGGCCAGCGCGTTCCTGCTGCTCATCTTCTCTCTGGTGAACCTCGCCGTGATCGTCATGCGGGAGAGCGGCCTCGCGTCGTACGATCCGGGATTCCGGGCGCCGCTCTATCCCTGGGTACATGTCCTGGGGCTCCTGGTGCCGTTTCTGCTCATTGCGGAGATGGGCATCATGCCCATCGTCTTCTCCATCGGGCTGGTGGCTGTCTGCCTCGTCTGGTACTTCCACTACGCCCGGGGAAGAATCAAGCGAGCCGGGGCACTACTGCACTGGTTCCACCGCCTGGCGCGGCGGCCCTACGAGGGGGCGGAGGTGGAGCTGCGGGGATTGCTCCAGGAGGAAGGCCAGCCGACGCTCGATCCGTTCGACGAAGTGATCGGGAGGGCCTTTGCGGTCGATCTGCCTTCCGGGGCAACGTTCGCGGACGCGGCTCGCAAGGCGGCGGAGTTGTTCGCCGAGCGCCTGCCGGTCAGCGCGGAACGACTCGCCACGGGATTCCTGCATGGTATCAAGACGGGAGCCACGCCTGTCCTCCGCAGGGCGGCTCTTCCCCATCTTCGGCTCGCAGAAATCGATTCACCGGCCATGGTGATCATGCGCTCCCGGGAGGGTATGCAGGTTGCGGCCGGTGATCAGTTCACCGACCGCACCCACGGAGAGCAGATCCACGCTCTGTTCTTTCTGGTCAGCCCCTGGCCGAGTCCGGGGAACCACTTGCGCACCCTGGCGGAGATCGTTGCACGGGTCGCCCAGGAGGACTTTCTGGACGAGTGGCTGGCCATTACCGACAAACGAGGCTTCAAGGAAGCCATTCTGCGCATCGAGCGTTTTCTGTCGCTCGGCTTGCACCGGAGCGCGGCATCATCCGTCCTCATCGACCGGCCGCTGCGTGAGATCAACCTGCCGCAGGGGAGTCTGATCGCCCTGATACATCGCGGCCCGGCGATCCTCGTTCCGCAGGGCGACACGATCCTGCGCGAGGGCGACCGGCTGAGTATTGTCGGGGACCCCGAGGCCATCCGGGAGATTGGCACCCGGTATGGGAGTGTACGCGAGGGTCAGTGAACTCACACCGTACGTACGTGTCCTCCTACAGTATTCCGGCGGGGATGCTGAAACGATCCTCGCCAAAGGGCACATTGACTTCCACGAGGTCCACGACGGCCGTCTCCACTTCGTCTGGCATCCACCAATACGTGACGGAACGTGGATACCTCATTCCCCCCCAGTCCTCGTAGTCGCTGAAGACGCGCCCGGGGTGATACTCGGTCCCATCGACGGTGATATCGGCCACCACCTTGAGGGGAAGGTAGCTCTCCGCATCGATGAAGTAGGTCATGCGGACACCCAACGGGAGGGTCACACCGAGCTTGTGGGTCTCGACTCCTTCGGCCACTTCACTACCCAGGTACTCCGACGGATGATCGAAGACCGCAGGGAAGACAAAGGCAATGTCGAGCTCGAGATCCTTGAGATAACTGGAATCGATGAGCTCAGGACCTTGCGGGGTACCGTCCTCGGCCGGCGGGCTTTCGAGGAACGCACCACGTTCCCCATCGAACACCAGCACATAGCTTCCCACCCCCTCGGTCCGCATTCGATTCGGGCGACTGAGTTCGCTTACGACGGGGTAGTCGTGGTCAGGATAGATCATTCTGATGCGCAGCGTCCTCAGGTCTTCGATTCGTCCAGCTCCTGCCATGGCTTCGGCCGTTCTGGCAACGATCCGCTCGGCTGTGGGCTGCCGACAGGCGGGAATCAACGCAGTCAGGGCGACAGCCAATGCGGGCACGCCCAGCCTGTGCACTCTCTGGAACCTCTTCATCGGATTCTCCATCAGATGCAGATTCGGATAGAGCGGTCTCGTTCGGGCCGGCGTGCGCGAGGCCTACTCGTATCCCAATGTGTACAGCGTGGACTCGCGATTCACTCCCCCTGAGAATCCCGTTTGGATCGGCCCGGCTCGAGTTCATCAAAGCGGTACTCGAATGTCCGCGAGTTGAAGGACACTCGGTAGGTTCCAGCCCTTACAGGCAGATTCATGCCGTGCAAGTCGGCGGTGCCGGAAGGGAACACGTCCTCGACCCGGACCTGATCCGAGGACCACAGGTAGCCCGGTGCATCGATAATATTGGGGAACGGCGCGCCCCAGTTGATGCTCCAGTCCTCGTTGCCCTTGAACTTGATGAAGCCCTCGGGGAGCTCCACGGTGGCCTCCCAGGTGTGCGGACCTGATTGTCGCATGCTCGTGTGCACCTCCGTCTCGGTATAGGTCTCCCTCGCCCAGTGGATCAGCTCTATGGACACGATCGGCAGGCCGACGTCGGGCAAGCGGGCCTCGACAGCGGTTTTGATCGTGCCGATGGTCGACTCCTGCCACCCGATCAACCAGGCTGTGCCTTGCCGCAACTCGATGATCTGTCGGATCGCATTGCGGAAATCGGATCTCGTCATCAGATCGCGGGCGCGCGCATCGTTCTCGGCCTGCGTGATGCACTCACCGTCGGGGTAGAGCAGTTCCCTGATCTCCGCCATGTAGGGCTGGTCCATGAGTTCGATGCTTCCGTCGTCGTTCACGGCACCGGAGCAGGAGACCATTCCTGCGCTGCGCCAGTGCTTCGCTCTCAGCTCTCCGATCTGGGCGTCTATGGAACCCATCCCGTCCCTGGTAACGCCCATACTCGCGAAGGCGTCGTCCAGGGTGACCATGGTCTCGTCGAACGGAATGGACAGCGAAGTGTTGCTCAGCCGGACGTAGCCTGCGGTGTTGATCCCCGTAGCGGCCCCGCTGAAGATGTGGTTCAGCCTTTCCCACAGCTCAGGGTCGGGTGGCAGCTCCGAATTCAGGACTGACAGTTCCAGGGCGTTCCTGAGCGCGAGGTTGTTATCGGCTATCGACAGCGGGAGCCGACTCTCATCGATGACTGCGTTGTAGTAGATCTCTTCGAGCAGGTGGTGATAGGTATCCAGGTCTTCCCGCTGCTCTCGCCATTCCTCCATCCAGAACGAGGCGGTGATGCCCGCGAAGATCACCGCCGCCTCGAGGATCAGGATGCCGAACAGCTGGGCTTTGCGGGGACGCTGCTTCATCAAGGCTAGAGGCATGGCTCGCTCATCGACGCGTCAGGTTATCTGCTGTGGACGGTACGGGACGTTTCCCGGAACCTAACCTGCCGGGCCGGGCGGTTGCAGGCTCGACCGGAACGGCCACCGGCTGGGGCGCCGAACAGCTCCTGCGGCCTGCTCGCACGACGTGGGGCGTGACGGTACGTTGAGTGGAGTCGGAGCGTGCGGATCAGCCTGGAACTCCGACGATGACCACCCAGAGGAGCAGAATGATGGGTACCAGAGGAGTCGTGAAGTGGTTCAGCAGTCAGAAGGGCTTCGGCTTCATCACGCCTGAGGGCGGTGGGAAGGACTGCTTCGTCCACCAATCCGCCGTCCAGATCGAGGGCGGCAAGAGCCTCGACGAGGGGGACCTCGTGGAGTTCGATGTGGTTGAGGAAGAGAGGGGCCCGGCGGCGACGAATGTGGTTCGCGTCCCGGAGAGCGAGGCGGAGCCAGACGAGGAGCACGACGAGGAAATGGAATGGGAGGACGAAGACGAGGATGAGGCCGATGAGGATGAAGAGGACTCGTAGCTCGATGCGGGCGAGCTGGATTTCTGCAGACACCGCGTGAAAGCCAAGGACTCGTCATGAACTGTCGATCAGTTAGCCGCCTGGCCTCTCTCCTGGCTGCGCTGTCGATCCTGCTTCCGTCGCTGTTCGCCACGCCCGCCCTGGGCCAGGCACCACCCGACGACGCCAACCGGTGGGAGTTTACGGTCGCTCCGTACCTGCTGTTTCCCCACATGGACGGACAGACGAGCATACGCGGGAATCCCGTCGATGTGGACGTCGGACCCAGCGAGATCTTCGAGAGACTCGATTTCGGGGCAATGCTGTACATGGAAATGGCGAACCGGGACTGGGCCATCACGCTCGACGGACTGTACATGAACCTCGGGGAGACGGGTCAGACTCCGATTACCGGACGCGACGCGGAAGTGAACATGAAGCAGCTGGCCGTCGAGGCCACGGGTATGCGGCGAGTCGCGCCGTGGGCCGAGATCGGGATCGGGGGACGGATCAATTCGATCGAGGGCGGCCTGTTCGTCGCACCGGGGGAAGTGGTCCTTCCCGGCATCGATGTCTCCGACACGAAGACCTGGTTCGACCCGCTGATCGTGGCACGTCTCACGGCACCGCTCGTGAGTCGGTGGCAGCTCGGGCTCCGCGGGGACGTAGGGGGCTTCGGAATCGGCTCCGAGTTTGCCTGGCAGGTATTCCCGTATGTCGGCTACCGCTTCGGGAGAGTGTTCGAGCTTGCTGTGGGCTACCGCGCGATCGGGGTGAAGTATGATACGGGGAGCGGAGACGACTTCTTCCTCTACGACATGGTCATCTTCGGACCGCAGATCGGCCTGAAGTTTCATTTCTAGGTAGAGTGCTGGAGGGAATCCACCTCCGCCTGCGCGTACTCGATGAAGGCACAGATCCGCCGGGCGACGAGGCCCGTCAGGCCATCGGAGCTCGCGTCGCCCAGTGCCCGGTGGATCAGCTCATGCCACTCACTCGACACGTGCTCCAGCGCCCATGCCCCGGCCCGTGCCTTCGTCGCGACTCTTCCGGTCCGGGCTGAGTAGAGAATCCTGCATAGAGTCAGAACGGCGTAGACCCGGTAGGACGGCCTGTCGCGCCATTCGCCCTCCGGGTCCGCGCACATTTCCTGTCGTAGATATCCAATCTCTCGAACCAGCGCCTCGCGGAGCATCTCGCGGGTGATGTCGGGGAGAAACGACTCGGGCGCAGCGCCAGACAGAATGGCTCCGCGCTGCAAGTAATCCAGCCAGATGAGGGGGTTTCCGTCCGACCCGCTGCGGCTGAGCACCCCGAATTGAAACAGACAGGCTCCGGAGTCCTCTTCCAGGATCGTACGTCTGATCAGAAAGGACATCTGCAGGCGCTCGACCCACGGGTCCGCCGTGCCCATTTCGGCGAACCAGTCACCGAGTCTGTCGAGCTCGACCTCCGTCAGTGCCCGTTCCGTCACCGCGATACAGTCGACATCGCTCCGGGCAACGTCGAAGGTCTCGTCACATGCGGAGCCGTAGAGGTACAGGCCGACCAGATTGGTTCCCAGGATGCGGGACATTGCACCGGGCATGTCGGCCAGCAGCGGCGCGAGCTCCTCCGGACTGCGCACGGGAGCTCCAGGCACGTGTCAGGCGGCGGCCCGCCCCGATCAGCCGCCGGGGGGCGGTGGCGGCGGGAACAGGCCCAGCTGTGTAAGCATCGCCACGTTATCCCATTCGACCCAGAGCTCGGCGATCCGGCCGGCGTCCACTCGAAAGACAGCCAGAAACGTGCTTTCGACGGACTTCCCGGTGGCGGGGAAGTCCCCCATCGCACCGGTCTGGGTGCCGCTGTAGGTCGCCAGAGCCGCCACCTCATCGGCTTCCGCCACGAGTTTCCGGATCGTCACCCGCTGGTCGGGGAAGATGGCCAGAAACGATTCCTGGAGCTGGATGAACTCCTCCCGGGAGCTCACCTGCGGTCCGGCGGTCGCCTGACTGTGCCTGGCGAAATCCTCGGTCACGATCTCGTCGAGTGCTTCCAGGTCCGCCGCGTTGAGAGCTTCGATGAACTGCCGCACCAGGTCCTTGTTGGCCTCGAGCTGAGCAGTCGGCGAAGGGGCGCATCCGACCATCACAAGGGCAAGGATGGCTGAGACAGCAAGAGTGTGCGGGCGCATGATTCCCTCCGGGTATGGCATGCGGGGGGGGCCGGAACCTGAAGGTATCTCAGAATGCGGCCGGTGGATATCACCATCCCTGCCCGACCGTTCCTGAAGATCATCCGGCCGACCTCCGTTTCGGAGCGTCCCGGGCGCTGATACGGCCCTTGGCCCCATGCACCCGACAGGGCATACTGTCCCTTCGTACCGCCGATCGGGCGAGAACGAACAGCCGAGGTCTCGAGATGATCAATCACAGACTGAAGGTCCTTTCCGCGGCAGCGCTGATCGCGGCGGGTTCTCTCGCGTGCAGCCAGGACACGCCGAAGGACGTCGGGCCCGAACAGTTCATGGCCGAAGCGGAAGCTCGGCTCACGGAGCTCGGTCTGCGGAACGCGCAGGCCGCGTGGGTGAACTCCAACTTCATCACCGTCGACACCGAGGCGCTGACGGCCGACGCCGAGGCCAACGCGGCCGTGGCCGTGCAGCAGCTGGCGACGGAGGCTCGAAGGTTCGAGGGCTCGGATCTGTCGCCCGAGCTGGCCCGCAAGTTCAGGCTCCTGCGGCTCGACCTGTCCGCGCCGCCTCCGGCCGACCCCGAGCTCGCCAGAGAGCTCGTCGGCCTGAAGGTGGGCATGGAGGGCGCCTACGGGTCCGGCAAGTACTGCCTCGAGGAATCCGGAGAGTGCCTGGGGATCACGGCGCTCGGCAAGATGATGGCGGAAGTCAGGGATCCGGAGAGGTTGAAGGACATCTGGGTCGGCTGGCGCACGATCGCACCGCCCATGCGCGCCGACTACGAGCGCTTCGTGACCCTGTCCAACGAGGGCGCGCGGGGCCTCGGCTTTTCCGACACGGGCGACATGTGGCGCTCCAAGTGGGACATGACGCCGGAGGAGTTCAGCGCGGAGCTCGACCGCCTGTGGACGCAGGTCCGGCCGCTGTACCTGGCTCTGCACACCTACGTCCGGGGGAAGCTCGCCGGGCACTACGGGACGGACGTCGTTCCGCAGGAGGGTATGATCCCGGCCCACCTGCTCGGCAACATGTGGGCGCAGGACTGGACGGGAATCCACGATCTGCTGGCGCCGGCCGGCACCGGCGAGTCCGTCAGCGTGACGGAGCTGCTCCGGGAACAAGACGTCGACGCGCGCGGCATGGTGAGGTACGGCGAGGGCTTCTTCACCTCCCTCGGCTTCGAGCCCCTGCCGGAGACGTTCTGGGAGCGATCCCTGTTCGAGAAGCCGCGCGATCGCGAGGTCGTGTGCCACGCCAGCGCCTGGAGCATGGACGCGAAGGACGACATCCGGATCAAGATGTGCATCGAGATCGACGCCGAGGACTTCAGCACGGTGCACCACGAGCTGGGCCACAACTTCTACCAGCGCGCCTACAAGCATCTCGGATACTTCTTCAGGGACGGTGCCAACGGCGGCTTCCACGAAGCCATCGGCGACGCCGTGGCCCTGTCGATCACTCCCGCGTACCTGGTCCGGGTGGGCCTCCTCGACCGCGAGCCGGCCGCGAGCGCGAAAGCGGACGTGGACCTGCTGCTGCAACGGGCCCTGGACAAGATCGCGTTTCTCCCGTTCGGGCTGATCCTCGACAAGTGGCGCTGGGGAGTGTTCTCGGGGGAGATCGCACCGGACGGGTACAACGAGGCGTGGTGGAACCTTCGAAACGCCTATCAGGGTGTTGCCGCCCCGGTCGGGCGGACGGAACAGGACTTCGACCCGGGCGCCAAGTACCACATCCCGGCGAACGTGTCGTACACGCGCTACTTCATCGCGACCGTGCTGCAGTTCCAGCTCCACCGGGCGTTGTGCGATGCGGCCGGATTCGAGGGGCCGCTGCACCGCTGCTCGATCTACGGGAGCGAGGAGGCCGGCGAAAAGTTCATCGCCATGCTCGAGCTCGGGAAGAGCCTTCCGTGGCAGGATGCTCTGTACCAGGTCACGGGGGAGCGGGAGATGGACGCCACGGCCATCATCGACTACTTCGAGCCGCTGATGGAGTGGCTCGCGGAGCAGAACCAGGGGGCCACGCCCGGCTGGTAGCCCGGGCCGCGGATTCGCGCTCGATCGCACCGACCCAGGCGCGAACCTCGGAACGGAAGTTGCCCATCAACCTGTGCACGTCGTGAACACTTGAACGTCTGAAAGGGTTGGAGGGAAAGGCGAGGGCGGATCCGAAGCCCTCGGACGTGGCACGAAGTGCGAGGTTGAGGCAATGCGCAAGCTGCATGTGGCAGGGTTCCTGTTCGTTCTCCTGGCCGTCGTCCTGATGAGCCGGGCGGGGCGAGGGCCCCTGGTCCTCCACCCCGGAGCCGTCACCGCGATCGTGTACAGCGGCACGGCCGGAACCTGGTTCCAGGGGATGAAGCCGTACTGCAACCCGGTCGAGGTGGAGACGCAGCACCGCTGGAATCCGCCGCCGGAGGGCATGGAGGGCACGGCGTACAGCGCGGCCTGCTACGCCCTGGCCGGCAAGGTGGATCGCGCGCGCCAGCTCATCCTGGAGCTGGACGACGATCACCAGTGGCGGGCGGCCGGCATCGTGTTCAACGTCGCTCATCCCGTGGCCGACGCGGGGGACGACCGCTCCGCCGGACCGATCATGGAGATGGTCGTCGAGTTCTGGCCCAACCACCATATGGCACTGTACCACGCGGGAATGTCGGCCTACGTCCTCGACCGGCCCGACGCCGCGCGCGACTACCTCGAGCAGTTCCTCCAGTTCTACAACCGCGATGACGGCTGGGTGCACAACGCGAACGCGGTCCTCGAAGAGCTGGGCGGTTCGTGAGCCACGCGCCGGAGTCAGGGACATCGCCGTATCTGAACCCCGGCCACGTCCTCGGGGAGCGCTACGAGATCGAGCGCGAGATCGGACGCGGGGGATATTCCGTCGTCTACCTGGCGCGCGATCGAGAGCTGGGCACCGGCGTCGCCGTGAAGCTGCTCGTGCCGCCGCCTGCCCTGGCGAAGCTGGCGCGTGAGCGCATGCGACGCGAAGCGATCGCCGCGCGCGGTCTGGCTCACCCCAACATCGTCGGGTTGCACGATTTCCTCGAGGACGGCCCGTGGAGCTACCTCGTCATGGAGTACGTGGACGGGCCCGACCTGCGGGAGCGCGTGGACACCCGCGGCCCCCTGTCACCGGACGAGGTCGTTCGCATCGGGGCGGACGTCGCGGCGGCTCTCGACGCCGCGCACCGGCAGGGGATCCTGCACCGGGACGTGAAGCCGCAGAACGTGCTCCTCGCCCCGGACGGCCGGGCCCGGCTCACCGACTTCGGCTCGGCGCGCCTCGAGAGCCAGGCCACCGTGACGGCCACCGGCGGAATCGTGGGAACGCTGGCCTACGCGGCCCCCGAGGAGATGGCCGGGCAGCGGGCCGACGCCCGCTCGGACGTGTTCTCGCTCGGGCTCACCCTGTACTTCGCCCTGACGGGCGAGCTTCCCGGTGGACCCGGGCGACACCTGCCTCCGGTGAGCGCCGAAGGCGGACATCGGACCCGAAGCGTGAAGCCGCAGGTGCCGCGGTGGCTGGATGACGTCGTCGGGTGCGCCACGTCCGCCGCGCCGGGACGCCGGTTCCCGACCGCCGGATCCATGCGGGAGGCGCTTCTCGAGGCGAATGGGGATGCCGGAATCCGGGCCTCGGGCACCTCCGGACGCATCGGGTCCGTCTCCGGGCGCGCGCATGCCGTGGAGAACGGAACCGCGCGGGGCTCCGGGAGTGGCTCCGGCGTGACGTTCCCGTATTCCGAGCTGGGCGACTGGTGCCCGCTGTGCGGCGCCAGCGACGAGCTCGACATCGGAGTATGTCCGGGCTGTGCCGACGGCTCGAGGGCGGCGGACACGCTCCTGTTCGTCGCCGCGCCTTCGGATCGCCCGGGCCGGGCGGATGTCGCCGACCACCTGGCGCGCCGACTCGGCCGGACCGTGAGCCGGACCGACCTGCTGGACCTCATGTCCGGACGACGACCGCTGGCCCTGATTCCGGCGACGAGCGCCGACGCGGCGGTCGCGCGGCTCGCGGAGCGATCGATCCCGGCTTCCGCGGAGCCGGCTCGTCGGGCGTGGCGTCGGATCCCGAGCTCGTTCCTGGCCACGCTGCTGGCCGTGCTCGTCGCGGGACTCGTGGCCGGCGTCCTGGCCGCTCCCTCGATGCTGCTCGCCACTCCCCTGTTCGCCGCTCTTCTGGCATTCCTCGCCGTGCGCCGACTGCGGACGCCGATGCTGCGTCGGACGCGTGGGGCAGCGCTTCAGCTTCCACCCGCCGCCGAGGGCAAGGTGCGGGACACGCTGACGAGCATTCCCGGGGGGCCGGCGCGCCGGCTGCTCCAGGACGTGGTCCGCATGGCGGCCGGAGTCCACGCGCAGGGCGCCGCTCCGGGAGGCCCCGACGTGGAGGAACCGCTCGCCGGGCTGCTTCGCGTGTCCTGCGACGTGGTCATCGACCTAGGCCACCTGGATGAGAGCCTGATGATCCTGGAGGGGCAGAAGGCGCAGCCGGAAGGTGAGAGAGACGGGTGGCTGGAATCGCAGACCCGCGCGCGCCGTGCGCGCGACGGTCTGACGCAGAAGCTCCTCGAGGCCATGGCCGTCCTGGGGCGCACGCGCATCGCGATCGCGTCGGGCGAAGCCGCCGCCGACCGTCTGACGGCTTTCGCCGCCGAGCTGGAGGGGGACGCGACCGCCCACGCCGAGGCACGCAGAGAGGTGGAGGCGCTGGCGGGGTAGGTGTGACCGCGCCGGCTCACCGCCCATCTGAGCTTCACCCCACCGCCTCGAGGGCACGGAAGTAGACATGATCCGGGATGTCGGCCTCACGCCTCCACCGTGCGCCGGTGGTGAGGAAGTCGGGGTCGGCCCCGTGGCGCCGGTTGTCCTCGACGAGCGCGGCCACGGGATCGGCCGGGACCTTGGGCGTTACCCTGCGCCCGGCGACGTGGACCTGGCCTCGGGGATCGAGGAAGGCCGGTCGTTCCTTGCCCCACCACTGCACCTGCCAGTCCTCCTCGTGCACCAGTCGGTGATGATGGGAGCACAGGAGCAGCAAGTTCTCGAGAGAGGTCTCGCCTCCATCGGCCCAGTGACGGACGTGGTGCGCGTCGGTAAATCGGAGACCGCAGCCCGGAAAGCGGCAGCCGCGGTCGCGTGCCTCCAGAGCACGGCGCAGGGCCGGTGGAATTGTGCGCGTCTTTCGGCCCACGCCGAGCACAGAGCCCTCGGGGGCATGGCCGACGGCAACGATGGCGGCGTCACAGGCGAGCCGACGGGACGTTTCAGCTGAAACGCGTGTGCCGTCCTCCAGCTCGGAGCGGCCCGGCTCACCCTCGGCCGCCAGCGTGCCTGCGTCCACGTGCAGCATCACCTGGTAGCGCTCCGCGCGCGTGCCACTCAAGGGGACACGCGCGTCGCTCCCGGTCCCGGAGTCACCCCCATCGCCCGCCTCAGGCACTGCACCGAACCCGGCCCCCAGGGCCCGCTCGGCCACCAGACCCAGCGCGTCGGCCCGCCGCCGGGCCGCGGCCTCGCGAGACGCTTCCGCTGAAACG
>JBDGXC010000052.1:0-17822 GCA_039584815.1 Gemmatimonadota bacterium
TCCCGTACGTATCGAGCAGCCAGTCCCCGGCCGCATCGAACCCGGGCGTTCCCGCCAACCGGGGGCCGATCGAGTCCATCAGGGCCTGCGCCAGGTCCTGCGTACGCGTGTTCTCCATGCCCTCCTGCCAGATGCGAAGGACGACCGGATCGTCGGTGGCGAGACTCTGGGCGACGATCGATCGCGGCCCCAGATTCAGGAAGGCTCCGAGGAGCAGCAGCAGGGGAGTGCCGATGCGCATGACGTACATACCCTCTTTCGATGGTGAACGGCCGAATGTGATCCCGCGGGCCCGCCGACGAAAGCCCCGACAGCGATCCACGGTTCCAAATCGCGGCGGCCCCGCGGGGCTCTTCACCTCGTCTCACGCCGTCCCACGAGCGGAAATCCATCGCACCCGGATCGACGTGACGGGAAGGGCGATGATGGGTCCGGCCGGTCCGGTGGATCTTCCTCCCGGCTCCGCCGCGCAGCTCGATCCCGGCGGCCTGCACGTGATGCTCGTCGGGGTACGACGGTCTCTCGCCGCCAGCGATACGGTTCGGCTCGCCCTGCTGTTCGACTGTCGAGGGGAACTCGAGGTCACGGCCGAGGTTCGGCCCTTCTGATCTTCCCCGAGGAATGGGACGCCCGGCGGGTCGGATCCTGAGGAAGCAGAAGGGGGAGCGGACTCAGTCGCTCCCCCTTCGCGTGACCGGAGTGGCTCTCCTGTCAGGGACCAGCATCCCTCGGGACGCAGGGTTCACCACGCCCCCCGCGTCCTCACCTCTATAACGCGCGAGGCCGCCGGAGTGTGACGCCCGGCGGGTTGCGCACCAAGGCTCAGGCACTTTGACTGCTGCGGGGATTCCCGCAGAGCCCTCGTCGGAGTTCCTTGACACAGGGGCCGCTCAGTTGCCCACCATGAAGGCCAGGCCTGCGAGAGCACCGAAGAACTTGGTGTCCTGGGATCCCATGTAGCGTCCCTCTGCGTAGAGGAGCACGGCCTCAGACACCGCGAAGCCGAGCCCGCCCCCGAACTCGTATCCGAATTGGGATTCGGAAATTCCCCAAGCGCGAAGGCCACCGGGCTCCACGCCGGGCGGCCTTCGCAATCGACTCTCGTGCCTACTTCAAGGGGAAGCCGAAGCCGACCATGAACTGCCAGGCGCGGTTCTTCAGACTGTCATCGCCCGTGGCGTCCTTCGCCGCATTCGTGAGCCCGAGCGCGTAGCGACCGTCGAGAATCAGGTCGAAGCTCGAGAGCTCGAACGCCAGGCTCGCGCCGAAGTCGAGACCGAAATCGACGCTCTCGAAGTCATCGCCGCAGTCATCCGTCTCGGTCACACCTTCCACCGAGCCGCTGGCGTTGCAGCTCAGCTTGAAACCGATCGACGGGCCCGCGTAAATGGACGGACGCAACGGGCTGTCGGCTATGTCGAACCTCGCGCCGATAAGAACCGGGATCTCAAGGTAGTCGAGCTTCACGCTGGCTTCGACGTCGCCATCGATGATTTCGCTGACGTCGATCTTGAACCCCTTGCTCGAGTAGAGCGCTTCCGGCTGCAGAAACAGCGTGGTCCCCAGACCGATCGTGGCGAAGGCCCCGCCCACGAATCCGGTGCGGCTGTCGAGATTGAGGGTAAGGCCGCTTACGTTCAGGTCTTGCTTGGCGATGTTGATTCCACCCTTGAAACCCAGCGCGATATCCTGGGCCTGCAACGGCGTCACGGCCAACAGGGCCAGGGGGATCGCCATTCGTATCACCTTGTTCATTCGCATCTGATCTACCTCACTGTTGATGACCTCGGGTCCGGAGACCCTGTGTTCTTGCTGAGCGTACACCGGCAAAACCTTACACTATCCTGCGAGGTGGTGCAAGCGTAGTGTGTTCCAACCGCGAGGGACCATCTCGACCGCCGCGGCCGCACGTGTGCGGCCCGGGAGCCGGCCCGGCGACGGTCCCGTCCGATGAGTGAGAGGAGAGGCTCATGCTCACGACACTGACTGACGGCTGGTGGACGTTCGCTCTGCGCGGGGTGGTCGCGCTCCTGTTCGGTCTCGGTGCGTTGTCCTATCCCGGACTCACCGTTCTCGTGCTGATCGTGTTCTTCGGAGCGTACGCCCTCATCGATGGCGCCACCGCGCTGATCATGGGCATAGGGGAGAGCAAGTCGTACACCTTCCTGCTCATCGGACTGATCAGCGTCGCGGCCGGCATCGTGGCACTCGCGCGGCCGGGTGCGACGGCGCTCGCATTGCTGTTCGTAATCGGCGTGTGGGCCGTGGTGCATGGCGTCACGGAGATCGTTGCCGCGATGCAGATCCGCAAGGAGGTCGAGGGTGAGTGGGCCATCGCCCTGAGCGGCGTGGTCTCGGTCCTGTTCGGCCTGTTCGTCCTCGCGCGACCGGGCGCCGGAGCCCTGGCCCTGGTATGGCTCATCGCCTCCTACGCCTTCGTGTTCGGGATCCTGCAGCTGATGCTCGGTTTCAAGCTGCGACGGCTGAAGAAGGAGATGGCGGCGGCATCCGCTCCGGTCATGTAATGAGAGACGCGTCCGTGGCGACGCGATCAGCGATGGTACGAAGGGCTCACCTGACGCTCCTGGCCGGCGCCGTTCTCGTAGCGGCGCCGTCGGCCTCGGCCCAGGAAGCCGGACACGCGGCGGGTGAGCACGCGGAGGCGTCGGGAGAGCACGAGCTCCGGCACGCCGTGTCGGTGTTCCTGGGTGGGGCCACGCACACCAGGGTGGACGAGACGGGCTTCGCGGTCGGGTTGTCCTACGGCTACCGCTTGACACCGCGGTGGATCCTCGAGGTCAAAGCGGAATACGCGTCGAGCGACCTGGAGCGGGACCGCATTCTGATGGGAGGGATCGCGTTCCTGCCCGTGCCGGGTTTCGAGCTCGCCGGGATGGTGGGAGTCGAGCGCGCTACCATCGAGGAGGTCGAAGAAGGGGACGACGGCGCTTCCCGGGAAGTGGATGAAACGGAGTTCCTGTTCCGGGCCGGCATCGGGTACGGAATTCCCCTTGGAGGACGCTTCGAGCTCGTCCCCGAGTTCAGCATCGACATCACGAGTCGCGATGTCACCCTCGTGTACGGCTTCGCCTTCTCGGTGGGTTTGTAGGAAAGACGGCAGGTCGCGAGCGTGGACGTCCGGCATCGTTGCCGGCGAATCGGCGACGACCCGATGACGAGATCGGATTCGGCAGTGACCGCGGGGGAACGAGCGTGATACACATCGAGGGTCTGGTCTTTCGCTACGGCGAGGGAGACTTCCGGCTCGCGATTCCGGGCCTCACGGTGGAGTCGGCCACGACCACGGCCTTCATCGGACCGTCCGGTTCGGGGAAGACGACCCTCCTGAACCTGATCGCCGGCATCGTGCGGCCGCAGGCCGGGCGAATCGAGACACGGGGCGTGGCGATCTCGAGCCTGTCGGACGACGAGCGCCGGCGGTTCCGCGTGACGACGATCGGTCTCGTGTTTCAGGAGTTCGAGCTCCTCGAGTACCTCACGGTGCTCGATAACATCCTGCTCCCGTATCGGATTCATCGCGCCCTCACCCTGGATGCGGCGGTGCGGGACCGGGCCACGGATCTCGCCGAGCGCGTGGGCATCGCGGACAGGCTTGATCGCCACCCACGCCGCCTCTCGCAGGGCGAGCGGCAACGGGTCGCCGTATGCCGTGCGGTGCTCACCGACCCGCCGCTCCTGCTCACCGACGAGCCGACCGGCAATCTGGACCCGGTGAACCGGGAGAAGGTGCTGGACATCCTGTTCGACTACGTAGCGGAGAGCGGCACGACGCTCGTCAGCGTGACGCACGACCACGAGATCCTCCAGCGCTTCGGGCGAGTGGTGGATTTCCGTGACTTCCGCGCCTTCAGCGATGGATTCCGGAAGCCGGGTGACGCATGAGGGGCACGATCTACCTGGCCTGGCGGTACGTGGCGTTCCACCGCGTCAAGACGGCCATTCTGGTCACGGCCATCACTCTGATCATCTACCTGCCGGCGGGCCTTCGCGTGCTCGTCAACCAGAGCTCCCGTCAGCTCACTGCGCGCGCCGATGCGACGCCCCTCGTGATCGGGGCCCGGGGGAGTCCGACCGAGCTGACGCTCAGCACGCTCTACTTCGGCGCCGACGTCCCGGAGCGCACGCACTACGCGCAGGCGGCGGAAGTCGAGCAGTCCGGACTCGCGGCGGCGATCCCCATGTACGTGCGGTTCCGCACCCGCGATCGGCCCATTGTCGGCACGACCCTGGAATACCTCGATTTCCGGAATCTGCGCGTAGCGAACGGACGGCGCTTCGCGGTCCTCGGAGAGTGTGTCGTGGGTGCCCGGGCCGCCGAGCGGCTCGAGGTTGGCCCCGGTGACTACGTGATCTCGTCTCCGGAGAGCGTGTTCGACATCGCCGGTGTGTATCCGTTGCGGATGAAGGTGGTGGGAGTGCTGGAGTACACGGACGGCGCCGACGACGACGCCGTGTTCGTGGACGTCAAGACGTCCTGGGTCATCGAGGGCCTGGGGCACGGCCACCAGGATCTCTCGCGCCCCGAGGCCGCCGCCGGGGTGCTGCGGCGCGAAGGCAACGTGGTCGTGGGCAACGCTTCCGTGATGCAGTTCAACGAGATCACTCCCGACAACATCGACAGCTTTCACTTCCACGGAGACCTGTCCGGTTTTCCGCTCACGGCCGTCATCGCGGTGCCCGCGAGTCAGAGAGCCTCCGCGCTGTTGCAAGGCCGCTACCAGAGCGCCGAGCTCATCCAGATCGTCCGGCCCCTGGACGTGATGGAGCAGCTCCTGGAGACCATCCTCACGGTGGAGCGATTCGTGGTCGCGGGAGCGGTCACCGTGGGCGCCGCGACCCTCGCCACGACGTGTCTCGTGTTCCTCCTGTCGCTGCGGTTGCGGCGCCGGGAGCGGGAGACGCTGTTCAAGATCGGCGGTTCCCGCACGGCCGTGGCGACCGTGATGACATCGGAGATCGTCGTGGTGCTGGCGGCAGGCGTCGGTCTGGCGCTCGCCTTCACCGCGCTCACGCAGCGCTACGGGGACATCGTGCTCCGGGCGCTGATAGGCGCGTAGACACCCTGTCCGGAGGATCGCCGTGAAACCTCGGTGTCCGTGGGGTGCACCGGCACCCCTTCTCACGATCGTCTCGTTGCTGGCCGGTTGCGGTGGCTCGGATCAAGCCGATCGCACGGGTGCCGCGAGGGGGGAACGGCGGGAGACGGGCCCCATCGTCATCTACGCCGTCAACTACCCGCTGGCCTACTTCGCCGAGCGCATCGGCGGAGATGAGGCGGTGGTGCAGCTTCCGATCCCTCCGGACTCGGATCCCGCGTACTGGTCGCCCGACGCCGAGACGGTGGCGGATTACCAGTCCGCCGACCTGATTCTACTCAACGGGGCGGGCTACGCCGGCTGGACGTCGAAGGTGTCGCTGCCGACTTCGAAGCTCGTAAACACGAGCTCCAGCTTCGAGGACATGTACATTCTCGCGGAGGAGGCGGTCCTGCACACGCACGGTCCCGCTGGCGAGCACGAGCACACCGATGTCGCCTTCACCACGTGGCTCGACCCGATGCTTGCGATCGAGCAGGCCCGCGCGATCCGCGATGCGCTTAGTGCCCTCAGACCGGCCGAACAGGAGGGCTTCGACGCGCGCTTCGGGGCCCTCGAAAGCGACCTCGCGGCGCTGGACTCGCGCCTCGAGGCCGTCGCCGGAAGGTGGGGCGAACGGCCCGTGCTCGGCTCCCACCCGGTGTATCAGTATCTCGCGCGCCGATACGACCTCAACCTGCGGTCCGTGCACTTCGAGCCGGACGTCGTACCGGGGCCGGGCGCATGGCGGGAGCTCGCGGGGCTGCTGGCGGAGCATCCGGCGGACGTCATGCTGTGGGAGTCCGCGCCGCTAACCGAGGCGGAGGTCCGCCTGTGGGAGACCCTCGGTGTGGGAAGCGTCGTGTTCGACCCGTGCGGCAACCGGCCGCAATTGGCGGACTTTCTGTCCGTGATGTCCGACAACGTGGAGGCGCTCGAAGCTCTGTGAGCGCCTGCGCCGGGGCGCTCAGGCCCCGGCGTGCCGAGCCCGGTGGTTGTCGATGAGGTCGTGCGTTCCGCCCGACACGCTGTCCCTGATCGGGTCCATCTCGAGGAAGTCGTGCGGAAAGCCTTTTTCGATGCGACTCACCTCGTCGAGCCGGGCCAGGTGCGCGTCGTCGAGCGTCACGTCGAGTGCTCCCAGATTGTCCTGCAGCTGCTCCAGGTTCCGCGCGCCGAGGAGCGGAACGATGACTCCGTGCTGCTGGCGAACCCAGCTCACGGCTACCTGGGAAGGCGTGCATCCGATCTCACCGGCCACATCGACCACGACGTCGGCGATCGCCAGGTTGCGTTCCACGGTGGCTGCCCCCTGTCGAGCTCGCCCCTCTTCGGGCGACCTGCCACGGCTGTACTTCCCCGTGAGCGTGCCGGCGCCCAGGATGCTCCACGGTGTGACGGCCATGTCCAGGGCCCGCGCCATTGGAAGCAGGTCACGCTCTGCCGTGCGATCGATCAGGCTGTAACGGATCTGCAGTCCCACGAACGGGCTCCAGCCCCGCAGCTCGGCGATCGTGTTGGCCCGCGACACGATCCAGGCGGGCGTATCCGAGATCCCCACGTGAAGCACCTTGCCGGCCCGCACCATGTCGTCGAGTGCCCGCATGACCTCGGCGGCGGGCGTCGTGAAATCCCACGCGTGGACCCAGTACAGGTCGATGTAGTCGGTCCCGAGTCGCTTGAGGCTCGCCTCGAGGGACTGCACCATGTTCTTCCGATGGTTGCCGCTGAAGTTGGGGTCATCCCGGCGCATCCACAGCGTATACTTGGTGGCCACGACCCAGTGCTCGCGGTCCGAGGCGATGAACTCTCCCACGTACTCCTCGCTCGTTCCTTCCGTGTATCGGTTGGCCGTGTCCAGGAAGTTCCCGCCCGCCTCCGCGTAGGCGTCGAACATTCGCCGGCTTTCCTCGTTCGATGCACCCCATCCCCACTCCGGACCGAACGTCATCGTACCGAGCGCCAGCTCGGAAACGCGGAGTCCACTACGTCCCAGCAGCTTGTAGCGCATCCCAGCTCACTCCGTCTCCGGTTGCACGGCGGGTTCCCTCGAGCTGCTGCCGATCCCCGCCACCAGCGCCACGAGGGCCACCATCTGCACGAGATGGAACACGCCGTTGTGATCGAGCGGCACGCCGACGTCGAGGCGCACGGTCTCCGTGGCCTGGATCGCGGCGGCCGCCAGGTTGAGCGTAATGCCGATGACCATGAGCCACGTCCAGCGCTCACCCGAGCGGAGCGCCAGGCGAAAGTAGAGGCCGATGGCGGCGATCATCGCTGTGGCCTCGTACAGCACGAAGACGAGAAACGTGCCGGGGAAGACGAGGGTCAGGAGGTAGAACCCTCCTCCGGCGACGAGAGCCGGGATAAGAAGACGCCGCGCGGCTCGTGGTCCGAACCCGTCGTACACGGCCGCCACCACGAACAGGGCGACGACGAGTCCCAGCGACAGGAACAGGGGCTGCCAGAGGAGGTAGCGCGTGGTCTCCGAGAGATCCAGCCCGTGCGCGATCGCTCCCAGGGAAGACGCCACGGCAAGGAGCCCGAGCACCAGGATCCACAGGGTGATCCGGTCCGGCTGCCGCGAGCGGCGACCGGCGAGCCAGCGGATGGAGGCAACGGCCAGGACGGCGAGCATCGCATCGGTGGCCGCGGTCGTGAGCTCTGTCGGGACGGGGTTCAGGTCCATGCCGGCTCTTCGGAGGGATCGGATCGTTGGCGCGCGATACACGCTCGCGAAGGTGTCTAGCTCAACCTATCTTCGGCCCGCGCCCCGGACCAGCGAACCGGCGTCAGGCGAACGCCGACGGGGTGGAACCACGACAGGGGGACGCTCAAGATGCAGAGATTCGATCACGGCGCGGCGGTGCTGGCGGCCTTCTTCATCCTGCTGGGTGGGGTACCGGAGGCCCGGGCGCAGAAGGTCGAGATCACGCCGTTCGTGGGATATCAGTTCGGGGGCGAGGTGGCCGTCCGCAATGGGAACCTGCGGATCAGCGACGACGTCAACTACGGCCTGATCCTGGATGTCACGGTGAACCGCACCGGCCAGGTGGAGGCTTCGTACACGCGCCAGGACACGAGGCTCGTTTTCGACGAGTTTCGCGTCGGGAAGCGTCCGATCTATGACGTCGCCGTGCAGTACTGGCAGATCGGTGGCCTGTACCGGTTCAACCCGACGGCCACCGTGCGACCGTTCTTCAGCCTGACACTCGGGCTGACACACTTCGGCGTCGGAGACAAGCTGGACGAGGAGGCTCCGCAGACCTCGAGCGAATCCCGCTTTTCGACAGTTCTGGGTGGTGGCGTGAAGATCTTTCCGTCGGAGCGCGTCGGTGTTCGTCTTCAGGGGCACCTGTACAGCACGTTTCTCAGTTCCAGCAGCGGCTTCTGGTGCAGCGTGCCGGGAGGGTGCGGCGTGGGACTGAGCGGCTGGGCCATCTGGCAGGGTGACGTATCGGCCGGACTGACCATCGCGATGTAGACAGGCTCGACCCACCAGGCGCGTCGTCGGCCCGGGTGACCGCCGCCGGTCAGCCGTTGCCCGCGACGTCGCCCTCTCGTCGCTGATAGATCACGCGCCCGCCCACGATCGTGAACAGCACGCGGCAGTTCTTGAGCTCGGAGGGATCGATGGCGAACGGGTCGCGGTCCACGACCACGATATCGGCCAGCTTGCCGGGCTCGAGAGAGCCCTTGAGATCCTCCTCGCCGGCCGCCCACGCGTTGTTGACCGTGTAGGCGCGCAACGCGGTCTCGAGATCGATCCTCTCCTCGGGGTGCCAACCGTCATCCGGTGCGCCGCCCAGGGTCTGGCGGGTCACCGCCGCGTAGATCCCGAGCAGCGGGCTGGCCGGATACCAGGAGGCGTTGGTGCCCGGCCAGTCGCTGCCGAAGGACAGGCGCACGCCGGCTTCCTGGAGCGTGCGAAACGCATAGGCCCAGCGGGAACGTTCCCCGATCCGCTCCTCCATCCATCGCATGTCGTCGATCGCGTGATATGGCTGCATCTCGGCGATCACCCCGAGGCGGGCCATGCGCTCGGCCGTCTCCGGACCGCGCAGCACCTGAGCGTGGATGATCCTGAACCGACGGTCCCGCTGTCCATTCGTCTGCACCGTTCGCTGGAACATGGTCAGCAGGGTGTCGATTGCCTGGTCGCCTATGGCGTGCACCTGCGGCCACTGTCCGGTGGCGTCCGCTCGAACGAGGAGGCGCTGCATATTCCCGCGCGGTCCCATCATGTCACGCCAGCTCCCGCGCCTTCCCGTGGTGACGTACGGCTCGTAGAACCGGGCGGACGAGTTGCCCATGATGCCGTCCACGTAGCCCTTGAGCCCGCCGATCTTCAACCAGTCGCTTCCGAAGCCGTGCCGGACCCCGAGACGCGCGAGCTCCTCCCAGCGGTCGAGCGCCGGACGAGCGTAGACCCGAACCGTCAGCTCTCCGGCGTCCAACAGCGCCTGAAACACGTCCATCTGCTCCGCCGGCGTGATGTCATGGATCGTCGTGACCCCGGATTCGCGGAGACGCGCCTCGGCCATGCGGGCCTCCAGGAGACGCTGCTCAAACGTCTTCCGGGGAATCGCGTTACCCACCAGCTCGGCCGCTCGTGGGGAGAGACGTCCCGTCGCCCTTCCCCGGACGCACTCCACGCCGCGCCAAGCACACGTTGCGCCCGCCCGGATCAGCGCGAGCTCGTTGGCCAGAAACAGTGAGCCGTCCCAGCGGGAGAGAAGGACGGGCGTTTCGGGTGTGATGGAGTCGATCATCGATCGGTGCGGTGCGAACGACTGCGCATCCGGCTCGTCCGGGGCGCCGGACGTGGTATCGGCCGCATCCCCCGGGGCGGCGACCCCACCGGTCGAGCCGGCCGCCCAGGCCTCGTACGCACCCCAGTCGCCGCCCGTGATCCACGCGCCTTCCGGCAGTCGGTCGCGCGCCGCCCTCACCTCGGCGACGAATTCGGCCTCGTTCTCGGCCTGGAGGAGGTTGATGCCCAGCAGCAGGCTCCCCGCCGCATCGAAGTGCGTGTGGCTGTCGATGAATCCCGGCGAGACGAAGCGTCCCTCGAGCTCGAGCACCTGAGTGTTGCGCCCCCGGTACGCGTCCAGGTCGGACGCCGACCCCACCGCGAGGATCCGGTCACCCCGGACGGCGACCGCCTCGGCCCACGGGTTCTCGTTCCACCCTGTCCACACGCGGCCGCCTGTGAGCAGGAGGCTCGCCTCGCGCTCGCGGGCGAGTGAGCTGCAGGACAGGAGAAGCGCACTGAAGATGATGCCGACGGCTGCCGGAATGCGGAGATCGTGAGGCAAGCGGGGGCCGATGCGCATCGGTTCCTCCGGGAATCGGGATGCGGCGCCGGGATCCGATCGATGTCGCGACTGAAATGCCACGAAAACATAGCCCCCGTCCTCACCCGCGGCTATCATGCCACACGCGCAAGCACAGCGATACGGATCTCTTACCCGCCTGCGGAGGCCCGCATGATCTCCAGAATCGCCCGTTCGATCTTCCTCCCGTCGGTCGCTCTCGTCGCCTCATCCTTCCTGCTGGGCGCCTCACCCGCCTTCGGACAGGACGATACGGAGGAGAGTGCGGAGAGCTCATGGGACGTCGCCGAACCGCCGGGACCCCGACTCGAGATCTCGCTCGATACAGACGAGGGAACCTGGATGAGCCTCGACGTCAGCCCCGATGGACGGGAGGTGGTATTCGACCTGCTGGGCGACCTGTACGTGATGCCGATCGAGGGAGGGGAGGCGCAGGCCCTGACCACCGGATTCGCGTGGGACATGCAGCCCCGGTACAGCCCGGACGGGCGGTTCATCGCGTTCACGAGCGACCGGGCCGGCGGAGACAACATCTGGATCATGAACCGCGACGGGTCCGATCCGACGCAGATCACGAAGGAGAGCTTCCGGCTTCTGAACAGTCCGGCGTGGACCCCGGACTCCGAGTTCATCGCCGGTCGGAAGCACTTCACGTCCACACGCTCGGCGGGAGCCGGTGAGATCTGGCTGTACCACCGGACGGGCGGGGACGGCCTGCAGATGACCGAACGCCCGAACGAGCAGAAGGACGTGGGCGAGCCGGCGTTCTCGCCCGACGGCAAGTACCTGTACTACAGCCGGGACGCGACGGCCGGAGAGACGTTCCAGTACGACAAGGACTCGAACGCCGGGATCTACCGCATCTACAGGGTAGACCGCGAGACGGGCAAGACCGAGAGCTTCCTGGGAGGTCCGGGGGGGGCGATCCGGCCGACGCCGTCCCCGGACGGCCGCTACATGGCCTACATCCGGCGCGTCCGGTTCCAGAGCGTGCTGTTCCTGTACGACATGGAGTCGGGCGACGAGTGGCCGATCTACGAGGCGCTCGACCGCGACCTGCAGGAGATCTGGGCCATACACGGCGTGTACCCGGCCATGGCCTGGACACCGGACGGCCGGTCGGTGGTGTTGTGGGCTGGCGGGAAGATCCGCCGAGTGGATGCCGAGACGGGTGCCGCGTCCGTGATCCCGTTCCACGTCACGGCCACGCTGCCGGCGCTGGAGGCCGTACGGGCTCCAGTGGAAGTCGCGCCGGCGAGCTTCCGGCCGAAGATGCTGCGCTGGGGCCAGGTGTCGCCGCGAGAGGATCGCGTGGTGTTCCAGGCACTGGGCTACATCTACGTGAAGGACCTTCCGGAGGGCCGTCCCCGTCGTCTCACGCGGCAGGAGGATCACTTCGAGCTGTACCCGACCTGGTCCCGCGACGGCCGGTGGGTCGCCTATGTCAGCTGGGATGACGAGGAGCTGGGAGCCGTGCGGGTCGTATCGGCCGCCGGTGGTGGGGGCCGCGTCCTCACTCCGTCACCGGGCCACTACATCGAGCCCGCCTTCAGCCCGGACGGAGAGACCGTCGCGTACCAGAGGTCCTCCGGCGGCTGGACGCGATCCCCGATGTGGTCGCGCGACACCGGGGTGTACACCGTACCGTTCGACGGAGGCGAGCCCGCGCTGGTCACCGAGGAGGGGGTGCGACCTCACTTCGGCGCCGATCCCGGCCGTGTGTACGTGCAGCGCTGGTCGGGCGCCGACGTCGACAGGAAGACGCAGCTCGTGAGCCTGGACCTGGACGGAAGTGACGAGCGGACGGTAGCGGAATCCAGCCGTGGCCAGGAGTTCCGGGTGTCGCCTGACGGGAAGTGGCTTGCCTGGCGCGAGAGATTCCACGTGTTCATCACGCCGTTCGTCCGCACGGGACGCCAGCTCGACCTCGGTCCGGAGACCAGCTCACTCCCCGTGCGCCGCGTGTCGCGCGAGGCGGGCGAGTACCTCCACTGGTCGGGCGACAGCCGACGCCTGCACTGGATCCTCGGGCCCGAGCTGTTCACGCGCGACCTGACGGATTCGTTCGCCTTCCTGGAAGGAGCCCCGGAGGATCTGCCGGAGGCCCCGGAACGCGGGATGGACCTCAGCTTCGACGTCGCCGCCGATGCGCCGGACGGATCGATCGCGTTCGTCGGAGGACAGGTCATCACGATGCGCGGCGACGAGGTGATCGAGGACGGCGTGGTCGTGGTGACCGGAAACCGGATCACGGCGGTCGGCCCACGGGCCTCGGTTCAGGTGCCGGACGGCGCCTTCGTCGTCGACGCGACCGGTCGAACGGTGATGCCCGGCCTGATCGACGTGCACTGGCACGGCGGGATGGGCAGCGAGGGCATCATCCCGGAGGAGAGTTGGGTCAACCACGCCAGCCTCGGTTTCGGCGTGACGACGATCCACGACCCGTCGAACGACACGGGGACGATCTTCGCCGCCGCCGAGATGGCCCGGGCGGGCCTCATCACGGCCCCGCGGATCTTCTCCACCGGCACGATCCTGTACGGGGCGGCCGGCTCGTTCAAGGCGATCGTGGACAGCCTGCCGGATGCCCTGTTCCACCTCAAGCGCATGAAGGCGGTGGGCGCGTTCAGCGTCAAGAGCTACAACCAGCCGCGGCGCGAGCAGCGGCAGCAGGTCATCGAGGCCGCGCGCCAGCTCGGCATGTCCGTCGTGCCTGAAGGCGGGGCCCTCTTCCAGCACAACATGTCCATGGTCATGGACGGGCACACCGGGATCGAGCACGCGCTTCCCGTGGGGCCGATCTACGACGACGTGCTTCAGTTCTGGAGTCAGACCGAGGTCGGCTACACTCCGACCCTGGTCGTGGCGTACGGTGGCCTGTGGGGAGAGAACTACTGGTACCGTCACACCGACGTGTGGGCGAACGAGCGACTGCTGACCTTCGTTCCCCGCCGCATGGTGGATGCCCGTTCGCGCAGGCCCATCCACGCGCCGGATGTGGAGTGGAACCACATCACCGTGGCCGCCATGGCGAAGAAGCTCGATGACGCGGGCGTGATCGTGAACATCGGGGCACACGGCCAGCGTGAAGGCCTCGCCGCCCACTGGGAGATCTGGAGTTTCGAGCAGGGAGGAATGTCACCCCTGCAAGCCTTGCGGACGGCCACCATCGACCCCGCCACGTATCTCGGCATGGACGCCGACATCGGCTCGCTCGAGCCCGGCAAGCTGGCCGACGTGATCGTCATCGACGGGAATCCGCTCCACAACCTGCGCGACTCGGAGAAGGTATCCTACACCATGGTCAACGGCCGCCTGTACGACGCGGCCACCATGCACCAGGTCGGCAACCATCCGCGCCCGCGCGGACGGTTCTGGTGGGAGATGAGCCGGGCCTGGACGGCGCCGAACGGCGCCGTCAGGCCGTAGCTGACACACCGGCAGCTGCGGCTCTCCTTCCAACGTTCCGGCGTTCCGCGTCATCCCATCGAGCGGATAGAACGAGAAACCGCCACGGTCGCGACTTCGTAGAGTGGCGTGATCCAGCCACCGGAGGCGCCCATGTCGCTCGACAGCATCGTCCAGGATCTCACTCTCGGCCTGCGCGCCCTCCGTCGCGATCGCGGATACTCGTCCGTCGTGATCGTCACGCTCGCCTTCGGGATCGCAGCCAACACGGTCGTATTCAGCCTGCTCAATCCGTACTTCCTGCGTCCACTGCCCTTCGAGGACGAGGACCGGCTGGTTCAGCTGGGACAGCTGGATCCGATCGCCGACTGGGAGGCGCGCTTCTCGATTCCGCAGCTGGCGGACTACCGCGAGCGGAGCCAGGCGTTCGAAGAGCTGGGCGCCTACTACTACGGAACCCGGAATGTGACCGGCTCGGAGGGCGCGGAACGGATCGTGGCGAGCTCCGTCACGGGGAACATGTTCTCGCTGCTTGGCACTCCACCGCTTCTCGGTCGCACGTTCACGGCCGGGGAGGAGGGAACCGACGCTCCGTCCATCGTGGTGCTCGGGTACGGCTTGTGGCAACGCAGGTACGGAGGCGATCCGGACGTCGTGGGCCGGACGATCCGCATGGACGGAGTCGTGCACACGGTGGTCGGGGTCATGCCGCGCGACTTCAACTTCCCGTTCGGCGGTGTCAAGATGTGGATTCCCATGCCGAACGATCCCGCCACGGACGCGCGGGATCACACGGGCAGCCTCCTGGTCGGGCGGCTCGCAGAAGGCTGGACCTCCCAGGGCGCCCGCGAGGAGCTCAACCTGATCCAGGGCCAGTTGTCCGAGACCTACCCTGACGTCGACGGCGCCTTCGCCGGCATCGCCGTGACGCCCCTGCGCGAAGCACTGAACTTCGCGTGGGACGTCCTGCGAATGACCTTCGCGTCGCTGCTCGGGGCCATGGTCTTCGTGCTTCTGATCGCGTGCGTGAACGTGGCCAGCCTGGTGGTAGCGCGGGCAACCGCTCGCACGCGTGACCTGGCTGTGAGGTCGGCCATCGGCGCCACGCGGGTTCGGATCATCCGCCAGATGCTCACCGAGAACCTGGTCCTCGCGGTGGCCGGTGGCGTCCTCGGCGTCGCACTGGCGTTCTTCTCGACACGCGCCTTGAGCCCATTCCTCCCGGAGGACCTGTTCCGGATCGGCGATGCGACGATCGACGGAACCGTACTGGCTTTCACCGCGGTCATGGTGCTCCTGACACCGATCCTGTTCGGGCTTCTTCCTGCGGTCACCACCAGCCGAACGAACCTGGCCACGGCACTCAAGGAGGGGAGCGCCGGAGCCGGCGTCGGACGCTCCTCGATGCGTCTCAGGCGCGGGCTGATCGTAGCCGAAATCACCCTGGCGATGGTGCTCGTCGCGGGCGCGAGCCTGATGCTGCGCAGCCTGTTCGAGATTCAGAAAGTGGATCTCGGCTTCGATCCCGATCGGCTGCTCACGATCGCCATTACGCCTTCCGAGTCCGACTATCCCGCCATGGACGAAGTAGAGGCGTACTTCGAGCGCGCACTCACGGAGCTGGAGGCCCTGCCGGGCGTGCGTGCGGCGGGAGCCGTAAACCCACTTCCGCTGAACCACGAGACGTTCCAGGCCCAGTTCGCCCGGCCCGGACACGAGCCCCCCACCGTGGAGGACTGGCCTACCACGCTGAGCGGCAGGGCATCGCCAGGCTACTTCACGGCGATGGACATTCCGGTGCTCCAGGGTCGTACCTTCAACAAGGCGGATCGACCTGAAGCGATGCCGGTCGTGATCGTGAGCCGCCTGCTCGCCGACCGTCACTGGGAGGGTGAGAGTCCGATCGGTCAGACGATTCTGTACGGAGATCCACAGGAGCCGATCGAGGCGACGATCGTGGGCGTGGTGGATGACGTGCAGCACACGGGGATCGATACGCCCATCCGTCCGCACGTGTACCGTCCGCTGACCCAGGGTTCCAACCGCCGCCGGTTCGTGGTGGTGCACACCGTGGGACAGCCTTCCTCGGTGGCGCGCGCTGCCCGCGAGACCCTGGCATCGATCGATCCCAGTCTTCCTCTCGGGATCCGCGAAATGAACGAGATCGTCAGGGAGAACACCCTTCAGTGGACCATCGGTGCCGGGTTCCTCGGGCTGTTCGGGACGGGGGCCATCCTGCTGGCCGCGCTCGGGATTTTCGGGGTGATGACGTACTCGGTGGCGCGCCGCCGCCGCGAGCTCGGGATCCGGGCGGCGATCGGTGCCCAGGCGGGCCAGCTCCGCAACCTCATCGTAGGAGAGGGCTTGCGCCTGGTAGCCATTGGGATCGGGATCGGACTCCTGCTCGCTCTCGGCATCGGCCGCCTCATGTCTTCTCTGCTTTTCGGGATCAGCTCCTTCGACCCGCTCAGCTTCGCGGTCGTGGCGACGCTGTTTGTGGCTGTTGCGGCGGTCGCCAGCCTGCTCCCGGCCCGCATGGCGGCCCGGACCGACGTGATGTCGGTGCTCAGGCACGAGTAGGCGCAGCCGGGACGGGCGAACAGGGGGCCGGTCGGTGCTTCGACTCCGGTCGGGCTTCGGCTGACACCCCTGCGTAGCTAGACTGGTTGCGAGGCCCAGACGAAGGGTGTGCCGTGCATCTCCCTCGCAACCCATACCGCCCGTCCTGCGTGGCGACGAGAGCACTCTCGTCGGTCGCAGTGGTCTGCGCCCTGACGGCCTGTACTTCACCGGACGGCTATTTGGCGCTTGGTCGCGGCTCAACGGTCGTGGTGGCGACCGCAGGCGAAAGCGGTCTCTTACCTACGTACACCAGCCTCGAGTACATACCGTTCTCACCCCTGGTCTTGTGGGGCGACGGAGCCAACCGGGAGCCCGGCCTGGCCCGGGCGTGGCGAAGCTCGCACGACGGTCGAAGGAGGACCTACCACCTCCGTTCCGACGTCCGTTGGCATGATGGACAGCCGCTCACCGCACACGACGTCAGGTTCACGGTCGACCTGCTGAATCATCCCGACGTGCTGGGCCTGAAGGGCACCGGGATTGACTCCGTCTGGGTCGTCGATGATTCCACGGTCACGATCTCGGCGAATCGGGCGGCCTACTTCGATGACCAGCCCATCTATCCGCGGCATCTGCTCGAGCACCTCCCACCGGAGGACATCTGGAGCTGGGAATTCTGGATGAGGCCCGTTGGGGCAGGGCCGTTTCGCTTCGTACGGCGCATTCCCCAGACGCTCATGGAGTTCGAGGCCAACCCCGACTACTTCCTCGGCGAACCGCGTATTCAGAGGCTGATCCTGAAGTTCGTAGACGAGGGAAAGATCCCCGAGCTACTGAGCGGAAATGCGGATATCGTGGACCAAGCGGACCCCGAGGACTGGACCCAGATCGCGGGCGACGAGCGATTCGTCGCAGTGTACTCGATCTACATGTCCGGCGGAGGCCTGGGCCTGTACCTCAACCACCGGCACGCGTTGTTCGCCGATGCGCGCGTCCGGCGCGCCGTGACGCTCGCCGTCAACCGGCGCGAGATTCTCGGCGCGCTGGCTCTGCCCACCGACGTGTCGCTGTACGACGTTCCGCTCACCGGCCGTCTCGCTCGCCGGGGGCGCTTTCCGGAGCCGTTGCCGTATGATCCTGCCCGGGCGCTCGAGATTCTCGAGGAAGCCGGATGGCGGGACTCCGACGCCGACGGTGTTCTCGATAAGCAGGGTTCTCCTGCGCGCTTCACGCTGATTTCCAGGTCCCCGCCTCGTGCGGTGCTCGTTCAGGAACACCTGCGAAGGGTCGGGATCGATGCCGAGATACTGGACGTCGAGTCCGGCGTCGTATGGGAGCGAGTCCTCCTGGGCGAATTCGATGCCGCCATCCACGTCGTGCAGGACAATACGGCCTGGTATGAGAGTCATTTTGGCCACGA
>JBDGXC010000053.1:0-16081 GCA_039584815.1 Gemmatimonadota bacterium
CGTGATCGCCGCCGTCAGCGTCGTCTTCCCGTGGTCCACGTGTCCGATCGTCCCCACGTTCACGTGCGGCTTCGTCCGCTCGAACTTCTGCTTCGCCATCCTCTCCGATCTCCTGATCCAGTTTGGTGTGCCTCGTGGCGCGCCACGGGGTGGCGTCGCCTCACTCGGACTCCGTCAGCTGCGACCGACCGCGATTTCCTCGGCCTTGCCCCGCGGGACCTCGGCATAGTGCGAGAACTGCATGGTGTACACGGCCCGGCCCTGGCTCAACGAGCGCAGGGTGGTTGAATAGCCGAACATCTCCGACAGAGGAACCGAGGCCCCTATCACCTGTGCCTGGGCCCGCTGTGTCATGCCGCCGATCTTGCCCCGACGGCTCGAGAGGTCGCCCATCACGTCGCCCAGATACTCCTCCGGCGTCACCACTTCGACGTCCATGATGGGCTCGAGGATCACGGGATCGCCTTTTTTGACCCCGTCTTTGAGAGCCATCGAGCCCGCGATCTTGAACGCAAGCTCGCTCGAGTCGACGTCGTGAGTCGAGCCATCGACCAGCGTGGCCTTGATGTCGATCAGCGGGTAGCCAGCGAGGACGCCCGAGTCCATGGCCTCCCGGATTCCCACCCGAACAGGACGAATGAACTCGCGCGGGATCACGCCGCCCTTGATCGCGTCCTCGAACAGGAAGCCAACCCCCGGCTCCGTGGGCTCGATGTGAATCACGACGTGTCCGTACTGTCCCCGACCACCCGTCTGGCGGACGAACCGTGCCTCGACGTTCTCGACCGACTTGCGGATCGTCTCGCGGTACGCGACCTGGGGCCGGCCGACATTCGCGTTCACCTTGAACTCGCGCTGCAGACGGTCGACGATGATCTCGAGGTGAAGCTCGCCCATGCCGCTGATGATGGTCTGGCCCGTCTCCTCGTCCGTGTAGACACGGAACGTCGGATCCTCTTCCATCAGCTTGGCGAGCGCCTGCGACAGCTTGTCCTGATCCGCCTTCGTCTTGGGCTCGATGGCGACCCGGATCACCGGCTCCGGGAAGCTCATGGCCTCCAGTATGATCGGCTTGTCCGTGTCCGCCAGCGTGTCGCCTGTCCTGCCGAACTTCATGCCGATCGCCGCCCCAATGTCGCCGGCATGGAAGACCTCGACCTCTTCCCTCTTGTTGGCATGCATCTGGAGCAGGCGACCGATTCGCTCCTTCTTGCCCTGCGTCGCGTTCAGCACGTGCGAGCCCGCTTCGACCTTTCCGGAATACACTCGGAAATAGGTGAGCCGGCCCACGTACGGGTCGGTCATGATCTTGAAGACGAGCGCCGCGAACGGCTCGTCCGAAGAGGGCGCGCGTTCCTCGAAGTGCTCGTCGTGGTTCGGCAGATGGCCCATCACGGGTGGCTTGTCCACGGGCGACGGGAGATAGTCTACCACCGCGTCCAGCAGCTTCTGGACGCCCTTGTTCTTGAACGACGCGCCGCACAGGACCGGGGTGATCGCGCCTGCCAGCGTCGCCTTCCGAACCGCGCGACGTACCTCGTCTTCCTCCAGTTCCCGCCCACCCAGGTAGTGCTCGAGCAGCTCCTCGTCGTGCTCGACCGCCGCCTCGACGAACTCGTGCCGCAGCCCTTCCGCCTTCTCACGCAGAGTGTCCGGCACCGGTCCTTCGTTCCAGGTCACTCCCAGCGAGTCCTCGTCGTATACCACCTCGACCATCCGGACGAGGTCGATGTGACCGGTGTAGAGCTCACCTTCTCCGAGCGGATACTGAAGCGGGTATGCCTTCGCACCGAGACGGTCCTTCATCATGCTGACGACGTTCTCGAAATCGGCGCCCACCCGGTCCATCTTATTGACGAATGCGACGCGCGGAACGCCGTACTTGTCCGCCTGGCGCCACACCGTCTCCGACTGCGGCTCGACACCGCCCACGGCGCAAAACAGGGCGACGGCGCCATCGAGCACCCGCAGGCTGCGCTCCACCTCGACGGTGAAGTCCACGTGGCCCGGCGTATCGATGATGTTGATCTGGTACTGGTCCTTGACTCGATTCCAGAACGTCGTCGTCGCGGCAGACGTGATCGTGATCCCGCGTTCCTGTTCCTGCTCCATCCAGTCCATCGTGGCGTCGCCGTGATGCACTTCTCCCATGCGATGCACCCGGCCCGTGTAGTACAGGATGCGCTCGGTGGTCGTGGTCTTACCGGCATCGATGTGCGCCATGATGCCGATGTTTCGAATCTTCTCGAGCTGCGTGCTGCGCGCCATCTATCTGGAGACCTTCTGTCTTGATCTTTCGTTGGCTGTCCGCCGGGACCTTCGCCCGTCGGCCGTCTTACCAGCGGTAGTGCGCGAAGGCCTTGTTCGCCTCCGCCATCCGATGCACTTCTTCCTTCCTCCGCACCGCGCCGCCGTCGCCCCGCGCGGCGTCCAACAGCTCCCCGGCGAGCCGGTCGGCCATCGTCTTGCCGGACCTGCCTCGGGCGAAGCTCACGAGCCAGCGACGAGCCAGGGAATCCCGCCGGCTCGGCCGCACCTCCATCGGGACCTGGTACGTCGCGCCGCCGACCCGTCGACTCCGCACCTCGAGAACCGGCTTCGCGTTGGTCAGTGCCTGGCGGAACACGTTCAGCCCCGGCTGACCCGTCTTCTCCTCGATCTTCCGCATGGCCTCGTAGAAGATCATCTCCGCCGTCGACTTCTTCCCGTCCAGCATGAGGACGTTGACGAACCGGGTGACTTCCTGGCTCCCGTACCTGGGATCCGGGGGTGTCTCTCTCGGTACCGCCTTCTGCCTGCGTGACATGTGCCCTTCCTTGAACAGAGAGCCCGGCCGCGCTTCTGGCCGGGCTGTTCCTGCCGCTCGCGTGTTTGGCGCGCCGCGCATCCCGCCGGATGCAGACCCGCCCGCGTTCTATCGTTTCGAGCCGTACTTTGACCGACCCTGCTTCCGATCCGACACGCCCGAAGCGTCCAGCGTGCCACGAACGATGTGATATCGGACGCCGGGCAGGTCTTTCACCCGGCCTCCGCGAATGAGCACGATGCTGTGCTCCTGGAGGTTGTGGCCCTCACCCGGAATGTAGGCCGTCACCTCGTAGCCGTTGGTGAGTCTCACGCGCGCCACCTTCCGAAGCGCCGAGTTCGGCTTCTTCGGTGTAGTCGTATAGACGCGCGTGCAGACGCCCCGTTTCTGCGGGTTCGCCTCGAGAGCAGGCGCTTTCCGCTTCTTCTCCAGGTTCTTGCGCCCCTTGCGCACCAGCTGGTTGATCGTGGGCATACTCCGGCCGCTCTCCCCATGACTCGGTAGCGACAGAAACCGCTCCCTCGCGTGCCGTCCGTCGGGACACCCGAAGCAGCGGTTCAAAGTGCGCGGAGACGACCCTCGCCTCCGCCGAAAACGACCATCGACCTCACGGTCGACAGACTGAACAAATTAGGCGCGCCCATCAGGCGTGTCAAGCTAACGGCGTGGACCACGCGCACCCTCCGGAAGACCCTGCCGGCCCCCGCGAAGTGCGGGCTCAGGCGCGAGCTCAGGCCTCCGCCGGCGCCTCCGCCGGCGTCTCCGCCGGCGTCTCCGCCTGAACGACGTCCATTTCTCCCCTCAGCTCCGCGAACAGGCCGGCTGCGGCGACTGCCGCCGCCTCCTCCGGCTCCGGCTGCACGCGTCGCATCGCGTCCAGCTCCTCCTGAAGCCCCTCGCCGACCAGAAATTCGACGTTCTGGTAACGGTGGATACCCGTGCCCGCCGGCACGAGGTGTCCGATGATGATGTTCTCCTTGAGACCGCGAAGCTCGTCCCTGGCGCCCCTGACCGCGGCATCGGTAAGCACGCGCGTCGTTTCCTGGAACGAGGCGGCGCTCACGAACGACTCCGTCGTCAGGCTGGACTTGGTGATGCCCAGGAGGACCGGCTCCGCGCGCGGCGGCTTGCCTCCACCGCTGATCACTTCGCGCGTCCGCTCCCGGAACTCCATGCGGTCCACGTGCTCACCCTCGAGGTACTCCGTTTCGCCAGGCTCGGTGATCCGGACTTTCTGGAGCATCTGCCGGACGATCACGCCGATGTGCTTGTCGTTGATGCGCACGCCCTGCAGTCGGTAGACCTCTTGAATCTCGTTCAACAGGTATTCCTGCACGGCCCGCGGACCCTTGACGCGCAGAATGTCGTGCGGATTGACCGGTCCTTCCGAGAGACGGTCGCCCGCCCGCACCAGGTCACCCTCGTGCACCCTCAGGTGCTTCCCGACCGCGACCTGGTACACCTGCTCCTCATCGTTCTCCATCGCGACGATGATCTCGCGCTTGCCTCGCTTGATCCCGCCGAACGAGACACGCCCATCCACCTCGGTGATGGTTGCCGGGTCCTTCGGACGCCGGGCTTCGAAAAGCTCCGCGACGCGGGGCAGACCGCCCGTGATGTCCCGCGTCTTGTAGGCCTCGCGGCTGATCTTTGCGATCGTGTCGCCCGGCTGGACCTTCTCCTTGTCATGAACGAGGAGCTGCGCGCCGACCGGAACGATGAACTCGCGGAGCTTTTTGCCCTTCCCATCGACGATCTCGATCCGAGGGTGCAGCTTCTTGTCCCGATCCTCGATGATCACCAGCTGGCGCCGACCCGTCGCCTCGTCCAGCTCCTCGCGGAACGTCTCCTCGGGGACGATGTCGTTGTACTGGATCTTGCCTACATGGTCCGCCACGATCGGCTCCGAGTACGGATCCCAGCTGAACAGCAGGTCGCCCGTGTCGACGTCCTGCCCGTCCGTGACGTGCAGCTGCGCCCCGTACGGGACCGCGAGACGGGAACGAATCCGGTCCTCGCCCGTCCGCATGAGGAGCTGCCCCTCGCGGCTCGTGACCACGGCCCGACCGTCGGGGCTCTCCACGGTCGTGACGCGCTCGAAACCGACGGTCCCTCGAAGCTTCGACTTCCGCTGCGTCTGGGCCGCGATCCGCGCGGCCGTTCCGCCGATATGGAAGGTCCGCAGCGTGAGCTGCGTCCCCGGTTCCCCGATGGACTGCGCCGCGAGGATCCCCACGGCCTCGCCCACGTCGACCATCTTCATGGTCGCCAGGTTGCGGCCGTAGCAGTTCTGGCAGATGCCGCGTCGCGACTCGCAGGTGAGCACCGAGCGAATCTTGACCGTCTGCAGACCCGCCTCTTCGATCGACTCCGCCGCCTCGTCGTCGATGATCTCGCCGGCTTTGATGATGACCTCATCGCTGATCGGGTCGACGACGTCCTCGCGCGCCACGTTGCCGATCACGCGGTCCCCCAGAGGCTCGATGATGTCTTCGCCCTCCTTCAGGGCTGAGATGTCGAGCCCGAGGACCGTGCCGCAGTCCTGTTCGACCACGACCACGTCCTGCGCGACATCCACCAGACGCCGTGTCAGGTAGCCGGCGTCCGCCGTCTTCAGGGCCGTGTCGGCGAGGCCCTTGCGAGCCCCGTGCGTGGAGATGAAGTACTCCAGCACGCTCAGACCCTCACGGAAATTGGCGCGGATCGGGCTCTCAATGATCTCGCCGATCCCGCCGGTCAGCTTCTTCTGCGGCTTGGCCATGAGTCCGCGCATCCCCGCGAGCTGCCGGATCTGATCGCGCGAGCCCCGCGAGCCTGAATCGAACATCATGTAGATTGGGTTGTAGCCTTCCCGGGACGCGGCCATTCCCTTTACCATGGCGTCGGCCACGTCGTTGTTGGCGTGGGTCCAGGCGTCGATCACCTTGTTGTATCGCTCACCGAAAGAGATCACACCCTTGTGGTACGCCCGCGTGAACCGGTCGACATCCTCTTGGGCCTCCGAGAGGATCGTGGCCTTCTCCTGCGGGATGACCATGTCCTCCATGCCGACCGACACGCCCCCCTGCGTGGCGTACCGGAAGCCGATGTCCTTGAGCTCGTCGAGGAACTCCGTGGTGCGGGCCAGGCCCGCCGTCTGGAAGACCTCGAACACCAGGTCGTTGAGCATGCCCTTGTTCATGGCCGTGTTCTGGAACGGCATGGCCTCTGGCAAGATGGCATTGAACAGTACCCGCCCCACCGTGGTGAGGACCCATCGGTCTCCGTCCAGATACCAGATCGGCATGTGGTAGTCGGGCGTGCCACGCTCGGTGCTCAGCAGGCCGTTCGCCAGGGCGAGCTCGATCTCATCGGGGTCCGTGAATCGGGGCAGATCCTGTCTCTCCTTCGCCTGCTCGAATCCCGGCGGTGCCTTCGTGACGAAGTAGCAGCCGAGGACCATGTCCTGGCTGGGGGCCGCGATCGGCCGGCCGTTCGAGGGCTTCAGCACGTTGTTGCTGGACAGCATCAGCACGCGGGCCTCGAGCTGCGCCTCGAAGGAGAGCGGTACGTGCACGGCCATCTGGTCGCCGTCGAAATCCGCGTTGAACGCCGCGCACACCAGCGGGTGGATGCGGATCGCCTTTCCCTCGACGAGCACCGGCTCGAATGCCTGGATTCCCAGGCGATGGAGAGTCGGCGCGCGGTTGAGCAGGACCGGATGGTCCTTGATGATGTCCTCGAGGACCTCGTACACCTTCGGGTCGTATCGCTCGACCAGCTTCTTGGCTCGCTTGACGGTCTCGGCGTCGCCCTTCCGCTCCAGTTCGTGGATGATGAACGGCTTGAACAGCTCGACCGCCATGACTTTGGGGAGGCCACACTGGTGTAGCCGCAGCTCCGGACCGACGACGATCACCGAGCGGCCCGAGTAGTCGACGCGCTTGCCGAGAAGGTTCTGCCGGAATCGTCCCTGCTTCCCCTTCAGCATGTCGGAGAGAGACTTGAGGGGGCGCTTGCCTCTTCCCCGGATCGCCTTGCCGCGCCGCCCGTTGTCGAACAAGGCGTCCACGGCCTCCTGAAGCATCCGCTTCTCGTTGCGCAGGATGACCTCGGGCGCCCGCATCTCCAGCAGCTTCTTCAGCCGGTTGTTCCGGTTGATGACTCTCCGGTACAGGTCGTTGAGATCCGAAGTGGCGAAGCGACCACCGTCGAGAGGTACCAGCGGCCGCAGATCGGGCGGAATCACCGGGATCACATCCATGATCATGTGCTCCGGGTTGTTCCGGTTGGCCGGATCCAGGTCGCTGTTGCGGATCGAGTCGATGACTTTGAGGCGCTTGAGCTTCTTCTTCTTGCGCTGCTTGGAGGTCTCGGTTGCCACCTCGACCCGCAGTCGTTCGGCTTCCGGATCGACCTCGAGCTCGCTCATCAGCGTGCGGACGGCCTCCGCACCGATCTCGGCCCGGAACGCGTTGTCTCCATCCTCTCGCGCCTGCTCGCTGAGCTCCCAGTACTCGTCCTCTGTGAGAACCTGGCGCTGCTCTACCTCACGGGATCCCGGGTTGGTCACGACGTACGCGGCGTAGTAGATCACGCTCTCGAGGTCGCGCAGCTTCATGCCCAGCAGGTATCCCATCTGCGACGGAAGCGTCTTGAAGAACCAGATGTGCGCCACCGGGACGGCGAGCTCGATATGCCCCATACGCTCCCGGCGCACCTTGGACAGCGTCACCTCCACCCCGCACTTGTCGCACACGTGGCCGCGGTAGCGAATGCGCTTGAACTTTCCGCAATGGCATTCCCAATCCTTGACCGGGCCGAAGATCCGCTCACAGAACAGACCGTCGCGCTCCGGCTTGAAGGAGCGGTAGTTGATGGTCTCCGGCTTCGTCACCTCGCCGTAGCTCCATTTCCGGATCTCGTCCGGCGAGGCGATCTTGATCTGCATCCAGTCGAAGTCCGAAGAACCGGCTCCGCGATGGCGGGGGAAATCGATCATCCTGGGTGACCCCTCTGTCGCTGAATACGCATCACTGCCCGAGAATCGAATCGTCGTCGTCGCTGCCCAGCGTCACGCTGAGTCCGAGTGCCTGCAGTTCCTTGACCAGCACGTTGAAGCTCTCCGGCACGCCCGGCTTGGGAAGGTTCTCGCCCTTGACGATCGCCTCGTACGCCCGGCTCCGTCCGATCACGTCGTCCGACTTGACCGTGAGCATCTCCTGAAGCGTGTGCGCCGCGCCGTATGCTTCCAGAGCCCACACCTCCATCTCTCCGAACCGCTGGCCGCCGAACTGGGCCTTGCCGGCCAGCGGCTGCTGCGTAACCAGGCTGTACGGACCGATGGAGCGAGCGTGGATCTTGTCGTCCACCAGGTGCGAGAGCTTCATCATGTAGATCTCGCCCACCGTGATGTCGGCGTCGAACTGCTCGCCCGTACGTCCGTCCCGCAGCCTCATCTTGCCGCCCGGCTTCAGTCCGGACTTGAGCATCAGCTCCACCACCGCTGCGTCCACTCCCTCCTTGAGCCGGGTCTGGCCCACGAGGCCGGCGCAGGCAGGCCACCCCGCCTGTGCGAGCTTCGCCGCCGTCGTCGAGCCCGTGGAGGCGCGAGCCACCTCGACCACGTACTTCCCGAACGCCTGCATGAAGTCGCGCGTCGCCTTGCTTCCGCCTCTCAGATAGGCGTCCAGGCTGCGACCGAGACCGGCCGGATGTCCGTTCTTGCGCGGCTCGAAATCACCTTCGAACTGCTGGATCGACCGGACGAATTCCTGGACGCCCTCCGCGTCGAACGGCGGCACTTCCACGTCGCGTGCCAGGAAGCGGCCCGCCCACAGGGCACCGCCCAACTTCAGCAGGGCACCGATCTCGTCTTCCGTGGCACCCTGGAATACCGGCGTCTGGGCTCGGAATCCGAGCTGCCCCGCCGCCCACCCGAGGTGCGTCTCCAGGATCTGCCCCACGTTCATCCGGCTCGGTACGCCAAGCGGATTCAGAACGATCTCCACCGGCGTCCCGTTCGGAAGCACGGGCATATCCTCCTCCGGCACGACGCGCGCGATGATGCCTTTGTTGCCGTGACGGCCGGCCATCTTGTCTCCCACCGAGATCTTGCGCTTCTCGGCCAGGTAGACCTTCACGAGCTGGACGACGCCCGGCGAGAGCTCGTCGGCCTGGAACACCCGGTCGATGCCCTCCTCGGTGCGCTCCCGGATGCGCTCGATCCGCCGCTTGGCCTCGTCGATCACACGCCGGAGCTTCCGGTTGGCCACGTCGTTCTTGACCTTCAGCGTGCTCAGATCCACTTCGTCGAAATCGACGTCCCCGAGCGCCTTCCGGCTCAGCTTGGCGCCCTCCTTCAGCAGCGGCTCGATGGTGCCGCGCCGCAGCAGGAGGGCCACGGTCTGGCCTTCCAGCAGCTCGCGCAGCTCCTCCTGGCGTGCCTCTGTGATGCGTGAGATTTCCTCGCGTTCCGTCTCGCGCAGTCTCGCGATCCGCTCGCCGTGCTCCCGCTCCAGAAGAGGATCGTCGATGCGTCGCGAGAAGATCTTGACGTCGATGACCGTCCCCTCGACGCCCGGCGGCACGCGGAGAGAACTGTCCTTCACGTCCTTCGCCTTCTCGCCGAAGATCGCCGTGAGGAGCTTCTCCTCCGGCGACAGCTCGGTCTCGCCCTTCGGAGTGATCTTTCCCACCAGGATGTCGCCGGTCTTCACGGCGGCCCCGATGCGAACGATCCCGCGCTCATCCAGGTCGACCAGCGCTTCCTCGGCGACGTTCGGAATCTCGATCGTGATCTCCTCGGTACCGCGCTTGGTGTCGCGGACGTGGAGCTCGAGCTCCTGGATATGCACCGAGGTGAATGCGTCGTTCTTGACGAGCCCCTCGCTGATGACGATCGCGTCCTCGAAGTTGTGGCCGTACCACGGCATGAAGGCGACGGTCACGTTCCGGCCCAGCGCCAGGGCGCCGTAGTCGGTCGCGGAGCCGTCGGCGATCACCTCACCTGCCTTGACCTTCCGTCCGACGTTCACGATCGGCCGCTGGTTGATCGCCGTGTCCTGATTGGTCCGCCAGAACTTCTTCAGGTTGTATCGGTCGTATTGGGACAGCCGCGCGAGGGGCTCGTCCTTCTTCGCGCCCCGCGCCGTCCCGGTATCGATCACGATCTCCTCGGCCGTCACCCGGGTGACGACGCCGCCACGCCTGGCGGTGAGCACGGCGGCCGAGTCCGCCGCCACCTTTTCCTCCAGGCCGGTGCCCGCCAGGGGCGCGTCGGGAAACAGGAGCGGCACGGCCTGCCGCTGCATGTTGGAACCCATGAGCGCCCGGTTGGCATCGTCGTGCTCTAGGAACGGAATCAGGGCCGGGGACACCGCGACCAGCTGGTCCGGGGCCACGTCCATGAAGTCGATCTCGTCCGGCGGGAGCAACGGATAGTCGTCCCGCCGACGGCACAGGACGAGATCCTTCTGGAAGCTGCCGTCCGGGTTGACGGCCGCGTTGGCCTGGGCCACCGCAAAGTCCTCCTCCTCGGAGGCCGACAGCCATTCGATCTCGTCGGTCACGATGCTGTCGACGACCTTCCGGTACGGCGTCTCGAGGAAGCCGAGCTCGTTGAGGCGCGAGAAGGTCGTCATCGAGGTGATCAGCCCGATGTTCGGTCCTTCCGGCGTCTCGATCGGACACATGCGGCCGTAGTGCGAGTAATGCACGTCCCGGACCTCGAAGCCGGCCCGCTCACGACTCAGGCCTCCCGGCCCGAGCGCACTGAGGCGGCGCTTGTGCGTCAGCTCCGCGAGCGGGTTGGTCTGATCCATGAACTGGCTGAGCTGCGAGCTTCCGAAGAACGCCTGGATGACGGCGCTCACGGTTCGCGCGTTGACCAGGTCGTCGATGCTCATCTTGTCGGGATCGCTGTTGATCGACATGCGCTCCCGGACGAGTCGCGCCATGCGGGACAGGCCGACGGAGAACTGATTGGCGATCAGCTCGCCGATCGAGCGGACGCGCCGGTTCCCCAAGTGATCGATGTCGTCCGTGAACCCCCGTCCCTCGCTCAGCTCGATCAGGTACCGCACGATGGCGACGAAGTCGGACGGGGCAAGCACGGTCGTGTTCGCCGACGGCACCTCGATGCCGAGCAGGCGGTAGACGTCACGCAGCCGGTGGTTGACCTTGTGGCGCCCCACCCGGCCCAGGTCGTAACGCTTCGGATTGAAGAACAGCCGATCGAGGGCCGAGCGGGCCGTGTCGAGGTTCGGCGCCTCGCCCGGACGCACGAGCGAATAGATGTTGCGCAGCGCGTCGGCCTCACCTCGTGTCGGGTCCTTGGCCAGCGTGTTCTTGATCAGGGGTGATTCCCCGCGCGGTCCGCCCGTGAACACGAGCGCATCACGAACGCGGTGGCCCTTGAGCTCGAGGAACAGCTCCGGCGTGAACGGATCTCCCCTCTTCGCCAGCACCTTGGGCTTCTTCGGGGCCACCACGTCGGCAGCCAGCGTCGGCTGCTGGCTCCAGTCGCGCCGCATGACCAGCTCCTCGAAGGAACCGCGCAGCGGGATGAAGGCGGCACTCGAATAGACCTCGACGCGCTCTACGCCGGCGCGGAGCAGACGGTCATACAGCTCATCGGTCAGCTCCTCCCCCCGCCGCGCGATGAAGGCCGCCGGATCGTCGAACACGGGCACTTCCGCCACGCTCGCGACCTTGAAGCGGCGCGCCAGCGTATCGTCGAGTCGCTCTCCCTGCAGTGCCAGCGGCTCGTGCCGGCCCGATTCGGGGTTCTTGACTGGTTCGACGACGTCGTCGGCCAGCCACATCGGTTCGTCCTTGGCGGGATCGAAGCCGGCCAGGACCTGCACGCGAGGCTCACCTTCGAATTCCGCGTCGAGCACCGACTCGACGAGTGGCGTGCCGGTGACCTCACGACGCGCCGCACGATCCTCGGCGATCTCGCCGATCCGTGCTTCGCGCCGCTCGTAGAACAGGTCCAGGATATCGGCATCGGTCCCATGACCGAGCGACCGCAGGAGCGCCGTCGCCGGGAATTTCTTCCGCTTGTCGATGTGCACGTGGATCACATCGTGGATGTCGAGCGTAAACTCGACCCAGGAGCCACGGAACGGGATGATGCGCGCCGAGTACAGGCGCGTCCCGTTAGGGTGGATCGTCTCCTCGAACACCACGCCCGGGGACCGGTGCAGCTGGCTGACGATGACGCGCTCCGCTCCGTTGACCACGAACGTGCCGTGATCCGTCAGCAAAGGGAGGTCGCCGAGGTACACTTCCTTCTCGAGGATGTCTGCTGGCCGGCGCTCCCCGTCCCCGAGGTCCTCCCACACGACCAGGCGCAGCGTCGCCTTGAGCGGCGCCGCGAAGGTCATGTCTCGCTCCATGCACTCGTCCACCGAGTACTTGGGCTCTCCCAGGGCGAAATCCTGGAACTCGAGGGAGAAGTTCCCGTTCACATCCTCAATCGGGAAGATCTCCTTGAACACTCGCTCGAGCCCCACATCGCGCCTGTCTTCCTCGACGTCGGGCTGCAGCAGGCGCTCGAAAGCCTGGACCTGAACGTCCAGGAAATGAGGCGTCTCCATCGGAGAATCCAGCTTCGCGAAGGAGACCACCGATCCGGTATTCGTTGGTTCAGCCAACTTGGTCACTCCTGGTGGTTCGCCGGCCCACGGCCGACCCCTGAACTGCCATTGCGATATACAGGCGCAAAACGCCCCGTCGCCCCGGGGCCCCTGAACGGGCCCTTCGGGGCGCCAGGGGCACCCTGCGAGCGCGAACTGCCTGTCCTCAGAAGCTCTTGCATCCAGAACCAGCGTACGAGTACGTGCGAGGCACCCGGGCTCCGGGCACCGCGTACACCGCTACTTCACCTCGACGGTGGCCCCCTGCTCCTCGAGCTTGCTCTTGATGGCCTCGGCCTCCTCCTTGGAGATCCCTTCCTTGACCGGCTTCGGAGCGTTGTCCACGAGATCCTTGGCCTCCTTCAAGCCCAGAGACGTGACCTCGCGCACGGCCTTGATCACCTGGATCTTCTTGTCGCCGATCCCGGCGAGGATCACGTCGAATTCGGTCTGCTCCTCCGCTGCCGGGCCACCAGCCGCCGGCATCGCGGCGGCCATGGCGACCGGGGCAGCGGCCGTCACGCCGAACTTCTCCTCCATCATGTCCTTGAGCTCGGCCGCCTCCAGCACCGTCAGCGAGCCGATCGCCTCCAGAAGTTCCTCAACTTTGCTCATGTCTCCGCGTGCTCCCTGCCACTTGTGTTCACTATTCGGGGGCCGGTTCCGATGGCTGCGGACCGCACCCTCCCCTCGGGGATTCGGTATCCGTCCCCTAGTGCTCCCCCTGTTGCGCCACCTGCTCGATCATGTACGTCACGTCCCGGATCAGCGAGGCGAGCGCTCCCGCAATGCTCCCGACTCCCGCCGTCAGGCCGCCCGCTATCAACGCCAACAGCTGCTCCTTCGGCGGCAGGTCCGCCAGCCTCTTGACCTCGTCCGCCGTGACCGCCCGCTGCTCGACCACGCCGACCTTGACGACCGGCCGGTCGTCGTGCTCCCTGGCAAACTCCCGTACGATCCTGGCCGGCGTGACCGGATCCTCGCCGCCCAGAACTAGGGCGGTCGGGCCCTGCAGATGCTCCGTGAGATCCGGCAGGCTGAGGTCCTTCATGGCGTGAATCGTCAGAGTGTTCTTGACGACCCGGTACTCCACGCCCGCCTCCCGCAGCTTCCTTCGCAATTCGGTGATGGCCTCCACGGTGAGCCCCGTGAAGTCCGTCAGGTACAGGACGTCCGCGGAGTCGAGCTTTTCGTTGAGCTCCTGCGCAATGTCCTGCTTCTGATCCAGTCTCATTCCCATAGTGCTTGATCCCGACTCTTCGCCGTGCTGGTTTACCGGTACAGGTTCGGGTCGATTCCGATCCCCGGTCCCATGGTGCTGGAGACCGTCACGCTCCGCACATACGTGCCCTTGGCCGCCGACGGCTTGTTTCGCTTGATCATCTCCATCAGTGCATCGAGGTTGGCCTCGATATCCCCGATGTCGAAGCTGACCTTGCCAACCGGGGCGTGGACGATGCCGTTGCGATCCACGCGAAACTCGATGCGCCCCGCCTTGGACTCCTGCACCACGCGCCCGACGTCCATCGTCACGGTGCCGGCTTTGGGTGTCGGCATGAGACCCCGCGGCCCTAAGATCCGCCCCAACTTCCCGACGTTCTTCATCATGTCGGGGGTCGCGATGGCGACGTCGAAGTCCAGCCACCCGCCCTCGATCTTCTCCACATATTCGGTTCCCACGAAATCGGCGCCGGCCTCCTCGGCCTCGCGGGCCTTGTCACCCTGCGCGATCACGAGCACTCGCACGGTGCGGCCGGTTCCCGCCGGAAGAACCACCGCGCCGCGAACGATCTGGTCCGCGTGCCGGGGGTCCACCCCGAGTCGCACGGCGACATCGACCGTCTCGTCGAACTTCGCGAAGGAGAGCTCCTTGACCATCTCGAGGGCGGCGCGGGGCCCGCGCAGCTCCTCCCGATCGATCGTGGCCGTCACCTCCTGGTATTTCTTGCCCCGTCGAGCCATCAGTCCTCCACCTCGATTCCCATGGAGCGTGCCGTTCCGGCGATCATGCGAGCTCCCGCCTCTTCGTCGTTCGCGTTCAGATCTTCCATCTTGGTCCGTGCGATCTTCAACAGCTGCTCGCGCGTGACCTTGGCGACCTTCTCCCGATTGGGCTCCGCCGAGCCCGAAGCCAGGCCGAGCTCTTTCTTCAACAGGACCGCCGCAGGAGGCGTCTTCGTGATGAAGGTGAAGCTCCGGTCGTGATAGATCGTGATCACGACGGGGATGATCATGCCCGGCTGATTTGACGTCTTTGCGTTGAACTGCTTGCAGAAATCCATGATGTTCGCGCCGTGCTGACCGAGAGCCGGTCCCACGGGCGGCGCCGGCGTCGCCTGGCCGGCGGGTATCTGCAACTTCACGAGCGCCATGATCCTCTTCTTCGGTGCCGCCATGATGCCTGCTCAGAATCCCTTCAGCTGCGTATAGTCCAGCTCCACGTTCGTCGGCCGGCCGAACAGGCTGACCTGCACGCGGACCTTGCCCTTGTCCGGAAACACCTCGTCGACCGTTCCGCTGAAGTCGCTGAACGGTCCCTCCATCACCTCTACCACCTGTCCCACGTGGAACGGGATCTCCTCCTTCGGTCCCTGCGCCTCGACTTCCTGCGCCACACCGAGGATCTTGTTCATCTCTTCCGGTCGCAGCGGCTGCGGCTCCGTTCCGCCGCCGAGGAACTTGATCACGCTCTGCACGCTGCTCACGAGGAACATGGTCTCCTGGTTGAGCACCATGTTCACCAGAACGTACCCCGGGTACAGCCGCTTGGTGGAGCGGATCTTTTTGCCGCCCTTGATCTCGACCACCTCGCGCGTCGGAACGATCACCTCCCGGATGAGCTTCGTGTCCGGCTCCCCGGGAAGCTCGGCGATCTTCCGCTCGAGCAGGGTCTTCACCTTGTTCTCGTGACCCGAGTACGTCTGGATCGCGTACCAGCGGGTCTGCTGCTCCGCCTGTTCCGTCTGGACGACGTCTTCAGCCACTGAATACCCCTACGAACGTGCGGACGAACCACGAGAAGATCGTGTCCATCAGGCCGATGATGATCGCGATGATGACCACGAATACCAGGATCACGGCCGTCGCGTTACGCAACTGCTCGCGATCGGGCCAGGTGACCCGACGCATCTCGACCTGAACATCTTCGACGAACTGTTGAACGTCCCTCATTCCGGCCATTGCAGAGCGATCGCTTTCGTGTTCTTCCCACGTCGCGGCGGACGACGGAAACGCCGGCCCCTCCCCGCGTGACCGGGGGAGTCAGCGCCCCACGCGCGAAGGCGATGGGGGGCCGGGACCGGCGTGACCGATGCCGCCGTTCGCGTCAGCGTGTTTCTTTGTGCGTGCGGTGCGCATTGCAGCGCGGACAATACTTTTTAAACTCCACGCGCTGCGGATGTTTCCGCTTGTTCTTCGTGCTCGAGTAGTTGCGTTCCTTGCATTCCGTGCACTCGAGCGTGATCTGGTCTCTCATCCCGTTCCTGCCTAATCCGCTATCTCGTCACCCCTGCGCAGGCCTGGTGACGCACGTCGAGGCGTGCGTTACTCGACGATTTCGGTGACGACGCCGGCGCCGACCGTCCGACCGCCTTCGCGGATCGCGAACCGCAGCTCTTTATCCATCGCGATCGGGGCGATCAGCTCCACGTCCATG
>JBDGXC010000054.1:0-19738 GCA_039584815.1 Gemmatimonadota bacterium
GCCCTCGGATCCGGGGAGACCGTCCATGGCTAAGGTGCTGATGTGCAAGGCCAACGTGAGCGAGGGGAGGAGAACGGACGCACTCGAGGAGATGGCCGCAGCGGTGCGCGCCGTCGACGGAGTCACGCTGGCGGACTGGTCGGCCGATCCGGACCACAATCGCGCCGTCTTTACGCTCCTGGGCACACCGGAAGCAGTTCTCGAAGGAGCCATGGCCCTCGCCACGGCCACTCTCGAGCGAGTAGACATGCGGGAGCACGAAGGGGAGCACCCACGCATGGGCGCCCTGGACGTGGTGCCTTTCATCCCGCTGCGGGAGATGGAGACCGCGGAGGCCGTCGAGATCTCGCGCGCCTTCGGACGGTGGCTGGGAGCCCGGGAAGTGCCGGTCTATTACTACGAAGACTCCGCAACCCGGCCCGAGCGGGTCGGCCTTCCCGCGATTCGCAAGGGGCAGTACGAAGCGCTGCCGGAGAAGCTGACGAAACCCGAATGGATGCCTGACGAGGGGCCTGCCGTGTTCCATCCGAAGGCGGGGGCGACGGTGACCGGAGCGCGCTATCCCCTGGTAGCGTTCAACGTGAACCTCGCCACCACGGACCTCCAGCTCGCTCAGACCATCGCGCGAAACGTCCGGCACATCAACGGCGGGTACCGCTATGTGCGCGGCATGGGGTTCGCTCTCGAGGACCGGGGCATGGTCCAGGTATCGATGAACCTCACCGACTACTCGCAGACGCCCATCCACCGGGTGCTCGAGACCGTGCGCTCGGAGGCCGCCCGGTACGGAGTGCAGGTGGTGGGCACGGAGCTGATCGGATCCGTTCCCCTCGCGGCCCTGGAAGACGTCGTGCGCTTCTACCTCCAGGCGCACGATTTTTCAGTGGAACAGGTCGTGGAAACGGCCCTCCTTCCGTGAGCCGACGGTGAGGGAGGGCGTGCGCTCCGCCGGTTGGCCACCGCCGGCGGAAGTGGTGATTCGGGGGGCGTCCGAGATCCTCACCTGCGTTCCCGGCCCGTCCGATCCCGTCGGCCGCATTCCCCGCGGCGTGGTCGCGCTGCAGGAAGAGCGGGTGCTCGCCGTCGGGCCGGAGGCAGACGTGTGGGCGAAAGTGGACGTATCGGATGCGGTGATGCTGGATGCCGATGGAGGCGTGGTAGCTCCCGGCTTCGTCGACGCACACACGCACCTCGTGTTCGGCGGATCCCGCGCGCGGGAATATGCGGCGCGGCTCACGCACGACCCCGCCGAGGTGGCCGACCTCCGGATTCCGACCGGAATCATGGCAACCGTCGAGATGACACGACGCGCGGACCTTCCGTCGCTCCAGGCAGGCGCCGCGGCCCGACTGGAGGCCATGCTGGCTCACGGAACGACGACGGTGGAGAGCAAGAGCGGCTACGGTCTCGACACGGAGAACGAGCGCAAGCTGCTGGAGGTGAACCTGCGGCTGCAGGAGTCGCAGCCCGTGGACGTGGTGAGCACCTTCATGGGAGCGCACGACTTCCCGGCGGACGTTTCGCGCGACGCCTACGTGGACCGAGTCATCCACGAGATGATTCCGAGTGTGGTGGCCGACGGCCTCGCCCGGTTCAACGACGTGTACTGCGACGACGGATTCTTCACGGTGGAGCAGGCGCACCGCATCCTCGAGGCGGGACGGCAGGCCGGCCTGTCTCCGAAGATCCACGCGGACCAGTACGCCGACGTCGGAGCCGCGGCGCTCGCAGCGGACATCGGCGTGATTTCGGCCGATCATCTCAACTTCGCTTCGCCCGGGGCGCTGAGCGGTCTGGCCGCAGCAGGGGTGATCGCGGTGCTGATGCCGCTGATCGACTTTGCAGTCCGACACCCGCGGCCCGTAGTGGCCCGCCAGTGGGTGGATGCCGGACTTCGGATCGCTCTGGCCACGGACCTGTGCCCCGGCGGTTACGCCCTCAGCATGCCGCTGGCGGTGCAGTTCGCGTGTCGCACCAGCGGCCTCTCACCGGAGGAGGCCCTCGTGGCCGCTACAGCGGGCGGAGCCGGCGCCTGCGGCCTCGACGATCGCGGCGTCCTGGCGGCGGGGAAGCTAGCCGACCTGCAGATCTGGGACGTTCCGGCCCTGGAGGACATGGTGTACCGGATCGGACACAACCCCGTCCGAACCGTGATCAAGCGTGGAAAGGTGGTGGCGTGATGGCCGAGAGCGGCGGATCCAGAGTCGTCAGGTCGCCCCGCGGCGCGGAGATCAGCTGCAAGGGCTGGCTGCAGGAAGCGGCCCTGCGGATGCTGATGAACAACCTGGACCCCGATGTTGCCGAGCGGCCCGAGGACCTCGTCGTATACGGAGGTCGCGGACAGGCGGCGCGAGACTGGGAAAGCTTCGACGCCATCGTGCGCGCCCTGCGCGAGCTGAATGAGGATGAAACGCTGCTCGTACAGTCGGGCAAGCCGGTCGGCGTCTTCTACACGCACAAGGATGCGCCGCGTGTCCTGATCGCCAACTCGAACCTTGTTCCGCACTGGGCTACGCAGGAACACTTCGATGAACTCGCTGCCCGGGGCCTGATCATGTTCGGGCAGATGACGGCCGGCAGCTGGATCTACATCGGGACGCAGGGAATCCTGCAGGGCACGTACGAGACGCTCGGCGCGCTCGCGGCACAGAAGGGGTGGGACGGCCTTCGGGGCAAGATCACGCTCACGGCCGGTCTCGGTGGGATGGGAGGCGCGCAGCCGCTGGCGGTCACCATGAACGGCGGCGTGGCCCTCGTCGTCGAGGTCGACCCGGCGCGCGCGAAGCGGCGGCTCGACACCCGGTACGTAGACCGCGTGGTCGACAGCACGGACGAGGCCGTGGCCCTGTGCGAAGCAGCCCGCGATCGGGGTGAGGCCCTGTCGGTCGCTCTGATCGGCAACGCGGCGGAAGCGCTCCCGGATCTGGTTGCACACGGCTTCGCGCCCGACGTCGTGACCGATCAGACTCCGGCGCACGACGTGCTCATGTACGTGCCGGTGGACGCGAGCGTGGAGCAGGCCGAATCGTTGCGCCGGACCGATCCGCAGGAGTACGAGCGACGGTCGATGGCGTCGATGGCACGACACGTGGAGGCCATGCTCGCATTCCGGGAGCACGGCGCCGAAGTGTTCGACTACGGCAACAACCTGCGTCAGCGGGCCTTCGACGCCGGAGTCGAGGAGGCGTTTTCCTACCCGGGGTTCGTGCCCGCCTACATCCGGCCGCTGTTCTGCGAGGGAAAGGGCCCGTTCCGCTGGGTCGCGTTGTCGGGCGATCCGGAGGATATCTATCGCACGGACGAGGCCGTGATGGAGTTGTTCCCCGAAGACCTGCACCTGCACCGCTGGCTCGCTCTGGCCCGCGAACGGGTGGAGTTCCAGGGACTCCCCGCACGGATCTGCTGGCTGGGGTACGGAGAGCGCGCCCGGGCGGGTCACCGGTTCAACCAGATGGTGGCCCGCGGCGAAGTCGGCGCTCCCATCGTGATCGGCCGCGACCACCTGGACTCCGGATCCGTGGCCAGCCCCAACCGGGAGACCGAGGGCATGAAGGACGGTACGGACGCCGTGTCCGACTGGCCCATCCTCAATGCGCTGCTCAACGCGGTGGGCGGCGCGACGTGGGTCAGCTTCCATCACGGCGGAGGCGTCGGGATCGGGTTCGCTCAACACGCGGGCCAGGTAATCGTCGTGGACGGAACGGTGGCCGCGGAGCGGCGGCTCGAGCGAGTGCTCACGACGGATCCGGGGATGGGCGTGATCCGACACGCCGACGCCGGCTACGAGAGAGCACTCGAGGTGGCCCGCGAGCACGGCATCAAGATACCGATGGCGGGGATCGGGTACGACCGGCAGACTGGAGAGGGCTAACGGATCAGTCCGGTCGCTCCTCCCCGTCGCCCCGCAGATAGCGCTGCAGCTCTTCGCGGCTCTCCGGTGTGCCGAACAGCGTGGCCCCGGTCTGCAACAGATCGGCTACGACATCGTCCAGCTTCCGGATGGCGCGGCGCTCGGCGGAGGCGCTCATGTCGCCGATGAACGGCCACAGCCGCTTCCGGATGTCGGGAGGTAGCACCTGTTCCATGTACTCGAGCGCGAAGCTCTCGAGCTCCGGGTCGTCGAGGACGATCCCGTGGTACGCGGCCTGGACCGTTCGCGGCTCCAGCACCAGGCTCAACAGCCGGAACGTATGCTCCAGGCTGAGCTCGCCACGCAGACCCACCCGGCGCTCCACCAGGCCGTCGTCCGCCTCCGAATCCAGCAGGCGGGCCAGCTCCCACACCGGACGCTCCCGGCTCACTTCCGCTCGCACCGCCTTCCAGACGACGCTCTGCCAGTCACCGGAAGCCTCCGGGAGTCCGCGCTGACGGCGTCGGCGCAGGGCGAGAGCCACCCGGTAGCGCACCTCGAAACGTCCCGCGCCGAGCCCTTCCAGTAGCACCCTGTCGGCATCTCGGCTCTCGATCCGGGACAACACGCGCGGGATGCGGCGGCGCACGACAAAATCGGCCGCCTCGTCACGGAGCACGGGCGCCAGAAGCGGAACCACGTCCGGACCGATCTCGGCCAGGACCGTGACCGCGACTCCGAACGTGCCGTCGCGGGCCAGGAGACGGGCGAGCGCCGGCACGTCGTCGAGCGTCCAGCCAACGGAGCTCGCGAGGGCTCGGCGTACCAGAGCCGGATCGCCCGTCTGCAGCATCTCCGATGGTGAGAGCGGCTGCTCAGGTGATGTCTTCCCAGCGGGTGCCGGTCGCGCGCCCGGCGCTGCGTCGAAATGGATGCCCGTAGTAGCCAGAACGCGGCTGATGTCCAGACGCGTCAGCGTGGAGCCCAGTCGATCTCCCCGCTCCAGCCATGCGCCCTCCAGCATGCTCGATGCGCGACTGGTCTCGAGTCGGCTACGGAGCGTGGTGAAGTACTGCGCGCCCATGGCACGGGACAGGTAGAGAAGAACGGCGCAGGTCAGGATCACGAACGCCGAGAGCACGAACGACGGACGGCCACCCAGCGTCACCCAGAGAAGGACGACCAGCGCGCCGAGGCCGTCCCCGGCGTTGCCCACCAGCGAGTCGATGAAGGCCTTCCTGCGGCGCCTCAGCGACGAGGGGATCGGCACCCACAGGAGCTCCACGACGGTGCGGTACAGCGATTTCCCCAGCGTGTTGTCGGCGCCCCGGACGAGCGTCGCCATGAGCAGCCCGGGTACGACCAGCATCCCGACCGACCCGAGCATCAGGGCCAGCGGCAGCACGGCCAGACTCCACGCCACCCCGGCGCCGGTCAGGATCCTGCTGGCCAGGAAGACCTGGATCACGAAGGCCAGCCCGCCGGTCCAGCCGCGGAAGGCTCCCATGAATGACGCGATGCGTCGGTTCGTGGCCGTGACCGCCGCATCCCCCGTGAGGCCGGCAGCCCGCACGTCGGACAAAGCGGAGGCCTGTATCGCCTCCTTCAGCTGCCAGTCCACGATGTATGCGGCGGCCGCAGCGAGCAGGATGATCGTCGCCACGAGACGCAGGTGCCGGTTCCCGGCCACGTCCCGCAGCCCGCTCAGCACTCCCCCGCCGGATTCGTCCACCGCGGTCCGGGCCCGCAGCCGCTCGCGCGGAATGAGCTCGAACGTGAGGAGCGCGAGCGCCAGGAACGCCACGACGATCGGGATGAGACTTACCGGCGCGAAACGGCCGAGGAGGGGCGCGATCGACACACCGGTCACGAGAGTCCCGAGAGCCCCGCCGGAACTGATGAGCCCGAACAGGCGCTTGGCTTCCCGCACCACGAACACCTCGGAGGCGACGATCCAGAAGCCCGTCGTGAGAAGCAGCGCGGCCACCACCGTCCACAAATAGAAGCCGACCGCCGCCGCGCGCTCGTTCAACGCGACCTCGGGGGACAGCACCGCGAAGTAGAAGGCCACGAGTCCGAGGCCCGTGCTCGTGATGAGGATTCTCATCACCCGGTGCGGTGCGCGGCGCGCCATCTGCCGGGAGAACATGCCTGCGGCGGGGAGCCCGAGCGCGACGCTCGCGTACAGGACGTACGGGAGCGTCGCGGCGTCGAAGAAGCCCAGGTAAAACGCGTCCCGCAACGACCCGGCCAGGACAACGAAGCCCATCACCAGAAACGCGCCCAGGAAGCTCAGCACCACGACCCGGAGCTCGGCCGGCCGGATGTCGAGCCACTCGGTCAGACGTTCCCGCCAGGTCACTCAGTCCTCCCGGGCCGCTGTCCCAGTGTCAGGCGGGTCGGCCGTGCGAGCATGCCGTCTCAAGTGGGGAGGCCTTCTCGGATCACACGCTCCATCGCCTCCGCGAACCGGTCCAATTCTTCGAGCGTCGTATAGACGCTGGGCGAGACCCGGATTCCCTGGAACTCATCGTGCTTGACGGGGGTGACTATGATCCGATGCTCGCCGAACAGCCAGTTCGTGAGATCACCCGGATCCACGCCGTCGATCTCGACGTTGGCGATACCGCAGGCGAATCCGGGCTTCAGGCTCGTGTGCAGGCGGATCCGGTCCCGCTCCAGCAAGCGCGTCGCCCAGTAGTCGCGCAGGTACACGAGTCGCGCTTCCTTGCGCTTACCGCCGATGGCCTGGTGGAAGGTGAGGGCCTCGGCGATCGCCAGGTAGGGGGCAGCCGGGTGCGTGCCGATCTCCTCGAATTTGCGAATGTCGTCGTTCATCGTGTCCGGCGCCGCCATCAGGGGCCACACGTCTGCGATGCGGCCCCGCCGTACGTACAACAGGCCCGTGCCGTGTGGGGCGAACAGCCACTTGTGAAGACTGGCGGAGTAGTTGTCGCAGTCGAGGTCTGCCAGCTGGAAGTCGAAGTGGGCGAGCGCGTGGGCACCGTCCACCAGGACGGGAATGCCGTGTCGCCGCGCCATCGCCACCACGTCCCGCACGGGAAGGATCTGCCCGGTCAGGTTGATCATGTGGCACATGAGGATCAGACGCGTGCGCGGGGTGATCCGCTGCTCGAATCTCCGCACGATCTCTGCCGGATCTTCCGCCGGAACGGGAATCGAGAATTGCCTGAGCGCGATGCCCTCGCGCCGCGCCCGTTGCAGGAAGGTGGTGATCATGCGGGGATAGTCCTGGTTCGTCGTCAGGACCTCGTCGCCCGGTGCCAGGTCCATCCCGAGCTGCAGCGTCTGCAAGCTCTCGGACGCGTTGCGTGTGAATGCCACCTCTTCCGGATCGACGCCCCACTGGCGGGCCATCCGCTCGCGGACCGCCTCCCGCTGCGGCTCGAGGACGCGCCACATGGTGTAGACCGGCGCGTCGTTGGAATAGTCGAGGTGTCGCTTCATGGCGGCCTGAACGTATGCCGGCGCCGGGCTCACCCCTCCGTTGTTGAGGTTCACGAGGGAGCGATCGACCGTGAACGCCTGCGCCACCTCTGCCCAGAAATCCTCGTCGCCGGCTGTCTCCGCTGCTGCCCCGCCGTGATCGACGAGAGTATCGAGAACGCGTGCCGCGGAGGAGAGGCGGGGGTGGGGAACGGGCAAGCCGGCCGCCACCGCGAAGGAGGGGAGTCCGAGGGCTCCCAGAAAACGCCGCCGCGTGTACATGGCCGACCTCCAGAGATGGGTCCACCGGGCCCAAGCGGGCCTGGTGGACGCCTGCCGGGAGACTAGCGGTTCATTCCGCCCATCGCCGGCATCGTCTGCGGTTCCTCAGGGATGGCGGAAATGGCGTCCTTGCCGAAGCCCTTCAGAATCAGCGTGCCACCCTCCGGCGCGATCCCCTTCACGATGCCGAAGGGAACGTCCGGGCTGATCCACGCTTCTGCGCCGCCATCATCGCTACGAATATGCAGGGTCGAGAAGGTGCCGGCCGGAACCTCGAGGCTCTCCGTTCCGAGCAGCGCCGACGCGGCGCAGCGATCGGCGAAATCCGCCATCGGGTTGTCACCGATCTGCTGCTGCAGCATGGCCAGCATCTCGGTCGGAAGCCGCATGGCGGGCTGCCCGGCCATCTTCACGATCACGCCGGTCACCTGCTCGACCTCGAACGGCCAGCCCGGAACGTCGAGCTGGACGATCACGTCGCCGCGATTGGTGGCGGCCTGGAATTCGTACCACGTCCTGTCGGCCTCCTTCGGTCGCTCGATCATCGCGAACCGCAGGGAGCTCACTTCGTTCGTCGACCTGTCGTCCAGATCATATTCCGCCCAGTATCCGACCTTAGACTGCGTGACCGCGGCGCACGCCTCGGCCTGGTCCTGCGCGTTCAGTGGAGCGGCGACGACTGCCAGAAACGCACTCGCGCCGAGGATGGTCCGTCTCAGCATTCAGTCCTCTTCTTTCCTTGCACGTACCCGAGCGCCCGGACCGATCGTCCCCGACGCACCGATCGAGCGCACAAGATGCTATGTTTCTCCCGACCAGCAAAGGGCACCACGTAGACGTGCCCACTCCACCCCGGGGAAACACATGGACCGCATCCGTGCCGCCGTGATGCCCGCGCCCGGGCTTCCCGTCGAGCTTCGCACCCTCTCCATGCCCGCCGTCGAACCGGGCGGCGCCGTCCTCCGAGTGCTCCTGAGCGAGGTGTGCGGGACGGACGTGTATCTGCACGATGGGAGACTCGCCGATGTCGAGTATCCCATTATTCCAGGTCATGTTACGGTTGGAAATCTAGAGTCGCTTCGAGGAACTGTCGAGACCGCCGAGGGGGAACGCCTCAGGGCGGGAGATCTCGTCACGTTCCTCGACGTCCACGGCTCCTGCCACCGGTGCTGGACCTGTCTTGTGGCGAAGGCTTCGACGCGCTGCCCGCACCGCCGCGTGTACGGGATCACGTTGGGCCTCGAGGTGGGGCCGGCCGGCGGGTGGGCGGAGCGCATGTACCTGCGCCCCGGGACACGGATCATCCGGCTGGGCGAGGCCGACCCCGAGCGATTCATGGCCGGCGGATGTGGTATTCCCACGGCCCTGCACGCGGTCGAGCGCGCGCAGATCGGTCACGGGGACACGGTGCTCGTCCTGGGGAGCGGGCCCGTCGGACTCTCGGTCGCTGCGCTCGCGCGGCAGGGAGGTGCCGGTCGAGTCCTCGTCATCGGGGGCCCCGCGCGCCGGATCGCGGTGGTCCGCCGAATGGGTGCCGACGAGGCCATCGACATCGGCGATCTGGACGAGGATATGCGGCTCGACTGGGTGCGTGACCACTCCAACGGTCGGGGGGCTGACGTTACGATCGAGGCGACCGGGGTTCCCGAGGCTGTGCGCCAGGCGCTGCGGTACACGCGAGACGCCGGTCGGGTCGTGATAGCCGGCCAGTACACGGATCACGGTGACGTGACCATCAACCCTCACGAGCTGATCAACCGCAAGCATCTGGACATTCGCGGTTGCTGGGGATCCGACTATTCGCATTTCCACCGGGCGGTGCGGCTCGCGTCGGATCCCGAGCGCAGCCTTCCGTGGGCGGAGATCCCGCTCCACCGATACGGACTCGGCGAGCTGAACGAGGCGCTGACCGCAGTGCGGTCCGGAGAGGTGGTCAAGGCCCTTGTGGATCCGGCCTCGTGACGATCCGTTCTGGCCTTCCGGGGGCCGTCATCTGGAGGCGCGTCCGGCAGGGCGGCCCGGCTACTCACCGATGATCTTGATCAGGACACGCTTCGGACGCCGACCGTCAAACTCACCGTAGAAGATTCTCTCCCACGGTCCGAAATCGAGTCGCCCTCCCGAGATCGCTACCACTACTTCCCGGCCCATGACCTGTCGCTTGTGATGCGCGTCGGCGTTGTCTTCGCCGGTGCGGTTGTGGTGGTACCGCTCGGGACTCGGGTCGAACGGAGCCAGCTCCTCGAGCCATTTCTTGTAGTCTCGGTGCAGACCCGGCTCGTCATCGTTGATGAACACGCTGGCCGTGATGTGCATGGCGTTGACCAGGCACAGGCCCTCATGAATCCCGCTCGCGCGCACTTCCGCCTCGACCTCGGGAGTGATGTTCACCATTTCCATGCGAGCCGGGACGTTCATCGTCAGGTATCGGGTGTGCGACTTCATGGCTCGAACCTCCTGGCTGGTCCGCGTCGGTGGACTTGTACGACGAAGCGCGGGCGGTCTATCTTCCGCCACGCCGTCCGGAGTATCCGGCCCAGGACCGGCGGCGGCAACCGGTCGGGCAGGCCGAGCACCCCACGAGACAGAGCTGCGATGAGTCAGACCGTACAGCTGGTGTGGAAGGGAGATCTCCGGTTCGATGGCCAGGCGCGCGGCGGTTCCGTCACGCCGATCGACGGCAACGCCGAAGACGGCACCACGCCGGTCGACCTCTTTCTGGAATCAGTGGGTGCGTGCGCTGCGGCCGACGTCGTGGACATCCTGCGGAAGTCGCGGCAGGAAGTGCTGGCCATGGCGGTCGAGGTGGAGGCGACTCGCCGGGAGGACCCTCCCCGTTACGTGAAGCGACTCGGCTTCCGGTTCCGCATCAAGGGTCCGGTGGATCAGGCCAAGGCAGAGCGGGCGGTGGACCTCTCGCTGGAGAAGTACTGCAGCGTGTTCCACACCCTGCGCATGGACATCATGCTCGACGTGGACGTGCAGGTCGTCTCCTGAGGCCGGGGCGGACTGCGGCTTGCGCCGAGCGGCGTCCCTGATCCTGCTAGACGCGAAGGACCCTCTTCAACACCCGGCGAGCCACCTCGAGACCCACCAGCAGCAGCACCTTCCTCACATTCACTCTCCCGATCGGGGTGATCCGCGCGCAGAACCGAGCGCCCGGGCGGTCCGCCCGTTCACCCGCCTGATACGGCCGGTTCGCGATCCGAGTTTCATCCTCCCACCCTTTCCGCGGCGTGTCGGGTCTGCTGTCCTCCGGGGCGCCGAGCTTCGCGGCTCCTCCAGCAACTCCTCGCCGGACCAGAAGCACGCGCCTTCAGGGGCCTCTCGATCCTCGTCACCATGGTCGATTCGCTCCCTTGTCTCTTGTGCCCAGCGAGCGCGGATTCGCCCCGCTTGACTGCCGACCCTAATTCGACGATATTGTGGCCGCTCGGCAAGGTGCCGAGGAGTGCGGGCTACAGTCACAAGATGTGGTATGGGAGGCCTGTGTGAACTGGTCTCCCTTTTTGTTGTAGCTCTAAGCACGTAGCCCAGCGCGGGGGCGAAGACCGCGCGAGTGTCAGGCAGTCGGATGGTACGGATCACCCGGACTCCGGCTACGACCTACTTAAGGAGCAGGATTGATGCGTACCAAAGGGACAGTGAAGTGGTTCAGCGATGAGAAGGGCTTTGGCTTCATCACGCTGGAAGAGGGTGGCAAGGACTGTTTTGTCCACCATTCCGCCATCCAGGCTGAGGGCTTCAAGACGCTGAATGAGGGAGACGTCGTCGAGTTCGACATGGTGCAGGGCCAGAAGGGTCCGGCCGCGGAGAACGTCGTTCGCGTTACCTGACTTCACGGGCTGACGTCTGGCCTGAAGGGCCGCTCCGATTATCGGGGCGGCCCTTTTTTTGCCCTCTGCTGCCGGCCGGCTGCGAGATCTTCCTGACCCGGGCCATCAGCGGCAGACCGAGGCGAACGACCACCACGTCGAGTGCCGCGTTGCGCCGGAGAACGTTGGGGCGAAGTATGAGATTCTGATGGAGGGTCTGGAGACAACGAAGGGGCTGTGAAGAGCACCCTCGGAGGGGTGGCAGAACGGCGAATGCACCGGTCTTGAAAACCGGCGTCCGCAAGGACTTGCGGGTTCGAATCCCGCCCCCTCCGCTTTATCTGACAACGACTTGCGAGGATTCATCGCTCGGCCTCGACTTCGGCTGATCTAACACTGTGTCCGATAGTGCGTACCGCTTCCGGGGCCAGACCGAACGATTCTTCCACCTGAGCGAAGTACTTGCCGACATCGCTGTAGTCAGGATGAAACTGTGCATAGCGCATGGTCATCTGGATCGTCTTGTGCCCGAGTTGGTTCTTCAGCAGACCGAGCGGCATCCCTGCTCTGGCAAGGTGAACCGCTGCCGTGTGGCGGTGGTCGTGGATCGTATACCCTTCGATTCCTACGAGCTTGCAGGTTCGGGTATGTTCGGCCTGAACGCTCCGGCGTCTGATCGAGAATGGCCTGCCGGTCCCCGTAAGCCCGTGCTCGCTGACGTGGATCTTCAACGCCAAAGCCGTCTGGGGCGGCACGAACACCGGACGCAATCCCGCAGCGGTCTTGCTGTCGGGAAGCAGGACCCGACACCCGTCTTCGCCGAAGCGGATGTCGCAGACCCTCATCGCCTCTGACTCACCGAGTCGCATCCCCGTCGTGACGAGAAGCAGCATCTGAGTCTGGAAGGCCGGGCGCAGAGCCGCGAGATACAGGCTCACCTGCTTGGATTCAAGGTAACGGATCCGGACCTTCGGCGGAAAGCGCTTGATCAATGGCCGCTCTTCGATCCAGTCCTGCCGCAACGCGAAAGTTGCCAGTACGCTCACGGCTCCGAGGTCATTGTTCACGGTCTCACGTTTCGCCCCTGTATCCAGTCGGTGCGCCTTGAACTGGGTGACGCGATCGGTCGTGAGACTCTCCCGAACGTTCGCTTTCGAACCGGCGAAGGCCTCGAAGTGTGCGAGTCCTGTCGCGTATCGCTGGAGTGTCGAGTCCTGCACGTCGGCAGCTTGTGCCCGGAGAGCCTGCCGGATTGCTTCAGCGAGATTACACTCCTTCGCTTGGAGCCTCCTGCTCAGGAGGTGCAACTTGCCGGTGTCGTAGGCTTCTGCGAGCGTAGCAAGACTTACATCGTCATTCATCCATGCCCTTATGAGGTCGCCACGTCCCCGGTCGGCCAGCTTCTCGACCATCGATTCCAATGTCAGAGCCCGCTCCCCGCTGCGTGTGCCGAGACTGCGGCGCACGAGCCCGACTCCGGGCAGGGTCCGCTTCATTTGCCAGATGCCATCTCGCTTATTCGCCATCCACACCTCCGTCGATTGAGAATGCTGGTCATGGGGTCTCTCCCCGGCGATCCAGATACTTGACCACGTCCACCGGCCGATACCTGATACGCTTCGGGCTGACGCGAACTCTCGGTATGGGTAGGTCATAGACCCTCTTCGGGTGCACACCGAGCCACTCGGCAACCTGTTTCGCCCTGAGCAGTGGCTCCCCATCGTGACCGTCTCCGACCAAGTCAGGCCGGTACTCGTCCTTCCCTGTCACCGCCCACCTCCTGCAGTAGGCTCCGAGAGTTGCCGCTCAGCGTCGGGACGTGAGACCGGTATAGGCACGTCTCTCGAAGCCGCAGCGTTCCTGCACTCTTGACATGCTTCTTGATAGCGAGGCATGTGGTCTCTGCATTTCGGACAGGGTCGAAAGGCCCAACGCATCACTTCGTCCGGAATCGTCGAGTCTCGCGATTGCACTCGCTCCGTATCACTCAGGCAGGGAATGAGGAGCTTACCCTCAGCAACGACGAACAGCGAGTCCCGTGGAAGGTCGAGGTCAAGTGGTCAACAAGCGGGCGACTGAGTCTGAGGTTTGGCATCGAGTACGCAGGCTGGAACGTAGAGCACGCGGTGACGGCGGCCCGTTTCCACCGACTGCTGAGTACGGGGTGTGCGATCACGCTTCGAGACTACGTTACGGGTCAACTCTTCTTCGAGACCCCTGAAGCGGTTGCCGATAGCTCGGAGGTCAGCGAGGGGTGGGAAGAAGTCCTACGAGCTCTCGTTAAGATCCAAACTGCGACTGGCACTGCGTTCACGGTTCCCGACCGCGACATAGTCGCTGAGGAGGTCATGGAAATCCTGGAAACCGCCGAAAAGACAGAGACCGGCCGGGTCTCCGGTCCGCTCAGAGGATCAGGTTCGCTCGACTTGCACGGTGATCCTCAGAACGCGCTGGACACCTTTGAGTCTGAATCGTCATACAGCCTCAGGCTGACCGGGACCGATCACGCGACAGTATTAGGCATGGACATAGATCTTGGCGAAGTGGAGCATATAATCACGGGTGCGCGACTTTCTACCGCCGAGGCCGAGCGCCTGAGGGAACAGGTAGCCGAGACGCCGGGAGAACAGGATTACCGCGTGACGTTTGAGTTCGCTGAGCCGGCTCGGTTTACGAGCAGGTATTCGCGTTGGCCTATGCGGTCCTAGGGTCCCCTGGGGAGGTGGACAACACCCGTGCGTAAGAGACCGACCCCTGCACAGCTCCAGGCGATGACTACTCACGTCAACTACGAAGTATACATGCTCGGCAAGACAGCGCAGATGCTGACGATCCCCATTTCCGCGGCCGGACCTCTACACGACGCGGTCCTAGAGTCGTTCAGTTTCCACGCTCGGGTACTACTCGACTTCTTCTTTTCGGAGCATCCCCGCGACGACGACTTGGTGGCCGGTGACTACTTCGATGACCCGAGCAGATGGGTGGCCGCAAGAGGTGAGCTTCCGATCGAACTGGTTCAAGTGAAGGACCGTGTAGGGAAGGAGGTGGCACACCTGACATTGGGCCGTCTGCGAGTAGAGGACAAGCGGTGGCACTTCCTAGCGATTGCGAGGGCCTTGTCGGAGGTGTTTGAACGATTCACCGGGGCCATCGACCGGGACCTCCTGAGTCCCGACCTGCGCCAATCCGACGTATCCGAGGAAGACTAGATCCCCTCGCCATTCGAGCGAGCGCTTCCGATCGAGATGATACGCACCGGCTTCCTCGACTCCAACGATCCCGCCCGGATGTAGGTGGCCACGCTCACCACGTCAGAAAGATCCGACTTCCGGCCTGGTCGGTCGGGGGCCTTTTTCGGCTGGTCTCGACGCTGCCAGCGTCTTTTCTTGCCACCTTAGGAGGCTCGTCGCGGAGTCTCGTCAGGCTGGCCGACCAGTTTCCGGGCTGGTATTCTTAACCTGTCTGGCTGCACAGATGCGGCCGGTCGGTGCGGATTTGAACTCCGCAGCTTGAAGGCGCACCGACCCGCTACGAGACGACCCTTCCAGAGCGTGTGGCGGTCAGCGCGTCGTCCGCGATCTGCGGGCTGCCGGACGAACTCGTGCTCGCGGGCGGGGTGTGAGAGATTCCGGAGAGGTTACTGCTGATAGAACTCGTCCCACGTCCACACCGTACGCGATTTCTCGTCGGTCGACGTATTGACGAACTCGAACTGCATCCCCTCACCCGTCATCCAGAGGTTGAGTTCTACATCAGGTGTGCCGATTGGGGCATCGAGTTCCCGATAGTCAAAGCCGTTGAAGAACTCCGTCGCTGAGACCGCGTACGCCTCCGCGAATCCCGCGAGCATCACGATCGTCATCATCGACGAGGTAAGGGACATGAAACTGTCTCGGCTGATCGTTCCGTCGGCGGGTGCATCGCTCAGGATCTTCATCTGAAACTCCACCGGCTCGTAGCCCGGAAGCTCCAGCGACAGTATGCCGAACTCCTCGTACGTGAAGCGTCCGTCGGCCACGGTGACCTGGTCCGAGCTTAGCTCCTCACGCCAATCCTGCTGAGCAACAGCCGAAGCGGGGAGGCAAAGGAACGCAATGAGGCAGGCGGGCAGAATGGAAAGTGTCTTCGGCACGGGGCACCTCCGGGTTCTCTGGGGGAGGGGCGCACCTGTACGGTAGCACTGCTCTCTCGCGGGGGCTACCCGTTGCCCCCCCGTTGCTCGCCGGCCGTACGCTCCCGGCATGGACGCGATCGCAGACCGTATCCGCGAGCTACTGCTGAGGGCGCGCGAGGCCGAGCAGCGTGCGGCGGGCTACCGCGCGGAGGCCGCGCGGCTGGTGCAGGACGTGGGTCAGGGGGTTGCGGCGCGACGTATAGGTAGTGAGGGCTCCGCCCGCGCGAGCGACGCCGGCGGCCGTGCGGCGGCGGGGCGATAGTTGCGCTAACAGGCTTCTGGCACTATATTTATAGAGTCTGGCTGCACTGATGCGGCCGGTCGGTGCGGATTTGAACTCCGCAGCTTGAAGGCGCGCCGACCTGCAATAAGACAGTCCTTCTAAAGCGCGTCGCTACCGCTGCGGACCGACGAACGGAGGTTCGCATGAAGTTGGATGGCGTGGTACTCGGCGTGAGGCCGTCGTTTGGGACGCCCTACGAGATTGACCTCTCACGGGACATTCCAGTCTACGGACAGACTACATGGCGGCTCACACGCCGTAGTCGTCTCGGGAAGCCGGAGAGGTCGCTGGCAGTCGAGGCGTCAGACGCCGAGTTCGTGTTGGGAACGCTGGCCGAAGCTGAAGTGAAGCTGGTGCCAGACGGAATCATGGGCCTTGATGGCGTCAGCTACGATCTGTCGATCGGCGCGGGATTCAATGCTGTTCGCTTGGCGTGGTGGTTTGACCTGCCCAAGCAGTGGGAGCCTATCGCGCCAGCCCTCAATCGACTCCATGTGCTCGGCCTGATCGCTGACGTTCCCGGTGCCGGAGACGATCCCCATGCCTAACGGGAACGACAAAGTCTGGGTGCGGACTTCGATCGCGATTGCCGGGTTCAAGCGGCAATACGGCCACTGGCCGACCCGGCTGCTCGTGCCGTGCTGGCCGGCAGACGAACTCGCCGCCGTCTACGGAGGCCCCGAGCGGTTCCAGCGCATCCGCGAGCGGCTCGTGGTCGCGACCGATCTGAGACTGCCGGGTTTCTGTAGCGTCGCCGTCGAGGACGACGAAGGCCGTCGCGCGCAGTATCCGGGCTGCGGATCGGGCGACACCCGTGAAGTCGAGGAGTGGATCTTCGGACGGCCCTGACGCGCGTCGTCACGCCGAGAACGATCAGCGCCCGGCCGCTCGCCGCCCTGCGGGCCGCCGGGCGCGGGGTGTCCCGCCAGCGCGTGCGCGAGGGCGTAGAACGTGAACACGGAAGGTGATCATGCAGCAGCTTGAGTTGGAATGGTTACCCACTTGGTCCTTGATGTGGCAGCGCGACGATCCCTATCACCAGCCACTGGACCGCGCTTTCCTTAACAGTAAGACCGGTGAAGTGATTTGGATGATGGTCGATGAACGGAAGGACGATCAAGACACGGAAGAGATCTTGGACCCTGCTGAGGACTTCCTAAGAGAGAAGGGGAAGGAACCAACAGAGTGGGAGGAGGTTCGTCCCCTCCACCACGGTGAGCACCATGAGATCTTCCGGGAGTTCCTTGCCACTCTTCCTGGCCACGTGTCCGGACAATGCAATAACGCTTCGATCGGAGGCTTTCTCGGGGACCTTGAGAAGTACTTCGATCCCGAGGATGCCGCACGGATCGGAAAGGACTGGAACTCGTTTCACGAGCAGGCTCTCCAGCGCAGAGCCGAGGAGTGGCTGCGTGAGCGTGGAGTCGCCGTTGCATGGACATAGACGTTGTCGGGCGCTTGCGCTTGTCGTTCACGCCCCTCCCGCCGTACCGCGTTGACCGCCGACGCTCGCCCCGCCGTGCTCGCTTGCGCGAGGGCGTAGAACGCCAAACGATGCGCTACTCTGCTCTTCTCGCTGCTGTGCTTGCACTGACGAGTTGCCGTGGCGGCGACGACGCGCTGGGACCTGGCACAATGATGCACATCGAGGGGACAGTCGCGTACGGGCCTGATACGCTGCCTGCGGAGGGGGCAAGAGTTTGGGCGGCCTTTGATTACCGCCGGGGAGGCAGCAGGAAGTATGGCAATACCATCGCGGTGATAACAGATGCGGAGGGGTGGTACGAAATCGATTTCGACCTCAACGGCGAGTGCCTGAAGCTGGATGTAGTGGCTCGCATGGAACTGGAGGACGTGGACTTCTCTAAGCTCTCGGTAAGAGCGCAGTTGTCGTGTGCCGAGGTCAGGCATGTCGCGAACCTTCATATTCCAGCCGAATAGGCGGAATCTATGGCCCACCCCAAACGCCCGGCCCCGCGCCGGGCGCTCTCGCCCCGCCGTGCTCGCGCCGCTCGCACGGCGCTTGACCTACGCTTGACACCTGTGCGTTAGTCTCGGGTGGCACCAGATGCTTCCCCCTCGCCAGCGCGGAGTCGTGCTATGTACCGTGTCCGGCGTTCCGTCTTTGCCCGCAGTTTCCTGCTTCCTCTCGCACTGCTGATCTGGCTGTCGGCCTGCATGAACCAGAACCAGTGGAAGTGGGAGCCGTTGGAGCCGCCTTTCGAGCAAGCGATCGCGGAGAGGCAGCCAGGCACCGTTCGTGCCACCCTGTCGGACGGCGAGGAGGTCGTGTTCAAGAAGCCACTCGTCAGTAACGACAGCCTCACTACGTATGTACCAGGGCCAACTACTTGGGATCGGGGCATGCCCAAGCGGGAGAAGCAGTACTTTGCGATTCCGCTCGAGGCCGTGGATCAGCTTGAGGAACGGCACGCAAACGAGGTGTTTTGGGTCTCTATGGGCGTCTTCATCGCTGCATTGACCGTCGGGTTCATTGCTCTTGCCGCTTCAGATTTCGGGTGGAGGAGCTCCCAGTAGCGTAGTCGTCAAGCCTTTCGGTGTATGACATCTCTTTCAGGTCCCCGCTGACGCCTACGCGTCCACGAGCCCTGACGGTACGCCGCGGGGCGTTGATCGCATCCTGTCCCGCCAAGAGCTATTCTTCCAGTCCCGGCCCAACCGACAGATTCGATCAACGTACCCGCCGGATCCCCCTCTCCCGGTTACGCGCGCCTACATACTCAGGAGCCTGCCATGCGTAAGCTCGCCCTGCCGTTCGTGCTGCCGATTGTCGCGCTGACCTTCGCCTGCGCTGACGCTCCGAATCCGCTCGCGTCTGTGGAAGAGACCGCGCAGCCGATGCTCGATACTGAAGCCGCCTCGCGAGAGTATCAGTTCGTCGCCAAGTGGGGCAGTCCTGGGAGTGGCGACGGCGAGTTCCGCGCCCCCGTGGGCGTAGCGACGGACGTGCGCGGCTACGTGTATGTGGCCGACACGCAGAACCACCGCGTCCAAGTCTTCACGGCTGACGGAACGTTCGTGACCAAGTGGGGCAGCTACGGGAGTGGCGACGGCAAGTTCCGTTGGCCCCGGGACGTGGCGACCGACCTACGCGGCAACGTCTATGTGGCCGACTGGGCCAACCACCGCATCCAGGTCTTCACGACTGATGGGACGTTCGTCACTAAGTGGGGCAGCTATGGTGATGGCGACGGCGAGTTCTACTACCCCAGGGACGTGGCGACCGACCTACACGGCCACGTGTATGTCGCCGACTACTACAACCACCGCATCCAGGTCTTCACGGCCGACGGGACGTTCGTCACCAAATGGGGCAGCCTCGGGAGTGGCGACGGCGAGTTGTCACACCCTCGGGGCGTAGAGACGGACGTACGCGGCAACGTGTATGTGGCCGACGCGGGGAACAGCCGCATCCAGGGCTTCACGTCTGACGGGACGTTTCTCACCAAGTGGGGCAGCTATGGTGCTGGCGACGGCGAGTTCCGCGGCCTTGTGGGCATAGCGACGGACGTGCGAGGCCACTTCTATGTGGCCGACACAGGGAACTCCCGCGTCCAGGTGTTTCACCGGTAGACGCGCTCGGCAATGCCTGCGCCCGGCCCGCGCCGGGCGCTCTCGCTGTCGATCACGCCCCGCCGTAGCGCGCTGACGGCTGACGCTCGCCCGGGGTAGCGAGCCCAGCCCTGCTCGCGTGCGCGAGGGCGTAGAACGTGGAACGCACGCCGTGCTCGCGTCGCTCGCACGGCGACGGGCGGGATTCCCTTCGGGTCGGCCAGCGATTTGAGTATCGTTGGGGTTGAAGGAAGCGGGCTGGCACGTCCCACCAGACCGCGTGGTGGAGAACGAGTCATGCTCCCTTTCTGAGC
>JBDGXC010000055.1:0-14956 GCA_039584815.1 Gemmatimonadota bacterium
TTTAGTTTCAACGTCCCTTCGAAACGTTTCAACGCCCGTGTGGGTCCGTTTCGTGAAACACCGCCACGTGCCTGCACGGTTCCTTTGAGATGGTCGAAATCACAAACATAAAACGACATACGGGCTTGGCACGGTTTCCTTCAAGGGAGGTCTGCATCGTGCGTCCCCTCTCAAGCCGGAAGTCGAAATGTGATTCGAACACGAGACAAGGAGACGCACCATGCCCGCCCGATTCCTCGCGGTAGCTTTCGCCGTGCTGGCCGCGGCCGCCTGCACCGACACCATGGAGCCGACGGCCCTCACGTCGGAACTGGGGCCCGAGTTCGCGAGTGCGAACGCCTCGCCAAAGGCGGCCGACCTGCGCACCTACGAAATCACGATCTACAACCTCACGGGGGGACAGCCACTCACTCCGCCGCTCGCTGTGACGCACCGCCGAGCTGCCGATGTGTTCGAGGTCGGCGAGGCGGCGTCCTTCGGCGTCAAGGAGATCGCGGAGAACGGAAACCTGGCACCGCTCGTTTCGGATCTGGAGGAAGCCCGGCACGTCTCCGATTTCGTCGTGGCCGTGGCGGGTGATCCGCCGCCCGTGCTGCCCGGTGGCTCCGTCACCTTCCAGATCGGCGCCGAGGGCGGCGCGCAGTTCTTCTCGTTCGTATCGATGCTGGTGTGCACGAACGACGGCTTCACGGGTCTCGACTCGAAGAAGCTGCCCAACCAGGTCGGCGAGCAGCTCGTGTTCGAGTCCGCGGGGTACGACGCGGGCACCGAGCTCAACACCGAGGACTTCGCGGACATCGTGCCGCCTTGTCCTCCACTCACCGGGGTCGCCAGCACGGATCCCGGCACCGGGATGAGTGACCCCGCGCTTGCAGAGAACGGTGTGATCAGGCACCACCCGGGCGTTTCCGGCGGCGTGGATCTGCTGGCGGGTCTGCACGGTTGGATGAACCCGGTGGCGCGTATCACGATCCGGCGGATCGACTGACCGAAGGGCGGAAGAGCCGGCCGCAGCCAATGGGGGAGGGCCGCCGCTGCGGCGGCCCCCCCCTTCGGCGCCGAGTGCTGGCTCCACCCGGGACCCGGAACGTAGCTTTCTCCTGTCATGAAGATTTCTCTGCAGCGCGCGCTCCTCCTCCTGCTCGGCGGAACCGTCCTGGTGGCCCTCATTCCAGGCGGGCTCCTTCTGGACCGCCGGCTGTCGCTCGAGCTCGAGCGCGCGGCTCGCGAAGGGCTGTCGATCGCCCCACGTCTGCTCGAAGATCGGAATGCAGCTCGCGCGGACGCGCTGATGATGCATGCGAAAGACCTCGCCGCCTCGCCCGCCGTGATCGCCGCCTTCCGCGAGAGGAATTCCGAAGCCGCCGTGCGCGCAGCGTGGGAGGCGCGGTTCGAGGAACGCGAGAGGGTCGTGGTCGTGTCGGGCGAGACCGCCGAGCCGTGGGCCGGCCCGATGCCGGATCGGGAGATGCTCGCCGCGACGCGGGAGGGACGGATGCCCGTGTCCTTCCTCGCGACCGCGGACGGTCCGGCGCACGTGGCGCTCGCCCCGGTGATGTACGAGGACACGTGGCTCGGAGCAGTGGGCGTATTCGAGACCCTCGACGAGGCAGGGGTTGCGGCGCTCGCCGGTCTTACGAGCTCGGAGGTCGTCATCGATTCCCGGGACCCGGGAGTCGCGGTCGCGACGCTGGACTCCGCCCTGGCGGAGGCCCTGGTGTGGGCGGTGGGGGACCGTTCGATCGACACAGGAGTCATCGACGTCGAAATCCCAGACGGCTCCCGGTGGTGGGTGGCGGCGGCAGAGCTCGGCGGCTCGGGCCGGGTGCTGTTCGCCCGTAGCGTCCAACAGGAGCTTTCGATCCTTCCCCGTCTCCGCCGGGGGGCCGCCGTCGCGGCCGGGTTGGCGTTGATCATCGCCCTGCTGCTCGGAACCTTCGTGGCGCGCGCGGTCGCGCGCCCCGTGCACGCGCTCGCCGAGGCGTCGGAGCGCCTAACGGCAGGCGACTTTGTCGCTCCTCTTCCCGAGTCCTCGCTGCGGGAGGTGGACCAGGTGTCGCACAGCTTTGCCCAGATGCGGAGTGCGCTGGAGCGGCGGCTCGAGGAGCTCGAGGAGGCGAACCGGGCGTCCGAGACACAGCAGGAGCGTCTCCAGGCCCTCCAGGGCGAGCTGATCCAACGTGACCGCCTCGCGGCCAGCGGGCGGCTGGTGGCCGAGCTGTCGCACGAGATCCGAAACCCCGTGGCCAGCATCCGCAATTGCCTCGAAGTGCTGGACCGCCGACTGGAAGACGACGGGGAGAGCCGGGTCTTCACACAGCTCGCGATCGAGGAGCTGGCCCGCATGCACGAGTTGGCGGAGGGATTGCTGGACCTGAATCGCCCCGTGGACCCGGATGCCTCGGAGGCCGATCCTTCCAGCGTGGCCGCACAGGTGTCCGCGCTAATGGGCGCAGGAACACAGGGAGAGCGCTGGCCCATCGAAGTGAGCTTCCCGCCCGACGGACCCGAAGCGGCGATCGCTCCCGACGCCCTGAAGCAGGTTCTCATCAACCTCGTGCAGAACGCCCAGGAGGCGATGCCGGAGGGAGGCCGGATCGAGATTCAAGGCGGTGCGGTGGACGGCCGGGTGACCGTGGAAGTCACGGATCGCGGACCGGGAATCCCCGATGACATCTTCGCCCGCATCTTCGATCCGTTCTTCACGACCAAGGGAGAGGTTCGGGGCGTGGGACTCGGCCTGTTCGTCGCGGAGGGCATCGTGCGCCGCTTCGGCGGCGTCCTGTCGGCACGCAATCGCGCGGCCGGCCAGGGGGCCGTGTTCACGATCGAGCTGTCCGCTGTGGTGCCCGGAAGGCCGCGCGCGGTGAATGGGGCAGGTGAGGCCACCCGGGCGATTCCTTCCGACACGCCGGAGACAGACCCGTGAGCGTCCCCAGGCCCGCTCGCATTCTTCTGGTCGATGACGACCGGGCCTTCCGAATCTCCACAGCCGAGCTGCTGAGACAGGATGGGTACGACGTCGCGACGGCCAATGGCGCCGCCGAGGCGGGCGAGCGGATGCGGGAGGCGCCGGTCGACCTAGTGCTCCTCGACGTCCGGATGCCCATGGTGAGCGGAGTCGGCGTTCTCGAATCGCTGAGGCTGAGGGGAGAACGCGTTCCCGTGTTGATGATCAGCGGATTCGGCACCATCGAAACGGCTGTCGAATCCCTGCAGAAGGGAGCGGACGACTTCCTCACGAAACCGGTGGATCCGACTCTGCTCAGCCGGAAGGTGGCCGAACTCCTCGAGCGGCGGCCCACGGCCTGGGACGAATTCACCGCACTCGGAATGGTGGGTCGCTCTCAGGCTATGCGGGACGTGTACGACGCGGTTCGACGAGTTGCGCCCTCGGACGCGACCGTGCTCGTCACGGGAGAGACGGGCACGGGAAAAGAGCTGGTGGCGCGCGCGATCCACGACTTTTCTGCCCGGTCGCTCGGACCATTCCTGGCGGTGAACTGCGCCGCCCTGGCCGATGGCGTCCTCGAGTCCGAGCTGTTCGGACACGTGCGGGGCGCGTTCACGGGTGCGGTCGGAGACCGGGAGGGACTGTTCCGTGCCGCCGAAGGAGGCACGATCCTGCTGGACGAGGTGGGCGACATGAGCCTGCGGCTCCAGCAGCGACTGCTACGCGTCCTGCAGGAGCGGGAGGTGACACCGGTCGGGGCCAGCCGCCCCGTGTCGGTGGATGTCCGGGTGATCGCCGCCTCGCGGCGCGACCTCCGCTCGGAGGCCGAGGCCGGCCGATTCCGCGACGACCTGTTCTACCGGCTGGCCGTCTTCCCCATCGAGCTGCCTCCCCTGCGCGATCGGCATGGCGACGTACCCCTGCTCGTCGAGGCGGCGCTCGAACGGCTGCGCGGACGATCCCTCGTGCCCACTCCCGAGTCTTGCACTCCTTCGGCCATGCGGCTTCTGCGCGCCTGGAAATGGCCCGGCAACGTCCGCGAACTTCTGGGTGTCCTCGAATCGGCGGCCATCCGCTCAGGTGGAGAACCGATCGGCGTGGAGCACTTGGCGCCCGAGATACGTGGAGCCGCGGCGCCTGCGATCGGGGACGGCCTCGAAGAACACCGCTACCAGGCGCCTGACGACCGGGCGGAGGAGCGTGCGGCGATCCGGTCGGCGCTCGAAGCGGCGGACCGTCACCGGGAACGGGCGGCCCGCATGCTGGGAATGAGCCGGACCACGCTGTGGCGGAAGATGAGGGAATACGGAATCGACAGCTGATCCGCCGTGCCCCTGCTAGAGATGGTGCCGGATTCCCTTACCCACCAGGACGCAGTTGACGGGAAAGGCAGCAAGAAAGCCTGCCGCGAGTGCCAGCAGCATACCTGCTCGCCTGGGACGGCTTGCCGTTCTCGTGCGGGCGATGCTCGGTATCGTGGTTCACAGGCTCGGATCATCGTCGTCCGTGAGACATCAGTTCTCGAGGAAGACCAGTACCCATGGGACTCCTCACCGGTATGTGAATCCTCACCGGCTTCTCTTCGTCGCCCGCGCGTGGATACCGCTCATAGGAGGGAGCCTCTTCGGCCAGGACGTATCCTGAGCCCGGCAACCACACTCCCAGGATCTTTCTGTATGTCTCCCCGATTCTGCTGAGCGCGCATTCGAATACGGCGAACTGCCCGCCGTCGACTCTACGAAGGATCAGTCCATTGGGCGCAAGGCAGTCGTCTGCCACTGCCATACCGGCGACGTACTCCGTCACGTCGACCTGTGGATTCGGGAAGCTCACACCATAATAGGCTGTCTCAATCGCCAGGTTTTCGATACGGTCACGGTGCCGCTCAAACCGTTTCCAGATCCCGCCGAACAGATCGGAGCTCTCCGTGCCCGTCCGCACCGACGTCATGACACCCAGAACATTGAAGGAACCGCGGCTGATGATCTGTGATTTCATTGCGCCTTCCTTCCCCAACCCGAAGACGGTGATCTCGACGGGCCGGTCCAGCCACCCGGGGGTCGGGCGTGCGTACGACAACCAATCCTGCGAGGAGCAAGGGCTGGGTCGGAATGGTCGCAGGCTACGGTCCGCTGCGCAGCGCGACGCTCCCCGACACCGTGCTCAGCGACAGCGTGTTTCCTCCGCTGCCAAGCGTGGCCTCCCACACCCCCGGCAATGTCTCCGTAAGCGGGAAGTCCGAAGACACGCTCCCTGTGACGAACGTGGCCCGGATCTCGGCGTTCGTACTGGCTGGAATCCGCAGAGTGACGTTTCCGCTGACCGTCGTGAAACTGAGATCTCGCGGAGGGTCACCGTCACCCAGGGTGACATCGATCGAACCGGATACCGTCGAGGCTTCCGCTATCGTGGTCGTAACGATGTCTGCGCTGCCCGACACGATGTACGCGAACGCCTCACTTCGAAGGCTGGTCGCGTTTACGTTCCCGCTTACTGTACGGCCAACGAAGCTGACGCCTTCCGGGACGAGGACCGCGAACGTCACCTCCACGTCGTTGCCCTGGTTGCTCATGTTTCCCTGGAGACCCGGCGCGCACTCGTTCGGTGGCTCCCCGGCAACGTCCGGGTAGACCGCGCAGATCGTGACGCCCCCGGCGTGCTCCACGACCTCGATCGTGACCGTGGCAGGGTTGCTCTGCTGGCCTTCCTTCGTGGCGAACACCTCCACGTCGTTGCCTGAGGCAAGGCTTGCAGAGATGCTACCGCTTATCCCCTTGATTTCAATCGCGAGGCCCTGTGCAATCTGACCGCTCCACTCGAAATCAGATGTTCCAGGACCCGGGCCGCTCGGACCATCGTCATCATTTCCGCATCCCGCCACCGCAGCGGCGAGAAACAGCGCCGATGCCCGAAGAAGAGTGGCCTCCATTCTCAACATCTCTCCCTCCTCACTGATTCGCCGTGTACTCAGCTCCGTTCACCAGGCCACCTCGACAGTCTACCGGTCCGTCCATGTTCCGGAAGTTGACTGCACGATCGTTCCCCTCGACTGGAGGGTAGGTGTCATAGACGCCGAAGTGCAGGTGCATCACGTCGGTCGTCCCCGAGTGGCCGGCAAGTGCGATGGTCTGCCCGGCCTCCACGTTCTCCCCGACCTGCACCAATACACCGGCCTGCTTCAAGTGGGCGTAGAATCCCACGGTGCCGTCCGCGTGCTCTACCATTACGTGATTGTGATCGCTGCCCTGGCCATTGTCGGGCGAATCGTCCTTGACCTGGCGGACCAAACCGCCGCGAGCAGCTACGACAGGATCCCCGATGGGAATCAGGAAGTCATACGCCTGCTGCTGGCGGTGACCTCCCGTCGGCATGCAGTAACTGTTGCTGACGGTGTAGGCCTCTCCAGTCGGCCATGGAAGGATGTAATCCGAAGCGGCAGGGGTGCCGAACTCATCCCGGTTCAGGCAGCTGCTCAGATACGCGGCGGGCGAGCTGAGGCGAACGCTGGCCTCGACCGTGCAGGCCTCTGTGGGGCCGCACGAGATCTGATCAAAAGTGACGTTGGTCGTCAGCGACCCTTCCAGAAGCGCCGATGTGCCCGAGACGGTGCCAGCAGACTGGTGCGTAGTCCTGCATCCGGTGTCGTCAGTCTGAGTCTCCGTTCCGGTGATGTTGACGGTCTGACCGCTGATCGCGGCCGTGCCCCAGAGTCCGGGGCCGGCAATGACCGAGGCTGCGGTTCCGCACTGCATGAGGAGAATGCGATCCGTGTTCGTGCTTCCGTCGGGCAGGCCACAGGTATTGGAATTCACCGTCGTAGTGAGCTGCCACGCGGCCGTGAGATCGAGTGGGTCGGGGGGCGGCTCCGTGACGCCATCGTCACCGCCGCCGCAGGCGGTCGTCGTGACGAATGTGAGCAGGATGGCCATCGGGAGGTGTGTCCGCATGATCGTCCTCGATGTACGTCGGGAACGGCGGGACGAGTCAGGAGGGGGGCAGCGGGCTCGCCTGCTAATACGTTTGTAAGGTGAAGGTTAAGATAATCTGACCTGCTCTCGGTCGCCAACAGCAGGCTGAAATGATGCCAGGTGGGCGGCCTCGGCTACACCGCCCTCACCTGCATACACTTGATTTCACGCGCATTCCGGCGCTCTCACTTCCGTACCTTACCGCTCATCGTTGCCAATTCCGTCTTTCTCTGTGCCCTGCGGCAGTCTTCGTAGCTTGGGATCTTCGCCGGGGCATGCCACCGAGGCGTGCTGGCTCCCAACGCTGACGCTGTCAGTTCACTGACCGTGTTCCGGAACGGTCTCCGGTATGTGCGTCCGCCACCAGGTGGCAGCGCGCTCTCTCGTCCAGGGCTGTGGCAAACGGATTCTCCCAAGCTCAAGGGCGAGATCCTCTGCCGCACCTGGCCTACCGTCAGGGTCCTTGGAGAGACAGGTCAGAATGACGCCGTCGAGCTCGGGAGGAATCGCCAGCTCCGAGACTGCGCTGGGGGGCCGTGGAGGGGTGTTCACGTGGGCGAAGATCGTGGCTACGACATTCTTTTCCTCGAACACATTGCGACCGCTGAGCAGCTTATAGGCCACGCACGCCAGAGCATAGATGTCGACCCGCGCGTCCACGTCGTCGTTGCCCATGGCCATCTCGGGAGCCATGTAGCTCGGTGTCCCGGCGAGCAGGCCTGTCTTCGTCACCGTCTCTTCGCGCTCCGAAGCAAGAGCCGAGTGCCTCACGAGCCCGAAGTCGAGGATCTTCAGGAAATCGGGCTCGAAGGCGCGCTGACACAGGTAGAGATTCGCCGGCTTCAGGTCCCGGTGAATGAGCCCCCGACGGTGAGCCTCGCCGAGCGACAGGCATGCCTGCAGCAGGATGTGCACGACGCGTTCGGCCGGGAGTGGACCGAAGCGCTCGATGAGCGATTCCAGATCGATTCCGTCCAGAAGCTCCATGACATAGTAGAAAGACCCGTCGTCACTCACTCCATAGTCGTACAGCTCGACCGTGTGGGGCGACTGCAGCGAGGCAGTCGCCTGTGCCTCTCGCTCGAAGCGGGTCAACGCCGCATCCACACCCAGCACATCGCCTCGGATCAACTTGATCGCCGCCGGACGCGCCAGCATGTTGTGGCTCGCGCGCCAGACCTCGCCCATGCCCCCCCGCCCAATGAGCTCCTGCAGGTGGTAGCTGCCCAGCTCCTCGGCACGGAGAATATCCCTGCCCAGCCCGTAGATGATCCGCGCGGCGATGTAGGACACGGCGACGACGAAGGCATACGGGACGACGAACAGACCCAGGAACTGCCCTGTCTCCAGGGCCGGGATGTCACCGAAGCGGATCAGGAGCGCGATCGTAATCGGTACTGCGGAACCCGAGAGCGCCAGGGCGATCAGTGCCTTACGCGGTTGGGAGGGAAAGACGACCGCGAAGAAGAGCATCCAGATGGCGACGCTGGAGAGGCCCACCAGATCGCTCGTGAGGCGCTCGGCCTCGATTCCGTAGTAAGCCCCGTAGAAATGAGAGACAGGTATGCAGAAGCTGACGATCACCTGGAAGGTGAGCCCCACCGCAATCACCGCCGATGGCGAGAGCCTGGAGCTCCGGACGAGACCGAATACCAGGAGCGACGCCATCATCATCGTCATGCCGGGACCGAACTGCAGCGGGTCGGTGAATTCGCCTCGAAGCTCACCCTCGATCCAGTTGGCACCGAGCCAGTTGAACGCCAGGCTGACGAACAGCACAACGCAAATGATCTGAAGGCGCTTCGAAGCCTTGCGCAGGAGAGAGAGAGGGAGACCCGGTGTCGAGCGACCGGCTTCGGGGGACGAAGATCCCCGCCGACCATCCCCGGTCAGCAGGAGATCACGGTGCTCGGTCACGGAACGGCACTCCCCGTGCGCGGATCCTGAAACCGGGAATGATCGTATGTGGTCGATAACGGCATATGCTGGATTCCGATCGAGCGGCCCTGCAGCGCCTCGGAGCGACCCCGACCCGTTCGTGGTTCGGAATGTAGACCGCGGACGGCACCTGCGCACGACGAGCCGAAAGCGCCTCGACGGACTTAGCCGGGGTAGGCGTGAGCCGCGGAGCTTTCCCCGTTCAGGTAGGATCCCAGGTGGGCGCTCAAGTCGCGGGCATCGTCGCCGGCACCGTCGATGAGGCTCGACTTGCGGCGCCGAAGGAACGGAATGCCCATCAGGTACACGCCGGGCGACTCGACGACACCTCCGTCGTGCCGGATGCGACCCTTCCGGTCGAAGACGGGCAAGTCGAGCCACGAGTAATCGGGGCGAAAGCCGGTTGCCCAGAGAACGGTCCGGATCTCACCGTTCATGAGGTCCATGCCCAAAGGTGGTGGTTCCGCTACCCTTGTGGATTCAAATCGGTGCGGCGGATCGATCTCGCCGTCGAGTGAGTTCTCAGTCGCCCACTCATCGATCCGGTCGAGCAACCTGTTCATCTTGAGATCGGACAGCGCACACTGGTTTGGCAGCGATCCCGAGAACTGTGCCTTTCCGTCCTGGATGCCCGCGAGACGGCCGACGAGCTTGACGCCGATGTGCGTCAGCAAGTTGAGGTCAAGCGTCCGACGGTCGTCGGAGCCGGCGAGCTGCAGCGACGGCACGTTGCGAGCTCGTAGAAGGTTGTCCACCTTGTCGTAGCGCTCATCGAGCACTCCGGCCACGTCCATCCACCACTTGATGTCCCTGCCTCGATACACCCGTGGCACCCGGATATGCTCTCCTGCGGCGAGGGTTACGGGCCGGCCCGAGCGATGGATCTCGTCTGCGATCTGCGTGCCCGTGGCAGAGGCGCCGACGACCAGCACGCCACCCTCCTCGAGCTGGTCCGGGTTGCGATACTCAATCGGCGTGATCGTATCGATCGCCGTCGGCACCGCCTCGGCGACGGCCGGGACGCTCGGGATGTTGCACGCACCGGTCGCGATCACGACGGTCCGACATCGCCATGTCCCCTGGCTTGTGAGAACCTCGTACCCGTCTTCGACGCCGCGCACGGAGGTCACCGTGGTGTGGGTGTGGACGGGGGCAGAGATCACATCGGCATAACGCTCGAGGAACCGTATGGTCTCGGGCATCGTGCGGAAGCCGTCAGGGTCGCTGCCCTCATAGCCGTAGCCGGGCAGCCGGCTCTGCCAGTTGGGCGTGAGCAGCCGAAGCGAGTCCCACCGTTCGGTCTTCCACGAATTGGCTACCTCGCCCCGCTCGAGGACCACGTGGTCGATCGAGCGGTCGGCGAGGCAGCGACTCATGGCCAATCCGGCGTGGCCGGCCCCGAGGACGACGGTTGTGGTACGCACAGCGACAGTCAGTTGACCTCGACCGTGACGTTGGTCGGGTTCGTGATGACGTCGTACACGGCGGAACGCTTCTGCGACTGGGCGACCACGGCCTTGATCTCGTCGGGCGTCGCGTCGGCGTCGATGTCGTACGTCACCTTGATGCCGTCGAAGCCGTTCCTGACATCGCCGTCGATGCCGAGGATGCCCTGAATGTCCATCCCGCCCTCGAGCGTCGCCTTGACCGAACGAAGCTGGATGTCGCGATTCTGTGCCACCGACGCGACGCCGGCCGTCAGACAGCTCGCCAGGCCGGCCAGCACGAGCTCGACCGGAGTGGCCCCGTGGTCCTCGGACGCGAAAATCTCGGGGTGGTCGGCATCGAACGTAAACTCGGTCTTGTGCCTCTGCTCCTCGCCGAGTCCGAAGAACCCTTCCACCCGGGACCGACTGTGAGTGCCGTTCACCCACTCGCAGGTTGCCCGCCATGTGAACTGGGCGGCCTCCGGCATCGCGGTCAGCGCTTCGCGTGCTTCGAGCAACGCCCCGACGTTCACACCGTTGTCGACAGGACTTGTAGTTGTGGACATAGCTCACTCCTAGTGTTCTGGGTCCGACCGTGAACGACTATCCTCTTATGCGACTAGAATACTCAAAACCGGACATTCCCTGTGAGGGCCGCTGCCACATAGTCCCGAGCTTCGCTTGATGCGGGAGCTGCTCGTGTCCAACTTGGAAGCGGCTTTGCGCATCAGTCAGGGAGCCGAAGTGCCGTCCCCAGCCCGTTGATGAAGGAGCCCCGGATGCCCTCGCCCATCGAGCGAAACCGTTATGACGTCATAATCGCCGGCGCGCGTTGCGCGGGAGCTTCCACCGCCTTGCTGCTGGCCCGTGGTGGGCTGCGAGTCCTTGTCGTGGATCCGGCCAGGCGTGGAAGTGACACTCTTTCGACCCACGCGCTCATGCGGGGTGCCGTGCTCCAGCTCCATCGCTGGGGCCTGCTGGATGCTATCCGCTCGTCCGGGGCGCCGGCGGTCCGCACGACGACTTTCCACTACGGCGACGAAGTCATCGAAGTCCCCATCAAGGAACGGGACGGTGTAGACGCGCTCTGCGCCCCGCGACGGACCGTGTTGGATTCCGTGCTCGTTGACGCGGCGCTGGCCGCCGGTGCGGAAGTCGTCCACGGCCACTCCGTGGTCGACCTCCTCCGGGACGACAACGGTCGAGTCCGGGGCGCGAAGATCGCAGGGGCAGACCGGAACGAGATCGATGTGCAAGCCGACCTCGTAATCGGAGCTGACGGCGTCCGATCGCGGATCGCACGACTGCTGGACGTCGACTACAACCACACAGCCTCCCACGCCACGGCATCCATTTACGGATACTGGGAGGGTCTCGGCCTCGAGGGATTCCACTGGTTCTACGAGTTGGGCGCCGCCGTCGGGTCGATACCCACGAACGACGGTGAGACGTGCGTGTTCGCGTCGCTGCCGCAGGACCGATTCGAGGCCGGCCGCGGCGATGGGCTGTTGGCCCTCTACCGCGAGGCGTTGGAGAATGTCTCGCCGGACCTGTCGAAGCGTGTCGCCACGAGCGACGGCCCTGGGAAGCTCAGGGCCTTCGCCGGAACCCCCGGCTACCTCCGCCGGGCGGCCGGACCTGGCTGGGCCCTGGTTGGTGATGCCGGCTACTTCCGTGATCCGATCACCGCTCATGGTATCACCGACGCTCTTCGTGACGCCGAGTTCCTCACGCGGGCCGTGGCGGAGGGCAGTGATGAGGCTCTGACCCGGTATCAAGCGAAGCGCGACGGGCTCGTGAGGGGACTACTCGATGTCACGGACCGAATCTCCTCCTTCGAGTGGGACATGGAAGAGGTAAAGGAGCACCACCTCCTCCTGGCCCGAGAAATGAACGCTCAGGTCGACGCGATGCGAAGGATGGACTGAGGCCGATGCCGCGAGCCCCGAGTTCTTCCGATCTCGAAGCCATCGCCCGTGTCATGAAGGACCTCTACGAGTCCATTTCGGGGAAGGACGACAGCGAACGCGACTGGGCGCTGTCCAGGTCGTTGTTCCACCCGGACGCCCGCGTCTCGCCCAACGCGTTTGAAGATCGCGTGCGTGGTGTGATGACCGAGGACGAATTTCAGGCCGATGCCAGGCCGCGCATCGCGCCGCGGGCCTTCTTCGAATGGGAAGTCGAGCGCGACATCGAGATCACCGGCGAGGTGGCTTCGGTCAGGAGCCGTTACCAGGCAGCCGAGACACTGCACGGAGAGCCAATCATCAAGGAGGGAGTCAACCACGTCATCCTCATCAGAGAAGAAGACCAGTGGCTGATCATGGCCCTCGCCTGGTGACGCGAAGAGAAGCCAACCTCCCACTACGATGGCAGGGAATTGGTGGGACAGGGCAAGTCGAGGACGGGGTGTTTACCTACTGCGGCAGCTGCACCTCGAACTCGATCGCGTCCAGCTGCGCTTCCGAAGTGCCGGTACGCTCGCGGAACGCCGCCCAGCGCGGGTCGGTGTGTACCGGGGCATAGAACGGCCGGAGGAATTGGCTGTTGAGTCCGTCCTCGTTCTGCAGCACCGCCATGTCCAGCCACTCAAACGCGGCATCCGCGTCGCGGATCCAGGCGTACACGTGCGCCACCTCCGAGGGCCATCGATCGCCCCACCGCTCGCGCAGTTCGCTGAAGGCCGACTCGAACTCCGCCGTTCGGCCCAGGGCGTGTAAGGCCAATGCCGTTCCTTTAACCCGGTACTCTTCGTCGCCTTCCTCCAGAGCGAAGGCTGCCAGCGCCGGTTCCGGCTCGCCCTTGAGCAACAGTGCCGTGCCAATGCCGTACTGTGCGGAGATGCGTCCAGGACTCAGGGTCAGCGCCGTGCGATACGACGCGATGGCCTCATCCAGCCGCCCGGCCCACAGGTAAGAAGTGGCCAGGCTCTGATGTCCGACGGGGTTCACCGGATCACGGGCGACCGCGTACTTCAGCAGTGTGATCGCCTCGTGCAGGCGGCCGAGATCCCGGGCCAGGACTGCCGCGTCGACGATGATGTCGGGGTTGGTCGGATCCAGGGCGAGCGCGCGCTGATAGTGCCGCACCGCGTCGGCCGGGTCGCCGTCGTAATCCGAGGCAATCCAGGCCAGGGTGGCGTGCGCGTCGGCGTAGCCCGGATCGATCGCCAGCGCCCGATTGGCTGCCTCTCGTCCCAGCGGGATATCGGCAAAGGGTCGCAGGCCGGCGTTCGCCTGCTGGCGGTACGTGCGGGCCATGCCAGCCCACGCCGCCGCGTAGTCCGGATCGATCGCCAGCGCCTGTTCGTACAACGCGACGGACTGCTCAAGGCTCTCGGCCGTAACCTGGCGGCCCAGCTGCCGCGCCTGAAGGAACAGCGCGTAGGCTTCGGGATCGGTCTCCTCGACCGTGAGCGTTGCTCCCAGCAGCGCGACCTTCAGCTGATCCGCCACGTCGGCAGCAATCTCGTCCTGGATGGCGAAGATGTCGTCGAGCGAGCGGTCCCACGTGTCCGACCACATGTGCTTGTCTGAGCGCGCGTCGATCAGCTGAGCCGTGACCCGCACCCGGTTGCCGGCCTTCCGGACCGATCCCTCCAATACGTGAGCCACGTTCAGGCGCCGGGCGATCTCAGGGATCTCCAGGTTCTCACCCTTGAAGGAAAAGGCCGAGGTTCGCGACGCCACCTGCAACTCGGGGATCCTCGCCAGCAGGTTCAGCAGCTCCTCGGAGATACCGTCGGAGAAGTACTCCTGCTCGGCGTCGGAGCTCATGTTGACGAACGGGAGCACCGCGATCGATTCGGATGGGGGACCGGATGCGCTATCCGCCGCCGCCGCGGGAGCCGACTGCCTCCCCACGTACCACGTCCCGGCCAGCAGCGCTGTCATGCCTGCCAGCGCGAGCACACCCGCTGGCCAGCGCTTGGAAGCCGGGGCTGAGATGATCTCCGTCAGCTCGCCAGGTGCGGCCTCGGCCGTCCGCCGCACGCCTTCCGGCGTCATCTCGAACGCCCACGCGAGCACGATCGCGACCGGGAAGCCGAGCAGCAGGATCAACCCCACGAACCGGTAGGTCCAATCGGGAAGGAGCAGAACCGGGACCACGAGGTCCACGATCTGGAGGAGCACGAAACCCACGATGCCGTACACCGCCATCACGCGGAACACCCGGCGGCGCTTGAGCTCGGCGAAGAAACGCTGGTAGCCCGTCGTGTCAGTCATGCGGGGGAAGATCGCGGTTCACGGTGACTGTGGGAAGGGTCGATGCGACTCCGCGCGCCTCACCTATTCCGTCGGCGCGGCCCGCCCCAGCAGACCCAGCCCCAACCGTGAAGAATGTTACTCGAGGAAGCTGGTGATGCCGGCGGCGAGTGCAGCGCTGAGACGCTCCAGCAAGTAGGGTACGGTCTGGCCGAAGTCTCTGCAGAGCCCTGTCTCCCTGTCCGAACAACAGGGAGACAGGACTCCGATGGAGCATTCGGCGCGCTGTCGACAGCGCCGGGAATGTTCGCGCGGCGCACGCTTCCTCAGCGCGCCATCTGCGTGATGTGGTGCAGGATGCTCGTCTGTTCCTTGATCTCCCGCGTGGTGGACCCCGGATCCAGGCGCACCTCCTCGGCCGTCGCCACGATGTCCGCGAAGATGGCTCGCCGGGGGAAGTGCTTC
>JBDGXC010000056.1:0-14803 GCA_039584815.1 Gemmatimonadota bacterium
TGGCCAGCTCCGGAGGCTGGCGGACGAACACGATGCGCTGCTCATATTCGACGAGGTGCAGACCGGGCTCGGGTTGACGGGTTCGATGTGGGCGTTCCAGCAGATGGGAGTCACTCCTGACATCGTGGCGTTCGGAAAGAAGACCCAGGTGTGCGGGATCATGAGCACGCGACGGATCGACAGCGTCGAGGCCAACGTGTTCCGTGTCTCGTCGCGCATCAATTCGACTTGGGGTGGCAATCTCGTGGACATGGTACGCTGCGCCCGCTACTTGGAGATCATAGAGAACGACGGACTCGTCGAGAATGCGGCGACGGTAGGGGCCTGTCTGACCGAGAGTCTGAGCGAGCTGCAGTCGGAGTTCCCGGACATGACGAACGTGCGAGGCCGAGGGCTGATGATCGCATTCGACATGCCGGACAGCACGGCCCGCAACGCCCTTCGGTCCCGTTGCTGGGAGAACGGACTGGCGACCCTGGCGTGTGGACCGCGGTCCATACGCTTCCGGCCGCCGCTCACGTTCACTCGTGACGAAGCCGATCGGGCCGCCGAGATCCTACGGGAGTCCATGTTCGAGACGGCCGAGCCGCTGGCGAGCTCCGCGTCCGCGCAGCTGGCTGAAGAGTGAGCGGGCCGAACGGCCCACCGAGGAGAGGGTCGCCCGGGTGGGACCACCCTCAGGTTCGAGAGCGCCGGTCGGTCTCCAGCTCGGGATAGGACACGAACCGCTCGCGACGAAGAATGTGAACCAGGTGTCCGAGTCGTTGTTCCGCCGGCTCCACGCGCTCCCCGAACTCCCGCCTCACGTCGCGCGCGATCACGCCGACCGTGGTACGCCCGTCCAGCTGCGACCATGCGAACGACCCCACGTCGTCCAATCGTATGCGGGGGGGCGCCATCATGAACGAGATCCAGCGGCCCAGACTGCGCGGCCCTCGGATCCGCGGACGCTCCCGCACCAACACGACGCAGCCATCCGGACCCGTCTCCCACCCGACTTCGCGACGGGGCCGGACATCCAGCAGGTTGACCCCTGCGAGGGGATCGACACGCCGGAGCCTCATCGTTCCGAGGCGTTGCGGCCCAGACCGCGCAGCGGAAGCCAGACAAGAAGCGCGACCACGAAGGGGTACGCGGCGAGGCCGAGCAGCAGGCTGCCGTCTCCGCTCGGAGTGAGCGCCTCCTTCCAGCGGGCCAGTATCGGAACGAAATCCTGCCCCATAAACAGAAAGGCCAGGGTCACGGCCATCAGGGATTCGCCGGCAATGAAGCCCGAGGACAGGAGCACTCCTTTGTTCTCGGCCCCCTGACGCTCCGACGGCGTCAGCCGGGCGCGCTTCTGCCGCCATTCGAACAGCGCGCGGATCAAACCTCCGACGAAGATGGCCGCCGTCGAGTAGAACGGGAGGTACATCCCGACGGCGATCAACATCGGAGCCGGTGCGCTGACCAGGATCAGGCCCACGGCGAAGAACATCCCGGTGATCACCAGAGGCCACGCCATCTCTCCACCCACGATGCCGTTGGCGATGAGCGCCATCAGGCCCGCCTGCGGCGCGGGGAGCTCAGCCGATCCGATCGTGTAGGCGACGTGCATCACGTTCAGAGCGATCGCCAGCACCACGGCAGCACCGATGACTCCGATGATCTCCCCGATCTCCATCCTCCACGGCGTCCCCCCGAGGATGTGTCCGACTTTCAGATCCTGCATCATGTCGCCGGCGATTCCGGCGGCACAGCATACCACGCCTGCCACCGCCAGCACGCCTGCCACGCCGCTCATGTCGGTGAGGCCGATCGCCACCATCAGGAGGGCCGCTACGAGAAGCGCCGTGAGGGTGAGGCCGGAGATCGGATTGTTCGAGTTCCCGATGAGCCCGACCAGGTATCCGGCGACCGCGGCGAAGAGGAATCCGAGCACGACCATGACGAGCGTGAGAAGTAGAGCCCCCACGATGGATCCGGTGAAGTGGTAGTACAGGAAGAACGTCGCCACGGCCATCCCGCCGATGGCGAGAAACACCCGGTTGAACGGAAGGTCGATCTCGGTGCGCGGTGCCCGCTCGCCTGCGCCGTCACCCAGCCGGATATCGGCCAGCGCCTTGCTGATCCCGGACACCAGAGGGCCGCGCAAGCCCCACAGAGTCCAGAATGCGGCGACGATCATGGTGCCGACGGCCAGCGGGCGGATCTGGTTGAACCACACGTCCTCGCTTAGCACAACCAGATCGCCTCCAGGCCCGAGATTCGCGCTGAGGTCCGGATTCAGGAACACCGCCAGGGGGACCAGGAACAGCCAGCCGATGACGGCCCCACTGAACAGGATGGCGGCCACCCGGAAGCCGACGATGTATCCCACCCCCATCAGCATCGGCGAGGCGGCGGGAGTCTGGAGGTAGAGTCCACCCCCGGCGTACTCGACCCGTTCCTGCAGTACCGAGATGCTCGAACGTCCGAACGCTATGGCGCCCGCCGTCTTCTCCTTGATGAGTAGGATCCCGTTGATGTTCTTGAGAAGCTCCCACATCGCTGCCAGGACGAGGCCTCCAAAGACGAACTTCGCGCCGCTTTGGCCTCCCTGCCCGGCCTTGACGATCTCGGCGGCTGCCACACTCTCGGGGAACGGGAGATCGGCCTCGACAACAAGGGTCCGACGGAGCACGATCACGAACAGAACTCCGAGCACGCCCCCCACCAGCATGATCGCGGTGCTCTCCCAGTACCTGAGCGTGTCCCACGCCCCCGTGATGACGAAGGCGGGAATCGTGAAGATCGCTCCGGCCATCAGCGACTCACCGACGGAGGCCGTCGTGCGAGCGATATTCTCTTCGAGGATCGTTCCATTGAATGGCCGCAGAACAGCGATGGCCACGACGGCCGCGGGAAACGCCGCTGCTACCGTCAGGCCCGCCTTCATGCCCACGTACGCGTTGGCCGCGCCGAGCACGATGGCCATGACGACGCCCAGGAAAATGGCCTTGAACGTGAGCTCCGCCATGTGAGTCGTGGCGGGGACGAAGGGTACGTCCTTCGGGTCGGTCATCCGGTTCCTCCGCGGATGGGAGAGCGCCCGCAGCGCGCTTGTGGACGCGGAGCAAGCCGCACGATATCGTCCTCGAAGTTGTCGTTACAACGCACGGCCCGCCAGCGCGAGCCGGAGAGCTTGGGTTCCACCGGCTTCATCCGGACAAGGAGGAGGTGCCATGACATTCGTCTCCGAGCTCGAGCCGAGAGCCCTCTGGAGCCACTTCGATGAGATCCTCACGATCCCCCGCGGCTCGAAGAAGGAGGACGAGGCCAGGGACTTCGTCATTTCGGTGGCGGAGCGCAACGGTCTCGACTACGACGTCGATGACACCGGGAACGTCGTCGTCCGGAAGCCGGCTGTGGGATCCGTTGCCGGCGGGGAGTCGACGATTCTGCAGGCCCACCTCGACATGGTGCACGAGAAGAACTCCGACGTCGACTTTGACTTTGACCGGGACGCGATCCGACCGGTCCTGGATGGCGACTACCTGATGGCGGACGGGACGACGCTCGGCTCCGACAACGGAATCGGCGTCGCGGCGATGCTGGCCCTGATGGAAGCCGACGACGTGCTCCACGGCCCTCTCGAGTTCCTGTTCACGATCGACGAGGAAACCGGCCTGACAGGCGCTTCGGGCCTCGCCGACGGCATGTTGACGGGCCGGCGTCTGATCAATCTCGATTCCGAGGAAGAGAGGGTCCTGACGATCGGGTGTGCCGGTGGCGCCGACTCGCACCTCACCGTCTCCGTGGGGCGTGCCTCGGTGCTCGACGGATGGGCGGCCGTGGCGGTCCGTCTCACGGGCCTGAAGGGCGGTCATTCGGGTGTGGACATTCACTTGCAGCGCGGAAACGCCATCAGACTGCTCGCCCGAGCGCTGTACGCCGCTTCCCTGGAGGAGCCCTTGCGCGTCGCTTCTTTCGGGGGAGGTAACGCCCATAACGCTATTCCACGCGAGGCGGTGGCGGTCGTCGTGGCTCCGGCGGGAGACGGCGCGGCCGGGCGAGTGGAGGAGTGCATCCTCCGTGAACTCGACGCGATCGCCTCCGAGATCGCGACTGTCGACCCGAATCTGAGCTACGAGGTGGGGGGAACGTCCGTTCCGCAGGACGCCTGGGACGTTGCCTCCACGAGGCAGATCCTGGCCCTCGTCACGGCACTGCCGCACGGCGTCATGGCCATGAGCTCCGATATCCAAGGGCTCGTGGAGACGAGCACCAATCTGGCCGTCGTGCACGAAGAGGAGGATCAGGTCTTCATCCTCATGAGCAGTCGCAGCTCGGTCATGTCGGCCCTCACGGCCTTGCGCCAGCGCATCCGGTCCGTGGCGTGGCTTGCGGGAGCCGATGTGGAGGAGGAGGGAGGATACCCGGCTTGGCAGCCCGATCTCGAATCCTCTCTGTTGCAGGTCGTCAAAGGAGTCCACGAACGGATCGCCGGCGAGGCCGAGATCGGAGCGGTGCACGCCGGCCTCGAGTGCGGAATCGTGAGCGAGAAATACCCCGGCATGGACATGATCTCGTTCGGACCGCAGATCGACTTCCCGCACTCGCCGGACGAGCGGGTCAAGATCTCCTCCGTGGGCGAGTTCTTCCGAGTCCTGACGGCCACGCTCGAGGAGCTGGCCGGGACCTAGGGCCTCGGCGCCAGGGCTCGTTGGCCGCGGTTGACAATGGCGTCGACCTCGAGGGTCATGATGTCCCCCGCCGCGATGCGGACGCGGCCCTCCTGGTTTTCCGTCACGAGATCGCCTCCAGTCCTCCATGTTGCGCGGCCCGGCCGGGAGGACCCGCCCGAGACCGCTGGACCGGGCACTCTACGATGAGTGAGGCCGAACCACTATCTTGTTGGTGGTGTCCAGTCCCGCACAGGAGAGAGTATGCTCAAGAAGGGCGAAGTTGTCGGCGTCTGGGTATGGTTGACCGTGATGTGGATAATCCTCGCGTTCACGTTCCATGATTTCTGGTGGTTCCGACCGCTCTACCGCCAGTTGTTCTGAGCCGGTGGGCCACCACGCGGCGACGCTCGAGATCGCCACGACGGGCAATACGGACGTTATCGACCTGACAGAGCACCTGGAGCGCGTGGTCCGTGATTCAGGTGTGCGGAACGGCGTTCTCCTGGTGTTCACCCCGGGCTCTACGGCCTCCGTCACGACGATCGAGTACGAGTCCGGAGCCGTGGCGGACCTGAAGCGCGCTCTGGAACGCGTCGCGCCGCGCGACGGGGACTATGAACACAATCTGCGCTGGGGGGACGGGAACGGCTTCGCGCACGTCCGGTCTGCCCTCGTAGGTCCTTCGGTCACGGTGCCCCTTCTCGACGGCCGTCCGGACACGGGCACCTGGCAGCAGATCGTTCTGTGCGACTTCGACAATCGTCCCCGACGTCGTCGTGTGTCCGTGCGGATCCTCGGACACTGACCCGGACGCTGGACGAGGCGCGGGGTAGATGTCATCTTGGGGAACCGACGCATCTCAGGACGTTCCGGCGAACCGCCAACCGGGCCCGCCCGGAGGACGGGGTCAGGGTCCGAGACTGCGGTGATGCACGCTTCACGACACTCTCAAGGAGGACGCGATGGCTGGCGGAAACAAGAAGAAGACCTACCTGATCCTGATCGTCATCCTCCTGGTGGTGCTCCTGATCACCTACCTCTGATCCCGGCACCGGCGGTCCCGTCGGGTGGTGGGACGCCTGACGGGGCCTGACCACCCTGGGTGTCAGCCCTCCGTGCGTGCAGGCCGCCCACGGAGGACGAACCAGGCGGTGATGGTCAGGATCGCGCCGACAGTGAGCAGAGCAAGGAGCTCCTCCGCGACGACGGGAAGCTCGGGGGCGTAGCCTTCGATGCGTTGCCCGCCTCGCAGAGCCACCCACAGGGCGAGCACGACCCCTGTGAGTCCGCCTCCACCGACCAGTCCCGACCCGAAGAGCACCCCCTGCTCGCGACGGCGCTCTGCCTCCGCGGGGCTCTTCCCTCGGGTCAGCACATAGCGCAGCAATCCTCCGAGAAACACCGCGGCCATCGTCTCCAGAGGTAGATACACTCCGACGGCGAAGGCCAGCACGGGCATGCGGAAAGCGGAGGCCGCCAGCCCGATTACCACACCGAGCGCGATCAGCAGCCACGGCAGATTCTGTTCGAGGACCCCGTCGATGACGAGCTTCATGAGAGTCGCCTGAGGCGCCGGTAGCTCCGGTCCACCGAGCCCTCCCTCGACGCTCACGTGGAGCAGCATCACCACAAGGCTGACCACGCCGGCGGATGTGAGTACTCCGATCAGTTCTCCCATCTGCTGGTAGCGCGGCGTGGCGCCGAGAATGAAGCCGGTCTTGAGGTCCTGGGACGTGTCGCCGGCGATCGAGGCGGCAATCGCCACGGTCGTTCCGACCATCAGGGCGGTCGCTTTGCCCGCGAGATCCGTCCACCCCATAGCGAGAAAGATCAGGCTGGTGCCGAGTAACGTCGCGATCGCCATTCCCGATGTCGGATTCGAGGTCACCCCCACGAGCCCCACGATCCGTGAGCTCACCGTTACGAAGAAGAAGGCGAAGACAGCGATGAGCAGGCTCGCCAGTGCACGTACGGGAATCGAGTCCAGATACCCGAGAATGCCAGGAACGAAAGTCAGTACGGCCAGGATGCCGCCAAGAAACAGCAGTACCGTGCGGGGAGACAGATCGAGATCCGTGCGCTCTACCGCGTCCGGGCGTCCGTGGCGGCGCTGCGAGATCTGGCGCACCCCGAGACGGAAAGACTCGATCATTGTGGGAATCGACCGAACGAGCGTGATGAGGCCTCCCGTAGCTACGGCTCCCGCGCCGATATAACGGACGTAGCGGTTCCAGATTTCGTCCGTGCTCATGTCTCGGATCAGTTTTTCCGTCTCGGGATAGAACGGCTCCGACAGACCCGAGCCCCACAGGTACAAGCCGGGAATGATGATCAGGGCGGACAGCACTCCTCCGGCCACCATGACCGTGGCGATCCGGATGCCGAGGATGTAGCCGACGCCGATCAGCGGAGGAGATACGCTGATCGTAGCCGCCGCGCGTGCCGGAAGGCCCACTTCGAACACGCCGCGGACCAGCTTCAGTCCATCTGTCAGGAACTTGAACGCCATTCCAACGCCGATCCCCCAGAACACGCCCGCCGCCTGTTCTCCCCCTTCTTCCGCCGCCACCAGCACCTCGGCGCAGGCCATGCCCTCCGGGTATGGCAGAGTTCCGTGTTCCCGCTTGATGAGAAACCGCCTCAGCGGGATCATGGACAGCACGCCGATGAGTCCTCCGCACATCGCGAGCAGCGTGATCTGCAGCCACGCCGGGTTCATCCCCCAGATGTAGAGCGCCGGAATCGTAAACAGCACTCCCGAGGCCACCGATGAGCTGGCCGATCCCACCGTCTGCGACGTGTTCGTTTCCAGTATCGAGTGGCTGAGTCCGAACGCCTGGAACAGACGAAACGCGACGACCGTCAGAACCGCGACGGGGATCGAAGTGCTGATCGTGAGGCCCGCCTTCAGACCCAGGTACGTATTGGCAGCTCCGAAGATGACCCCCAGGATCGCCCCGGCGACCACGGCCTTGACCGTGAACTCGGTCAGGCTCTGGCCGGCTGTGAGAGGGACGTACTCCTGACCTTCCTCGATCACGTACGCGGTAGGAGGCAGCTTCCTGCCGGTCATCCGTTTCTCCTGTCCCGGTGAAGGTCTCGGGCTTTGGGCTCGATAGGGCTCCGAACCTACGTGGGAGTCCTCGCGCGTCAACCGGCGGATCGCCCACACGAGCTCCGCCGGGGCGAATGCATGGAACAGCCGGAATTGCGACGCCACCACCCGAGGGCCACTTTCCGCCCTCGCGATTCTGACCTCTTTCGAGGAGACACGATGCTTCCGGCGCACAGATGGACTTCACGATATCTGCTGATCGTTGCGGTGATGGCAGTAGGCTCTGCGTGTTCGTCATCGGCACCACCCGAGCCTGTCGTCGACCTGATGCCGATGGAGGCGCGGGTGGTCCCTGAGGTCGCCGCGGCGACCATCACGGCGGCGGATATGCTGGCCCACATATCGTATCTCGCCAGCGATGAGCTGGGTGGGCGTGACACCCCGAGTCCCGGGCTCGAGCTGGCGGCCGCGTACCTGGCCGAAGCGTTCCGTACCGCGGGACTGGAACCGGCCGGAGATGAGGGTGACTACGTCCAGCGCTGGGCGTATGAGAAGAAGAGCCTGCTCACGTCGGAAAGCATGGTCGCGTATGGGGAAACCGACGAAAGGGTCGAGCTCGAATACGCGTCCGACTTCTTCATCATACCGGCTCACGCAACGGCTGTGCGTGGATCGCTGACCTATGCCGGTCCCATCGGAGCGTTCCTGGACTCCCCTCCTGGGGACCTTGCCGGCCGTGTCGTCGCCGTGACGACTCCGCCGTCCGTCGGGATGGAGATGCTGGGAGCGATCCGAGCCGCTGCCGACGCCGGAGCAGCCGGACTGCTCATCATACTCAACCGCGCCCTGCCGCCCGATGTGGTCGGCATGGTGGCGGGACAGGTGACCGCAGCCGGGCTCCCGCTCCAGCCCGTGCCGGCGGTCGGCGTCTCCTACGGCGTGGCCGCGGAGATGTTCTCGGCGGGAGCCGCGGATCTCGACCGGCTCGTGTCTTCGTGGGAGGGGGAGACGGTCGAGTTCTCCACCGCGCCCATTGGCGGAGTGGAGGTGTCGATCGTTGCTCCCCTGGACCGTGAAGCCTCGACGCCGCCAAACGTGGTCGCCCTGTTGAGGGGACGTGATCCGAAGCTCGCGCACACGTACGTGGTCCTGTCCGCTCACTTTGACCACGTGGGGATCGGTGAGCCCGATGCCGCCGGGGACTCCATCTACAACGGAGCTGATGATGATGCGTCCGGCACGTCGGTTCTGCTCGAAGTGGCTGAGGCGTTTCAGTCGATGCCACAGCCACCGTCCCGTTCCGTCTTGTTCCTGGCGGTGAGCGGGGAAGAGAAGGGGTTGCTCGGTTCGGGTCATTACGCGAGTCACCCGACCGTCCCCATCGAAGCAATCGTGGCGAACATCAATCTCGACATGGTCGGCCGGAATGCGCCCGACACGGTCATCGCGATCGGCCAGGAGTACTCGACCCTCGGACCCCTGGTCGAGCGCATCGCCGCCGAGCATCTCGACCTGGGTCTCACCGTGGCGCCGGACCCCGATCCGACGGAGCAGGCCTTCTTCCGGAGCGACCACCTCATGTTCGTGAAGCAGGACATCCCGGCGATCTTCCTCACTACGTGGGACCACGACGACTATCACATGCCATCGGACGAAGCCTCCGAGATCGACGCGGACAAGGCGGCGCGCATCGCCCGCCTGACGTTTCTGCTGACCTGGGAGATCGCCGAGGATCCCCGGGCGCCCGACTGGAACGAGGGAGCGCTCGACGAGGTTCGGGAGATTCTGGCGGATTCGCCGATCTGAGGCGGTCTCCGGATGACACGGCCGGCGTCGCCCGGTAGATTCCCGCACACGGAGGCCGTGTCCGGCGGTCACCGGCGGCGACCTCCCCGGACGCGTTGTACGATCCACCCACGACCGGAGGTCCAGGGTGTCCAGGTCGAAACGCATCTCGCGTTCGATGAGAGGACTGGCCGGTACGATCTTGCTTTGCGCGTCCCTTCGCCGACTGCCATGCTGCCGGGCGTGCCATTGGGCGCCAACTTCGTGACCGTCGAGCCGGATCGCGCGAGCGCCGGAGACTTGCAGGTAGCCGCCCGGGCAGAGGATGGCGAGCGGGAAGTCCGCCGGAGGCTCGAGCCCGAATTCCTGATCCTGCGTCGACTCGGCGGAGGACGCCTCTCAACGGTCTACCTGGCTCGCGAGCCGGCCCTGCAGCGGCTGGTAGCCGTCAAGGCACTGCACCCCCCGGCGGCCCGACACCCCCGAAGCCTGGCCCGGTTTCTCCGGGAAGCCCGCTCTCTGGCCCGCGTATCGCACCCCAACGTCGTCTCGATCTACCGTGTAGGCGACATGGTTTCGGCCTCGCCGTACCTGGTCATGCAATACGTGAAGGGACGGAGCCTCGCGCAGCGCATCGCCGAGGAAACGCGGCTCGGAGTCCCGGACGCGTGCCGGCTTCTGGCGGCGGTCGCCCGAGCCCTCGACGCCGTGCACTCGCATGGCATCGTGCATCGGGACGTGCGGCCGGAGAGCATCCTGTGCGGAGAGGGTGCCGGACATGTGTTGCTGGCTGATTTCGGACTGGCGGCGTTCCTGGATGATGAGGGTTACGATCCTGCCGAGAGGCTCACTACCGCCGGCCACCTCATCACGGATGTCGAATACTCGAGCCCGGAGCTTCTGCGTGGGGAGCGGCCGGCAGCCGCGTCCGACACGTACGCTTTCGGGGTCCTGGCCTATACGATCCTCACGGGATCCGGTCCATACGAGGGTGCCACTGCTCAGGCCACCATACGGGCGCACCTCGTGCAGACTCCCGTCAGCTTTGCGGCGCGTGGCGTCCGGGTCCCGCCCCAGCTGGAGTCCCTCGTTGCCGCCTGCCTGGCTAAGGAAGCCCGAGACCGACCCGCTGTCGGGACTCTGGCCGGAAAGTTCTGCGCCGCCTCCGGGGAGTCGGGATCGGCGCTCGTGGAGCTGCGGACGGAGAGTCCGAGTACTGGCGTGGCTCACCGTGGTGAGGGCTCTGGAGATCCGGTTCCGGAGCTCCACCTGCAGATGCTGGGACGACTCGATCTTCGAGCCGCGCTCGGCGATAGCCTCACGTCGGTCCTGCGCCAGCCCAAGCGCGTCGCCCTCCTCGCGTTTCTCGCGGCGCGACCTGAAGCTGGATACCTCCGCCGGGACACAATCCTGGGCGTATTCTGGCCTGACGTCGAGCCCGAGAGGGGACGTCACTCGCTTCGCCAGGCTCTGTACGTTCTTCGTCGGGAGCTCGGCACCCATGTAATCCGGGCACGGGGTACCGAGGAAATTGGGCTGAATCCGGATGCGATCCTGTGCGACGCAGCGCGCTTCGAGGTCCTGGCGCGCTCAGGCGAAGCGGCGGAAGCGATGCGGTTGTATGCGGGCGAGCTTCTCCCCGGTTTCTTCCTCGACGATGCTCCCGAGTTCGAACACTGGCTCGCGGTCGAAAGAGTGCGGTATCGAAGAACCGCCGCAGCCCTCGCCTGGAGGCTCGCCGATGAGGCGGCGAAAGAGGGAGGGCAGGGCGGGCATCGCGAGGCATCCCGCTGGGCCCGGGAGGCGGTCGAGCTGGATCCGTTCGACGAGGCGGCGCTTCACCGACTGATCGAGCTTCTGGACGAAACGGGCGATCGGGCAGGGGCCCTGGCGACGTACGAGCACTTCGCGCTCCGGCTGAGCGAGGAGTACGAAGCTGAGCCGTCTCCCGAGACGCGCGCCCTCATCGAGCGGGTGCGATCGCGGCGGTAGGGAAAGTATACTCCACGCATGGAGCGTCGCTTCGGCGACCAGGCCGGATGCGGCGATTCGGATCCAGATCGCGAGGCGAGAGGTCGGACGAATGAGGATCAAGATCACGGGCCTGGCATGCGTCATCCTGATCGGCGCGTGTGGAGGTGGCGAGGAGGAGCCACAGGTTCCTCGCGAGGACGCTCTGCGGGCCGCCAGAGCCGACTCGGTGGCGCGTGCCGAGGAGATGTATGACGCCCTCGTTTTCGACACGCTAACCTGGGAGGACGACAACGCGCGTTGGGAGCGCGGCGGAGTCGTGTGGTCCTTTACATGCCAGAGATGTCACGGGGCGGACGGTAAGGGAGCAGGCGAAGACGCCGTCAAGTTCTCGATCACCGTTCCGGATCTCACGGCCGGGGACTGGCAGTCCGCAGACGACATACCGGAGATCAGGCACCGCATCTTCGTGGGACACGAGAGCGAGATGCCCAGCATGGGCCTGATCGGATTATCGTACCCGGACGTGGACGCCGCTGCCCACTACATCGTGGATTTGCTTCGATCCTCGGAGTAGCGCCCGGAGAAATCCGGAGGGAAGAGACCCTTCGGTCAGCTTAATTCGGTGAACCGGTACACGATGTAGGTCTTGCCGGGCGGAACATCCACATCCACGTATCCGGTCTCGACCAGTCTCTTCAATTCGGCCTCCACCTCGTCGAACGTCGCGCCCGTAGCCGCTACCCCGTCGGTAACGGAAATGGCTCCGCCGTGAGCCACGGCGGCGTCGAGGAGGCGATGACGGAGGGGCTTCGGGGCGTTGAGCGGTGCGGGCGTCATTCGGTTCATCAGCTGGCCCATCACGCGCGGGTGCGGCAGGTAGCCCTCACGGATGTTCGCGTCCTGAACGAGAGACTTCATACGGAACAGATCCACGAACTGCCCCACGCCGAACAGGCCGAACGTGAGAAGCCACAGGATTCCCGTTCCATACTTGCCCAGGTAGATTCGGTGGATACCCGCGAGGCCGACGAACACCAGGCACCAGAGAGCATAGCCGAGCCCCTCTCGATACGCTCCCTCATCGGACTTCGGTACCAGGTCGTTCACCTCGTCTCCCTCCCGCCGAAGATCTCCCCGCGCTGCAACCGTCATACGCTGGAGGCCAAACCCGGGTTTCTTCGCGCAACTTAACGCGCACCCCGGGTGTGGGCTACGCAATAAACGCCGGTCTGGCGAAGCGTACGGTCACGCGGACGTGCGAAACAACAGGATGTCGCCGTCTCGCACGACGTACTCTTTGCCCTCCGAGCGCACGAGTCCTTTGTCGCGCGCCGCCTTCATCGAGCCCACCCGTTCGAATTCGTCGAAGGCGATCGTCTCCGCTCGGATGAATCCCCGCTCGAAGTCACTATGCACGCGTCCGGCAGCTTCGGGAGCCCGGGCTCCCTCCCGTAGAGTCCACGCGCGTATCTCGGTCTCGCCGATGGTGAAGAACGTGTGCAAGCCAAGGAGGCGAAATCCGCCCCGTACGAGGCGAGCCAGCCCCACTTCGGTGAGGCCCTGGTCCTGGAGGAATTCCATCCTGTCTTCGGGCTCGAGGGCGAGAAGCTCCACCTCGAGCCGGGCACACACCTCGACGAGCCGGGCCTCGGGGTCGTAGCGGGCCAGGGAATCCCTGAGCAGTGCCGTGTGTGGCGAGCCCAGCTCGAGCTCGTGCTCGTCGACGTTCGCCACATAGAGCACTGGCTTTCGCGTCAACAGGCCCAGGGAGGCGACCATCTGCTGCTCGTGAGGATCAAGATCCACACGCCTGGCCGGTATTCCCTTGTCCAGCGCATCTCGCAGCCGGCGCAGCGATCCGGCGAGCGCGCCTGCCTCCGCATCCCCACTTCGCTCACGACGCTCTGCCTTGTCCAGAGCCCGCACGACGGTCTCCAGGTCTGCCAGCTCAAGCTCCAGCTCGACGATCTCCCGATCCCGTGTCGGGTTCTCCAGATCGCCGGTGGCGACGACTGACGGATCGTCGAAACAACGAATGACATGGGCCACAGCGTCCACTTCACGGATATGCTGGAGGAACCTGTTCCCCAGTCCCTCCCCACGGGAAGCACCTGCCACGAGTCCCGCGATGTCAACGAATTCCACGACGTTCGGAACAGCCTTCGGGGGTCGGACGATGGCCGCCAGTCGCTCGAGCCGCGGATCCGGAACTTCGACCACGCCCACATTCGGATCGATGGTACAGAACGGGTAATTTTCCGCCGGCACGGCAACCGAAGTGAGAGCCTGGAACAGGGTCGATTTCCCCACGTTGGGCAGCCCGACGATTCCGATAGCCAGCTTTGACATGGCTCCTCCTGCTGGGGCGCCTGAGCCAGTCGCGGGGCGGAGGCGTCTCCTGCGTGTCCGAAGTTAGCGGAAGCGGGACCCCGGGGCAGCGCTTGCCGCGTCGTCTGTCCCGGCTACATTATCCGGCGCCGGTGCGTGGTGGGCGTAGCTCAGTCGGTTAGAGCGCCAGGTTGTGGCCCTGGAGGTCGCGGGTTCAAATCCCGTCGCTCACCCTCAATTGGCTGTTTCAGGCACTCGGCCGACGGGATTCGAAGCTGCCGTCGTGGGGTCGCGGGTAGTCCGCGTCGCCGGTACGTTCGGCGGCGGCTCGGGCGTGGTTCGGACCGGGCCGACGCAGGGTTGACACCCTCACGGGGGTCGCGTAGATTGCGTCTTCCGCGCGAGACGAGTGCGCTGTCGCCTCGTCCGGGCGGTTGCTTTTTGAAAAGATGGTGTGAGTGGCGTGTGGGCCTCGAGGCGCGGGTTTCACTTCCCGCGTTTCCATGAGGAATCAAAGTGAATTTCCGAACGCAGAAATCGGCCGAGAGGTCGAGACCGGCGTTCCAGAGTCCAGCGGTGTTTCGGCCGGCCTGGCCGGTGGGAGCACCCGAGCTCTTGCAAATCTATGGAGAGTTTGATCCTGGCTCAGGACGAACGCTGGCGGCGTGCCTAACACATGCAAGTCGAGCGAGAAAGTCCCCTTCGGGGGATGAGTAAAGCGGCGAACGGGTGAGTAACACGTGAGCGATCTACCCGGTGGCGGGGGATAACCCAGGGAAACCTGAGCTAATACCGCATACAGCACTGGCTTGGAAGCCGGATGTGAAAGCTGGCCTCTCGACGAAGCTAGCACCATCGGATGAGCTCGCGGCCTATCAGCTTGTTGGTGGGGTAACGGCCCACCAAGGCGATGACGGGTAGCTGGCGTGAGAGCGTGGCCAGCCACACTGGGACTGAGACACGGCCCAGACTCCTACGGGAGGCAGCAGTGGGGAATATTGCGCAATGGGCGAAA
>JBDGXC010000057.1:0-13476 GCA_039584815.1 Gemmatimonadota bacterium
GGCAGCAGGAGAGCGGCAGGGTCGTCACGATCGCTTCGGTGAACGGGCTGCGTGGCAAGTTCGGACAGACCAACTACAGCGCCTCCAAGGGAGGGGAGATCGCGCTGAGCAAGGCGCTCGCTCGAGAGCTCGGGAGATACGGGGTGACCGTCAACGTCGTCGCGCCCGGCATGGTGCGGACCGACATGACGCACGAGCTCCCGACGGAGGTCGTGGACCGCGCCGTCGATGAGACGGTCCTCGGGCAAATCGCCGAGCCCGAGGACTGCGCTGACCTCGTCGCCTTCCTGTGCTCGGAACGGGCCCGGCACATCACGGGCGAGGTGATCAAGGTCGATGGCGGCCAGTACATATGACCGCTCCCCGGGAGAAACGATGAGTGTACACGCGTCTGTAGAGGAAGGACTGGGGAGAATCGTTCTGGACCATCCTCCCCTGAACATCCTCACCCGTGACGTCCTCGCGAGCGTGCGAGTTGAGCTGGACCGCATGGCCGCGATTCCCGACCTGCGCGTACTCCTCCTCGCATCGCGGGGCAAGCACTTCTCGGCCGGCGCCGATGTCGGCGAACACCTTCCGCCCATGTACCGCGAGCTGATCCCGGAGTTCATGGAGACGGTGGGCGATATCGTGACCTTCCCTCTCCCGGTCGTCGCGGCCGTGCAGGGACGTTGCCTGGGAGGCGGGTTCGAGCTGGCCATGGGAGCGGACCTCATCGTGGCCGCCGAGAGCGCCAGCTTCGGACAGCCGGAGATCATGCTAGGCGTCCTGCCGCCTGCGGCGTGCGCTCTCCTTCCCCGGCTGATCTCGCCCGGTCTCGCGGCCGAGATCGTGCTGGGCGGCGAGTCCCTGGATGCACGGGAGGCCGAGCGCGCTGGCCTGGTTCACCGGGTGGTCCCGGACGGTGAGCTGGACGACGCGACGACGGACCTGGCGCGCCGCATGTCGAGCCACAGCGCCGCGGCGCTGCGCGTCGGCAAGCAGATGCTTCTCGGCGACCCGGCGGCCGTACGGCAAGCCCTGGCCAGGGCCGGCGCTCAGTACGTGGACGAGCTCATGGAGACGGAGGACGCGGTGGAAGGCCTGCAGGCCTTTCTCCAGAAGCGACGACCGGAGTGGAGTCACCGATGAGCGAGCGACCCGCCGCGCATGTCGAGGTGTTCCCGGAGTGGCGCGATCGGTCGCTGGACGAGGTGCTGTACGAGTGTCGCGAGCTCCTGGAGGACGACGAGTACCCGACCGTGAAGCGGTGGCGGGAAGCCGGGGGCAAGGTGCTGGGACACTTCCAGGTCTACTTCCCGGAGGAGATCGCCCACGCGGCGGGGATGCTGCCGTTCAAGGTCCGGGGCGCCCCCATCGACGCCGTCCAAGCGGATTCCCGGTTCGGATCGTATCTGTGTTCGATCCTCAAGACTTCGCTCGAGATCGCGCTGAGCGGACGGGTCGAGCTCGAGATGTTCGTCACCCACCCGATCTGCGACGCCGCCCGCAACCTGGCCGGCGTGTTCGGCCGCAACTTCGAGTACCCGTGCCAGATTCTCTACCTGCCCCAGAACGCCAATTCAGGCCATGCCGCGAGCTACCTGCGAGGTGAGTACGATCGCCTCAAGGTAGCGGTCGAGGACGTGGCGGGACGCGGCGTGTCCGACGACGACCTCCGAACCTCGCTCGCCGTATTCAACGAGAACCGGAGGCTCCTGCGGGAGCTTTACGCGGTCAAGCGGGAAACGCCCTGGGTCATCTCCGCGGACGAGGCATACGTGCTGGTGGCTGTCGGAGGGATGATGCCGCGCGAGGAGCACAACGACCTTCTCCGGACCGTGTTGTCATCGATCGGCGCTCGTCCGGCGCGCAAGCAGGACAAGATCCGCGTCGTGTACGAGGGAGGATTCTGCGAGCAGCCTCCCCTCGACCTTATTCGGTCCATCGGGCGGTCGTGCTACGTGGTGGACGACGACCTGCTCATAGGGCTGCGGTGGATTCTCGAGGATGTACGGCTGGAAGGCGACCCGCTTCTCAACCTGGCGACGGCATACCTCGAATCTTCCTCCTACAGCCCGGTACAGCACGACCTCCGCAAACCGAAGGAAAAGATGCTGCTCCAGCGTATCCGGGCCGCCGACGCGCAGGCCGCGATCGTCACCGCAGCCAAGATGTGTGAGCCGGGACTCGAGGAGCAGGTCGCGTACGTCCAGGCGCTGGACCGGGAGGACATCCCCTATTTCGTGAGCGAGTTCGAGGAAAACATGACGAGCTTCGACGGCCTCGAGATCCAGCTCGAGACGTTCCTCGAGAACATCCTGTTCGACTGATACGACGGTGACACAGATGAACACATCCGGCAGCACGGACACGATCGTCGGCCGCGGCAACCGGGACGGCGCGGACCTGTTCCGGGGCTGGTTCGAGGATCTCGGGACCGCGGCGGCACAGGGACGGGGAGGAGCCTACGTGTTCGTCATGGGAAGCCTCGCGGAGCTCCTCCGCGTTTTCGACTTCCCCATCGTCTTCCCGGAGATCAACTCGCTCCAGACAGCGGTGCGCCGGGTCGCGCACGAATACCTGGACGAGGCGGAGGACTACGGGTACTCCCCCGACATCTGCGGCTACGTCAAGGCTGACGTGGCGGTGCAGCTCCGGCGTGGAGAGCACCCGATGGGACGAATCCCGCCGCCCGCCCTCGCGGTCAACACGAACGCGTGCAACACCTACATCAAATGGGCCGAGATCTGGGAGCGCATGTACGGAACTCCCACGTTCACGCTGGACATTCCCGGAACGCGGCTGGACGGCGGCCAGACCTGGCCGGGCGACCCGGCGTTCGAGAACGACCGGGGATACGTCGCGGCTCAGCTGCGCGAGCTCATCGAGCTGTGCGAGAGCGTCAGCGGGATCCCGTTCGACATCGACCGGCTGCGCGAGAACATGCGTCACGCGAACACGATGAACCGGTGCTGGAAGCGCGTGCTCGAGCTGAACCGCAGTCGACCCGCTGCGTTCAACGCCCTCACCGACGGGACGATCTACCTTGGCGTGGCGAACGCCCTGCGTGGAACCGAGCGGGGCGCGACCTACTTCGACGAGCTGGCCGAGGAGATGGAGTACAAGGTCGGCGCCGGGGTGGGCACGCTCACCGAGGAGCTGTATCGGCTCATCTTCGTCGGCGTTCCGTGCTATCCCCTGTTTCGCCGATTCAACGAGCTGTTCACGGAACCGGGCGGCACCTTCGTGAACTCGACGTATCTATGGTTCGCGTCGGGGGGCTCCAACGTCGGGTTCCAGTACGACCTCGAGGCGCCCCTGGACAGCCTTGCGGAGGGTCTGCTGATCAGCGTCCGGGACGCCATGGACAGCATGTTCTTCCAGACCGGGATCCTCTCCGACATGATCGATGACTACGCGGCGGACGGTGTCGTCTACCACCCCATCAAGAGCTGCCGCACCGTGTCCACGGGTCTGGCCGACAACCGCCGCGACCTGATGGAGGTCCGGGACGTGGCGACGCTGTTCATCGAGTCCGACATGATGGACCGGCGCGTCGTCTCGGAAGCGCAGCTCAAGAACCGTGTCGACGCCTTCTTCGAAGGGCTCGCCTCTCGCAGGCAGCGGGCGGCGATCGGATAGGACGGAGTCAACCGAGCGGGGGTTCGTCATGGCGTATGCGGCCGGCGTGGACGTGGGATCCACGCAGACCAAGGCGGTCGTCATCAACGAAGACAGGGACATCGTGGCCCGGGCCCTGACCGACACGGGTGCCAACGTGATACGGGCCGCGGAATCGGCGTTCGCGAGCGCCCTCCGCGAAGGGGACATCCGCGAGGAACAGGTGGAGTACGTCATCGGAACGGGCTACGGACGCTACAAGGTCACGTTCGGTAACACGCAGGTGACGGAGATCAGCTGCCACGGCCGGGGAGCGGTGCAGATGTTTCCCGGCACTCGCACCGTGGTGGACATGGGGGGCCAGGACACGAAGGCGATCAGCGTGTCCGACGACGGGGAGATCCTCGATTTCTGCATGAACGACAAGTGCGCGGCCGGGACCGGACGGTTCCTCGGAGCCGCCTCGAGCGCTCTCGACATTCCGCTGGAGGATTTGGGCCCCACGGCCCTGCGCGGAGAGCGCCCGGTCAAGATCAGCACCACCTGCACGGTGTTCGCGGAATCCGAGGTCCTCTCGTGGCTCGGCAAGGGCAAGAAGATCGAGGATATCCTGCTGGGCGTTCACAAGTCCATCGCCCGGCGCTCCGCCGGCCTGCTTCGGCGGGTGGGAATCGAGGAGGAGGTCACGTTCACCGGCGGGGTCGCGCTCAATCTGGCCATGATCGAGACCCTGAACGAGCAGCTGGGACTGCGCGTCAACGTGAGCGACGACTCGCACTACATGGGAGCTTTGGGGGCCGCTCTGTTCGGGCTCGACCACATCCTCGCGAGCCGCGTGCCCGCGGGGAGAGAAGGGGCCCGACAATGAAGGTCACGGCGGGCATCGACGTGGGCTCGACGTATACCAAGGCGGTCGTGCTGGGGGATGATCGGATCGTGGGCCGTGCCATGGAGCCCACCGGCTTCAAGCTGGCGGAGGTCGCCGAGCGGACGTACCTGGCGGCCGTGACCGGGGCGGGAATGTCGAGGGAAGAGGTCGGTTACGTGGTCGCCACCGGCTTCGGGCGTCACCAGGTCGGCGTGAGCGATGTGCAGGTGACCGATCTCACGGCGGCCGCCCGGGGAGCGGTTTATCTGTTTCCGGCTACGCACACCGTGCTGGACATCGGCGGCCAGACGATGAAGGCGAGCCGCCTCGACGATCGAGCCCGGGTCAAGTCGTTCCGACTCAACGATAAGTGCGCCGCCGGCACCGGCGCGTTCCTCGAGAAGACGGCGCGCTACATGGGCTACGGAACGGAGGAGATCGGACCTCTCGTGGCCACGTCCAAGGAGGCGGTGGCCATCTCCGGAGTGTGTGCCGTGTTCGCGGAGTCGGAGGTCATCAATCACCTGTCGCAGGGAACACCCCCCGCCGACATCATGCATGGAGCGGTCAACTCCCTGGTGGGCCGGTCGGTGCAGCTCATGAAGCGGGTGCGAATGGAGCCGGAGTTCACGCTCGTCGGTGGCATTCTGCGCTTCGAGCGGATGATCGGCGTGGTCCGGGAGCAGCTGAAGGCAGAGGTGAACGTCCCCGAAGGGGATCTCGTGCAGTTCACGACGGCGCTGGGAGCAGCGGTTCTCGGAAGGCGCCGCCTCGCGAAGCTCGCGGAGGTAAGCCCCGGCCGCTCACCGGAGACCACCCTTGCCTGAGGCACCGCCGGAATCCCCTTCCTCCGACGACGATCCCGGTCCGGGGTCGAGAGGAGCTCCCGTACGGCCGGACGCGCGGCGGCTGGGCCTTCTCGTGGAGGCCGAAGCCAGGCGCATGCTGTCGGAGGCTCAGCTGGAGGCCGACCCGGATCGTAGTGCCGCGGGCTGGGTGCGGCGCTTCATCGCCGACCGCGTGCGGGCGGAGGAGGCAATGGAGCTGTACTCCCGATTGGGCTACGAGGTGTGCGCCGATCCCGTCGTGCCGGAAGAGCTCGCCGATGACTGCGAGGATTGCCAGCTGGTGGCCCGCATGCGATTCGTGACGATCTACACGCGTCGGCCGGCGGAAGGCTCCGACTGAGGATACCGGGAGGGCGCTTCCGGTGCACTGGCCGGCTTTCACCTGTCATAGTGCTCCCGCGTGCTTTCCGGCCTGCGACCCTCCCGGCCTCGACTCCCATGAAGTGCAAGGCTCGAACCACGGGCGGCGGCCTGCCGGGATCCGGGGCCGGGAGGATCGGCGCACCATGACGTGAGCCGGGATCGCAGCGCATATGTCCATGAACCCCAATGAATTGAATGGCCGTGATCCGGGTGGCGAGGTGGGAGTGAACGCACGGGGAGGCGGCAAGGAGATCCAGGAATGTCGCGCGATGCCCGACAACCCTGGAATGTGCTGCCGCTTTCTGGACGCGCCGCGGGCATTTCGCCACGCGGGCGGGGAACGGGGGGCGCCGGTGGCCGGATCCCCCCCCGCCTCCTGGAGTTCAGCTGCGGGCGATCGTCACGCCGCCGTTCGTCGTCCTGACCTTGATCGTGGAGCCACCTTCGCCCAGGTCGGTGGACACGCTCCGATCGATCCGGCCCTGCACCGTGACGGGGAAATCGACCTTCAGGCCCCCGTTCGTCGTGGCGGCCTCGAGGTGGGCCGAATAGCCTGCCGGCACGGACACTTTGACGCCACCGTTCGTCGTCCGAACGTTCAGGCCCTTGCCATCCCACCGGTCACCGGCGAGCACGACGTGCAGGCCACCGTTCGTCGTCCGGCCCTCGACGTCGCCCGCCACACGCTCGAGGTGCACTCCACCGTTCGTGGTGTGGAAGCGCAGCGTGCCGTGGACGCCGGCGATCATGATCCCCCCGTTCGTGCTGGCCAGATCCAGGTCGGTGTCTCGCGGAACCATGACCCGGTAGCTCACCGACCAGCCTTCCTCGTCTTCGGTCTTCGGACCGTCGGCCTCGATATCCGCGCCGGCCTTGATCTGGATCGCGTCGGCGATCTGCCGCGCCCGCGTCGTCGCTTCCGCCCAGGCGTGGACCTTCGCTCTCACGCGTAGCTCGCTGCGGTCCCAGGCCTCCACACTGACGCCTCCGTTGGGCGTCGCATCGACGGACACGTCATCCGGCGCAGAAAACGTCCACTCTCTCACTTCGCACACGGACTCTCCGTGCTGGCGTGCGTCGCCGTGGCACCACTCGTCGTCCGGTACCACTCGATCCTGCGACAGGGCGGTTCCCGTCAACATGGTGAGCCCGAGCACGGCTCCGGTCGCCATCACCAGCGTGCGTGTCACCCACTCCCTGCATCTCGGATTGCTCATCCGGGCCTCCGCTTTCCCGTTCCCGGGGATGCCCCACGCGGGCGTCCCCATGGATGGACACCCGGACCGCCGGGAGGGTTGAGAGCACGCCACCCGTCTTGTGGCTTCGGGGGGTCGTGCACACATCTTGACGGATCATGCGGCCAACGACCGAACCCCATCGGGACCTGAATCGGCAGATCCTCGGACTCGCCCTGCCCGCCCTCGGTGCCCTCGCCGCCGACCCGCTCCTTTCGATGGTCGACACGGTGTTCGTGGGCCGGCTGGGAGTCGTCCCCCTCGCGGCACTTGGAGTCAACACGGCGATCTTCGCTCTGGCGTTCGTCGTATTCAACTTCCTCGCCTACGGCACCACGCCGATGGTGGCTCGCGCGGTCGGGCGGGGGGATCGGCGTCGCGCGGGGGAGCTGGTGATGCAGGCCCTGCTTCTCGCCGTCCTCGTCGGAGTGGCCGTCACGGCTCTGTTGCAGATCTTCGCGGGCCCGATCGTCGCGCTCATGGGAGCCGGCCCGGATCTTCGGGATCCGGCTCTGTCCTACCTTCGCATCCGCGCGCTGGCCGGGCCGGCGGTGCTCCTGGTCACCGCCGGTCACGGGGCCTTCCGGGGCTACCACGACACACGCACGCCGCTGCTGGTAACACTGGGGCTCAATATCACGAACCTCGTTCTCGATCCCATCTTCATCTTCGGCTTCGGCTGGGGGCTGCGGGGAGCGGCCCTGGCCACCCTGGTGGCCCAGTGGGGAGGCGCCCTGTGGTTCCTGCTCCTGCTGCTCTCGAGACGAGGCGCCCGTCTCGGGATCGAGCCGCGCCTCCCGCGCGTGCGAGAGTTGGGTCCGTTTCTGAGAGTCGGCGGGGAGCTGGCGCTGCGGACGGTCGCTCTCATCGGCACGATGACCCTGGCAACGGCGGTGGCCGCGCGCGTGGGGACGGTACAGGTGGCGGCCCACCAGGTGGGAACGCAGATCTGGCTCTTCCTGGCAATGGTGGTCGATTCCCTGGCCATCGCCGCGCAGGCCATGATCGCCGGGTACCGGGGTGGCGGAGACGGCATCGGGGCTCGTCGCGCCGCCCGCCGACTGCTGGCGTGGGGACTGGCCTCCGGATTCGGCCTGGCGGTGACGTTCCTGGCCATGGAGCCGGTTCTTCCCCGCCTATTCACCAGCGATCCGGCGGTGCTGGACGCGGTCCGCTCCATCTATCCCTTCGTCGCGTGCATGCAGCCACTCAACGCTCTCGTGTTCGTGTGGGACGGCGTGTTCATGGGAGCCGAGGACTTTCGCTTCCTGGCCGTTCAGATGGCGTTCGCGGCTCTGTGCGCAGCTGCCGTTCTGTTGCTCGTTCTGCCCCTCGGCTGGGGACTGACCGGAGTATGGTGGGGTATCGTCTCGTTGATGACTGCCCGTGCCGTCACCCTGGCCGTCCGGTATCGGTCGCCGAAGTTGCTTTCCATCGGGGGGTAAACGAGATTGAGTTTCATTCTAAACTGAACGACCTCGGGAGCCGTGCAGACGATCATCCACGACCCGGCGACGGAGTGCTCCACCGTCCTGGTGGGCAATCCGAACGTCGGCAAGAGCCTGCTCTTCCGGAATCTCACCCGGCGCTACGTCACCGTGTCGAACTACCCCGGCACGACGGTGGAGCTGGTCCGCGCCCGAGCCTCGTTCAACGGACGCGAACAGGAGGTGATCGATACCCCGGGACTGAATGACCTGTCGCCGCGGAGCGACGAGGCGAAGGTCACTCGCGGCCTGCTCGCCGAGAATCCGGCGGCGACGATCGTGCAGGTGGCCGACGCCAAGAACCTGCGCCGTGCTCTGCTGCTCACCCTGCAGCTCGTGGAGCTGCAGCGTCCCATGGTGCTCGTGCTCAACATGTACGACGAGCTCGAGGCGCGCGGCGGGAGCATCGACGCGGACCTCCTGAGCGAGATCCTGGGCGTTCCGGTGGTGGCGACGGTGGCACCCCGCAATCAGGGAACGGACAGACTCATCGCTGCGCTGGACGAGGCCCGGATCCCGAGGCACCAGATCACCCTCGATGGCCCGGCGACGCGGGTGGACACGATCGCCGGTCCCCAGCCCGGACTCGGCGGCGCCCAGGACCGGCTGTCGCGCGTCAACCAGATCATCGCCGAGACGTACGCCATCGACCAGCCCAAGGGAGCTCCGTTCGGCATCCGTCTCGGCTTCTGGGCCATGCACCCGGTGAAGGGGATCTTCTTTCTGGCGGCGATTCTCCTGACGGTATTCTGGTTCGTCGGGCTGTTCGGCGCCGGCACGCTGGTGGACGCTCTCGAGATCGCGGTGTTCGAGCAGCGGGTGAGTCCCGTCGCAATCCGGACCACCGACGCCGTGCTGCCGTTTCCGCACGAGCACGTGGTCGAGACCGTCCCGTACGCCCTGTCCATTCCCGTCTCTCCCGTGCACGAGATGACCGTGCGCGACTATGATCGTCCGGCGCTGCGCCCTGCCTACGTCCTCGCCGCGGACGGGGATCTGACGGTCGGGCAGCAGGTCCGGCGGTTCTTCCACGACTTCCTGGTCGGCCCGTACGGAGCCATCACGATGGCGCTCAGCTACGCATTCGCCATCGTGCTTCCCATCGTGACCGTGTTCTTCTTCGTGTTCAGCATCCTGGAGGACTCAGGGTACTTCGCTCGCATGTCGATCATGCTCAACCGCGCCTTTCGGATCATGGGCCTGAACGGCAAGGCCGTCCTGCCGATGATCCTGGGCCTGGGCTGCGTCACGATGGCCACGATGACGACGCGCATCCTACAAACGCGCAAGGAGCGCCTGGTCACGACCGTGCTTCTGGCGCTGGCCGTGCCCTGCTCGGCGCAGCTGGGGGTCCTGCTGGCGCTGATGGCGGCGCTGTCGCCGACCGGTGCTCTCGTATGGCTCGCTCTTATGGGAGGCGTGTTGCTCGCGGTCGGCTGGCTGACCGCTCGCCTGTTTCCGGGCGAGACGAGCGACTTCATTCTCGAGATCCCGCCCATGCGAAGGCCCCAGATTGGGAATGTCATGATGAAGACGGCCACCCGACTGGACTGGTATCTTCGCGAGGTCATACCCGTATTCGTAGTCGGGACGGCTGTCCTGTTCCTGATGGACCGACTGAACCTGCTGACGCGGATCTCGGTGCTCGCCGAGCCTCTGGTCGCGGGGTGGTTGGGTCTGCCGGCGGAGATGTCGAACGCGTTCCTGGTGGGATTCATGCGGCGCGATTTCGGGGCTGTGTACGTTCTCGACGCGGTCACCGGTCCCGAACCGTTGCTTACGCCTCACCAGATTCTCGTCGCGATGGTGACGATCACCCTTTTCATGCCTTGCTTCGCCACCCTGCTCATCATCGCCAGGGAGCACGGCAAACGTGTGGCTTTCGCCATGGTCGCGTTCATCTTTCCGTTCGCGCTCGGTGTGGGCGGCCTCCTGAATCACGTGGGACGATGGCTGTCGACTATCTGACGTGCCCGATGTGCGGGTTCGAGTTCGAGCGTACGGACACCCTGTGCGCGCACGGTTGTCCGTTGGGCGCGCTGTGCCACCTGGTCCGGTGTCCGGCCTGCGAGTACGAGTTTCCGGAGACGCCGCCGACCGTGTCGTTCCTGCAGCGCTTGTTCCGTCGCAGCCTCCCTGTGTTCGGGGGACTTCCTCCCGGAGTGCAAACGGCAGCGGAGCTGGACCCCGGTCAGAGGGCAACGGTCGTGTGTCTCGGGTCCTCGGTCACCGAACGTCATCGCGCGCTGACCGTGTTCGGGCTCGGGCCCGACGCCGAGATCACCCTGGTTCAGCGGCAACCGGCGTGCGTGATCCGCATCGGCGAGACGGAACTCGCGCTGGACCCGGACATCGCGCGCGACATCCTGGTCCAACCGGTGGAGGAAGATACCGCCGCGGGGCGGGCAGCCGGGACGGGATCGGCCGGGGACTGAGGCGGCCGGGCGAGGAACCGGCGGGCGACGGGCGTCGTTACCCGGATGCCGGGCTCGAGCCAGAGGCCCGGCAAGTGGCCCTGGGGTCACCAAGATAAACCGTAGACCGGGGATGCACCGTGGGAGTGGCCGTTCCGTGGCTCGCTTTGCAGGTCGGACTCGGGGAGACGCTGGCGACGCAGCCGGTGATCGCCCTGGCCCTCCTGTTCGGAGCCGGAGTGCTCACGAGTCTCACTCCGTGCATCTACCCGATGATCCCGATCACGGTGGGCGTGATCTCGGGAACCGCGGGCGAGGAGGCGCGGCGCTCGCGTGTGGTTGGCCTCACCCTGGCGTACATCACGGGCCTCGCCCTGCTGTACGCTGTCGCCGGATTGCTGGCGGGACTGTCGGGGCAGCTGTTCGGCACGATCGCCTCGAGCGTGTGGGCCCGCCTGACGATCGCGGCCTTCCTGGCGGCGTTCGGCCTCGCGATGCTGGACGTGATCACCGTGCCAGCGCCCCGCCGGCTCGTTCGGTGGGCGGGTACCCTCGGAGGCGGTTCCTATCCGGCCGTAATCCTGCTCGGGGCGACCTCCGGTCTCGTTGCGGCGCCGTGCGGCGCCCCCGCGTTCGCCGCCGTGCTCACTTGGGTGTCCACGACGGGCAGTCCCGGGCTGGGGTTCGCCTATCTCTTCGTGTTCTCTCTCGGCATGACGGCCCTTCTCTTCGTCGTGGGCGTGTTCGCCGGAACCGCCAGTCGTCTGCCGAGAGCCGGAACGTGGACCCTATGGATCAAGCGGGCAGCCGGTATTCTGCTCTTCGGCATGTCGGTCTACTACGTGTACCAGGCGTGGCTCGTCTGGTGAGGGATATTTCCATGTTCAGTCAACGTTCGATTCTCACGGTCGTGGTCGCAGCCTGGGCACTGGCGGCCGGCGTGGCTCGATTGGCGGCCCAGGAGCCACAGCTCGGCATCGCGCACGGTAGCCGTCCCGAGGCCGTGACGCTCCGGCAGGTGGACGGCGAAGAAGTGGACCTTGGAGATCACTTTGGACAGAGGCCTGTCCTGCTGGAGTTCTGGGCCACCTGGTGCGAGAACTGCAAGGCTCTGCACCCGCGGATGCTGGAGGCCCATCGCCGGTACGGAGACCGGGTCCAGTTCTTCGCTGTCGCTGTTGCAGTGGGCCAGACAGAGAAACGGGTTCGAAGCCACCTCGAGAAGCGCCCGGTGCCCTACCCCACCCTGTGGGACGGCCTCGGCGAGGCGGTGCGCGCGTTCCGGACGCCGGCGACCTCGTACATCGTGATCCTCGACGCCGGGGGGCGGGTGGCCTACACCGGTATCGGGCGGGATCAGGACGTCGAGGCGGCGGTCCGTGGAGTGCTCGCCGAATCGCAGGCCACCGACTAGCCGTCCGAATCAGTCGGCCGGGCGATCCGGTCGATGGCCGCCCCCAGCTCTTCGTAGGCCGTCGGATCGACCTCCCGGAACGGGACGGCGCGCCAGGCGATCCTCCCGTCCGCATCGACGATGAAGAGCGTCCGGTTGTTGATGAACCGGCCCTCGCCCAGATCGCGATACGCCCCGTAGGCGCGTCCCGCCCCGGATCCAGGATCGCTGGCAAACAGGAACGGAAACTCAGCGTCTACGGCCCAGTTTCGCAGATCCTCGATGGGGTCCGTGCTCACGGCCAGGAGTACGATGTCGCGGCCACCCCGAAACAGACGTGCGTACTGATCACGGTACGCTTCCATCTGAATCGTTCACCCAGGGGTCCGTGCGCGGAAGAAGAACGCCAGCACGACCGTCTTCCCGCGGAAATCACTCAGACGGACGGGATCCCGCAGCACGCCGAACCGGGTGGCGCCCAGCAGCTCGAAGTCCGGTGCCATCTCCCCGAGCTCGAGCACCCGGAGTTCGTCAGCCTCCTCCTGGGCTACGGACACACCGGGCGTCAGCACCGCCAGACTGGCCAGGAACGCCAGGATTCTTGCTCGCATCGCTTCTCCTCGGTCGGTGAACGAGCAGCCCGGTCCGAATGTAGGTCGGGAGAGCCGCCATCGTACAGTCCCGCGTCAGGGGCCGGCGAAACTCACGGAGCCCCGACTCCGTAGGACGGTATGACGCGCTCACCCGTGATGCTCAACCATCGCGGGTCGAAGGGTGTCCAAAACAGGAAAGGTCCGCGGGATGGGGCCGGTTTCGAGGGTGGCGAGGCGGCGGTCCGAGCGGACGACGCGGCGCCGAGGCGAGGACGACGAACGCGGGGGCTGACGATGGCGGACACACCGCTGATCCGGATGGAAGGTGTACAGAAGGTCTTCTTCACGGAGGAGATGGAGACGCACGCCCTGTCGGACATTCACCTGGACATCCATGACGGCGAGTTCGCCGAGGTGATGGGACCCTCGGGGTGCGGGAAGTCGACGCTCCTGTCACTGATCGGCCTGCTGGACACGCCCACCGACGGCGGCCACTGGCTGGATGGCGAGCCGGTGGCCAGGCTGACGGCCTCGGAACGGGCCCGCGTCCGCAATCGCCACATCGGCTTCATCTTCCAGGCCTTCAACCTCATCGGCGATCTCACCGTGTACGAGAACGTCGAGCTGCCGCTGACCTATCGCGGCATGGCTGCCGCCGAACGCAAGCAGCGG
>JBDGXC010000058.1:0-12533 GCA_039584815.1 Gemmatimonadota bacterium
GGGCTCCATGGTGGGGGTCGGAATCGCCTGGGCGAGCATTCTCTCCATGCCGTACGCGATCCTCACCGGGTCCCTGCCGCCCTCGAAGATGGGGTACTACATGGGCGTGTTCAATTTCTTCATCGTGATCCCCCAGATCGTCGCGGCGGCCATCCTGGGCTTCGTCGTCGGGCAGTTCTTCGACGGTCAGGCCATCTATGCCCTCCTCATCGGTGGCGCCTCCCTCGTGCTCGCCGCGGCACTGACGCTTCGCGTGGAGGACCAGGACGACGTTGCGGCGGCGGTCTCGGGCTGATGCAGAAGGGTGGTCGAACATGAAGATCTTCATCCGTGCCCTGGTGCCCGTGAGCCTCGGCGCCCTCTTCTTTTCCACGTGCCGAGCCGACGCACCCGCTCCGGACATCGAAGCGGTCAGAACCGCGGATCCGGCGGTGTTCTGGAACAGCGCCACGATCTACTTCCTGCTCACGGACCGGTTCCAGAACGGAGACCCCTCGAACGATCTCGCGCTTGACCGTGCCCAGGACGGCGCCGTGCTGCGGAGCTACATGGGCGGGGATCTCGCCGGCGTGCTGAGCAAGCTGGAGGAGGGGTACTTCGACTCGCTCGGGGTGGACGCCATCTGGATGACCCCGTTCCTGGAGAACAACCATGGGAGCGTGGACGAAGGAACCGGGAAGACCTGGGCGTTCCATGGCTACTGGACCCGCGATTGGACGGCCGTGGAACCGGCGTTGGGTACCGAGGAAGAGCTCCGCGCGCTGGTCGAGGCGGCCCACGCACGCGGTATCCGCGTCGTCATGGACGCGATCATCAATCATACCGGGCCCGTGACGCCGCTCGATCCGCAATGGCCGGCGGATTGGGTCCGCACCGGCCCCAAGTGCGACTACGACACCTATCCCACGACCGTGCCCTGTACCCTGGTGGACAACCTTCCCGACGTCCTGACCGAGAGTGACGATCCGGTGGAGCTTCCGGCGCATCTGCTGGAGAAGTGGGAGAGGGAAGGACGCCTGGACCAGGAGCTGGCGGAGCTCGACGCGTTCTTCACGCGGACCGGCCACCCGCGCGCGCCGCGCTTCTACATCATCAAGTGGCTTACGGATTGGGTCCGGGAATTCGGGTTCGACAGCTACCGCGTGGACACGGCCCGAAACTTCGACGAGTCGGTGGCCGCCGAGCTGAAGCAGGAAGCCGAACAGGCGTTCGCCGACTGGAGGAGGGCGAATCCGGACCGTGCCCTGGAGGATCTCCCGTTCTACATGTTCGGCGAGGTCTACCTGTACGACATCGCCAACGGCCGGGACTACGATTTCGGGGACCGGACCGTGGACTACTTCGACTACGGCTACGACGGCCTGATCAACTTCGGCCTCAGGAACCGGGACGAGCGCTCGCTGGACCAGATCTTCACAGAGTATTCCAGCTCTCTGCGGGATGGGGATATGCAGGGACTCACGGTCATCAACTACGTGGATTCCCACGACGATTTCTCGCCGTGGGATCCGGACCGTGACGATCCGTTCGGTGCGGGCGTTCGTCTGCTGCTCGCACCGGGCGCCTCACAGATCTACTACGGAGACGAGCTTGGCCGGACCCTTCGGGTCGAGGGAGCACAGGGTGACGCCACCTATCGCTCGTTCATGAACTGGGAGGATCTGGAGCGGGGAGGAGCCACGCCGGGAACCCTGGAGCACTGGCGGAAGCTGGCCCGGTTCCGCGACGATCACCCTGCCGTCGGGGCGGGCGAGCACGTCCGGCACCAGGCGGAACCGTACATGTTCAGCCGCACCCTCGAGACGGCCGAGATCTCCGATCGGGTGCTGGTTGCTATGAGCCAGGGCGAGGGTGCGAAGACGATCCCTGTGTTCGGCGTGTTTCCCGATGGCTCGGAGCTGATCGACGCCTACTCCGGGGTGACGGCGACGGTCACGAACGGGGAGGTCACGCTGGTGACGGACTTCGACCTCGTCCTGTTGGGCAAGCGACCGTAGGCATCCGATCATGACCACGCTTCGTGGATGGTCCCGTGGTGCGGTCCTGCTCGTGGCAGGCGTCTTGGCGGGCTGCGGCGCGAACGCGATCGAGGACGACCGCGAGGGCTCTGAGCGTAGTGCGCAGGAGGAAGACCTGGAGTCACGCCTGCGGGCCGGAATCCACGGTCCCGCCGACATCCGATTCACGCTGACCGGAGCCGAGCGGCCGTCCGCGGCGTCGGCCTATCGCCTCACCGACGGCCGGGGCCGGGAGATCCGCATCGCCGAGGTGCGGCACACGGTGTCCGCGTCGACCGTGGTTCCGGAGGCGGATCTGGATCCCATGCGTGTCCATTATCTCGAGATTCCGGAGCTCGGGCTGCGGGCCCTGGTGCGACGCGATCCGCTGTTCCGCGACATGCACTCGTCCAGGCCCCTGGGCGCGGTCGTGTCGGAGGGCGGCACCGAGACGGCATTCCGGGTCTTTTCGCCCCGGGCGACGGCCGTTCGGCTGTACCTGTACGTTGACCGGGGCGACGGTCCCGGCGAGGCGCAGCGTGTCGTGGAGATGGAGAAAGGCGCGGACGGGGTGTGGGAGGCCACGGAGGAGGGAGACCTCCACGGCACGTGGTACGATTTCACGGTGCACGGTCCGGCCGATCCCGGAAACTGGTTCTACGGCACCCAACCGGTCCACGTCTCGGATCCCTACGCCCTGGTGAACGACGACTCTTACGGAAAGTCACGGGTGTGGCGGGACGGTCCGCCGCCGCCTCCCGTGGCGGGTGGGCGGCCGGCCATGGAAGACGTGGTGGCCTACGAGGTGCACGTCCAGGACTTCACCGACCTGCTTCCCGTGAGAGACGCGGAGACCGGGACGCTGCCCGCCATGGCCCGGACGGGTCTGGTCAACGCGCACGGTGAGCCCATCGGCTTCGACTACCTGGCGGAGCTGGGCGTGAACGTCGTCCATCTCATGCCGGTTCAGGAATACCTCCACTACCCCGACGCCGAGTGGCAGGCCGCCTTCGCGGGCGATCCCTTCGCGCAGGCCATGGGAATTGATCGGGAGAACTACCAGTGGGGGTACCGCACGACGCACGCCTTCGCCGTGGAGAGTCGATTCCGCTCGCGGGACGCGGAGCCCGGGGCGGAACGGGAGCAGTTCAAGGCGCTCGTTCGCGCGTTCCACGAGCGCGGGATCGCCGTCATCATGGATGTCGTGCCGAACCACACCGGCGAGAACATGGACGACCGGCACCTCCTGCTGAATTTCAACGCCCTGGATCTGCCGTATTACTTCCGCACCGACGAGAATCTCGAGCACATCGGCCCGTTCGGGAACGAGACGAAGTCGGAGGAGCGTCCCATGGTGCAGCGCTGGATCGTGGACCAGCTGAGGCACTGGGTGGAGGAGCTGGGAGTGGACGGATTCCGCATCGACCTGGCGGGGCAGGTGGACGAGCAGACCCTCCTTCGGGTGAAGGAGGAGCTCCCGGCGGACCTCATCATCTACGGGGAGCCGTGGATCGCGCCCACCGACCCCGACGTCAGGACGAACCCCGACTGGGCGTGGTACAAGGCCGACGCCCCGATCACCTTCTTCCAGGACGAGGCCCGCAACGCCTTCAAGGGCAGCCCGTTCGACGTCAACGACCGGGGGTGGGCCGGCGGAGACGGCTCCGCCCGGGATGCGGTCATGAGCGCGCTCCCCAACCGGTACGCCGAGGAGCGGCTCTCCACGGACGGGATCTCCTATCTGGACATCCACGACAACTGGACCCTGGCCGATCGATACGCAGCGAACGACGATCACAACGGACTCGAGGGCGTGGATCTCTCGGCCGTGCGCATCGCCGCCGGGCTTCTCCTCACGTCGGCGGGGCCGGTGGTGATCCACGGGGGCACCGAGATGCTCCGCTCCAAGGGACTGGCACCGCACGAGGAGACCGAGGCGGAGGCGGCCGGCGGACCCATCCGCTTCAAGGGCCGGGACGACACCTACAACCTGCGGGCCCCGAACCGCTTCCTGTGGGACACCCTGGCCCCCGGATCGGATCACGCCGCCATGCGGGACTGGTGGCGGGGGCTGATTGCGCTCCGCATGTCGGAGCATGGCAGCGTCTTCCGCGTTGCCGACGTGCCGGAAGGACACTATCGCTGGATCACTCCGCCGGAAGAGACCCTGCTCGGGTACGTGGTCGGCGGGCGAGTGCTGGTTCTCGCCAACAGCGGGGCGCGCGAGGGCGCGTTCCGGTTCGAGCTTCCCGACGGAGGCTGGCGACAGGTCGCGGACGCGGACCGGGTGGACCTGGACGGCGTCGAGAGCGACTATGCTCTGCTGCCGGGCGGGACGCACGAGCTACGCGTGCCGGCGGGATCGTTCCTCGTGTGGATCCGTGCAGGATGATCAGGCGCACCGGAATCAGGATCGTGTGACCGAGATGACGAATCGCTCAACCGCTGCCCCCTGGGAACCGCTATGAGCCCTGAGTCCTTTCAGATCTCCGTCTGGGACATTCTGATCTTCGTGGCCTTCGTGGTGACGGTCGTCAGCGTCGGCCTGTACCAGAGCAGGAGCGAGAAGGGCAGCGAGGACTACTTCCTCGCCGGGCGCGACCTGAAATGGTGGCTGATCGGGTTCTCGCTGATCGCCTCCAACATCTCGACGGAGCAGTTCGTCGGAATGAGCGGCAACGCGGCCAGCCACGTCGGCCTGGCCATTGCCAGCTACGAGTGGATGGCCGCCATCACCCTGGTCATCGTTGCGTTCGCCTTCCTGCCGTACTTCCTGCGCACCGGCATCTACACCATGCCGGAGTTCCTGGAGGTCCGATACAGCGGCACGGCGCGCACCATCATGGCCGTGGCCACCATCCTCATCTACCTGCTCCTGCTTGGCTCCGTCACCTATTCGGGCGCCCTGGTGATCAGCACGCTCGCCGGGAAGGCGGGCGTTTCCGTAAGCCTCGCGACCGGGTCGCTGATCATCGGCGTCATCGCGATGGCCTACGTGACGGCCGGTGGTCTGAAGGCGTGCGCGTGGGCCGACTTGATCCAGGGGAGCGCTCTGATCCTGGGTGGTGTGGTGATCATCTGGTTCGCCTTCCAGAAGCTCGGGATGGCGACCGAGGCGGCGGCCGTGGTCAGCGTGGAAACGGGGGCGGTCAGCATCCAATCCCTGGCGCCGGACGCGGGCGCGATCGAACGGTTCTGGGACCTCAACCGGCCGCGCATGAACATGTTCCTGCCTTCCTCGGACACGGTGCTTCCGTGGACCGCGCTGATGCTGGGGCTGTGGATCCCGAACTTCTACTACTGGGGTCTGAACCAGTACATCACGCAGCGCACGCTCGGCTCGGCCTCCCTGGCCGAGGGGCAGAAAGGGATCGTCTTCGCGGCGTTCATGAAGCTCCTGATTCCCTTCGTGATCGTCGTTCCCGGCATCATCGCCTTCAATCTCTACTCGCACGACATGCGCCTCGAGGCTCGCGGCGACACGGCCGGCAGCATGGCCGTCTACCTGGACGCGAACCCGGAGACGCAGTTCGTGGAAACGGCCGAGGCGCCGGGCGACGACGAGATCGCGGCCTGGCCACAAGGGCGGTATCTGTTGGCGATCTACCCGGATGCCGCGGCCATCACGGCTCTCGAGACCCACAGCCCCTACGTCCTGCCGATCACCCGGGCCGAGTTCGAGGGAACCCGGGCCGGCGAGTTCACGGTCTTCGTTACCGAGGACCAGTCCTGGGCCGCCGTCAATCCCGGCCTGGCGGAAGAGATCGATGCCTTCAACCAGCGTGTGCGGGATGCGGCCAGGGCTGCCGGTAGACTGACCACGTCGGAGAAGATGATCGCGTTCAAGTACGACACGGCGCTGGCACAGCTGCTGGGCCATGTCCTGCCGCAGCGGGTGGGCATCGTGGGCTTTGTGCTCGCCGCGCTGCTCGGGGCGGTCGTCAGCTCGCTGGCCGCCATGCTCAATGCCGCGTCCACCATCTTCTCGATGGACGTGTTCAAGAAGTTCATCTCGCCCAGGGCCAGCCAGCAGAAGGTGGTGCGCGTGGGTCGTTTCGCCGTCGTGGCGTTCGGCGTGGTGGCTGTTCTCCTGGCGCCGCAGCTGGGGAACCCGGCGATCAGCAACAGCATCTTCACGATCATCCAGGAAGGGCAGGGCTTCATCTCGCCCGGCATCCTCGCCGTGTTCGCGTTCGGGCTGGTGATCCGTCGCGGGCCGGCCGTGTGCGGTACGGCGGGGCTGCTCACCAACATCGTCGCGTACGGCCTGTTGAAGGTGGCGGTGCCAGACCTCCAGTTCCTGAACCGCATGGCCGTGTGCTTCGCCCTGTGCCTGGTCGTCATGTCGGCGATCACGCTGGTGAAGCCGCTGGCCGAGCCTGTGGTGTTCAAGCAGAACACGGCCATCGCGCTGGATTCGTCACGCATCGCCAGGATCGGAGGCGTGCTCGTGATCGCCACCGCGTTGCTGTTCTACTTCCTGTTCAGCTCGGCGGGCCTGGCGGGGTAGTCCGATGGCCTTTGATCCGACCGATCACCCTCACCGCCGCTTCAATCCTCTGACCGGCGAGTGGGTCCTGGTCTCTCCCCATCGCGCCCGACGTCCGTGGCAAGGCGCGGAGGAGAGCTCGGGGGATGATCATGAGCCCGCCCATGATTCCGGCTGTTACCTGTGCCCGGGCAACACGCGGGCGACCGGCGACGTGAACCCGGACTACACCGGGCCCTGGGTCTTCACGAATGATTTCGCTGCGGTAGGGCCGGACACCCCGGCCTCCGGAGCCGACGACAGCCCGTTGTTGCGCCTTGACAGCGTGCAGGGAACCACCCGCGTGATCTGCTTCTCGCCCGATCACAGCAGGTCACTGCCCGAGCTGGAGGTGGCGGAGATCCGGGCCATCGTCGACACGTGGGTCGGCCAGGTGGAAGACCTGGGTCGGCGCTACCGCTGGGTGCAGATCTTCGAGAACAAGGGCGAGGCCATGGGATGCTCCAATCCGCATCCGCACGGCCAGGTGTGGGCCACCGATGCCCTGCCCAGCGAGCCGGCCAAGGAGGATCGAGCCCAGCGCGACTGGTACAGGCTCCGCGGTCGCGGTCTGTTGCTCGAGTATCTCGAAGTGGAGCTGGAGCGCCGGGAGCGCGTCATCATCTCCGATGAGCACTGGGTGGTCGTGGTGCCGTGGTGGGCGACGTGGCCGTTCGAGACCCTACTGCTGCCCCGCCGCCACGTGGGTCATCTCACGGAGCTGAACGATGCCGAGAGGGATGCTCTGGCCGACGTTCTCAAGCGCCACGTGAGCCGCTACGACAACCTGTTCCGCACGAGCTTTCCCTATACCATGGGCTGGCACGGAGCGCCGCAGGATGGCGGAGAGAACCTCCACTGGCAGCTGCACGCCCATTTCTACCCCCCCCTCCTCCGCTCGGCGACGGTGAAGAAGTTCATGGTGGGCTTCGAGATGCTCGGGGAAGCCCAGCGCGACCTGACGCCGGAGCAGGCGGCCAAGCAGCTGTGCGCCGTGTCCGAGACGCATTACAGACAGCGGAAGGCACGGCCATGACACCGGAGCAGGAAGCCGCCGAGCTGTTCAGGCAGCGCTTCGGTCACCCGGCACAGGCCACCTTCCAGGCGCCGGGCCGGGTGAACCTGATCGGCGAGCACACCGATTACAACGACGGCTTCGTCCTGCCGTGCGCCATCGACTACCGCATCGTGATCGCGGCCAGCCGGCGCCCGGACAGCCTCGTGCGGATGGTGGCCGCGGATTTCGACGGGCAGGAGGCCGGCTTCGACCTGGGCCAGCCCATCGAGCCGGACCCGCAGGCCCCGTGGAGCGACTACGTGCGCGGCGTGGCAACGTCGCTGCTCCGTCGAGGATATGCACTCCGCGGCGCCGACCTCGTCATCGCGGGAAACGTCCCACTGGGCGCCGGTCTCTCCTCCTCGGCCGCCCTGGAGGTGGTCACCGGCACCATGTTCGCCCGGTTCCATGACCTGGCCATCGACGGCAAGACCCTGGCCCTGGTGGGCCAGGAAGCGGAGAATTCCTTCGTCGGCTGCAACTGCGGCATCATGGACCAGATGATCTCGGTGTTCGGGCAGGAGGACCACGCCCTGCTGATCGACTGCCGCAGCCTGGAAGCGCGGCCGGTACCGATCCCCGAAGGCACCGGCCTGGTGATCGTCAACTCCAACGTCCGGCGCGGCCTGGCGGACAGCGAATACAACTCCCGCCGTGCCCAGTGCGAGACCGCGGCCGCCCATTTCGGAGTGAAGGCGCTGCGAGACCTCGAGCTGGAACAGTTCGAACGCGGGCAGGACGGCCTCGACCCGTTGGTCATCAGACGGGCACGGCACGTGATCACCGAGAATCAGCGCACCCTGGACGCCGCCGGGGCACTGGCCCGGGGCGATCTGGTGCGAATGGGCGAGCTGATGGCGGCCTCTCACGTCTCGATGCGGGATGACTTCGAGATCACCGCACCTGCGATCGATGTCCTGGTCGAGATCATTGGCGGCGTCATCGGACGCGAGGGTGGCGTGCGGATGACCGGCGGCGGCTTCGGCGGCTGCGTGGTCGCTCTGTCGCCAGCGCACACGATCGATCGCATCAGGGCGGCGGTCGAGGAGCGCTATCCTGAAGCCAGCGGCCTGCAGCCGACCGTCTACGTCTGCCGGGCCAGCCAGGGTGCCGCGGCGGCGCTGCCCTCCTAGGCCCGGATCCGACAAATGGCAGGGAGCGGCGCGTGCCGATCCCCGCACTCACGCTGGTGGAGACCGAGATGCGTGTCGCTGTGGAGCGCCAGTACTGGGGCGCACTTTCGACGGGCGAGAGCGTCGACCTGTTCACCCTGCGCAATGCCGCCGGGCTGAGCGCTCGAGTCACCACCTTCGGCGCTACCCTGGTCTCTCTGAGGGTTCCCGACAGGGAGGGCGACATCGGTGACGTGGTGCTCGGCTTCGACGACCCGGCCGACTACGAGCGCAACCCTCCGTATTTCGGGAGCACCATCGGGCGGTTCGCCAACCGTATTCGCGGCGGACGCTTCGAGCTGGACGGCACGACCTACCAGCTCGCCGTCAACAACGGGCCCCATCACCTTCACGGCGGCCGGCGCGGCTTCAGCCACAGGGTGTGGCAGGCGGAGCCGATCACGGAAGCCGACCGGGCCGGTGTCGCTCTGCGCCTCCGGTCGCCCGATGGGGACGAGGGCTACCCGGGCAATCTGGAGGCCCGGGTGACCTACCGGCTGGACAACGACAACGGCCTCCGCATCGACTACGAGGCCCAGAGCGACGCCCCGACCCACATCAACCTCACCAACCACAGCTACTTCAACCTGCGCGGCCGGGGCGATGTGCTGGACCATATCATGCAGCTGCAAGCCAGCTGCTACACCTCCGTGGACGCTACCGGCATCCCGACCGGGGTCCTGTCCGAAGTCGCCGGCACCCCCCTGGACTTCACGATCGCGAAACCGGTCGGACAGGACATCGAGGACGAGTTCGAGCAGGTGAGACTCGTCGGCGGCTACGATCACAACTTCGTCATCGACGGCTGGGATGGCTCGCTGCGCCAATTCGCCCGCCTGGAGGACCCGGTCAGCGGCCGGACCATGACGCTGGCGACCACGTGTCCCGGAGTCCAGCTCTACACCGCCAACTTCCTCGCCGAATTACCAGCCAGGAGAGCCGGTGAATACCGTGCGAGGCAAGGAGTCTGCCTGGAAACCCAGTTCTTTCCCGACACGCCCAATCACGCGCACTTCCCATCCACGCGGCTCACCCCCGGAGACGTGTGGCAGCAGACGACGACCTTCACGTTCGCCGCCACCGGATAGGCCGCTTTCCGTTGCGGCTCACGGCCGCCGCTGGGGAACGCACCTGACGGCGCCTCGAGGGCGAGCCCGCCTTGGTTGTGCGCCCGTCGGTGTCATCGCACCCGAGGCGGTGCCTCGCCGGGCACCACGGTGATGTCGACGGACGCAGCTTCCACGCCATCGGCCTGCGCCGTGACACGAACGCTGCCGGTCTCCTCCGTGCTCTGGATCATGGCCAGCAGCAGCCCATGGAAAGCCCGGCGTTCCGAGGCCTGGTATGAGCTGTGATCCGTGGGGTTGCCGTTGCCGACCGCCAGGAGCCGTGCCGGGCCCGCGACCGTAAACCGCACCAGGTGCTCCGACGTGGGGACCACCACGCCGTCGGCGTCCACGACCTCGACCTCTACGTGCGCCACATCCCGGATTCCCGACAGGATCTCGCCCCGATCCACGCTCAGCCGAAGCGCGGAGGCCTCCCCGGCCGTCCGCACCTCCTGCGTGACCACGATCTCGCCGTTCCGCTTGCCCACGGCACGAAGCACGCCCGCCTCGTAGGGCACATCCCACGCCAGGTGCAGGTCCGCCGTGGTGGGGAACACGGGAGGCCGGTCGTAGCTGTTCCACCCGCCGGAGGTGCCCTGTCGCGGAAACTCCAGCCGCTTCTCGCCGAGGAAGCGATCGTTGAGATACAGCTCGACGGCCTCGCAGTTCGTGTAGGCGAGCACGGGGATGAGCTGGCCCTCGCGCCCGGACCAGTTCCAGTGGGGGAACAGGTGGATCATGGGCGCTTCCGTCCACCGGCTCTTGTAGAAGAAGTAGCCGTCGTCGGGGAAGCCGACGAGGTCGAGCACGCCGGAAGTGGAGTTCTTGCGCGGCCAGCGCGACTCGCCCAGGTAGTCGATGCCGGTCCACATGAAGTCCCCGGCGAAGTAGTCGTGCAGCGCCACGAAGCGCCACAACTGTTCCGCGCGAATCATGAGCGCATTGTAGAACGGTCGGACGCGGTCCGGGTCGTCGCCGACGGAGTACTCTCCCCGCGTGCCCCACACCGAGCCGCTCTCCGTGCCGATGAGCTTCCAGTCGGGGTGCGCGTGACGATCCTGGGCAGCGAACAGCTCCCGACGCTCGTGCCATCGGTCCACGTAGTTGTAGCCGACCACATCCAGGAGCTCCATGAACTCGACCGTGGTCGCGCCGTCATCGGCGTATATGTGATCGTTTCCGGTGGTGACGGGCCGCGTCGGATCCTCGCGGTGGGCGATCTCCACCAGCATGCGGAGCACCTCGTGCCCTCCCGGGGCGTGCTGCTCGCCGATCTCGTTGCCGAGGCTCCACAACACCACGGACGGGTGATTCCGGTCGCGACGCATGAAGTCGACGAGATCCTGTTCGGCCCAATCCGCGAAGTACTTGTTGTAGCCGTGCTCCACCTTGCCGTGAGTCCATTCGTCGAACGCCTCATCCATCACGAGCAGGCCCAGGCGATCGCACAGGTCCAGGAACTCGGACGCGGGTGGGTTGTGGGCCGTGCGGACCGCGTTGACGCCCATCTGCTTGAGCAGAACGAGGCGGCGCTCCCACACCGCTTCGGGCACCGCGGCGCCCACCGGCCCGCCGTCGTGGTGCAGGTTGACTCCGAGCATCTTGACGCGCGTCCCGTTGAGCAGGAATCCGCGATCTGCGTCGTATGCGATGTCACGGATGCCGAACGGCGTGTCCGTCTCGTCCACGACGTTCCCGGCGGGATCCAGCACGATGGCCCTGAGGGTGTAGAGCACGGGAGCGTCCAGAGACCACAGCGCGGGTCCGTCCACCGCCAGCTGCTGCGCGAGGTCGGCCCTCTCTCCCGCGGCCAGCGCAAACGGAGCCTCGCCTCGAGCCACTTCGCGTCCCGCTGCGTCCAGGATCACGGTCCGGAGATTTCCGCGTCGCTCGCTCGCCCCGTCGTTGACGATCCCGCTGCGAACGGCCACCAGGGCGCTGGCGCCGTCCACCTCGGGAGTCGTCACGAAGGTCCCCCAACGGGCGACATGCAGAGGATCCGTCACGGTCAGCCACACGTGCCGATAGATGCCGCTGCCGGAGTACCAGCGCGTGTTCGGCTGGTGCGAGTTGTCCACGCGGACGGCCACGACGTTGGGGCCCTCGACGAGGTGCGGCGTCAGGTCGTAGTGGAAGCCGATGTAGCCATACGGCCGGCTGCCGAGGTGATGTCCGTTCACCCACACGTCGCTGTTCTGGTACACGCCGTCGAACTCGACCGTGACGCGTCGCCCGCGCGCCCCTTCGGGCAGCGTGAGGGCGCGGCGATACCAGCCGATGCCCGTGGGCAGGTACCCGCCGCGGCCCCCCGTGGCCGCGTTCTCGTCGTACGGCCCCTCGATGCTCCAGTCATGCGGCAGGTCCACCGAGCGCCAGGCGGCATCGTCGAAGGCGGGCGCCTCGGCGCCGGCGGGGTCGCCCGTCGTGAACCTCCACCCGTAGTCCATCAGCAGGCGCTGGCGGGAGGACCGTGATGCCTCCTGGGCGCTCGCCGGGGCGACGACGCAGCAGGCGAGGAGAAGAACGAGGGGAAGACGTGTCATGCTCATGTGCGTGCTCCTGGGCACCGGTGGAACCGGGCGGTCCGGCCGTCGTGAAGGTTCCTTTGCGGGACCGGCTCATCGCGCTCGTCACCGAGGCTACGCCGGGGCCGTGCTCCCGGCGATCCTG
>JBDGXC010000059.1:0-12169 GCA_039584815.1 Gemmatimonadota bacterium
TGGCCTCGGAGACGGAGGCCGACGCGAGGATCGTCGCCGAGCTTACTCGCTACAACGATACGGCGATCAATTTCCAGGGAATCGAGGACGTCGGAGCGGCCGTGTTCCAGCGACGAGTCAGCATTGGGGCGAGCGTGGAGATCATCGATGTGACCCGAAACGAGATCATCTGGAACGGCGCCGGTGTGACCGGAGAGGGAGAATACAGCCCGGAGGACCCCGGAGCTGAGGTGATGGGCCAGGAAGTGGCCCTCGACAATCTCGTGCAGAAGATCGTGGACGGGGCACAGTCTCAGTGGTAGCGCGGCGCCGCGGAACGAGGACTCGGCGTCTCCGGCGCCTGCTCGTCGCCGCGGCCGGCGTGTGGTTCCTCCTCGGTGGGGCGCGGGCGCTCCCCCGCCTTGACACGACAGACGAAGCGACGACGCCGGCTTCCGCCCGTGCGGGAATGCTTCACTCCCCGAGCCAGTCGGTGCCCGCTGCGGGAGCGCAGGAAGCGGAGGAGAATGCAGGGTCTGCGGACGCCCTGCAGGATGATGTGCGTGGACCGGCGGAGAGTCAGGATCACGGCCCGCGGATTCGCGACGTCTTCTTCGTCCTGATCGTCATCCTCATTGCCGGCAAGCTGCTCGGAGAGATCGTCGAGCGACGGGGCCAGCCGGCCGTTCTCGGAGAGCTGGTGGCCGGCGTAATCCTGGGCGGAAGCGTGCTCGGGATCATCCCGGAGCCCGGCACGGAGATGTACGAGATCGTGCATGTGTTCGCCGAGATCGGCGTCTCCATCCTCCTGTTCGAGATCGGCCTGGAAACGGACCTTCAGGAGATGTTCCGAGTGGGGCGCACGGCGTCGGCCGTCGCCCTGATCGGCGTGTTGGTGCCGTTCGGCCTGGGGTTCTTCTACTGGTACCTGGCGAATCCGTCCATAGGAATCCATCCGGAGGGAATCGGGTTCGTCATCATCGCTATCTTCGTCGGTGCGACCCTGACCGCCACCTCCGTTGGAATCACCGCGCGTGTCCTGTCGGACCTGGACCGCATGCATACCGCCGAGGCCCGGATCGTCATCGGCGCAGCGGTGATCGACGACGTGCTCGGGATCGTCATCCTCGCCGTCGTGGCGGGATTGGCCTCGGGAACAGCCGTCGGGTTCTTCGCCATCGGAAAGATCTTCCTGTTCGCCGTCGGCTTCCTGGTCCTCGCCGTCGTGATCGGGAACCGCTTCGCGCCGGTGCTGTTCGATGCCGTGGATCGAATGAGAGTCAGGGGCGTGCTCCTGGTGACCGCCTTCTGCTTCGCTCTGGGCATCGCGGCGCTCGCCGACTTGGCGGGCTCGGCCATGATCATCGGAGCCTTCGCGGCGGGCCTCGTGCTGTCCTCGACGAACCAGTTCGACACGGTCGTCGAGAAGATCGAACCGGTGGCGGACGTGTTCACGCCCATCTTCTTCGTGGCGGTGGGGGCGCCGGTGAACGTAAAGCTGTTCATCCCCGGCTCCGAAGACTTCGATCTCGCCGTGCTGGTCGTCGGACTGATCCTTACGGCCATCGCCGTGGTCGGCAAGCTCGTCGCCGGGCTCGCGGTGCGACGCCCGGATGTCAGCAAGCTCGTGGTCGGTGTCGGAATGGTGCCACGGGGCGAGGTCGGGCTGATCTTTGCGTCGATCGGACTCGCAACTGGTATTCTGTCGGGTGAGGTATACAGCGCCATCCTCATCATGGTGATCCTCTCGACGTTCATCGTGCCGCCGGTTCTCAAGATGTTGTTTGCCCGGCGCCCTCGTGCCGCTCCCGTGCTCTCCGAGCACCTCGAGGACACGCACTACTGACATGGAAGGATTCTCCGGGCCGGCTCGGACCCCCTGGACACCGGCACCCATCCTGTCGCGTGACGAGGTGCTGCGTGCCTTTGGCCGGCCGCGCGTCGATCGACTCGTGTTCACGAACGGGATCTTCGACCTGCTGCACCGCGGCCACGTGGTCTCGCTGCAGGCAGCACGCGCCAGGGGTGATCGCCTGGTCGTCGCGATCAACTCCGATGACTCGGCGCGTCGCCTCAAGGGCCGCGAGAGACCCTTCCAGGCTGCGGAAGATAGAGCTGCGATCCTAGCTGCGCTGCGTTGCGTCGACGCTGTGACGGTGTTCGATGAGGACACACCCGCGACTCTCATCGAGGCTCTGCTACCCGACGTGCTGGCGAAGGGAGCGGACTACGAGGAAGATCAGATCGTGGGCGCGCGGGCCGTGCGCGAGGCGGGTGGGGAAGTCGTGCGGATTCCCCTTGAAGGGGGACGGTCGAGCTCGACGCTGGTCAGGCGCATTCGCTCGGGAGACGGACCGCACGGCTGAAGAGTCCATTGCGGCGAGTGTGCCAATTCTCGTACATACGTACGCGCGAAGGCTCGGGGCGGCACACGCGCCGGCGAGACGCGGTGAACAAGGCAGCGGATGACGGATGCGACGTTTCCCTCGGGACACGAGAGCGTGACTCAGCGGCCCGGGACGGCGAAGAACCGGCTACGGGATCTGGTTTCTCTGACGAAACCGAGGATCACGCTGATGGTTCTGATCTCGGCCGGGGCCGGCTTCCTCCTGGGTTCAGCGGGACGCGCGCGCCCGCTTGAACTGCTGCTCACTGCGCTCGGGATCGGACTCGTTGCCGGGGGGACGAGCGCTCTGAACATGGTGCTCGAGCGAGACGTCGACGCTCTGATGCGAAGGACGCGTGGCCGTGCGCTGCCCGCGGGAAGAGTGACCCCGGGAGTGGCGGCCCTGTTCTCTGTTGCCGTGTCCCTCGCCGGAATCGCCGTTCTGGCAGTATTCGTGAACCTGTTGACGGCACTTCTCGCTGCCGTGGCTCTCGTGAGCTACGTGGCGGTGTACACACCCCTGAAGCGGGTCTCGTCTTTATCGACGCTCGTCGGCGCCGTGCCCGGCGCCCTCCCGATCATGGGTGGCTGGACGGCAGCCACCGGGACTCTGGATCCGGGAGCCTGGGCGCTGTTCGGGATTCTGTTCTTCTGGCAGCTGCCCCACTTCCTGGCTCTCGCATGGCTGTACCGCGACGACTATCAGCGCGGCGGGCTGCGAATGCTGGGCGTGTTCGATCCCGAAGGGCGCCAGACTCGGCAACAGTCGGTCCTGTACGCGCTGGCCCTGGTGCCGGTCAGCCTTCTACCGGTGCTGCTCGGACTCACGGGTACCGTCTATCCGGTGGCGGCGCTGGCTCTCACGGGAGCGTACGTAGCGAGCGCCCTGCGCTTCGCCGTCCGTGCCGACTCGCCGACGGCCCGCGGCCTGTTTCGAGTCTCGCTCGTATACCTTCCGCTTCTGCTGATGCTCCTGACGCTCGATGGGCGCGTGACCGGTGGAAGCGGCGCGACCGGCGACCGCGATGAGGCCGTGACGACCCTGGTGCCGTAAGGCGCATGCCTGCCGCAGTTCGCCAGTTTCTGCTGGCCACCCGCAATCGACACAAGCTGCGAGAGCTGAGAGAGCTCCTCGCAGGCCTTCAGGTCGAACTCCTGCCGCTGGAGGACCTGGTTGCGGAGTCTGTCGAGGGAGAGGATGCGGTGGAGAGTCACGGGACGTTCGAGGAGAACGCGGTGGCGAAGGCTCGCTTCTTCCGTACTCTGACGGGAATGGATGTCATTGCCGACGACTCAGGCCTGTGCGTGCATGCTCTGGCGGACCGGCCGGGCGTGCGCTCTCGACGGTTCGCGCCGGGAACGTTCGCTTCCGGCGCGGAACAGGACGCTGCCAACAACGCCCATCTGCTGGATCGACTTCGTGGCGTGCCGGAGGCGCGTCGGCGAGCGCACTACCGATGCTCGGTGGCGCTGCTCGCCCCGGACCGCACGCTCATCCTGAACGGCCGGGTGGATGGCGTCATTGCACTCGCGCCGCGCGGTGATCACGGTTTCGGGTACGATCCCCTGTTCATCCTTGGGGTGGGCGGGCGGACGTTCGGGGAGCTGCCGCCGACGGTGAAGGCCGAGAGGAGTCATCGTGCGGTGGCCATCCGATCGCTTCGTCGCTGGCTGGACGCGTACTCAACTTCGGAGGATGAGCCATGATGCCAGGCGGACGTGAGGCCAAGAGGCGCTTTCAGATTCCGTTGTCCCTCCTGATGCTGTACCTGACCGCCGGAGCTCTCGAGGCTCAACAGATCGAGACGCCCGCGGCCGATCCGGCAGACGTCGGCAACGTGGACGCCGTTATCTCAGCCGTGTACGATGTCATCTCGGGCGCGGCCGGCGAGGATCGGAACTGGGACCGCATGCGCTCGCTGTTCCTTCCCGGTGCGCGACTGATTCCCTCGTGGCTGACCGAGGGGGGGGAGGTGCAGCACCGGTACATGAGCGTAGACGAGTGGATCGAGCAGGCCGCACGCTACTTTGCCGAGACCCCGTTCTTCGAAATGGAGATTCACCGCGTGGAGGAGAACTACGGGCGCATCGCCCATGCGTTCTCAACGTACGAGTCGCGTCATGAGGCCGGGGGCTATCCGTTTACGCGCGGAATCAACAGTATCCAGCTTCTGGCTGACGGGCAGCGCTGGTGGATCGTCAACATCTTCTGGCAGGGTGAGACGGAGGCCGAGCCGCTTCCCGCCGCGTACCTGCCGTAACCCGGTCCTACCGAACGATACGGACCGTGTGCAATGTTTCCTTCCTCACACGTCACAGGAATGAGGACACGCACTGCGGCCGCACGATGCCGAGCGTAGCGCTAGGCCGGCTGGGGGCGCTCGGGATATCTTTCAGAGGAAGACGAACGAGCTCTCGCGAACGAGGTCAGCGAGCGTGAGCACGGATTGGAGTGCGCTGTACGAGGCCACGTATCCCGACCTGGTGCGTTTCCTCTACCGCCTCGTGTGGGACGAGGAGCGGGCCCAGGACCTGGCCCAGGACGCATTCGTACGGGCCCTGCGTCATGAGCCCGACAACCCGCGTGCCTGGCTGTTCGCGGTCGCCCGCAACCTCGCCAGAGACGAAGCCCGGACGGCGCTGCGGCGCCGACGCCACCTGAGCCTGATCCAGGCCGAGACGGTGGAGTCGGAAGCCGATATCGAGCCGGAGCTCGAACGTTCGGAGCGTCACGAAGCGGTTCGGCAGGCTCTGCGCGGGATGAGCGAGCGAGACCGAGAGATCCTGCTGCTGTGGGACGCCGGATTGAGCTATGACGATATCTCCTCGGAGACGGGTCTGGCTCGCGGTGCCGTTGGAACCACCCTCTCGCGGGCCCGGAGGCGCCTTGTCGAGGCGCACGAGGCATGGGAGGAGAGAGATGCCGCACATCGCTGAAGGGGATCTGCACGCGTGGCTGGACGGTGGCCTGGCAGAGGATTCTCCCGAAGATCGCAGGTTGCGGATCCACGTCGAGGTCTGCGCCGACTGTCGAGCGCGACTGGAGGAGGCCCGACGGCTGCGCTTCGCGGCGGCGAAGATCCTTGCAGACGCGGTACCCGCGACGGGCGACATGCCCCGGTTCGAGGAGCTTCAGCGAAAAGCCGGCGGGGAGGCGCCCGGATCCTCCGTGGCCCACGCGCTACGTCATCGGCTCGGTCGGGGCGGGTGGCGCTCGATCGAGCGACTTGCCTGGGCAGCGTCCGTGGTCCTGGCTGTCGGGGCCGGCTGGATGGGTCGAGAGATCCTCGTCGAGCGGGGCTGGACGGATCCGTTCCACCAGGACGGGGGAGGGACCGCCTCCGGGGACGACGTTTCTGAGCCGTCTTTCGGAGCCGCAGCGGCTGATGCACCGACGGAGGAAGAGGTGCCGTTGGTGCCCGCTGCCGAACGAAGGGACGAGACCGAAGCTCAACGGGACCGTGTCTCGCAGACTCCGTCGAGCCCCGGCCGTGGGGACGAAGCTCTCCCCTCAGAGGCAGAGGGCGAGGCGCTGTCCGTGGCGGAAAAGAAAGCCGGGCCGACCGCCGCCGTAGGGGAGCTGTCCGAAGCGGACGCGTCTCCACGGGTCCGGGAGACGCCGGAGCCGCTTGCCCTTCAGCCGCCCATGGATGGGTGGCATCTCCCCCCGGACCCCTCCGGCGGCGAGCGGGAAACGGGCACGGGAAGTTGCTATCGCCTGTCGGCGGACTGGTTCACCGGCGGGGATCTCCCGAAACGTGTGCGCCTGACACGAGAGCGGGATTCGGGATTCGACGTCGCCGTCTACAGGGTCTCGGTGCTCGATGGGGGAACCGAGGACGTCAGGCAGGCGCTCTGGACGACGTTCGCGACGGACTCCGCCTGGATACGCATTGTGACGCTGCCGGAATCCGAAATCCTGACGGCCAGGATGCGTCGGGCTGGCGATGGCTATCGGGGTGAGGGTCGAGCCCTTTCCGTGGCCGCCCCCGTGCAGCCCGGTAGCCGGCACGGCCCGGTGTACCTCGTCGAGATTGCGTGCCCAAAGCCGTGAAGGGCTCTGGAGGCGTGTGCCATGAGCTTCGTCGCCGGCTCTCGGCGGCCCGCGAGATCTACGAAGGTGTGTACATGGTGCCGTATCGCTCGGCCATTCACCGTGAGCACGTCCGGCATGCCGACCTCTTTCTCATCCTGAGCTTCTCTGATTTCCTCGGCGTGCCCGATCCGGTTCAGTTCTACACCCTGGAGCTGCTGCCCGAGCTCATCGACCAGTTCCACTCGTGGCACCTTCGCATGGGCCTGGACCGTGCTCCCGAGGGAGGATTCCGTTGCTGCTGATCCCGCGTCGGCCACTTTTTCGAGCTCTGTGCGGAACCGACGGGTGAAGCTCCGGGACGCGCTCGAGCGACCGGTGCTCTTCGTCGGCGGAAAGGGAGGGGTCGGGAAGACGACGCTCGCGGCGGCCGCGGCTCTCGACTCGGCCGAGCGCGGGACTCCCACCCTGCTCGTCTCTACGGATCCGGCTCACTCGACCGGGGACATCCTCGGGCTGCAGCTGAGTGCCGAGGCGCGCCCGGTGACGGATCGCATGTGGGCGCTGGAGATCGACCCGGCGCAGGCGACCGAAGCGTACGTGAACGAGGTCAGGGCTCGGCTGGCGGACGCGACCCCGCCGCGTCTGCTGCACGAGGTAGAACGGCAGATCGATGTGGCCCGCGTGTCGCCCGGAGCACAGGAGGCGGCCGTTTTCGAACGTTTCGCCCGCATCCTCGGCGAGGACCGCTTTCCCCGACTCGTGTTTGACACGGCTCCGACCGGGCAAACCCTGCGACTGCTATCACTGCCGGAACACCTCACGGCCTGGATCGGAGGTCTCATCTCTCGAAGACGCAAAGTCTCGCAGCTCGGGCGGATGTGGCGGAACGTAGCCGGAGCGGCCGCCGGATCGGCGAGCGAGAGTGACGACCCCATCCTGTATGCTCTCGAGGAGCGCCAAGACCTGTTTCGGCGCACGCGAAGCACGCTGACGAACCCTGAACGCACGGCCTTCGTCTTCGTGGTCACACCTGAACATCTGCCGATTCTGGAGACGCACCGGGCCATGTCCGCTCTCGCGTCGCACGGCATCCCCGTCGGCGGCCTTCTGGTCAATCAGATCCTGCCGGATGCTTCCGGAGAGTCCTTCCACCAGCGGCGCAGGGCACGCCAGGCGGCCCACCTTGCCGACATCGAGAGTCGATTTCGAGATTGGCCCATGGGCCGGGTGCCGCTGCTCGACGAGGTACCGGTCGGGGTGGACGGACTCGCTCGTCTCCGTCCCCTCGTGCGCTGGACGCTGGAGAGAACCACGTGAGCGCGATTCTGCTGCTCATCATCGGCGCTTCGGCCTTCATTACGGGATATCGTCTCTATTCGCGTTACATCGCCTGCCGCATCTATCGTCTCGACCCCGATTTCGTCACTCCGGCCCACCGATTCGAGGATGGCGTCGATTTCGTTCCCACCAATCGACATGTTCTGTTTGGCCACCACTTCACGTCCGTCGCTGGAGCGGCCCCCATCGTCGGGCCGGCCATAGCGGTCATCTGGGGTTGGCTCCCGGCGTTTCTGTGGGTCGTGCTGGGCACGGTGCTCGCGGGCGCCGTGCACGACTTCGGCACGCTGTGGATCTCGAGCCGGCATCGAGGGAACTCGATCGGTACACTCACGGAGTCGATCATCGGCAGCCGGGCCCGCATTCTGTTTCTCCTGCTCATTTTCTTCCTTCTCCTGATGGTCAACGCAGTGTTCGCGGTGATCATTGCCGACCTGTTCATGGGCAACCCGGGTGCGGTGCTCCCGGTGTGGGGCAGCCTCGTCGTGGCTCTCGTGGTGGGAATCCTGATCTACCGAACGGGCGCGGGAATCCTCGTTCCGTCTCTCGCGGCGCTCGGTATTCTGTACACGCTGATCTGGCTCGGACAGTACACGCCGTTCGAGCTCCCGGATGTGCTCGGTCTGCAGGCCACGGCGGCTCAGCTCGAGGCCGCCGGGGGGAATGCCTCGCTGGCTGCCGCCGCCGCGCAGACCGATGGTCAGCGCGTGGGCTGGATCGTCATCCTGTTCGCGTACTCCTTTGCTGCCAGCGTGCTTCCGGTCTGGCTGCTTCTGCAACCACGGGACTACGTGAACGGACATCAGCTCTTCGTAGCTCTCGGCATCATCGGCGCGGGGGTGCTCGTCACGAACCCCGCGGTCGTGGCGCCAGCCGTGAACGTCAACCTTCCGTCGGACGCGCCGGGCTGGTTCCCGCTCCTGTTCATCACGATCGCGTGCGGTGCGATCAGCGGATTCCACGGGCTCGTGGCCTCGGGAACGTCGTCCAAACAGCTGGATCGGGAGACGGACGCCCGCTACGTCGGATATGGAGGTGCGCTGGGGGAAGGCGCGCTCGCGCTGACATCGATCGTGGCCACTACGGCGGGATTCGCGCTGTTCGCGGGGATTGAAGGCTGGCATGCTCACTACGGATCGTGGGCCGCTGCCTCCTCCGGAGCCACGATGGCTTTCGTCAACGGCGTGGGGGTGCTGGCGGAGGGTCTCGGAATCCCGCACGGGGTGGCGACGATCTTTGCCGCCGTCGTCGTGATCAGCTTTGCTGCCACCACTCTCGACACGAGCGTGCGCTTGCAGCGCTACATCATAGCAGAGCTCGGGGCGGAATACGGGATTCGGGCAGTGCAGAATCGCTGGCTCGCGACCTTCATCGCCGTTGCCGCCTGCGCGCTCCTGGCGCTCGGACTTGACCGCGGTGCCGGGGGCATGCGTCTGTGGCCGCTGTTCGGCACGACCAACCAGCTCCTGGCTGGCCTCAGCCTGCTGATCGTCACGCTCTTCCTGCATCGCCTTCGAAGGCCCATATGGGTGACCGCCGTCCCGATGGTGTTCCTTCTGTTCATGACCACCTGGGCCATGGTCCTGAACCTCCTCCGCTTCAGGCGGGAGGACCAGGTTCTCTTGCTCGCGGTCGGGGGCGGCATCTTCGTGCTGGAGCTGTGGCTTCTGTTCGAGGCCGTGGCTGCGGTCCAGAATGTGATCCGGTCCCGGACCCACCCCGACTGAGGACAGCTGTGCCGATGCGGGGGGCGGGCGGGAACCGCCCGGACTTCACACTCGTTACGGGTCGGGCTGAAAGGGCTAGGGGCCCGTCCGACGCGTGCATGGTAACGTCGGCGTGTGCGGCTGGCGGAAAAGAGGTCCGGGGTCCATGTTCGGGGCCATCGGGCAAGAGACGGGAACCACGCGGGACAGGAACTCCTGATATGGCCGAGACTCTCTCAGTCGTCGCGCTCGTGGTCGTCGCCGTGCTGTGGAGTCGATCCGGTTGCGGCTGAGGACATCGCTGACCCGCCGGTGGCGGGCATGGAGGACTGGGGGCGGCTCAGAGAGTCGCCCCCGGAGTGAACGGGCGCCCTACGAGCCGATGGGCATGCCGGCGCCGACGGAGAACGACCACACGCATGCGTGCACACGAGTTGCAATCCTTCACGGCTCCGGTGCGTCGGGTTGGACGGATCAGGGTGACATCATCGACAAGCTGCGCTCCGAGACCGGCAAGCTCGGAGGGAACGCCCTTCTACTTCAGAGCATGGAAGAGGCGGGAACGGGCGAGCAGATCGTCGGTGGTCTGTTCGGTACTACGTCAGACACAGACTCAGACGCACTCGCAGTCTGGTGCCCGGATGAGAACATTGAGCGGGCACGTGGGCGGCAAGCAGACGAGACAGAGTCAGACTGAGCGGGCGCGGACGCGGGGGCGGGGTCTTTCGTTGCGGGCCCGTTGATCCGTACCCGTACCCTTCCGGTATGGACGACCTTGAGGCGGAGATCGGGGAGCTTCTCCTGGACAATGGTGTTAGTTACTGACACCGCTCTACTCGCGGAGCTTCATCAAGAGCTTGCTCGGGTCCAAGTGCCCGCCGTAGTTGCACAGCCACCGGGCGTCGTAGTACTCGTAGAGCGTCATCAGCTCGGTCTCCCGATCGAACGCCTCCTGCTCGGTCCCGTGCCAACTGTCGAGCACGTAGCGCACCCCTACCCCTGACCGGATCAGGCTCGCAATCTTGTTCAGCTTTTTCCAATTGGTGAACCGCCCGTGTGACTTGGCGAACACCTCGCGCTCGTGTTCTAGGACCCGCTGGCCCTTGCCCTTGCCCACGTAGAATACCTCGTCCTGTTTGTCGAAGTAGGTACACGTAGGGGGAAAAACGGCGGCGGAGGAGCTTGAGCGGGCCATCGAAGAGGAGGAGGAGGACCGGAATGGCTGAGACCTGGAAACACACAGAAGGCCAGAGGCCCTATCGGGTGACAGTCTTTGAACCTTTGAACGGGAGCCCGGCGGGGTCCTTTACGCCAGGACCTGGGCCAGTGACCGCCGTCAGACAGTCTCACTCCGTCACCGGGACCGGCCCTGGGCGATTGACTACGCCTAGGAGTAAAGCGTAGCCCTCCGGAAGGGAGGCCAGGCCCTCCCGTCCACGAAGGAGGTCCACCCGAAGCGAACGGGAAAGGTCACCGTCAAGCGACTCCTGGGCCGCCGTCTCCGGTACCTCCAGGGGAAGGATGAACGGACGGAAGGAACGAAGGCGGACGATAGACGGAGGGCGGAGCTTTGGGAGAGGGTCCTGGGCCGTAATCAGGACGCCCACGAAACGGGTCACCGGATCGGGGCCGTCCGTCAACTGCGATATGAGGACCTCCGCCTGGACCTGGGGCCTAATTGGCTCCATCCTCTGGCCGGAGGCCACGGACAAGCAGCGGAAGGCCCACCTGGCCCCCCTGAGCGAGGAAGCCCGCCGGGCCGTCAACCGGGCTTGCCTCCGGAGGGAGACAGGGTCCCCGTATCTGTTCCCGGCCGCGAAGGACTCCCGGAAGCCCATGGGGAAACGGGAGGCCCAGGTGTGGTGGATCGACTGCGAGAAACTGGCCGAACTGGAACACATTGACCGGGGTGGGTGGCACTCCCTCCGGCGGAAGTGGGCCACGGAACGGAAGCACCTCCCGGACGTGGACGTAGCGGCGGCCGGAGGGTGGACCCCAGGGTCCACCCTCCTGAAGGAGATTTATCAGCAAGCGGACCAGGCGGGGGACATGGCGGCCGTTACGGACCGCCGGGCCCTCCGGGCGGTCCGGTGAAATCCCAACCGTCACACCTACCGTCACACTTGGCCACGTTTGGGCCTTCCGGCGGTGATTGTAACAGTGTAAGTTATTGCCGTTCAATACACCGGGGAGTAGCTCAGTCCGGCAGAGCACTGGCTTTGGGAGCCGCCCTGAGCCACTCCACCTTCCGCACCAGCATATCTAGAATAGCGCAAACGTATGCGGCTGCCTGCTCGGACAGGACCGCAATCCTTCCGGCCGATTCTGGGCTCGATACAGACGCCTTCCGGCCCTCAACGTACACACCACCGTACACACCGCCCGTTCGACAACAGGCTCCGTTCGACAATAGGCTTCGCCCTCCAGAGGACCCCCGAAGCCCCCCCAGGGGGCCCTCGCGTAGAACACCATGAACCTACCCTCGGTCATATCTAGCGAGGATTGAAGGAATATCGGCGAGTATTGATGGATTCGTTGGAGAGGGTTGTGCTGATGCTAGAAGGGGCAGCCCGTGGGAGACGCCCCTACTCAGCGAGTTCTGATTTGGCTGCCCGGCGTGAACCGGGCGCTGGGGCAGAGGTCCTATGCAGGAGGAGGTGATCGTGACGGCATTTGTGCGCAAGAGGGCGGCTGGGATCGAACCGCCATAGCTTCTCGAAAGCT
>JBDGXC010000060.1:0-12133 GCA_039584815.1 Gemmatimonadota bacterium
TGCAGCTTCAGGCCGTGGGAGAGTAGGTCGCCGCCGGCTCTTCTCTCGCGCCCCGCCCGGCCTCGTCCGCGCGGGGCGCTCCCTCTCCTCCACCTCCCACCCACACCACACCCTTGACGTTCGCCCTTCGCTCACCGACACTGGCCGCGTCGACTTCAACAGGAGACGGAGAATGGCCAGGACTCTACCCGCCGTAGCCCTGTTCACCGCGCTGTTCTGCGCGACGTCCGGAGACGTGACGGCCCAGCAGCAGGCTCCGAGCGAGAAAGTGCTGGAGACCATCGACCGTTTCAAGGAGACGGATGCGGGGATGGCGGACTGGTTCGAGAAGGCAGCCGGGTACGCCGTATTTGCCTCCGTCGGCAAGGGCGGGATTGGAATCGGCGGCGCGCACGGTAACGGCGAGGTCGTAACGGGCGGACAGGCGATCGGAAAGACCACGGTGACGCAGGTGACCGTGGGCCTGCAGCTGGGAGGCCAGTCGTTCAGTCAGATCATCTTCTTCAAGGAACAGAGTGACCTCGACAGCTTCACCGCCGGAAACTTCGAGTTCAATGCGCAGGTCTCGGCCGTAGCACTCACGACGGGCGCATCGGCGGACGCCGGGTACGACCACGGCGTAGCCGTGTTCACGCTGGCCAAGGGCGGTCTGATGTACGAGGCGTCCGTTGGTGGTCAGAAGTTCAGCTTCGAGGCTTACTGAGTTTAGCAGGTTGCTGAAGAACCCCGGGTGGCCGCCCGGGGTTCTTCAGCAACCTGCTAGGCGTCCCGGAGCGCGATAGCCGAGGTCACCGCGCTCAGCAATCTCCCGACTTCCTCTCCCGGGCACCGGGCGTGCATCGCGGCGCCCAGAACCGCCACACCGGCCCCCTGCGCGGCCACGGCGCCCGCGTTGTCAGCCGTGATTCCGCCTATGCCGAGGCAGGGCAGGCCTGAGGCACGGGCAACCTCACCCACCCTGGCCGGACCCACTGCCTCCTCCTCGAGTCCCGGCTTCGAGCTCGTTCCGTAGACAGCGCCCACGCCGAGGTAGTCGGCCCCGGTGGCGGCCGCCCGGCGACCGAGCTGCGGGTCGTCGGTCGAGTACCCGATCAGGAAGTGATGTCCCACGTGGCGCCTGACGGCATCCACCGGAATGTCGTCCGGTCCGAGATGCACGCCGTCCGCCCCCACTGCCAGGGCCACATCCAGCCGGTCGTTGATGAACAGCAGCGCTCCGCGAGAACGGGTCAGCTCGCGGAGCTCCAAGGCCTGTCGGTGCAGCTCCGATGCGGACGCTTCCTTGTCCCGCAGCTGAATCGCCGGACAGCCCGCCTCGAGACACTCGGTCACGACGTCGGACATCGACCGGCCGCTCGCGGGCCTCGGGTGGGTGAGGACGATCAGTCGCAGCCGGCGGCGGAGGTCATTCTCCGCGCTCACGGCGGATCCTGTTCTTCGCATTGGTGTGATCGCGCGCGGTGCGCGTGAACTCATGCGACCCGTCCGCCCGGGCGACGAAGAACAGAAAGGGCACGTCGGCCGGGTACAGTGCGGCGTCGAGGGCCGCGGCGCCCGGTGAAGAGATGGGGCCCGGCGGAAGCCCGGCGTGGGTGTATGTATTGTACGGATCGTCCGCCACCTCATCGATGTCGGCGTACAGCAGCCGTCCCCTCGGCTCCCCGAGCGCGTACTGAACCGTCGGGTCCGCCTGCAGGAGCATTCCGATCTCCAGGCGATTCAGGTAGACGCCCGCGATCACCGGCCGCTCCTCGTCGATGCGGGCCTCCTCCTCCACGATGCTGGCCAGCGTCACCAGGTCTCTCTCCTCCAGGTCCAGGCTGTCGAGCCGCGCGCGCCGCTCCGGTGTCCAGTAGGCGCGGTATCGATCCGTCATCTCGCGCAGGAGCGTGGCGGGATCCACACCTTCCGCGAACCGGTAGGTCTCGGGGAACAGGTACCCCTCCAGCGTCGGTCCGGGAACGCCCGAACCGACGACGAACTCCGGATCCGTGGCGAGACGTCGCACCGAGTCCACGGTGGTCCCGGTCGCCTCCGCCACGCGGGGCGCGAGCTCCCGCAGCGAGAAGCCCTCCGGTACGGTGAACGGAAAGGTCACCACTTCGCCCCGGGCGAGCACGTCCAGGATCACCCCCGAGCCCGTGCCGGCGGTGACCCGGTACCGTCCGGACTTGAGATCCGTCTCGACCCCACGCAGGCGAGCCGTCGCGGCGAACAGGCGAGGGAATCGGATGAGGCCTTTCTCCCGCAGGCTCCGGCCGATCGCGAGCGCCCCCGAGCCTGGCTCCACGATGATCTCGACGACCTCGCCGGGAAGTGGGGCGTTCGACGGCGGTCGCTTCACGAACCAGGCGCCGGCAAGCAGCACCACGACCGCGAGCACGAGGCTAAAGGCCGGCCGGACCCTCAATTCTCCTCCAGGAAGTCCCTGAGCAGCACCATGGCCGCCAGCATGTCCCGAAGACCCCTGTCTCTCTTGCGGCGCCGCGGAAGATCCATGGCACGCACCAGCTCTTCCGCCTCGACGCTGGTCAGCCGTTCGTCCCGCTCCAGTACGGACAGGCCGGTGAGCTCCCGAAGCCGGTTCGCGAAGCGACGACCCTCGACCGCCATGTCGCCCTCCGTACCGTCCATGTTCAGTGGGATACCCACCAGAACGAGCACGGGTTCGAGCTCGCCGAGCAGGTGGAGCAGCTCCGACGGGGGCTGGTCCGGTGGGTCGGTGTTCCGCACAGTCGCGTGCGGCACCGCGATCGTGCGAAGCGCGTCGGAGACCGCCACGCCGATGCGCCGCCGGCCATAGTCGAGCGCGACGACGCAGCCGGGCTCGCTCGTCAGATTCCCTCCAGGGCCTGCTCGAGTGACGCCCCGGACCGCAGCCGGAGACTTACGTGCCGAAGAGCGGTCGGCGCGCCCACCAGGAACCGCATGGCCCGTCCGCCATCTTCCGGTGCCTGCACGACGGCCACGGGCTCGCCGACGGCCGCCGCGAGCAGTCCCTCGAGCAGCCCCTCGGTGAACGGCGCACCGGTTTCGGGGCCGGGCAGGCCGGAGTCCGCCGCCCCGAGCACCACGAGCTCGGCGTGCCCTCCCACCGGATCCTGCCAGTCGAACGTTCCGAGGCTCCGGGAACCCGATTCGGCGTTCACCGCGGTCCAGAAGTCGGTCATGTCCAGCTCGGCGAGAGGCACCTCCGCGGCGATGCCTCGCGTGATGGCTTCGCCGGCGACCCGGCCGGCCTCGCGGATCAGCGAGAGCAGCGGCTCCCCGTCGCGTGTCGCGGCGCTCGCGAGCACGTGCAGAGCCCGTCGCGGTATCCTGATGTCATCGGCACCCGGAACGTCGTTCATGCGGCCTCGCCTCCTGCGGTGAACGTGCGCGAGACTGAAAGTAGACGACGGTACGCCCGGGGCAAGCAGGGCACTTTCCGGCATCTTGCGGTTACTGGCTTTATGTGCCCCCCCATGCCAACTTCGGCATGCCACTGCGTTTCGCGGAGGACGAGATGGAAGACACCGACTACGCGGATGTTCTGAGCTTCCTTTTGGGCTTGACCGTAGGCGCCCTTATCGGCACGGCCGCGGCGCTCCTGATGGCTCCCCAGAGTGGCCGGCGGACACGGCGCCAGATCGCGCGCACCGCCGAGTCATGGGGAGATTCGGCCACGGAATCGCTGGAGGACGCGCGGGACGAGGCGCGGGAACTGGCCGGCAAGGCGGCTCGCGAGACCCGCAGGCTGGCGCGCCGCGCCCGCCGCAGCGCCGATCGCACGGGCGAGCGGATCTCGGAGGTCGTAGACAAGGGTCGCGAGCACCTGCCGCACTGATCGAAGCGCCGGTCCCGGATCACCCCCGCTCCGGAGTCTCATGCTCGCCCAGGAGCTGATCGCCAGGAAGAGGGACGGACACGAGCTGGGCGAGGGGGAGCTGCGCGCCTTTCTCGACGACTACAGCGCGGGCCGCATCCCCGAGTATCAGATGGCGGCCTTCCTGATGGCCGCCCTGCTGCGCGACCTGAGCGCGGCGGAGCTGCGTACCCTCACCCGAACCATCATCGCGTCGGGCCGCCGGCTGGACTTCCGGGCCGACGGCGGCCCGCCGGCGGTGGACAAGCACTCGACCGGCGGCGTCGGCGACAAGGTATCGCTGGTCCTCGCTCCGCTGCTCGCCGTCTACGGACTGCGAGTGCCCATGATGTCCGGCCGTGGCCTCGGTCACACCGGCGGCACCGTGGACAAGCTGGAGTCGATTCCGGGCTTCCGGACCGAGCTGAGCCTCGCCGAGTTCCAGGTGGTCCTCGCGGACGTCGGCTGCGCGATGATCAGCCAGACGTCGGAGATCGCTCCTCTGGATGGCCGTCTGTACGCGCTGCGGGATGTGACGGGGACCGTTCCCTCGATCCCGCTGATCGCGGCGAGCATCGTCTCGAAGAAGGTAGCGGAGGGAATCGAGGCGCTCGTGCTGGACGTCAAGTACGGCTCAGGGGCCTTCATGACGGACCCGGAGCAGGCGGTGGCGCTCGCCGAGACCATGGTGGACCTGGCGGATAGAGAGGGACTGAGGGCCACGGCTCTGCTCACGTCGATGGACCAGCCGCTCGGCGCGATGGTCGGCAACGCCCTGGAAGTCCGCGAGGCTGTGGACTGCCTGCGCGGCGCCGGCCCCGCGGACCTGCGGGAGGTGACGCTGGCGCTGGCCGTGGAAGCGGTCCTCGCCGCCGACCGCAGCGCCTCGCCTGACGGCGCTCGAGCCCGCCTGACGGATCTCCTCGACAGCGGCGCGGCTCTCGCGCGGTTCGCCGATCTGATCGCGCGCCAGGAGGGCGATCCGCGGATCGTCGAGGATGACTCGATCCTGCCGCGGGCTCCCCTGCAGGTGGAATGGAAGGCTCCGTCCGACGGGACCGTCGCGGCCGTGGACGCATATCAGATAGGCCTCGCTGCGGTCGAGCTCGGGGCGGGACGGCGCAGGACAGAGGACGAGGTGGACCCGACGGTAGGCATCGAGGTGCGCGCGCGAGTGGGAGATCCGGTGACGACCGGCATGCCGCTCGCCGTCATCCATGCCCGATCGGAAGCTTCCGTCGGGGCCGCCGGCGAGCGCCTCGCGCGCGCGTACGCGATAGGGGAGGGGGCGGTGGAAGAGCCGCCGCCGCTCGTCTGGAAGCGGGTGACGGGGGGCTAGAACTCGAAGTCGGTGGAGACGGGCGGCGCCAGGGAATCGGCCTCCATTCCCAGGCTGTCCGGGAGGGCGCGGGTCCCCCACGGTCCGTGCACGTCACACGGCTCCCGGGGCTCGGTGTCGGGGATGTATACCTCCGTGTAGACGGCCTCGGCCGGACACCAGGTGGTGGCGAGCATACCGGTCGTCCGATCCACCCGTCGCTCGATCAGGCCCGTTGGGCGCGGCCAGGGCGCCGGCGCGGCGCGGTCCGCGTAGAACCACTTCAGCACCTCTGCGTTCACCGGCGCCGCATCGCGCCCGCCCTGCGCTTCGTCGCGGATCCTGGCGGGCATGTCGAAGCCCACCCACGCCACCGTGACGATCTCCGGCGTGAAGCCGATGAACCAGGCGTCGGTGTACTCGTTCGTGGTGCCCGTCTTGCCCGCCGTCGGGATCTCCCACGGCACGCCCAGCGAGCGCACCCGGATGCCGGATCCCCGGTCCACCACGTCGCGCAGCATCGAGACCATGATCCACGACGTGTGCTCGTCCAGCACTTCCTCCCGTTCCACGGGGGCTTCCCACAGAACCTCTCCCTCGGCGTTCTCGATGCGCAGGATGGGGCGCGGAGTCACCCTGATGCCGAGGTTGGCGAACGTCGTGTAGGCCTCGACCATCTCGATCGGTCGCACGGACGGCGACCCGATGGCGGTGGAAGGCACCCGGTCCACCCGGCTGCTGATTCCCATCCGGTGAGCGTATTGCGCGACCGTTTCCAGGCCCACCCGAACGCCCACCTTCACCGCGACCACGTTGATCGAAGCAGCCAGCGCGTCTCGGAGCGTGACCGGTCCCTTGAAGTCATTGGTGAAGTTGCTCGGGGACCAGATGGAGCTGTCCGGCTGGGGAAACTCGATCGGCGTGTCGAAGATCACTTCCGACGCCGGAATCCCGTTCTCGATCGCCGCCGTGTAGACGAACGGCTTGAACAGCGATCCGGGCTGCCGCTGGGCCTGCGTGGCCCGGTTGAACTCGGAGTCCTGAAAATCGCGACCGCCGATCATGGCCAGCACGTTTCCGTTGAGCGGATCCACCGCTATGAACATGCCCTGCACGTACGGCATGTCCGGTCCGGTCAGACTGTCCTCCGGCCACGCCCGCGTCTCCCTGTACGTCGGTGCCTCGAAGCCGGGCTGCTGCTCGATCCACTCCAGCTGTGCGTACATCGCGGAGTCGGCAACCGCCTGCATGGCCGGATCCAGCGTGGTGTAGATCCGTAGCCCCGCCTCGTAGATCTGCGTTCCGTACCGCTCGATGAGAATGCGCCGCACCCATTCCACGAAATACGGCGCCGGGATCCGCTCCCGCGCGTCCGGGTTGACGATCAGGGGATAGGCCCGCGCGCGTGCGCCTTCCTCCCCGGTGATCATTCGCTGCCTCGTCATCAGCTCGAGGATCAGGTTGCGCCTGGCCACGGCGCGCTCCGGATTGCGCACCGGAGAGTACCGGGCGGGAGCCACCGGCATGGCCGCCAGAGTGGCGGCCTCCGGGAGGTTCAGGTCGCGGGCCTCCTTCCCGAAGTACCGCTGGGCCGCGTTCTGAACACCGTACACGCCATCGAAGTTGATCTGGTTGAGGTACGCCTCCATGATCTCGTTCTTCGTGTACGCCTGCTCGAGCGACCGCGCCACGCGCATCTCGCGCAGCTTGCGACGCACCGAAATGTCCTGCCGGTTCACGACCGACGTGAACATGTTGCCGGCCAGCTGCTGGGTGATGGTGCTGGCTCCGGCTGCATCGTAGCCCCGGAAGGCGAATTCGATCGCGGCCCGGAAGAAGCGCAGGTAATCGATTCCATCGTGCGCCCAGAACCGCTTGTCCTCCACGGCCACGAAGGCGTCGACCACGTGCCGCGGAATCGTCTCGAAGGGGATCGCGGTGCGCCGCTCGACGGCGAACTCGTGCAGCAACGTGGCGTCGGCCGCGTAGACGCGCGTGGCCTCCTTGGCCTCGAACGCATAGATCTGGGCGATCGAAGGACACTGGTCGCAGATATGCGACCACGTTCCCCACACGAGTCCCGCCGCCAGGGTGAGCCCGGACACCACGACCGTGATCGCGATCCAGCGCGCCCGCGGCCCCGGTCGAGGCAGGCGGAATCCCTTGTTGCCTGCGGTGTCGGCCATGTCTATGCTGTTCGCTCCGGATCTTCGGTTCCCCAGGTGCCACTTCTACGAACGCGGACGGCGAATGTTTCTCCCCGTCGACGAACAACTGGACCGCATCCGTGACGGCGTGGCGGAGATCGTACCCGAGGCCGAGCTCGAGGCCAAGCTGGCCCGCTCGTGCGAGACGGGGGCGCCGCTGATCGTCAAGCAGGGCTTCGATCCCACGCGGCCCGACCTGCACATCGGCCACGCCGTGTCGATCTACAAACTGCGGGAGTTCCAGGATCTGGGCCACCGCGTCGTCTTCGTGATCGGCGATTTCACCGCCCGCGTGGGCGATCCGTCCGGTCAGAGCGACGTCCGCCCGGTACTGACCACCGCGGAAATCGAGGACAATCTGCGTACGTATCGTGAGCAGGTCTTCCGGATCCTGGACCCCGATCGCACGGAGATCAGGCACAACAGCGAATGGCTGGCGGCCCTGCGCCTCGAGGACGTGCTGCGGCTGACCTCGCAGTACACGGTGGCCCGCATGCTGGAGCGGGACGACTTCGCGGCCCGGTACGCCGGCGAGACGCCCATCTCCCTGGTCGAGTTTCTCTACCCGATGATGCAGGCGTACGACTCCGTCGCCCTGGTCGCGGACGTCGAGCTCGGCGGAACGGATCAGAAGTTCAATCTCCTGCTCGGCCGGACCCTACAGGAGAAGGCGGGTCAGGAACCGCAAGTGTGCGTCACGCTGCCCCTGCTGCGAGGCACCGACGGCGAGCGCAAGATGTCCAAGTCGTACGACAACACCATCGGCCTGAACATGGAGCCGTCCGAGATGTTCGGCCGGACCATGTCCATTCCCGACGACTTGCTCGGCGAGTGGATCCGTCTCGCCTCCGGAGCGCCGGCCGACGAGCGCTCGCGCCGCGCCGCGCAGGCACGGGAGGAGCCGCTGTCCGTCAAGCGCTGGCTGGCCGCGAGCGTGACGTCGCGGTATCACGGTCCCGCTGCCGCGAGGACGGCTCGCGAGGCGTTCGACCGGGTGCACCGGGACCGGGAAGTCCCGGAGGATATGGAGACCCGGGTGCTGCAGACGGACGAGGGGGGGGGGCTGTGGATCGGGTACGCGCTCGCCCGGTCCGGGCTCGCCGCGTCGACGTCCGAGGCGCGGCGGATCCTGAAACAGGGGGGCGTGCGCCTGGATGGGGAAGTCGTGGACGACCCGGAGTGTCACGTTTCTCCCGGCTCGTACGTTATGCAGAGAGGAAAGCGGAGGTTCCTGCGGTTGGTCGTGCAGACCGCCGGCGGACCCGACAATAGCCCCTCGACAACCGACGGGAATTCCGGTTCAGGTTGACACGAGCCGCCGCGGGGCCTCAGCTTTCCCGACCCGATTGGAGTGCCTCGACTTACGGCGGTTCGCGATGCCGTCGTGGGACGTGGCCGGGGGCGGCGACGGGTATTGACACCCATGGAGCGAGTCCGTAAGCTTTCCCCGTGGAGAACAGGACTGCGGTTCTCCAGGTGATTACAGCGCGAGGGCTCTCTGCCATACCACTTTGGCCCTCGGACGCGGCGGCCTTCGGGCCGGACCACGGTTCAGGCTGGTGCGCGCGTGCTGCGCGTTATAGATAAAGCAACGTCTACAGCAAACAGAAGCTGTCTCTCGGTTTTCGGCGCACCCTGACGCAAGGGACCGCTCATGACCGCCGAAGGACCCGAGGCTCGATCAGGAAGCCGGACGGCTGTGCCGACCGGCGATCCGATTCCTCCAGACAGGGGAGGGAGCTATCGGCTTCAACTTCGTTCGTACCCGGAAGGACGGAGTGCCTTCCACTTCAGCATCAGTCGTCTCTCACTCACTGGTCGACCCGGACCCGACTGCGATGCGAGTGCCGCACGGCGGCGATCGTTCGTATCGTGGGGTCCTCCTGGTCGGCGCTACTCCTTAATGCCCTGAGGAGGGTGATCTATGTTGCGTGATTGGTTGAGAGGGGCTTTTCGGTCGGGTCTGGCTACGGCCGGACTGGCACTGTTCGTAGCCAGTCCGCTGTTCGGTCAGGCGAGCACTGGAAAGATCCAGGGTCGTGTGACGGACGCGGCAACGGGCGCTCCGATCGCGGGAGCGCAGGTCCTCGTGGACGGCACGACCCTTGGCAATCTGACCAACGATCAGGGTTTCTATTTCGTCAACGAAGTTCCAGCGGGTCTCCAGAACATCCGGGCGCAGTTCATCGGCTACCGGGCGTTCGTCATCGAGGCCCAGCGAATCCTGGCCGGTCAGACGACTTCGTTGAACTTCGAGCTCGAGCAGAGCGCCGTGGAACTGGAGGCGATCACCGTCGAGGGCGAGCGCAACCCGCTCGTTCCGCGCGACCAGGTCACCTCGAAGTCGATCGTGAAGGGTGAGTTGATCGATAAGTGGCCGGTCGACAACGTCGGCGCGGTCGTCACTCTCCAGCCCGGGGTCGTGGTGACGAACGCGGGTCGGACGATCCGCGGCGGACGTCCGAACGAGGAAGCGGTCGTGATCGACGGCGTCCAGGTTCGGGCCTTCGGTACGGGGCTGGCGAACAACCTGGTGGTTCCGCCTAACTCACTCGAGCAGCTGGACGTCACGGTCGGAGCCTTCAGCGCAGAGTTCGGCGACGCGCAGTCGGGCGTCGTGAACTTCGTGACGCGCTCCGGTGGCGCCCGGTGGACGGGGGCTCTGGAGCTTCAGACGGACCAGCTGGCTCCGGACTCCTATCGCACGAACCAGAACCTGCTCGAGCTGAACCTCGGCGGGCCGATCGCGGGCCCCCTGTCGTTCTTCTTCGCCGGGCAGGCGATCGGGCGGAGCAACAGCCTGAACGACGGGTACCCCGAGTACTGGGTCGAAGATGGCGTCGACACGTGTAGCGGAAGCGATGCGATCAACAGCTTCTGCGGCAGTCTCGGCCTCGAGAACCAGGCAGCCGTGTTCGAGCTTCCGCGCACGTCGGGCGCGGCCGGCGCGACGGACATGCTCGAGGTGGGCGCGCCCAACTTCGTGGCGTGGGACAACGGGCGGACGCGGCCCTATCACTGGAACGACCAGACGTCGTTCACGACGAACCTGAATTACCAGCTCCCGCGGGGCTCCCGGCTCACGCTGGGCTTCACGCGAAATCGCACGCAGGACTTCGGACGCACGGCTGCTTTCCTCTCGGCGTTCGCCGTGGACGACAACGACGGCACCCTGACCGAGAACAACCTTCTCGCCCTGAGCGGCTATTTCGTGCTGTCGCAGAGCGCGAACCAGCAGATCGCGCTCGACGTCCGGGCGAGCTACGCGTCCGACCGCTTCCGTACCGGCCTGCTGGATCAGGAGTGGTACCTGGACAACCAGGACCCGTTCCTGGGGTATTCGTTCGGCAACGTCAAATTCCATATCGACGAGGACGAGTACCGGCCACTCGGGCTGGACCCGTTCAATCCGACCGATGAGTTCATCAACCTCGTGCGGAGCAATGGCGTCGTCCCGGACAGCTTCCAGTTCTATCCGCAGCGCGACGATCTGAACGGGGTCCAGTCATTGGCGGGTCTCGACGACAACCTGCGGATGAACCCGTTCGGGTGGCGCGACAACTTCGACTTCATTGGCTACGACAACGAGGGGCTGCAGGTACGGAAGGAAGACCGCCTTCAGGTGCGCGCGTCGCTCGACTGGCAGCTGGGGCGGTTCAACCGGCTCAAGCTGGGCGGTGAGTGGGTGGATGTCGACCTGAGCAGCACGACGGTGCCGCTGTTCAACGGAACGACGATCCCCGAGGAAGCCGAGCCGGTACGCCTGGGCGCGTTCCTGCAGGACCGCTTCGACATCGGCGACATGGTGCTCGAGGCGGGTATCCGCTGGGACTACCTGGACCCGAACGTCGATCTTACACGCACCCCGGGATACACGTTCTCGGTTCCGGACAGCCTCCAGAAGGGCTTCACGACCCTGCAGCCTGATGGGACGATCGGCTTCAAGTTCGAAGGCGATAACTGCGGAGGCGTCAGCCCGACGAACCCCAACGGGGCGTGCATCAACAACTTCCTCGAGACGCAGACGAAGTCGGAGTTCAGCCCGCGCCTCGGCGCGAGCTTCCCCGTGACTCCGACCTCGACGTTCCGGCTCAGCTACGGTCGGTTCGTTCAGATGCCGGCGTTCTTCACCGGCACGACGGTGTTCGCCAACTCGCCGGGCACGGCCAACGCGGTGATCGGGTTCCTGCAGAGCTCGAACAACGACTTCGGGCTGGATGCGAACACGAACGACCGGTTCGCGCGAGACGTGGAACTGCCGGCCACCCGGACCTTCGAGTTCGGGTATCGGCAGCTCATTGGAGCGAACCTGGTCGTCGACGTGGCGGCGTACAACAAGAAGCAGCGCGGCGGCCTCACGTACCGCAAGGAGCGGTTCGAGGATCCGCTCGAGCCAGGCCAGTTCAACTTCATCAACGTGGCGTCCAACGCGGACTTCACCGAGACGAACGGCATGGACTTCAAGCTGGATCACGCCATCGGCAACCTGTTCTCGCAGAGCGTCGCCTACAGCTTCCTGGACGCGCGGGGAACGGGCTCCGACGAGGAGACCTACACGGGACTTCTCTTCAGGGCCACGTCGAACCTGGCGGCCGTCACGCGCCAGCCCGAGAACTCGCCGGAAGTCCTGCTTCCGCTCGAGCAGTCGCGGCGGCACAACTTCAACTGGACGGGCAGCCTGGCGTTCCCGATCGATTACATGCAGGGCTCGACGCTGGGGGCGATCCTGAGCGACCTGGGCTTCTTCACGGTCCTCCGCGTGCG
>JBDGXC010000061.1:0-12092 GCA_039584815.1 Gemmatimonadota bacterium
GTGGACCTGGAGGAGGGATACGTGTACTGGTCCGGACTTCCAGGCGGAGTCGGGGTCGATGTCGGTCGTTTGCGCCAGCAGCTGGGCGAGATCAACCGCGTTCACCTCCACGCCTTGCCGGAGAGCGAATACCCGCTCGTCACCCGAACCTACTTCGGCGAGGAAGGATTGACCGGGGACGGAGCGCGACTGTACTGGATGGCACCGTTTGCCGGCCCGGGAGGAGCGACGCACGAACTGTGGGGTGAATTCACCGTAGGAGGGAACGACGTCCTCTTCGAGGGAGGAGACCGTCTGTCCTATCTGGGCCACCTCAACAACTTCTGGCAGCTCAACAGGTCGTCCTTCATCCAGTTCGGCCTCACGGGCCTGTGGGGAGAGAATCCGGACGAGGGTCTGGAGAGCCGCGTCCTGGGTGCCGACCTCCGATATACGTGGCGTCCGGCCGGTCGGGAGCTATACCGCTCGTTCACCGTCCGAGGGGAAGTGTACGGGGCGCGGAAGCGGCGAGCGGGCGAGGGGAACACGCGGTACGGGTGGTACCTGGGCACCGAGTACCAGTTCGGCCGGGGTTGGTTCACTGGAGTTCGTTTCGATTACGTCGAACGACTGGAGGGGCCTTCCGGGATTCACGACTGGGCCATCGTGCCCCATCTTATGTGGTTCCAGAGCGAGTGGCTCTACCTGCGTGGGGAGTGGCAGCACCACTCCAGCGCCGGTCTCGACGGACCACGCGAAACGTCAGACCGGTTCCTGATTCAGGTCGTGTGGGCGGTCGGCCCGCACAAGCACGAGAGCTACTGATGATGTGGCCTCTTGCCGCCCTCCTCGTTGCCCTCGGCGGACCGCTGGACTCCGTTTCCCATGCCCGCGGCCCCGTGCAAGACGAGCCGGTGATCGTCACATCTCTGACGACGTACGCCGCCATCGCGAGGGAGATCGTCGGGGAACGTGGAGAGGTCTCGGCAATCGCCGATGGGGCGGAGAACCCCCACTTCGTGATGCCCCGTCCCAGTCTCATCCTCCAGCTCAGGAAGGCCGACATGTTCGTTGTGACCGGTCTGGACCTCGAGCTGTGGGTACCCGTCCTGATCGACAGGGCCAACAACGCTGAAGTGCGGCCGGGAGGTAGGGGCTACGTTCGAGCCGTCGATGGCATCGCCCTTCTGGATGTGCCGACATCGGTGAGCCGCGCCGGGGGCGACATCCACGTGTTCGGGAACCCCCATATCTGGACCTCGCCTGTCAATGCTGTGGTCATCGGGCGTAACATTCTGGTCGGACTCAAGCGTATCTCGCCGGAGAACGCGCAGTACTACGAGGCCAGATACGAGGCATGGAAGGAGAAGGTCGTCAGGGCCCTCGCTGGCGAGGAGATCGTCGATCTCCTCGGCGCGGACGCCGTGATCAAGTTGGCCCGAGACAACCGACTGGTGGGGTTCCTCGAGTCCGAGAGCTACCAGGGCAGACCGCTTGTGGATCGTCTCGGCGGGTGGTTGAAGCAGGGTGCGCCTTTCCGGGGCCGCCGCATGGTGTGCTACCATAAGGAGTGGGACTACTTCGGCCGTGTCTTCGACGTCGCGTGCGAGGCGTATGTGGAGTCGAAGCCGGGAATTCCCCCCGCCCCGAGACACGTGGCGGAATTGATCGGTCTCATGCGCGAGCAAGACATCCCGGTGCTCTTCTCGACGAATTACTTCGACCGGAAGCAAGTCGAGTCGGTGGCCGACCGCACCGGAGCCGCGGCCGTGATTGTCCCGTCCAACACCGAGGGTGCCCCGGAAATCCACACGTACATCGAGCTGGTGGATCTGTGGGTGCGGGAACTGGCCACCGCATTCGAGGGCGAACGTTAGCATGTCTGATATGCTTCAGCTCATGATCGCGCCGTTCGTAGCGTCCATGGTCCTGGTAGCGATGCTGGCGTACCTAGGCGTCCATATCATAGCCCGCGGGGTCATCTTCGTGGACCTGGCGCTGGCTCAGATGGCTGCGCTCGGATCGACCTTCGCGTTGCTGCTCGACGTGAGTCCCGACTCGGCAGCCGGGTACGGATTCGCTCTCGCGTTCACCACCCTCGGTGCGTTCATGTTCGCCCTCACACGGGAGAAGCGAACGGATCGCCGTGTTCCGCAGGAAGCGATCATCGGCGTCGTATACATCGTCGCCACGGCCGCCGCCATTCTCGTAGCCGGGCGGACCCCGGCTGGAGGCGAGGCCATCCGGGACGTGCTCGTGGGGAGCCTGCTGTGGGTGAACTGGTCGGGCATCGGCAAGGTCGCCGCCGTCTATGCACTTGTCGGCCTCTTCCAGTGGCTCCTGAGGAAGCGGTTCCTGACGATCTCCCTCGACGAGCAGAAGGCCGAGGAGAGCGGCTGGAGCATCCGGTGGTGGGATTTCCTCTTTTACGTCTCGTTCGGCATCGTGATCACCCTCGCCGTACCTCTGGCAGGGGTGCTGCTCGTCTTCACGTTGCTGGTCGTGCCGGCCGCGGTAGCGTTTCTCTTCACCCGCAGCGCATCGGGCTTGCTGGTCATCAGCTGGGGCGTGTCGGCGGTGGCCTCGGCACTGGGTCTGGCACTCTCGTTCAGGTTCGACCTGCCGACCGGTCCGCTCATGGTGTGCGTATTCGGCGGACTTCTTATGGTGGCGTGGACTGCTTACCGGGTGCTCGAGCGGCGTGGGCCACGTGAGGAAAGACCCGGCGATGTGATCGCAGGCGACGAGCCGCCGACGGAGACTCCCCTCTCGGGGTAAGGGAACCCGTTCTGTCGCCGGAGAACGCGGGGCGTAGACTCCCGCCCGCTCCCCTCTATATTCAGCCGGCGTCGCTCGCTTGCCCAGGGCCATGCGGTGCCGCGTGTCGAGGACCGATCACGTCGGCGACCCGGCAGTCATTCGTCCGAGAGGAGCCTGCAGCCACGTGATGCGTCAACTGCTCCATCGCAGAGTCCCGCACATCGTGGGTGCCTATTTCGCGGGCAGCTGGATCCTTCTCGAGTTCACCGACTGGGCGGTGGGCCAGTACGCGCTGTCGCCGGCGCTCACGAACTTTCTGGTCACCACGCTGTTGCTCCTCCTCCCGGCGGTCGCGGTGCTCGCCTGGAGGCACGGCGCCCCGGGCGAAGATCGCTGGACGAAGACGGATGCCGTGGTGATCGGCCTCAACATGTTCGCCGCGGGCGGCATCCTCATGATGGCGTTCAGCGGCCAAGAACTGGGCGCGGCCACCACGGTGCGGCTCCTGGAGGACGATGACGGCAACACGGTCGAGCGCGTGATCCCGAAGGCCGCGTTCCGACGCGACGTGCTCGTCTGGGACTTCGACAACGAGTCGGGCGATCCGGACCTCGACTGGCTGCGGAGCGGTCTGTGGTTGGGCCTCGTCCAGGACCTGTTCCAGGATTTGTTTGTGACCCCGGTCGGAGCCAACGATCCACGCGTGCGCCAGCCGCTGGCGGAGGCCGGGTTCGATCTTCCCTACGACGTTCCACTGGCGCTCAAGCGGCAGCTCGCGGAAGCGCGGGGCGTGGGACATTTCCTGGAAGGCGAGCTGCTGGAGCGCGACGGGGACACCCTCGAGGTGCGCACGCGCCTCTATGAGACACGGAACGCCCGCGAGGTGGCGGCCCATACTTATCGCGGTACCGAGCCACTGGAGATGGCGGACCGGATGTCGGTGGACGTGCGCCGGGACCTCGGAATCCCGGAGTGGCAGATAGAGGAGTCTGTGGACTTCCCGGTCGCCGAGATGTTGACCGACTCGCCGGAGGCGTTTCGCGCGATGAGCGAGTATCGGGTCGCCGAGTTTCAGAACCGGTTGGCCGACGCGCGGGCGGCGGCCGACGCCGCAACCGAGATCGACCCGACCTTCGCCTCTGCACACGGCGCTTCAGCGTCGGCGGCGCTCCTGATGGGCGACCAGGAGGCCGCCCGGGGCGGGATCGCCGAGGCGCTGCGTCACGCCTACCGGCTTCCGGAGCGCTCGAGGCTCGTGCTACAGATGCTGGACCGGATGTTGTTCCGGATGGACCCGGCCGGCGCCCTGCAGACCGGCAGCTACTGGACGGAGCTCTATCCGCAGGACCCGCTGGCCCGGCAACTGCTGGCGGGGGCCTACGAGATGCAGGGCAACGTGGACGGTCAGATCACCCAGTACCGGGCGCTCCTCGCCATGGACTCCACAGACCTCCAGTCGCTCCAGGCGATCGCCGGCGCGTTCCGCGGGAAACGGGAATACGACAGCGCGCTCGTGTACTACTCCCGGCTCGCAGGGCTCCAACCGACCGACGTCCAGACGCGCCTCGACATCGCGATGACGCAGACCATCCTCCTGAGGTTCGACGAGGCACGCGAAGAGCTGGAGCGTGCGCGGATCGCCGCCCCGGATGATCCGGACGTCCTCAACAGGATCGCCCGACTCGACATGCAACAGGGGCGCTACGAGGACGCGGCGCGTCGTCTCGAGGAAATATCCGCGCTCGCCCGCACACCGCAGGAGCGCGACCTGGTAGCGGGCCTCGCAGAGACCTACTTCTACAACCTCGGACAATACGACGGCCTGCTGGAAGCGTATGGCCGGCGACTCGAAGCGATCGCAGAGTACCAGCCCCCGATTCAGGCAGTTCAGACGTCCATTGGCTCGGAAGCACTCATTTACGCGGCCGACTGGGGCCGCGAGGCGTTCGCCCTGGAGCAGATCGACAGTCTTCGAGCCAGCGTCGAGGAGCCCTGGAGCCTGACGTTAGACGTAGTGGGCGTGCAAGTCCACCTGGACCGGGGTGACATCGAAGCGGCCGGGGAGTCCCTGGCCGGACTGCGGGGGCTGAGTGAGGCGTTCGGCAGAGCGCCCAGAACGACCGCCCGCACCATCTGGGTCGAGGGACGGATCGCCGAGCTGGAAGATGGCAATTGCCGGCGCGCGCTGGAGAGCTACGAGGCGGCACGGGAGCTCCTGCCGCAGTCACCGGTGTACCGCGCGTGGCTGGCCGGCTGCTTGACGTCCCTAGAGCAGTGGGAGGAAGCCGAGAGAGAGGTGGCCTGGCTGCTCGAGCGCTTCCCCGGCTCCGCCAAGGTTCGGCTCATAGCAGCGAGGCACTACTCCGCCCAGGGCAGGACGGCCGACGCGATCGCCGAGCTCGAGATCGCGCTCGACTACTGGTCCGGGGCGGACCCGGACTACCAGCCGGCCCGGGAGGCGCGATCCCTGCTCGAGGAGCTGCGAGTCGGCGGGTAAGCGGCCCCGGAACCTGCATAACGCAGCGTCCGCGATCGGCGCTCTAAGCCTCTCTGCCCTATATTGATCGCACCCCCTGCGTTCCTCAGGAGGCGATTTTGCCCGACCTGTCGGAACGTCTTGTGCATGGAATCGCCACGCTCGATTGTACTCCTCGACTCGTACGGTCCGTCGCGGCCCCGTCGGCACCAGGCGGCGCGGAAGGAGTGTTAGCGAGATGAAACACAGGGAACCGTCGCGCCGGGATTTTGTGAAGACGGGCGTCGGCGCCGCTTTGGGCGTCGCGGTCGCGCCGATACAACTCGGAACGCCCTGGCGGCCGGACCCGGACGCCGTAGTCAGCATCGCCAGGGTCAAGAACGGCAAGGTGGCCTACGCCGTCGAAGAGGCGATCGACCTTCTCGGCGGGATCGAGTCGGCGACGAGAGGCAAAGAGCGCATCATGCTCAAGCCCAATCTGGTGTCCGATGGCCGGGAATATACGACCAAACCCGAAGTCATCGAGGCTCTCGCGCGGCTGATGAAACAGTCGGGCAAGGATGTACTCATCGGCGAAGGTTCGGCAGCAGCCGAAGGTTTCAACGTCCTGGACGGCGAATCGTACCGGACTTCGAATTGCGAGATACTAGACGGAATGCAGCAGCACGTGTTCGACCGGCTGGGTTACACCGAACTGGCCAGGTCGCTGCGCGTCCCGCTCGTCAACCTCCACACCGGCGAGATGGCCGAAATCCCGCTCTCGAATGGCCTCGCATATGACAACATCCGGCTCCACCAATCACTTACCGACATCGATCTGTTGTGCTCGGTCCCGATGATGAAGACCCACGTCCTGGCCACGGTGACGCTGGGGTTAAAGAACCTGATGGGTCTCTATCCGGGTGTTGCCTACTGTTCGGTCAGAGCCTGCGTTCACGATCATGCGTCGTCTGCCGGATCGCCGGGCATCGCGTTCGAAACGCTCGACATGGTGAGAGCGAACAAGACGGGGCTGTGCGTTGTGGACGGCACGATGGCGATGGAAGGTGACGGCCCGACGGGCGGAGAGCTGGTGGACATGGGTTTGATCATCGCCGGCACGGATCCCCTGGCCACGGACATGGTCACCGCCCACTTGATGGGCATCAAAACGGCCGAGGTCCCCACGTTCTCATGGGCCCACAAGGCCGGAATGACGCCGACAAGTCTGGACGAGATTGAAATCCGCGGTGAAGCGCCGGCCAGCGTCAGGCGCCCGTTCAAGAGGCCCAACGTCATCCCGTGGACCAGCATCAACAAGGTCTGGGGTGTGAAGGAGATGAGCTGAAAGCACATCCACTCCTGAGGGCGACTCGGACGCCTGACCGGGCGTGTCATGCGCGACGATAGGCCGAGTTGAGCTCATCCGTTGCCCGTTGCGCGACCGCCGTCGCTCCCATGTCCCGCGCGAGATCGATTGCCTGGTGGAAACGATCCTCGGCGTCGGCCTCGGTCCCCTCCTTTCGAAGAATCTCTGCCCCCATTCGGAGCAGCTCGGGTTCACACCACCGTTCGCCCGTTTGCCGAGCGGTGTCGTGCGCCTCGGACAGTACCGACCACGCCCTGCGCGTGTCGCCAGCCCGCGCGATCGTATCCGCCAACAGCCCGAGGAAGAACGGCCGCTTCAAGCCGGCCCCCGTACGCGCGTGATCGGCCAGGCCTCGCTCGATCTCATCGACGCCTAGCTCCGGTTCGCCGGTCATTCCGCGGGCCCATCCCCGCACCATCGTCACCCATGCCCCGTAGTATGGCACATCGTAGCTGTGGCATACATTCAAGCCCACTTCGGCGGTCGCGTGCGCCTCCTCCGCTTCGTTCCGGAAACAGTGAAGCATCGCCTCGTATCCCAGAAGCGCCGCGTGCGCGAGCGGGTCTCGGACCGGTTCCATGGCCACACGCCTCGCCTCCCGAACGCTCTCCATCGAGCCCTCTTCGTCTCCCATGTGCCACTGGATGTGCGCGCGGTATCCGAGTGTGAGCACTCCAATAGGGAAGACCACGAACGGAACGCGATGCCGCTGCAGGTGCGGGTCGGCGGCCACCGCCTCGATCAGCGCGTGCGCCTCGGAGAGCCGGCCTCTGTGAAACCGGACCAGGGCCGCGTTGAACCGGCTCACGATCAACGCTTCCGGATGTTCCTCCCGATGCGCCACGTGGAGAAATCGTTCAGCCACCTCCGCAGCCCTCTCGAGGTTCCCCCGCACTGCATGGTATGCGAACGTTCCCCACTCCGTCGTGAGGAGCTCGGGCGAAATCTCGGCGTCTCGCGGTGTCAGGTCTGCCGCCCTGGCGAACGCCTCACCCGCCATTTCGGCCGCCCAGCCCCTGGAGGCCGCGGCCGCGACCCCGAGCCCGACCTGCATTCTCAGCTCGCGCCCGTCTCTCGACTCTCCTTCCGGAAGGCGGATCAGCAGAGATATCGCTCGAGTAAGCAGAGCGACCGCTTCCTCGTCGGCATACGCGTGTCGCGCCACTTCGGCTGCTCGCTCATAGTGGGAGATCGCCAGGTCGGTGAGTCCCGCCATCTCGTAGTGTGCGGCCAGCCGACTCCCGAGATCGTCCAGGTTTTGCGCGTACAGAGTTTCCAGTGCCCGGGCGATCTGTCGGTGCAGGAGAGCCTTCTTCGCGGGGCCGGTCTCCGCGTTTGCCACCTCGCGCAACTTGTCATGGCTGAAGTCCAGCTGGCCTTCCAGTTCCACGATGATTCTTCGTTGCCAGAGCTCATCGAGAGCCTCGGCCACGCTGGCTTCGTCGCCCCGCGCGGCTTCCGCCAGCAGGCCGACGGTGAATGGGCGGCCGACGGTAGCGGCGAGCTCGGCCGCGTCCCGGGCCATGGCCGATAGCTGTGACAGACGGTGTTCGATTACGGCCTGGACTTTCGAAGGTAGCCATGGGGCGGCTTCCGACGGATCACCGGATCGTGCCTCACGCTCCAGGAGTCCAGCCCGGATCGCCTCGACGACGAACAGGGGATTGCCCTCGGTCTCTTCGAACACGCTATCCGCCTGGTGCGTTGTCAGGCTCCGCTTCGCGACGTGCGCAGCGAGGCTCGTCGAGTGCTCCCGGTCCAACGGCTCCAGGGCGATCTCGGTGAGCTGGCCGCTGCGGCGCAGGGCGAGCCGCAAGTCACTCCAGGCGTGCTCGCCGTCGATCTCCACGTCGCGAAGGGTGCCGACGACCAGAAGACGGGCCCCAGGCCGGAAGTGCATGATGTAGCGCAACCACTGAACGGTACCGGAATCGGCCCACTGGAGATCATCGATAAGAAGGGCGAGCGGCTCCGGCATGGCTGTCACGGCCAGGGCAACCGCCTCGAAGAACCGGCGCCGTTGCCAGCTCTCGATCAGCGGCTCGGGACGCGAGAGATGCGGACGCTCGGAAAGGAGCTCCGGCAGCACGCGGCTGAGCTCCGTGAGCCGTACCGCTTCGAGGTCGTGGAGATGGGTCGCTATGGCCTCGCTGCGCAGCCAATCCGTTACTGGGCCGTAGGCCAACCGGCCCTCGGCCGCAAAGCAACCGCCGCGAGCGCTCGCGAATCCCTCAGCCGCGGCACGCATGAGGAATTCTTCTGCCAGTCGGGTTTTGCCGATACCGGCAACGCCCATGATCACCGCGACGCCGGCCTGGCCGGAAGCCGCCGCGCGCCCTGCCGCGTTGATTCGTTCGAGCTCCTCGACGCGTCCGACCAGCGGATGCTCCGCGGTAGGAACAGCGATCGCACGAGCTGGCGCCTGCTGTTCCCGCATGGTCCCCGGCCGGTGGGCCTCCGTCGCCACTCGGTCCTGAGCCTTCTCGAAGTCGCGGGCGAGTCGGTCTCGAATGCCGTCCAACCAGTGCTCGAATGCCGGACCGGCTCCCGGAACGTGGAAGCCATCCAGGAATTCGCCCTGGTACAGGGCTACGGCGTCCTCATAGCGCAGCTCCGCCAGTGCGTCCTCGTATGCGGCCACGTCGGCCCACAGAGCCCCCTCAGCGAGAGCGATCTCCTCCTTTCCGCGGCTAACGACGGCGTCCGATCCGAGGAACTTTCGCAGGATAGACAGAGTGTTCCGAAGCGCGTGCCGGGCGTCGGCCTGATCCAAATCGGGCCACAGCAGGGGCAATATGGCGTCACGGCGCACGAAACCGCCCCTGCTCTCGCAGGCCAGGTACACGAGCAGGGCGGCGCGCTTTGGCCCGGTCAGGAGAGATTGAGCGAGGGGTCGGGCAGCGCTTTCGAGATCCAGTCTGCCCAGGGTGCGAAGGCGAATCGTTTCGCGCTCAGACGTGAGCGATTCCTCCCTTCTCTCCACAGCCGTCGGTCCCGGCGGACTCTCAGCGGACGGTCACGGGACGGTGGATGATTAGATAAGACAAAGCTACACGAGGGCAGCCTTCACACAAAACCGGGAGGGAGACTCATGCGCTTCATCACCTGCTGCGCCACGCTGCTGCTGGCTGCATCGATGGCCGGTTGCGAATCCTCGATCCCCACGTCCGCGGGCGACGTCGCGGTTGCAGAGCCTTTGTTCGGCATCGGATCCGACTTCGCGGACCTCACACCGGACATCCAGAAGGACCTCGCCGCACTGCGGAGCTACGCCTCTCCGCTCCACAACCTGGAGCGAGCGATGGCGGCGGGCTTCGACATCGACGTGACCGGTTGCCGCGACAACCAGCCCACAGGCGGCATGGGGCATCACTATGCGAACCTGAGCCGCATCGATGGCGCGGCGCCGACGGTCCTGGAGCCTGAGATCCTGGTGTTCGCGCCCAAGAACAGCGGGAAGCTCCAGCTGGCAGCGGTCGAGTACATCGTGCCCTACGTCTTCTGGCCCTCGACCGATCCGCCCCCGGTGCTGTTCGGCCAGGAGTTCCACCCCAACGGCAACGACCAGCTCTGGATGCTTCACGTGTGGGCGTGGTGGCACAATCCGGATGGATCATTCGCGGACTGGAACCCGACGGTGACCTGCAGCTGAGTTCCGCAACAGGAGGACGCGCGAGCAGTGGTACGCGTGCGACGCACGCTCAATGTCTCGCTCCGCACGACGGCTTACGGACGCCCAATCCCGCCGTTCGGATCGGCAGGAAAGCCCGTCAAATGGCGGGCTTTCCTGCATCCAGACCATAATAGGCCGACGGACGCAGGACCGCTCCTCGAATCACCTACCTTGACAGTCTGACAGTTCCCTGGCGTTACTGGTAAGCGGTCCCACGAGGTGTGCACCCCAGCGAAGAGAGAGGCTCATGGCAACTCGCGGACGGACTTTCTCCATCTTGGCCGGAGCGGCCGTCCTGTTCCTGGCTCTGGCCCCCCGGTCGCCGGCGCAGGAGCGTTCACACAGCGGGGATTTCGCCTTCTCGACCACAGCCTCCGAGGAGATGTCACTCAGCGAAGGCCACGTGCTCATGCGGGTGGTCCAATCCGGCGTGGTCGTCGCCGATGATTCGGTCAGCCCCATCGACCGGACGGCGACGACGTGCACCGGGAGCATGGTGGTGGACGCAACCGGTCGGGCGACGGTCGTCAGCGGACACTGCGACGGCGTGGACGCGGACGGAGACGTGTGGACGATCTGGTACGCGGGCAATCAGGACGGGGGCGACTGGGGCTACATGGGCGGAACAGGGAAGTTCGAGGGAATCGAAGGAGGCGGCACATTCAGCGCCGAAGTCCAGTGGCCCGACGGCCGCGGCGTCAACTCCTGGGAAGGAACGTACACACTACGTTGATCCGAGAGGTATTTGATGAACGGCATGAAAACGGTGAGCACGATCCTCTTCCCAGTGGGTATGGTCGCGCTGGTGGCATGCGGCGCCGAGCAGGATCAGGCGAGCCGTATCGACGAGGACGCTGCTTCCGCCAGCCAAGGTGACCGGTATCGCGCCGTGGTGGTGCCGGAAGGTCTCACGTGGGAGGAGGCCAGCCAACGCGCCGAGGCGGACGGCGGACACCTCGTCACCATTGCCTCGGCAGAGGAAAACAGTCTTGTGCACGGCCTGATCGCCGAGAATCCCGACATCTGGGTGAACGTGGACGTCGCCGTCATGAGCGATGGTGAAGAGAGTTCCCTTCAGGTCTCGCTCGGTCCCTGGATCGGACTCTATCAGCCGCCTGGCTCACCCGAGCCGGCCGGTGGGTGGACCTGGGTCACCGGTGAAGCCATGGACTACAGCAACTGGTCGATGCAACCGGACGTCGATGAGCCGGAGCCCAACGACATGGGTGGCGTAGAGCACTTCGGGCACTTCTTCGGGACAGGATTGGATAACAGGGCCAACGGCTGGAACGACATGCCCAACGACCCTTGGGTGGAGTTCGCCGAAGCCGGTGTCGAGTTCGTGGGCGAGGTTCAGAGCCCACGGGGGTACGTGGTGGAGTTCGAGCAGTAAGGGAACCCCCGGGGAAGCACTTCCCCCGGCGAGCTGCGTGCGCCGTCCGGGCCGACGGCACCGCTCTGCCTCTTGGCCCTCGCAGCTTCGACGCGGTGGTGCATGCGGACGTGCTCTGCTGAATACGCGACAAGCTCTCCGTGCTGAGAGAATGCTACGAAGTGCTGAGGCCTGGCGGGCGGATCGCCGGGTATGTGATCCACGCGCCACCGGGTCTCAGAAGATGTGTTGAGGCGATCGTTACTGGTTGCATCCGAGAGCTAACGGACGAGCAGGATGGTGCACGCTCGCCACAGTTGACGGCATGACAGCCTGGCCGCATTCTTACCGATGCAGATTCCGCGGCCGGACCCTCCCTCCCGGCAGATTCTGCGCGCCGGCGCGTGACGTCGAATCTCCGCTGTTACCTCTGTTCATTCGACGCGACCGTCCGGTCTGATTCCTCTGACGGTAGCCGCCCCCT
>JBDGXC010000062.1:0-11179 GCA_039584815.1 Gemmatimonadota bacterium
CGGCGGTTGGCATACCGCTTGTTGGCACTGGGGGGGGGGGCGGTGGTGGCCTCACGCGCCACGGCGCGGTGACCGAAGGGCGCCGCGAGCTGACGGGCGTGGGATCGGGAAGGTGCCGAATGGAGCGATCATGCGGGCCGCGTGATCCGGAAGAACACGGGTCGTTCAGGAGGTTGGTCATGGATACGAGCTGGGTCGGGAATCTGACAAGATCCCTGCGATGGGGATCGGTCGCGGCACTGGTTGCTGTGGGTATCTCCTCGTGCGACGACGCCACCGACCCCTCGCAAGGGTTCGGGGCGGACGTCTACCTGTTCGATCTGGAGGCGATGATCACTGCGGACGAGTGCTATCCGCTGATCGCCGGCCAGCACACCGACGCGGGGGAAGTGTGCGTTTCCGTCGACAACATCCCAGACGAGCTGACGGTTACGTACACGACTTCGGGCGAATGGAAGATGTCTGAAGTGCACCTGTGGGTCGGCCTCAGCCTCGCTGACATGCCACAGACGCAGAACGGCTCACCCAAGATCGGACACTTCCCGTATAAGTATGAGGATCCTAGCGGCTTCACCTTCTACGAGTTCACGGTGGACCTGTCGAGTCTCGGAGCCGCCGGCGAAGTCTGTGCGGAGGAGTTCCTGCTCCTCGCCGCTCACGCGGCACTGCACAACGGAGACCGGGAGGAAACGGGCTGGGGGCAGGGCAAGCGGTTCGTCCAGCAAGGAACGTGGGCGACCTACTTCGAGGTGCCGATCACGTGTGACGAGGTGCCACCACCTCCGGGAAGCGAGACAGCGTTCGCCTATGGTGGAGACTACGCAACCTGCTTCCTCGATAAGACCTTTGGCGGGCAGTCTTTCAGTCGCTGGGGATGGACGAACGGACCTTTGCCCCCCGACGACTACGTGTTCGACATCTATGCCGCGGCGGGCCAGTGCGACCTGATCAAAGGGACTCTGGTAGGCACGCTCACCGTCTTGTACGACGGGACAGAGGCTGACGTCACCTATACCGTGAACCCGCCATACGGGTTGGGCGAGACTCACCTGTACGTTGGGGAGGAACCGCTCCCGCAGAAGAGCAACGGTGACTTCACAGTTGCGCCCGGCCAGTATCCGTTCTCCGATGCCGACGCGACCGGTGACGGAACCACTCGCGAGTACACGGGTGTCTTGCCTGTGTGCGACGGGGCTTGCCCTCCAGAGGGCATCTACGTAGTTGCCCACGCCGTCGTGTCAGGCTTCGGCGGCCCCTGAAGATGCTGTGGCGCTGGGCGAAGCGGTCCGGCCGACCGGCCAAGCTCGTCTCGACCCCCGGCAGGGCCGGTGGCCACAACACGGTCACCGGCCCCGATCCCGGTACGGGACGTTGACATAGAGCCAACGTACCCTATCTTTGCGCGCATTCCGGTGTGCCGCCTGGCGGTGGACGGGAAGATTATTTGCCGGCGCCGGCAAACAGGCGGTGGCCGGGAGAGCATCACTCAGCAGGAGCGTAGTATGTCGCGACTGACGGGCACCGTGAAGTGGTTCAACAATGACAAGGGCTTCGGCTTCGTGTCGTTCGACGATGGCGCACGTGATGCCTTCGTCCACTTCTCGGAAATCCAGACCGAGGGCTTCAAGACCCTGGACGAGGGCGACGTAGTCGAGTTCGACCTTGCCGAAGAGGGACGCGGCCCCAAGGCGAAGAACGTGGTGAAGGTCGGCTGAGCTCGGCACGAATCCGGTTCTTTCTGAGAGGCACTCGCAACCGCGGGTGCCTCTCTTTCGTTTGGGTCACTGTCGCGCAAGGACCACCAGCACGAGGGGACCTTGCGCTTCGTGAGCAGGCCAATGAAGACGCCAGTCGCTGGAAAGCCGTTCCGGTGTCGGGCCGTGGTGCCGGCGTGGCGGGCAGTGGCCTGCCTGCCGATCTTTGCGGGCACGGCCGGGTGCGTCTCCGAGGTTCCGGACGGGAAGCTCCGGGTCGTGGTGACCGTTGCTCCGCTGGCGGGATTCGTGGACCGCGTGGCCCCCGGGCTCGCCGACATCACGATCCTGATTCCGCCCGGCGCCAGCCCCGTCACGTACGAGCCGACGCTGTCCGACCGACGGGCGATGGCCCGTGCGGAGCTCTACGTCGAGACCGGCCACCCGGCGTTCACGTGGGAGAGGACCTGGCTGGCCGACCTCGCGGATCGGGAAGGTGCCGATCGGGTAGTGGCGGCCGCCGCCTGCGAGGTCGCCCCCGAGGACCCGCACGTGTGGTTCTCCACTTCGTGCGCTCGATCCATGGCGACGACCATCGCCGGCTCCCTGGGCAAAGCCAGACCCGAACAGCGGGAGGAAGTTGAACGGGCCCTGGCCGGGTTCGCGGCGGTGATCGATTCGGTGGACGAGGAGACGATCCGGCGACTGGCCCCGCACCGGGGCGAGGCGTTCCTGGTCCTGCACCCCGCGTGGGGGTATCTGGCCCGCCGGCACGGACTGGAGCAGATCGCGATTCTGGAGCACGGGAGCGGAGACGCGGGCCCGGCGAGACTGGCCGCCATCGTGACGAGGGCGCGGGCCGAGGGCCTCACGAACGTGTTCGTGCAGCCTCAGTTCAGCAACGACCCGGCTCGGCTGGTGGCCCGGGAGCTGGGGGGTCGTACGGTGACCCTCGATCCTCTCGCCCGCGACTGGGAGCAGAGTATGAGGCGGACCATCGATGCGCTCGCGACGGGGGACGGCCCGTGAGCACGCCACCGATCGCGCTGCGCGACGTGGGCTTCGGCTACGCGAGCACACCCGTGCTTCAGTCCGTGAACCTCACGCTGGCGGAAGGAGACTTTCTAGGGATCATCGGACCGAACGCCGGCGGCAAGACGACCCTGCTGAAGATCATCCTCGGCCTCCTCGAGCCCGACCAGGGTACCGTCGAGGTGTTTGGACGCCCGCCCGCCGCGTCCCGCGGATCGATCGGGTACGTACCGCAGTACGCGAAGTTCGACGCGGGCTTTCCGATCGATGTTCTGGAGACGGTCCGTATGGGCTGCCTCGGCCCGTCCGTGAGAGCCCTGGGGCAGGCAGGCCAACGAGACCTGGCGATGGCCGCGATCGAGCGGGTGGAGCTGACCGATCTGAAGAGCGAACGTCTCGATCGCCTCTCCGGGGGGCAGCTGCAGCGTGTTCTCATCGCGCGGGCACTGGTGTCGGAACCGCGCATCCTCCTCCTGGACGAGCCGACCGCGAGTGTCGACACGAGGATCGGGCGGTCCGTGTACGAGCTCCTCGGGCTCCTGTCGGGAAGCATGACGATCATTCTCGTCTCGCATGACATCGGCGTCATCTCGAGGTACGTGAAGACGATCGCCTGCCTCAACGTGCGGCTGCACTATCACCACTCTCGCGAGCTGACGGATGAGATGGTCGAGGCAGCGTACGGCTGCCCGGTGGATCTAGTGGCGCACGGGCACCCGCACCGTGTCCTGCCCACCCACTCCGGAGAGGGAGGATGATCTCCGACGCGCTCGGATACGAATTCTTCCAGCGAGCCCTGATGGCAGGCCTCCTCGCCAGCGTCGCGTGCGGAGTGGTGGGGACGTTCGTCGTCGTACGGCGCATCGCATCAATCTCCGGCGGGCTGGCGCACGCCTCGTTCGGCGGGATCGGGCTGGGGTACCTGGTCGGCTTCCCTCCGATGGCGGGTGCTCTGGCCTTCGGCATCGCGTCGGCGCTCGGCATCGGCGTCGCGGAGCTCCGCCTGCGCCAGGGAATGGATACGCTCATCGCGATGGTGTGGGCGGTCGGCATGGCGCTGGGCATCGTCTTCGCGTCGCTGGCGCCCGGCCCTACGCCGGATCTCCTCAGCTACCTGTTCGGCAACATTCTCTTCGTTCCGCCGGTCTATCTGTGGCTGACGGCGGCCCTGGATGTCGTGCTCCTGCTCCTCATGCGCTTCCGGTTCCGGCAGCTCCAGGCCGTTGCCTTCGACGAGGAGTTCAGCTGGGTGATCGGCCTTCCGGTCGGACGGATGTTCCTTCTCCTCCTCGGCCTGACGGCGGTCACGGTCGTCGTCCTGATCCGTGTCGTGGGAGTGATCCTGGTGATCGCGCTTCTCACCATTCCGGCGGCCATAGCGCGCCACTGGGCCGGCGGCCTCTCCCATATGATGATGCTGGCGGCTGTCGTCGGAGGCGTGTGCATCTCGGCGGGACTGTTCGTCTCTTACGGATTGTCGGTCGCGTTCGGCGTGGACATTCCGACGGGTCCGTTCATCATTCTGCTCGCCGCCGCCCTGTACGGACTGTCGAGCCTGGCGCTCGCGCTCCGAGCGGGAAAGCGGACCGCCTGAACAGGCTCCGTCGCCGTCCGTTGAAACTCCCGCTGGTCCTGTCCACGTAGAGATCCCGGAACGTCGTAGCCGTGCGGGCGCCGGTGGGACACAGGCCCTACCACCGGCCGGAGCAGCGCCGCAATGGGATCATCAAGGAGGATGACAAGTGGAAGAGTTCTTCTTCGCCCTCATTCCGATCACGTTCATCCTGTCCTTCGCCGGCGTGCTGATCTTCCGGCCGCTCACGAAGCGGCTCGGTTCCATCATGGAGGCGAACGCTCTGGTGAAGCGTGAGGCGACGACGGATCGGCAATACTACGAGCACGTCAAGGCTCTGCTGGAAACCCAGAGTCTGCGGATCGAGCAGCTGGAGCAGCGTCTCGAGTTCACGGAGTCCCTGCTGGAGGCGCGCAACGTCGGGTACCTTCCGGGGGTGAAGCGCAAGGACCTCGACGTGACGTGAGGTCGGCCGGAGCGGTCTAGAAGAAGAAGAACGCCCCCGCGCGCAGCGCGAACGCCGTACCCGATTTGGCGCTGTCCGGAATCCTGCCTCCGGGGACCTGCGCGTCTCCTGCATTGATCCAGCTGAACAGTCCAGAGACGTCGACGGAGATCTTCTCGGCCACCGGAATGTCCACTCCGACCACGGCCGCGAGCTCGACGCCGCTGCGCTTGGAGTCGGATCCGTCGATGGTGGAGTCGAACTGCGTCCACCCGACGCGACCCTCCAGGTAGGGAATCATGTCGGTCTCATCGCTGAACAGGAGCACGATCGCGGAAGCGAAGAGCGACAACTTGTCGGCCGACCCGTCCGCCTGATCGATTCCGTGATGCGAATATCCCGCACCGCCTCCGATGCGAAGGGGAATCTCCTCGAACTGATACAGGACAGCCGCTTCGCCCCCGAGACCTCCCGCGATGCTGTCTCCGATGTCACCGGTAACCAGCGTGTACGAGAGATTCGCATCGACCATGAATCCGGCTTGCCGCCGGGGATCGAGGAACCGTCCCTGGGCATCCGCGTCACGCGGTCCGCCCAGAACCGCGGCGACACATACACAGGCAACCGCGACCGCGCGCCACCCCATGCTGCCCCCCGGTGGTAAGGTTGAACCGACCTGCCGCGCCAGCGCGGCGTCCGTTCTGGAACACTCGCGGCTTCGAGCGGTCACTGTCAACACCGCGTTCCGAGCGATGGTTTTTGCCTGCGACCTTGCCGACCCCGGCGAGAACCTATCGATTCAGAGTACAGCGGCGACCAGGCGCCCGGTCGAGACGAGTGCGGCGTCGACCCGCACGTTCGGTCGATGGAGTGGGCATGAGCGACGATCAACAAGGAGACGCTTCCTCTTCCCACGAATGGCGGATACCGGAAGAGGAGCAGATCCAAACCGACGCGTACCACGTCTGGAAGCCCAGGCCGCTCCTCCGCAGTGTCCACTGGAAACCCGTTCCCGCTCCACCCCGCGAGAGTGCCGCCGGCGCGTACGATGTCTTCATCGAGCAGCGAGTGTTGAGGGCGGTGCATGAGCAGCTGTGGACCGCGCAGCCGGACGAGACTCCGTTCGGCTTTCTCATCGGTGACCTGTGCGAGGACCCCGATACTACCCGTCGATACGTGATCGTAACCAGGACCATGCCGTCACGGTTCCCGCTCCATGAAGAAGGCCCGGAGCAGATTCCGCAGGCTGCGTTGATGGCGCTCGAGCTGGAAGCGGATCGGCGCCGCGGAGTGCTGGCGGGCTGGTATCACGGCCACCGGAGGGGACCGGTCGCCCTCACGGCCGCCGACGCCGCCACGCACGAGAAGCACTTTGCGGAGCCCTGGCAGATCGCGCTCCTGTTTGTGATGGAGCATGACGATCCATCCGGCGGGTGCTTCCGCTGGAGCCGCGCGGGGCTGATCCAGGATCAACCCCTCGCCTTCTTCGAGATGGTGAGCAACGAGTCACTGCTCGCTCAGGGTGTGCGGCGCAGCTACATCGACTGGGCCAACGTCGAAACGGTGGATTCGATCCTGCTGGAGCCGCTACCGCGGCCGGCGCCACCGCCGGCACCGGAAGAGCCGGACGCAGTGGTCGATCCCACGACGGGTGAAGCGGAAGTGGAGATCGCGGTCGAAGACCTCGCGGAGGCTGTGGAGACTGAGGTCGAGGATTTCGAGCCGGAGGCACCGGTCGAGGACTTCGAGGACTTCGAGGACGAAGTAGAGCCCACGGACTTCGAGGAGGAAGTGGAGGAGGTCGAGGACTTCGAGGAGGTGGTGGAGGCTGAGCTCAAGGACCTTGAGCCGGGGGCTGAGGTCGAGGACCTCGAGCCGGAGGCCGAGCTCGAAGGCTTCGAAGAAGAGGTGAGCGCTCAGGTCGAGGATTTCGAGCCAGAGGCACCGGTCGAGGACTTCGAGGACGAAGTAGGGGCCGAGGACTTCGCGGAGGAGGTTGAGGCACTGGTCGAGAGCCTCCAGGAGGAGCCGGAGGCCGAGTCCGAGTACTTCGAGGAGGAGTTGGAGCCACTGGTCGAGAGCCCAGAGGAGCAGGCTGAGGTCGAGGACTTCGAAGAAGAGGTGGGAGCGCAGATCGGGGACTTCGCGGAGGAGGTGGTAGTACTGGTCGAGAGCCTGGAGGAGGAGGCGGAGGCCGAAGTCGAGGACTTCGCGGAGGAGGTGGAGACACTGGTCGCGAGCCTCGAGGAGGAAGGGAAGGCTGGGGTAGAGGACCTTGAGCCGGAGGCTGAGCTCGAGGACTTCGAAAGAGAGGTGAGCGCGCAGATCGAGGACCTCGAAGAGGAGACCGTGCAGGTCGAGGGCTTCGACGAGGAGCCGGTTGCTCCGATCGAAGTGCCCGACCACGAGCTGGGCGTTGCCGAACAGCCTTCCGCCGGCGATATGCCGATCTCGTCGCTCGAGTTCGCAACCGATTCCGCTCTGGATTTGGAGTTGCCGATCGAGACGCTGCTGGAGGAGAAACTCGAGGAGACGGAGGAGGAACCGGAGGTTCGGGCCGAGCCGACCGAAGAGGAAGCGGAGATCGACGTCGAGCTCGAAGTTCTCGAGGGCGAGCCGGACGCCTGGCATGAGGCTGTCGAACTGGACGGTGACGTCACGCCCGACGGCGCGGGGGAGGAATCGGACCTGGCCGAGATCTCGATCCCGCTGGCGGATTTCGTGACCGAGACCGATCGCGAGCCGACTCCGGCGACGACTGTCGATGCTCCGGCGTTCGAGCTCGGTGAGATCCAGGCCGCCGACGAGACGCTCGCCGAGCCCGCCTGGGATGACATCGGGACGGCCGCTGAACAGCCGGAACCCCCTTCGATCGACGAGATCGATCTCGAGAGCTTCGTCACGGAGGTGGAGTCGGCCGACATCACCGGACAGGTCCAGACGGACCTGACGACCATCGAGCCCTCGTGGGACGCCCCTGCCGAAGCACAGCCGGATCCGGCGCTTCCCGTCACGCCGCCTCCCACGGGCCCGGCACCCGAGGAGGAAGCGGGGCTGGCATTGGAAGAACCGGAGAGCGACGAGGCCGAGCCTGCGGAGAGGGCGGAACGGGATTGGGGACGGTATCGACGGGGTCTGGTACTTGCCGGGGGTATCGTCGTGGCCGTCGCGATCATCGCCAGCCTGCTGACGTTTCTGCGTCCTCGCGGCCAGCCGGAGGCGGGATCGAGCGGACCCGATGCTGTGGAGCCGCCGGTTTCTCTCGGTGCGGACGATGCCGACGGGGTGACGGCGGGGGCAGAGGGAGATGCGGCTCGTACCGATCCTCCTCCGCCCGCTGAGGTCGACTCCGTTCCGAGCGAGGCCACGCTCGACGAGGTCGAGACACTGGGCGATGGACTCCTGGAATCGGTCAGCAGGTACTACGGACTGGCGGTTGCCCGGGACGAGGGACGAGCCACGTGCACTCAGCTGCGGGAAGCGTACGCGGAGGTCGAGAGCCGGTGGATCGACTACAACCTGGAGGGAAAGGCCAGATTCAGGGGTCGCCTGACGGAAGAGCTGGCCTCGCGCGACGAACGCCTGTACGACGGCGTACGGGACGTGGAGCGAGAGTTCGGACGTTCCGGCTGCGAACGTCCCTGATGAATCTGCCGGGCCTCGGCGCCCTGGTCCTTCCGGGGTTGCTGTGGGCGGCGGCGGCCGGTGCCCAGGAGCGGCCGCGAGCGCGCGACATCGGAGTCGAGATCGGCCGGCTCGAGCCAGGTCCCCTGAACGCCATCACGGACGTTGCGGGCGTTCTGGTCGGCCACCGGACCATAGTGCTCGGAGATTCGATTCGCACCGGCGTTACCGCCGTGCTCCCGCACGGCGGTAACCTGTTCCGTGACAAGGTTCACGGTGCGATCGTGGTGCGGAACGGGTTCGGCAAGCTCGTGGGCCTGAGCCAGGTCAACGAGCTGGGTCAGATCGAGACCCCGATCCTGCTGACCGGCACGCTCAGCGTGTTCCGGGTGGCGGACGCTCTGGTCGACACGCTTCTGGCCCATCCGGAGAACGCCGAAGTCCGCTCCATCAACCCGGTCGTGGGAGAGACGAACGACGGCTACCTGAGCGACATCCGGGCCCGGCCCGTCGAGCCGACTCACGTGCGCGAAGCCCTGCGAGCGGCGAGAGGTGGATCGGTAGCGGAAGGATCCGTGGGAGCCGGCACGGGCACGCGGGCCCTCGGATGGAAGGGTGGCATCGGGACGTCTTCGCGTCGCCTGCCGGCGAACGCGGGGGGGTATACGATCGGCGTCCTCGTGCAGTCGAACTACGGCGGTGATCTGACGATCGCTGGTACGCGCGTCGGACAACGCCGACCGCCGACGCCGGGGACGGACTCGACCGCCGGGAACGACGATCGCGACGGCGGATCGGTGATGATCGTCGTGGCCACGGACGCTCCCCTCGTACACCGGGAGCTCACGAGGGTCGCGGAGCGGACCTTCGCGGGCATCGCCCGGACGGGTTCCTTCATGTCCCACGGATCGGGAGACTACGCGATCGCGTTCTCTACGGACCGGGAGTCACCGCCTCGCTCGGAAGGGCCCCTCCTGTCGGCGCTGTTCGTGGCGGCGGCCGAGGCCACGGAGGAGGCCGTGCTGAACTCGCTCCTGCGCGCCACGAGTGTCACCGGACACGGGGGACACCGGGCAGAAGCGATACCGATCGAACGGGTACGGGAGACGCTGCGACAGGTCCGACCTTAGGGGGTCTGGTCCGCCCGGGACACCGGAGCCCGGCGTGCCGCCTCGATTGCATCCCTCACCCGATCACGCAGTGCGGCCGCGTCGCTCTCCGACAATCCGGCTGTCTCGACAGGGTCCAGCACGCGTACGACCACGTCGGCGTGTCCGAACCGCATGGAGCCCTTGCCGATCGCCTGCCTCGTGCCGGTCACGGCGAGCGGCAGCACGGGACGACCGGTCTCGATGGCGAGCCGGAACGCGCCGTTGCGGAAGGGCAGCATGTCCCGGGTCTTCGAGCGCGTGCCCTCGGGGAATATCATCACCGAGGCACCGCGCTCGATCCACCGCGTCAAGACACGGTAGGATTCCGATCGGCTCGCCGCGTCCTTTCGTCGGACAGCCACATCGCCCGCCATTCGCATCATCAGGCCGAGGAACGGGACCCGGAAGATGGAGGCCTTCGAGAGCCACCGCATGTCCCACGGAAGGGTTCCGATGAGCAGAACATCGGCCAGCGACTCGTGGTTCGATACCACGACGAGGGGGTGCGCATCCCGGCGCGGGACCCGGCCGACGACCCTCACCTGCCAGTACGGGTTCACGGCCACGAGGAGGCGGGCCCCAAATCGGAACACGCGGCCGGCGATCCGCCGGGGACGATCCCACCAGGCGGTCAGGAGAAACGCCGCCCCGACCACCGGAGTCCACACGATGACCAGCACCTGCCAGACCGTCCACACCAGGAGGCTGATCGCGGCCTGCGCTCTCGCCGCCAGAGTCAGGCCTCCCCTTCGAGAGCCGTATCGGGCTCGGAAGAGCCCGACCGCAGGACGGCGATTCCCGCCAGCGCCGCGGCCAGCGAGCCGACGACCACGCCGATCTTCGCCAGATCCAACGTGACAGGGTCCGAGAACGCGAGCGACGCGATGAAGATCGACATCGTGAAGCCGATGCCGGCGAGCAACGAGCCACCCCACAGGGTCTTCCAGCGTGCGCCCTCCGGCAGGTCGCCCAGTCCGAACCGGACGGCAAGCCATGTCGCTCCCGTGATTCCCACCTGCTTGCCCACGAACAGACCGACGATGATCCCCAGGGTCAGCGAATGCCCGAGGATCTCTCCCGGCGCGACGGTCGGCATTTCGATCCCCGCGTTGGCGAAGGCAAACACGGGCAGCACGAAGAACGCCACCCAGGGGTGAATCGCGTGCTCCATCCGGTAGAGCGCGGCGCTGGACTCGTGTGCTTCCTCGGCCAGCTCGGCCAGCGCTTCCTCTCGCAGGTCCTTGGCCTCCAGTCGGTCGACGGCCTCGGCCCCCACTTTCTGTAAGGAGGTGGTCACGAGCTCGAGGGAATGACTGAGATCTTCCTCGTCCAGTTGCTCCGCCTCGCGACGCCGTCCGGCCGGAATCATGGAAGCGGCGAGCACGCCGGCGATGGTGGCGTGAATACCCGATTGAAACACGAAGTACCACAGGAGAAGAACGGGGATCACGTACACGGCCGGTCTCTGAACGTCAGCGCGGTTCAGGAGGAACAGCGCGGCGAGCGCTCCGCCGCCCCATGCCAGGGCCGTAATGTCGAGGGCGCCCGAGTAGAAGAGCGCGATCACCAGGACCGCCATGAGGTCGTCGGCGATGGCGAGCGCCGTTACGAACGTCTTCAGCCACAGCGGAGCCCGGGTCCCGAGAAGCGCCAGTATGGC
>JBDGXC010000063.1:0-10695 GCA_039584815.1 Gemmatimonadota bacterium
TCCGGCTCCTCGGCTTCGTCCGCCGCTTCCGGCTCCTCGGCTTCGTCCGCCGCTTCCGGCTCCTCGGCTTCGTCCGCCGCTTCCGGCTCCTCGGCTTCGTCCGTGACTGCCGGCTCCTCGGCCGCTTTGCGCGCCCGTTCTTCGGCCGCCGGGGCCGCGGTGACGGACAGCACGATACGCCGGTTGATCGGATCCGACTCGAGCACCTTCAGCTCCAGACGATCTCCCTCGACGAACAACTCCGCCGGATCCTCGATCTCGTCCTCGATGCCCAGCTGCGAGACGGGAACGAATCCCTCGACTTCGTTGCCCAGATCCACGACGACGCCCTTGTCGAGAAGCCTGACCACCTGGCCAGCCGTCTCCGTTCCGGGCTCGTAGCTCTGAACGAGGTCGTACCACGGATCGTCGTTAACCTGCTTCAGTCCGAGCGAGATGCGCTTCTGGTCCGGGTCGATGCTCAACACCACGACCTCCACTTCCTCGCCCTTGCGGACCACCTCCGATGGGTGTTGCACGCGACGCGTCCAGCTCATATCCGAGATATGCACCAGTCCGTCGATCCCCGGCTCCACTTCGACGAAGGCTCCGAACGACGTGAGATTCCTGACCACGCCGCTGATCTTCGTGCCCTGCGGGTACCCGGCGGGCAGCGCGAGCCATGGATCTTCCTCGGTCTGCTTCATGCCGAGAGAGATCTTCTTTTCTTCCTCGTCGACCCTCAACACGACACATTCGATCTCGTCGTTGATCGACAGAATCTGCGACGGGTGACGGATGTTGCGCGTCCAGCTCATCTCTGAGATGTGCACCAATCCCTCGACACCCTTTTCCAGCTCGATGAAGGCACCGTAGTTCGTAATGGATACGACTCGGCCCCGCACCCGGGTGCCAGTCGGGTACTTCCCGGCAACATCCTCCCACGGATACGCCTGAAGCTGTTTGAGTCCAAGAGAGATCCTCTCGCGATCCCAATCGATGTCGAGGATCTTCACCTCGAGCTCGTCCCCGATCTGACACAGCTCGGAGGGATGCCCGATCCGCCCCCAGGACATGTCCGTGATGTGCAGCAACCCGTCCATGCCGCCAAGGTCGATGAACGCCCCGAAGTCCGTGATGTTCTTGATAATGCCCTTTCGAACCTGGCCGACTTCCAGTTCGGTCTTGAGCGAATCCCGGTTCTCGGCACGCTCTTCTTCAAGGATGACCCTTCGACTCACGACGATGTTGCGCCGACGCTTGTTGAGCTTGAGGATCTTGAAGGCGTATTCCTGGCCGATCAGCTCGTCGATGTTGGGAACGCGACGCAGAGCGATCTGAGACCCGGGCAGGAAGGCATCCACTCCCATGAGGTCCACGGTGACGCCGCCCTTTATCTTGCGCTTCAGGATACCAGGGACCGTGCGGTCGTTGTCGAACGCTTCCTTGATCTTCTCCCACACCCGCAGGAAGTCGGCCTTCTTCTTGGATAGGACGACAACCCCTTCCTGGTCCTCGAGGCTCTCCAGGAATACTTCGACCTCGTCTCCTACGTTCAACTCGTCCGGGTCGCGGAACTCCTCCAGTGGGACGAGCCCCTCGGATTTGAATCCGACGTCGAGGATCACCGCCGAATCAGTCTTGCGCAGCACGCGGGCTCGCACGATCTCGCCCTCCACGATCTCGCTCAGCGTGTCCTCGTACAGCTCCATCATCTCGTCGTATTCTTCGGACGAGTACTCGCGGCCCTCGAGCATGTCGATCGACATCCCCTCGGCCATGCCGTACTGCATCACCTTCAGTCCGTCTTCGGAATCGACGTTGGCGACGGACGCCGGCCTCACGACCTGCTCTGCCTCATCCGGCGCTTCAGAAACCTCGGCCTCCGGGACCGGCGTCAGATCCTCGGCCTCATCCGGATTTTCATCCGGGGCCTCGGTCACGGGAGTTTCGGTTTCGTCGACCGGGGGAGAGACGGACTCTTCCGACATTTCAGTCTTAGCCTCCCCTTCCATCTCGACGGGGGCGGGATCCTCGTGCTGATCGACCGGGCTGTCGTCAGCGGTGATCTGTTCGTCCTTCGTGCTCATCCGGGGTGCACCGTTCGGTTTGGCGTCCGCCCTCGGGATCCGAAAAAAACGAGCGGCCGGCGCGAGCGGATGCTCTGCCTGCCAGCCGTTCCGTCATAGGGCGCGCTCAGGGGTTCTCGTTTCACGTTTTCTGCATCGCTTCGCAGCACGAGAAGGTAGGCAGGACGCGGTGATGCGTCAACCAAATGCCGCCTCTGCTCTCCTGGCCATGCTCACGATGCGATCCACGACCTCGGAGGGCGAGAGAGTCGTTGTATCGAGTAGGACGGCATCGGGTGCCCGACGCAGCGGGGCCAGTATCCGTTCAGAATCCGCCGCGTCCCGCGCTTGCAGGAGTCCGGCCTCTCTCCGTATTCCGTCAGGAGTGAGTTCCAGCCCACGGTCGCGAAGGCGTCGCCGTCCCCGCTCCTCCGCCGACGCGATAAGGAATACCTTGAGCTCTGCATCCGGAAACACGACCGTGCCTATGTCCCTGCCGTCGCACACGACCCCCCCCTGTCCCCCTTCGTTCCGGAGCATTGCCAGGACCTTGTCCCGGACCGACTTCCGAGTCGACACGGCAGACACGTGCGACGACGTCTCGACCGAGACCAGTCCCTCCCCGATATCCCGCCCGTTCACGAGTACGCGGTATCCCGGTGTGTGGCGATCGAGACGCAGATCCAGGCGCTCGAGCTCCCGCCGGAAGCGGTTCTCCGACCCGTTCCACGCGCCCCGCAGAGATGCCCACGTAATGGCGCGATAGAGCTGGCCGGAGTTCAGGTGACAGTAACCCAGCGCCTCAGCCACGGCCGCCGCCGTCGTGCTCTTGCCAGAGGCCGCGGGGCCGTCGATCGCGATCGTGATCCCTCTCATCCCGCTTTCCGCTCCGCCATCGACTGCTCCAGCGCGTTCCAGAAACCCGGGAATGAGACCTCGACACACGAGGAATCGTCGACAGTGATCTCGTTCCCCGGTTGGGCCGCGAGCACTCCGAAGGCCATGGCGATGCGATGGTCGCCGCCGGTGCGCACGGCGCCACGGAGAGGAACCCGCGTTCCGTGGATCGTCAGACCGTCAGGGAGCTCCTCGCAATCGACCCCGACGGCATGCAGGTTCCTCACAAGCAGATCGATCCGATCGCTTTCCTTGAGGCGCAGTTCCGCCGCGCCTCGTACGACACTCACTCCTTCGACCCGGCTCGCCAGTGCGACGAGGGCCGGAATCTCGTCCACCAGCCCGGGCACGATTTCCTCCCCGAACTCAAACGGGCTCAGCGCATCCGCCTCCACCGTCAGGTTACCGACCGGCTCGCCGGCCCGAGTTTCCCGCACCTCAGACCGAACCCTGGCGTCCATCTGTCGCAACACGGCCAGGAAGCCTGCGCGACTCGGATTCAGACCCACATCGACGACGCTGGCCCTGCTCCCGGCGAGTAACCGAGCCACGATCAAGAAAGCTGCGGAGGATATGTCACCGGGAATCGCCACGTCGAAGGGCTGCAGTGGCCCACTCCACCCGGCCGCCTCAAGTCGCACGCTCTCCCCGGTGTCCGATCGGCGCACCGTGACCGGCGCTCCCATGGCCGCGAGCAGTCGTTCCGTGTGGTCGCGCGGCCTGCCCCGGTCTAGGATCTCGAGATCGGTCCGTGACGTCACCGCTGCCAGCAGGAGCGCCCCGCGCACCTGAGCCGAGGAGACGCGCGGCCGATAGCGCAGCGACCTCAGCCCGCCGGAGGCCCGGCGACTCGTGCGCAGCGGGAGTCGATCCGGCCGATCCACATAGGAGAGGTGGGCCCCCATCGCCTGCAGCGGATAGACAACCCGGTCCATGGGACGCCGCCGCAGAGACGCATCGCCCGTGAGCTCCGCCTCCAGACCGAGCCCGGCCAGGAGACCCGTGAGCAGCCGCGCGCTCGTTCCGCTGTTTCCGCAGTCGACCGTCTCGGACGGGGAGGTCCAGCGCACCGGTCCACGGATCATCAGCTCTCCGTCAGTACCGCCTTCGATATCCGCGCCCAGGGAGCGCAGGCCGGCGAGCGTTCTGCCCACGTCGAGCGACGACGGCATGTTCCGCAAACGGCTCTCGCCGTCGGCCAGCGCACCGAGGATGAGCAGGCGGTGGGCGATCGACTTGTCGCCCGGAAGTCGTATGTCAGTCATGTGGCCGCGGCCCGGAGGGCAAGGTCTCGCTCAGGGAGACCTCGACCACGGTCCCGTCTTCCGCCGCCTCGGCCGGATATACGATCTCCGCTTCCGCGACCAAACGGTGCGCCTGTTCCGAGTGGCGAGCGCTGAAATGCGTGAGAATCAACCTGCTCACGCCGGCCCTGCGGGCGACGTCGGCGGCCTCGGCCGCCGTCGAATGCCGCGTCTCGAGGGCTCGCTCTTGTTCTTCGTCGGAGAACGTACACTCGTGAATCAGGAGATCCGCCTGGAGAGCAGCCTCGACGGTCGCCCCACACGGACGGGTGTCCCCGGAGTAGACGACCGTGCGCCCCGGCCGACCGGGGCCGACGACTTCGGACGCTGCCACTCGCTGACCTGTCTCCGTGAGCACATCTTCGCCCCGATGCAGCTTCCCGAACAGCGGTCCTTCGGGGACGCCGAGGGCTCTCGCTCGCTCCACATCGAACCGACCGAGACGAGCGTCCTCGACCAGGACGAAGCCGTTCGCCGGGCCCGTGTGCTGAACTGGAAACGCCCGGATCTCGAAGCCCTCGTATCGCACCGTTTCGCCACTTGGAAGTTCACGCACGGGGACCGGAAACTGGATACGGTCGCCTCCCAGGGCGATGGCGTCCGCAAGGATTCCCGAGCTTCCCTCCGGCCCCCACACGACCAGCTCCTCCTCCCGCCCCTGCAGACTCATCGTCCGCAACAGTCCCGTCAGTCCCAGGTAGTGATCGGCGTGCAGGTGGCTGATGAAGATCTCCCGGACACCGAAACCGACCCCGAATCGCATCATCTGGCGCTGTGTGCCCTCACCGCAGTCGAACAGAAACAGTTCGCCCTCTCGCTGCAACGCGAGAGCCGACACGTTCCGCCTCACGGTGGGGCGGGACGAAGACGTCCCGAGAAAAGTGACTCGGAGCAACGGTACTATCCGGTTGTCGTTCGAGGGCTGCTGCGAACGCGGCAAAGCTACGGTTGCAGCCTTCCCCGTCAACCGGGGAAGCTCGGACGGGCGCGGCACGGAGAATGCACGCGTTGGCTGGTGCGAGTCCACGTGGCTGTCCGGCGCGTGGTGCGAGATCCATTTTGCGAGTGGGCATTGCAGGACGCTCCGGGAACACATGACAGGAATGCGCCGTCCCCCCCGAGAGGAAGGATTCGCGCTGCTCGCCGGCCTGCGCCGGATCGAGCGGCGTATGCGCCGGGTGCGGCGTGAGTGGCGGTCCTTTCGGGACGACCCGACGGCCAACACCCTGCACGAGGTCCGGCGCCAGGCACGTCGCCTGTCCCACGAACTCGCCAACCTGGCTAATGGATTGACAGGCGACACGGGACCCGCACCATCGGACTCCGAGTACGGCTCCCCGTCGGCGCCTGCTCCGGATCGCCCTGCGGCTCGCGATGTGGTTCGGGCAAGCCGAGAACTCGAGACATGGATTCTGCGTGCTTCCGCGGGCTGGAAGTCCGTCGTAGATGATCCGGGCGAAGAGCACTTCGGAGGGCTGGTCAACATCCTCGAGCGGGCGGCGGATCAGGCACGTGTCCTGGTCGACGCTCTGGGAGGTGCCACGGCAAGGAGCGGGCCCGTTCTCCGGGGAACGAACCGGCCGACGGGCACCGCCGCCGAGCGGATCGAGAGCGCGGCCGCAGAGCTCGAGGCTGTGCTCTGGCGGGTCCAATCGGATTGGCACCACGTGCGGCGGGCACCATCGATCGAGCGGATTCGCATCCTCGAGGCAGAGCTTCGCGAGGCCGCCGAGCTGGCGGACGGGCTGCGACGTGACGTCGACGAGGCCGGAGCCACCGCTTTTCGCCGGGCCCTGCGGACGGGTGTTCAGTCCGCGGATTCTGTACGTTTCCGACCCTTCCGAGACCCGTTCACGGGCGCATACAATCGCGAAGGCTTCGACACACTGGCGGGCGCCGAGCTCAAACGCTGCCGTCGGTACGGCCGCCGTTTCGGTCTGCTCGTACTGGAAATCACGCCGGTCGACCTGGACGCCCTCCGGGCCCTGGTCACCGCGGCGCGATCCGAGCTCCGCGAGTACGACCTGCTGGCGAGGTACGGAGGCGACATGCTCGTGGTCGGGTTACCGGAAGGGGGTAGCGGTCCGGCGCGTCGCGTCGCGAGTCGCATCCTCAACGGAATGCGCCGATCCGGTGCGGGTGGCGGTTTTCGCTCGCTGGCCTACGCGACGATGCCCGAGGACGCGTCGACGCTGAGCGGGCTCCTGGAAGCCGCACGGTCGCGACTCGGTGGTGAGCCTCCGGCAGACGATTCCGAGCTGGATCCTCAGCCGTAGCAGTCGGCCAACTCGGCCGGTCCCGCTTCCGCGGGTGCTGAGTCCCGACTGCGCAGCGCCTCCTCCGCAGCTCGCTCCACTTCCCGGGTCGTCTTCCTCTCGATGTCCTCGAGGACGTGGCGATTCCACGATTCGGTATCCCCCGACCCCGGAGTCAGCCCGCGCGTCTCGGTACCTCCCGGATCCGCATCGTAGCCGAGGAGCCGTGGAACGGTGGCAAGATATTCTTCGTACAGGCCGATCGGGTCGCGCCGCCCCCAGCGCGCGAACAACGACGCGTCGAGCATCTCCCGTGCTTCCCGCTCGTCGTGCGTGGCGTGCCCTCCCATGCGAAACGTCTCCGCCACGATCATCGCCGGTCCCTCCCCCCGCCGGCAGTCCTCCACCGCGCCCGCCGTGGCTGCCAGAACTTCAAGAACGTGATTCCCGTCCACCGTGCGGCTACGCATTCCGTAGGCCGCCCCCCATTTCGAGAACCCTTCACCCCTGTGGTGCTGCTCGAGACGCGTCCCGAGGGCAACCTGGTTGTTCTGAATCACGAACACGACCGGCAGGCGCTGCACGGCGGCGAAGTTCAGGGCCTCGTGCACTTCCCCCGTCTTGGTTGAACCATCCCCGATCCAGGTCATCGCCACCCGGTCCTCGTGCTGGCGGCGGAACGCGAGCGCGTAGCCGTTGACCACCGTGGCCACCGAGCCCACCATGCTGACCGGGGCGATGACGCCCGAAGAGCCTGAGCCGAGGTGAAGATCACGACCCCCTGTCGGGCCATCGGCCGTCCCCAGGTACGCACGCAGCATATCCGCGATCGGCAGTCCCATCTCGTGACAGGCACCCGCATTGCGAATCATCGGGGCCACCACGTCGCCCCCGGCACCCCGCCGCAGTGCGTGCACGGCTCCGACCGTCACAGCCTCTTCCCCCGTGCCGAGCCACGCCTTCGAGGTGATCCCTTGCTTGACCCAACGCTTCAGGGCGATGTCGTGAAGACGAAAGCGGAGGAGGCCGCGGTACAGGGCGAGCAGTGCGCCGTCCTCCAGGTGCTCGACAAACCACCGCAGCCCGGGGTCACCGTCCACCCTGTCGCGGTACGCGCTGACGAGCTCCGCATCGGGCTCCCAGTTCACATACTCGGGCGGATCGTACGCCGGATAGCGTCTCACCTTTGAAGCCTCCAGGATGCGGACGCGTCGATCGCGTGGCCGGGACGCCGTCGCTCTCCCGTGCGGGGGCGCTCCCAATACGGCCGATCAGGGCCTATTATGCTATCGGGCGGACGGGATGCGAGCCAGCGCCGTGGATCCACGCCGCCTCCGATCCGAAGGCCCGGACCGCTTCCATCCTGTGAGCCGGCGGCCCTGAATGAGCCATGACCACCGACCTGACTCCGAAGTCGGCTTCCGCCTGCCGCCTGGTGCCATGCGTGCCGGAGCGACATTGCTCGTCATCGCGACGCTTGCCGGGTTCGGGGCTCTGTTTCTCATCACGCAGGATCTCGGCGGGAGCCTGGCCGGCTTCGGGAAGTTCGACGTACGGTGGGCCGTTCCCGCGCTCGCCCTGGCTTCGATGGACTGGTTTGGCAGTGGCGTTCGAATCTGGCTCCTGACCCGTCCGCTGGGCATACGACTTCCGTATCTGCGCTGTGCGCAGATCGGGGGCGTCTCGGCGGCTCTCGCCTACATCACGCCTGCCGGCACTGGTGGTGGACCGGCGCTCCTGTACGGGCTTCTGCGCAGCGGCGCCTCTCTCGGGCGGGCCGTGGCGGCCAATTTCGCCAGCACCCTGGTGAACATCACGTTTCTGTCGCTCGCGGGGTTCGGGGCGTGGTACTTCGGAGCCGCCGCCGCGATCGAGAGCATTCACCTGCCGGTGACGGACCTCTCGGCCGCTCGCCTGTTCGAGTGGGCCGTTCTGGGATTCGCGGGAGTCGGTGCGGTCGTGATCCTGCTCGCCGCCGCTCCACGTCTCCCGCGTCTCGTACTTCTTCGCCTGTTCGGGCGCACACGGCGCGTGCGAAAGATCGTGCTCGTCCTCCAGGAGCTTCACGGGAGCATGATCATCTATGCCCGGCGGGGTAAGATCGCCCTTCTGCTTGCCGTACTTTCCAACGTCCTCCAGTTCGGCGCCCGGTTCGTGCTCGGCTGGGTCGTGCTACGCGGATTTGGAGTCGACGCGGGGTTCTGGAACGTCGTGACGTTGCACATCCTCCTCCAGTTCCTGCTCTACTTCATGCCCACACCCAGCGGGAGCGGCATCGGCGAGATGCTGGCCGCGGGACTGATAAGTCCGTTCCTGGAGGATCGGTTCCTGGTCGCGTACACGGCCGTCTGGAGGTTCTTCCTCAATTACCTCACGATCTTCGCCGGGGGCCCGCTCCTCGTCCGGTGGGTCGGTCAGGACGCCTCGAACGCCGCCCGCGAGCCGGTTCGTTCGATCGGAGGAGGATGAACGAGACAGGGTCACGGGTGTATCCATTCGGTCAGAGCACGGAGGGCGACGTGAAGCAATGCAGAGACTGCGAAGCCGTCATTCCAGATGATGCGCAGCGGTGTCCACACTGCCGGCAGATGCAGCGCCACGGCGAGCGCCTCCCCCAGTTATTCCTGGTCGGCGTGAGCATCGCCGCCGCGATCGCCGTCCTGATCGAGGGCTGTCCCGGGATCGGCCTCGGGTGAGGTTCTGGCGCCCGGTCGATCCGTCGAGCATCTTGCCCGGGACGGGAGCCTCCGGGGCGGAGGCTAGCCGGGAGCGACTTCCCCGAGCTCCGCGAGTCGAATGAAGATCCGGTATTTGTTGGCACTGTCGCTGTTCACTGCCGGCGCCTGCGCCGGCAGTGCCTATCTACCTCGCGAAGCGGGCGGAGCCCAGTCGGATGTAAGCGGCTTGGATTTCAGAGAAGCGTGGGCCGCCGACCATCCCGAGACGACCGAGGAGATCAGGGAGGCGGTCCGAGAGGGCGTGTTCCTTCAGGGCATGACGATCGAGCACCGGGACATCATCACGAACCCCGCTCGTAAGGGATCGACGGGCAACGGCTATTGGCGATCACGCCTAACGGGTGATGAGATACGCTATCAGTGGTTCGTCGCCGGACAACGGGAGCCGTTCGTAGACGGTCGCGGTCGCCTCGTCTGCGAGTTGGTCTTCGTCGAGGATTTCCTCACCGAGGTGGGCTACTGCGGCCCGGCAGCCGGAGGCTCGAGCGGCGCGTCTCCCTGAACTGAAGGGGCGGCCCCCCCACGGGCAGCGTTCCATCCCCTGGCATCCGGAACCTGGATACCTCCCTCCACCATGCTCCCCACACCCGCTGCCAGGTGTGGCCGACGTGCCACACCCCGCCTATACTTCTTCATGTGTCCCCGCGCCACGAGAGGCGCAAGCGCGGAATCGGCCGTCGAATCAGGGCGGCGGGCGACGGCGAGCCCGCAAGGGTGCTTTGAGCGCTGCGGCCACACTTGTAAACGCAACTGTGTGATCGATGCCGCACTTTCGGTCCGCGACGGAGAGAGTACGGGCCCTGGCACGCACGGACAGCTTCAGTGCAGTTTGCAATTTTTGGGCATAGATCGGTACTCCATGGACCCGGGAGCGTGACGTGGCCGATATCTCTAACAGAGGCGCACACAGCGACATAGAACCGAGAGCCGGTGTTCTTGATCCTCCGGTACGACCCTTGCCCATCAGAGTCCCGCAAGGAGCGGCTGACGTGAGGACAGCGCCCGCCCCATTACAGGCACGATTCGTACATGGGAATGCGTTCGCGCTGAGTCCGCGAGGGGATCGGTGATCGCTCCCGCGCAGGCGAGCGATACGCTCACCAGAGGAGAGAATGATGCGGCACGTGACCCACCGGCTGTGGTTGGACGAGTCCGGGCAGGATCTCGTCGAGTACGCCCTGCTGCTCGTTCTCCTGGCACTGGTGACTATAGCGTCCGTTCGTTTGCTCGGAACGACGATCGGTGGTTTTTTCGGGACGATTTCGAACAACCTCAACAACGTCATGTAGCTCACGCGGCCCGGTCCGCACACTCAACGGCAACACATGCCAGGAGGAACACCATGCTCGCACCTTTCAACGCCCTGTGGGCGGACGAATCCGGTCAGGATCTCGTCGAGTACGCCCTGCTGGTGGCGCTGATCGCCATCGTGGTGATCGCCGCCCTGCGGATC
>JBDGXC010000064.1:0-11360 GCA_039584815.1 Gemmatimonadota bacterium
GTGTTCAACAACATCAGCTCGAACCTGAACACCGTCTGATCGCACTCGTGGGCGGGCCCTCGCGGTCCGCCCGATCCACCCGGCCCGTGTTGACGGGTCGTCTAACCATTTGGGTTCGTTCCGCCACTTCGAGCCCGCTGTTCGCAGAGGCAGGAAGCGGGCGGGATACGTGCGCTTTCGCTGCCTGCGTTAGATTGCAGTTAGTGATTCCGGCGAGCCAGGCCGTACTCCCCCCCGACGTGACTCCGCTGCTCATCGCATCGCCGGAGGTGTCTCATGCGACAGTTCTTGCCCGTCGTTCTCATGCTCTCACTCTTCGGTGTGGGCGTTACGGGTCGTGCGACACACGTTCCCGAGGCCTCGCGAAGCGCGCGCAACCCACTCGCCGGGTGCCACGTCGCCCATGGCCGAGATGGACTTCAGGGATGTCGTTCCTATAGCCGAGAGGAGATCCTCAGAGCAGGGTGGACCAGAAGTATTCGAACGAATTGCTGGCCCGCGTGGAGGAGCAGGAAGACAAGGCCGACGAGATATACTCCCGGATTCGGCGACCCGAAGAGACCCACTGCATGAAGCCCCTGGAAGACTCCATTCAGGAGATATCCTCCCGTCACAAGCGTGAGCTGTGGCCAGTGAAAAATCTCGGGGGCTTCTTGCATGACACGACGAGTCCACGGAGCGAAGCCTGCGACGAGCCCGACACAGATGAGGGCCTGAACGCCGCTCGCTGCTCTCCACAGCACCGTTGATCCAATCCCGGTCTCCAGCAGGGCCAGAGGTGCCAGCGCGAGAAACAATGCCAGGAGACTCGGCGTCAGGAGGAGGATGAGGCGGTACTTCTCGAGCCCTGTCAGGCGGTTTCGGCGCTGATCCAAGACGAGAACAAGTCCCGAGAAACCGGCGAGGCCAACAGCTATTTCTGCAATCGTGGATGCCACATCAAGACTCTGCATCTGCGGCCTCCCTCCTCATGGGCCCGATACGGTTCACGTACTGACTCGTGCGCAGCGCATCCTGCGCCGCGGACCATAGAGTAATCACTGCCCGCTCCAAGCGCCCGGTTCTCGCTTTGCTCCCACGGAGGTGGGCGGGCTGCTGCACTCGCGCCACAGTTGACGCGACCCGCTTCGCCCGGCAGGCTGGGCAGCGACCCCATCGAGCACTCGCATACGTGCGGGGGCCCGCGTCGACGATCGGAGCAGCGAGGGCGGATCGAAAGTGCGCCCTCAGACTTCGGATGGAAGGAGGCTGCAATGCCAGCGCATGGAGTCCGGAGTGCCGCCGCCCTGGCCCTCATCGCCCTATTGCCTTTGTTCGGCTGCGGTCAAGAGGAAGCCCTGGCGCCCACGGAGGAAGCGAGCTTCTCACGGAAGGCGCCGGCGGCGACATTCAACAGCGAAGTCCGCTTCGCGACATTCAACGCATCGCTCAACCGCTTCAACGCTGGAGACCTGGCCGCGGAGCTGTCCGCGCCGGGAAGCGCCCAGCCGGACGTGATCGCGGAGATCATCCAGCGCACAAGGCCCGATGTGCTGCTGATCAACGAATTCGATTTCGATGCGGGAGGAGTAGCTGCGCAGGGCTTCCTCGACAACTACCTCCATGTCGCCCACGGCGATGCCGAAGCGATCGACTATCCCTACTGGTACGTGGCGCCCTCCAACACAGGTGTCCCGTCCGGTTTCGACCTCGACAACAGCGGAGGCGTAGGGGGGCCGGGCGACGCTTTCGGATTCGGGTTCTTCGAGGGACAGTACGGCATGGCAGTCTACTCGATGTTTCCCATCGACATGACCGCAATCCGGACCTTTCAGCTCTTCCTGTGGAAGGACATGCCGGGTGCATTGCTCCCGGACGACCCAGCCACGCCGGGTCCCGCCGATTGGTACTCGGTAGAAGAGCTCGAGGTGTTCCGCCTGTCGTCGAAGAGCCACTGGGATGTGCCCGTAGCGATCGGCGACAAAACCGTGCACTTCCTCGTGAGCCACCCGACGCCACCCGTCTTCGACGGCCCGGAAGATCGGAACGGGACCCGGAATTCGGATGAGATCCGCTTCTGGGCCGACTACGTCATTCCGTCGCGGTCGGCGTACATCTACGACGATGGCGGTATATACGGCGGTCTTCCGCCCGGTGACATGTTCGTCATCGCCGGCGACCAGAATGCTGACCCGCTGGACGGTGACAGCAGCCCGGGCGCTGCCCAGCAGCTTCTGGAGCACCCGCTGGTCAACACCCGAGTCACGCCGGACAGCGAGGGAGGTCCCGAACAGGCCACGCTTCAGGCCGGAGCCAACGCCACGCACCTGAGCGATCCGGCCTTCGATACGGCCGATTTCTCGGACTCCGCGCCGGGTAATCTTCGCGCAGACTACGTACTCCCCCGGAAGAACTTGCTGATCAAGGATGCGGGTGTATTCTGGCCTCTAAGCACTGACCCGCTATTCTCGCTGGTCGGTACCTGGCCATTCCCGAGCTCGGACCACCGACTGGTGTGGATCGACGTGAGGGTGCCGGGCAACTGACCCTCTGGTCGCCCCGCAGCGGGCGCGGGTCTACTGGCGGGTTGTGAGGCCTTTGCGGGTCTCGCATCTCGCTTGAACTCACGCTCAAGCCGAGCCGTTTCCAGCGCCCGGTTCACACCGGGCGCTTCGCTGTGCTCGCACGGCGGCGGGCGGGATGGTATTCAGTTCTTCCGAAGACCGCTCTGGGGGATCTCGCCGACCGTATCTAGCGGCCCAGATCCACGACGGCGAGCCGAGGCTGGCCCTCCCAGCGATCGTAACTCTTGATGTAGAAGCGGAAGCCTCGGCTCTCCTGTGGAACGAAGAACGGGAGCACCCAGCTCTTGAGGTACTGCTGTGTGCGGAGCTCACCCGCCCAGCTCTCGAGATTCCCGAGGGTGTACGTGTCTCCGGCTTTGAACATCCGCCAGTGCGTATCGGTTAACGGAACCGATCGCAACTTCCACCGCTCTCCTGTCTCGTCCTCCAGCGTGACCGATCGGAGCAGGCTCGCGAAATCTGGCGGAATCTCCTCCGAGACTCCTTCATACTCGAGCCGGACGTGGACCGCTAACAGCTTCTCTCCGCTCTGAAAGAGCTGGATCGTTGTGGCGGGAAGCGCATTCGATGATAGCACCTCGACGCGGTTGACTTTGACGGTCCATGCTGCGATCGGAATCGCTTGACCACGGGAGAACGACTGTGGCTCCAGCTCTGCGCACGCCTGTACCACAAGCAGGAGCAGAAGCGGGAAGAGTACCCTCTGGCCAGCGAGCATAGGACCCCGTATCGGTGCGAGGGAACAGCCTGACGAAAGCCGAAGCTTACGCCCAACAAGAATATATGCGTGGTCAGGTTTTGCTCGCACGACGGCGGGCACACGCATTCGTGCAGCGCGTGTCTCAGTTTGTCGCTGTAACCGATTCGCATACAGCGACCTATTGTCCCTCGGCACGGACTGTTGAGCCGCTGGCACGGCCAGTCTGTCGATCGCGGTGACATTCCGTCCCAAGCAAGCCAACTCCGAAGAGCGCAGCGCCCGGCGTGCCGCCGCAGGGCGCGAGGAAAGCTCGCAACCTGTCGCTCCGGCTTGACAGGTGAGGCCTATCCGGCGATACTTCCGTCCGCCTGGCAAAGCGCCGAGCGTTGCGCGCAAAGGTCACAGAACTTGGTATGGGAGGCCTGTCTGAGACGGTCTCCCTTTTTTGTAGCTCTTGCACGTGGCCCAACGCGGGGGCTGAGACCGCGCAAGAGTCATGAGTCGGCAGGTACGGATCATCCGCACTCCGACGAAGACCAATCAAGGAGAAGGATTGATGCGCACCAAAGGAACAGTGAAGTGGTTCAACCCGGACAAGGGCTTCGGGTTCATCACGCCTGAGGACGGTAGCAAGGACTGCTTCGTCCACCATTCGGCCATCCAAGCCGAGGGTTTCAAGACGCTGAACGAGGGAGACACCGTCGAGTTCGACATGGGACAGGGCCAGAAGGGTCCAGCCGCGGAGAACGTCGTTCAAGTTTCCTAACTCACGGGCTGAAGTATGGCCGGAGAGGGCCGCTCCAATGCTCGGGGCGGCCCTCTTGGAGACCGGGCCTTCTGTTAAAGATGTCGGGCAAATAAGGTCCCGCAGAAGCTGGCCATGCGTGACTACAGGGCCAGGAAGCGAAGCGCGCAGGAGATCTGACCTAGAGGCGCGAGCAACCCTTCAAAACCGATCCAATCAGGTTGTGGCGCAGCAGTCCCGGACGGTTGCAGAACTGCCGCTTTTACGGGTCGCGTTTCCATTCCTGGTCGAACATAAATTGTTGCGTCATTTATGTATACGCGTATTTCCACGTACAATACGCGGTCCGAAAAACCGGCGGCAATGGCGGGTGAGAGAACCGGCTCCGCGAGTGGTGCCTCTCAGGCTCTAGGGTGCCCCAGGATCGCCACGGGATCTCCGGGTAGGTCCCGGATACCTTTCGGGTCTTGTTCGGGCCTTACACGCGATCCTCGTGCGTCTGTGTAGCGGAGAAGCGCGCCCCGGCTAGGCACCGTCTAGACCGCGTTCTGCACGAAGCGCTGTGAGAGCTTTTCCCATCTTGCCCTTCCAACTCTCGCCTCTCGAGTTGCAGAGGCGACGCGGGTCGTGGTACTCGTAGGCCACAAGGAGCTCATGCTCCCGACTGAGAGCTGACCGTGCGTCGTCGTGCCAACTGTCGATCACGTATCGGACCCCGACGCCCGACCGTATGAGACTCGCGATCTTGTTCAGTTTCTTCCAGTTGGTGAACCGCGGCAGTGCTTCGATGAGCACTTCGGACTCGTGTTGAAGGATTCGCAGCCCCGCTCCTTTTCCGACGTAGAAGACCTCGTCCTGCCTGTCGATCAGCAGGTACACGTAGAAGAGCGCTTGGGGGTCCTCTAGAACGGCGCGAATCTCGTCACAACTGAGAATGTCACTTGGGTCGATCTCGTCTGGGAGCGCAGCCAGCCAGTGTCTTGACTTGAGGTCCCAATCCCTTGGAACCCAGCCTAGTTCAACCGACCCCGGATCATCTAGGACCCTGCTCAGCAAATCCGCGAGGTAGAGGAGCCGCATAGAATAGACCCACCCACTCGGGCCGAGGACGTCATCGGTCGGCTCATCGGCGGCAAGCTCTGTCGCTGTCTCACGGATTGACTTCGCCAACTCCTCAAGAAAGGACTGCTGGATCGCGAGTATGGACTGGCCGGCGTCTCTTAGAGATCTGGTCGTTACGTACAGGTTGTCTAAGAGGCCCCTCATCTGATCGCGGTGATCACCCGGTTCTAGCCGCTCCTCAGATTGGCCAAAGGCACGAAGCAAAACGGCAGCACAACTACCCGTGGCGCCTCGATGCATCCGATTCATACCCGGAAGACACGCCGCGTCCTGGACTGCGTCGGACGTCTCAACGAGAAGGGCTATGGGAACCGCAACCGGCTCGCTCATCCGCATTCGGCCAGGGCGGCGCGTAGCTTCTCGCAGCTACTCTTCATCGGTGTCCCACGGCAACGGGTCCAGTTCGGTTTCTTCTTGACCGTAGCTTAGTGGGTCGTCCGGGCCGGCACCTAGATACCACACACCTGCCCTCAGGCGGTCCACCTCTTCCCGCAGAAGTTCACTCTCTTCTTGTATGGCTGTCAGCTCTTCTTGCAGTCTCGATGTCTCCTGCTTCTCCCATTCAACATCTTCACGTTTATGCCAGCCAACAGCCGCACCTGTGCCCATTGCAACAAGCGCTACCAGCAGAATCTCGAGCGCACCTCCGCTGCCCAAGCCGAACCAACTGCCGACGACGAACACGCTGACCGCAACAGCGGCGCCGGGCGCTTCGCTCACCCCTTGGCGCACTGCCGTAACGCGCTGACCGCTGACGCTCTCGCCTCACCTCGCTCGCAAGGCGGCGGGCGGGATGCTCACCCTGCAACACTTGACGTACCCGAGAAACGAAGCATCGTGAGTCTAGGCGAATATCCGAGGTTCGCCTCTTCCGTATAGACAGGCCCACTGCAGTACCCGAGCCGGAGCCCCGCCTGGCAGTAGTGCCGTCTTGTCGGAGCTGTGTCATGCGTAAGCTAGCGTTTCTGCTGCTGCCAAGCCCGCCTTTGGTGAGCCGAGCCCGCAGAGACGCACAGCGCCAGCGACCGCTCCACGCTGTATTGACATGGCCTACCCATTCGAGGTGGCACCACTCGGGAAGTCGCTGACGTATCCTGCCGTTTCAACGAAGGTGGAATCATGCGAAGAGTTGTGATCGGAGCCCTGATGCTCGCCTTGGTGTCTCTCATGCTTGTGTCGCCGGGCGACGGATATGCGCAGGATAGAGCCAGGTCCGGCTTCTATCTACGGATGGATCTTGGGGGAGGCTATGGTTCGGTCTCGTCCGATATCACCCCGGATGCTTTGATTGAACCTTTTGGCGACGATGTCGAGATCGAGTTCACAGGCGCTTCGGGTTTGGCGTCGTTGAACCTGGGTGCTTTTCTCAGTCCGAACTTGGTGCTGTTCGGTGAGTTCTTCGGGAGCACACTCGTCGATCCGACGATGAAGATTGCGGGAGAGGAATTTGAGACCGCCGATCTGAAGCTCAATACATACGGTTTCGGGGCTGGTGTCGCGTACTACCTGTCGGACAATTGGTTCCTTCAGGGTACGCTCTTCGCCTCTCAGATGGACATTGAAATAGACGGCGAGACGCTTGGTGAAACGGATCTCGGGATCGGGTTCAAGGGAACTGTCGGAGCGGCATGGCCCGTATCGAACAAAGTGGCGCTCGGCGCATCGGCCCAGGTGTTCTACGCCTCGATGAAGGACAAGGGGGAGAACGCACCCACCTGGAAATCGTTTGCAGGCGGCCTCGAGTTCACCTTCATCTGGATACCGGGGGGGAACATGAAAGGCACCGCGATGTGACCGCCTCTTCTAGTTAGACAGCCGCACGATTTGACGGTGCGTTTCGTGGGATTCTTTTGTTTACTGCTCCCGCAGACTGAGCCCACAGCAATAAAGCCAAGCCCTGGTCAAACGGAAAGGACAGCACTGACCGCAGACTCCTAATACTTAAGGCGCAAGCGCCCGGTTCACGCCGGGCTCTCTGGCCGAGAGCCAGTCTTGGGATGCGCATCCCTTTTGGTCGCCGAGCAGCGTTCACGCCCCGCGCTTGACTTGTGCTTGACACGTGTCGCGCCTGCTAGTGGAGAGGGAATTGGCCCTCTCCGGTCTGATAGAGGTATCGCAAGCCAGACGACCGCTTGGCTGCTATGCTCTCTCGCGTGGGAAGGTGCGTTATGCGGATTTCACGCCGTATGCTCCTGACCGTCCTGCTGCTGTCACTCGCAGCACTTGGGGGTGCAACCACCGCCTGTACTGAGCCCGATTGTAAGTCGGAGGGAGAGGTATGCGAGGACGATGCAGAGTGCTGCAGCGATAATTGCGGTGACTTCTTGCAGGTTGTCGGCAGCGTCGTCTTCGGCGCCAACTTGACCTGCCAAGAGCTTTGACGCTTCTCTGCGCTGTGCGACAGAGTCCCCCTGACGGCAAGCCAACGGCACGCCGGGCGCTCCGCTTTGCTCGCACGGCGGCGGGCGGTGTCGTAGACTATATAAGGTGGGCCCCTCTCTCCGGGGGCCATCTGTCGTTTTCGCCGGTCTCTCCCCTCTGGCTCGACCTCCAACCGCAAGAGGAGGATGGCCGCATGCCTGCCCGCAATGTCGTATTAGTCCAGATCTTATACGCTCTTACCGCGATACTTACTAGTCCTGGATGCGCGAGAATGGAGTCGGCAGCCAAATGGGACGGCACTGTCCGTGACAGCGCCGGTATCGTCATTGTCGAGAACTATGGTGAGCCGCTCTGGCGAGAAGAGGACCGCTGGACTCTGAAGGAAGTCTTGCGGATCGGTACGGTCACTGGAGAACCGGAGTACCAGTTCGGGAACATCACGGGCCTGGGTGTTCTGTCCGATGGCCGTCTCGTGGTGGCGGACGCAATGGCGCAGAACCTGAGCTACTTCTCGCCCGACGGCGTACACCTCCGAACGGTAGGACAACCCGGCTCGGGTCCGGGCGACTTCGGCGGGTGGCTGCACGTGGTGGTGGGGCCGGGAGACACTCTGGTGGTGTACGACTGGACGAATATGCGGGCGAACTGGTTGGCTCCTGATGGGACGTGGCTGGGCAGCCAGAGTCTCACTCCGGACGACGGCTGGGAGATACTGGAGTGGGAAGACGACCCCTCAGGCCGCATTGTCACCATGATGGGTGCGATGCGGTATCCCGGCTCGCCGGTTACGGACACGCTCGACCTGATCCTGGCTAGGGACATCAGGGGAGCGGTGCTCGACACCCTCGGGCGCGTACCGTCGAGTCTGAACTACGCCGTCTCTGGCGACGCTACCCATTTCTATTACCACCCGGGCGCATCAGACGTTGCTCTCACATGGGACGGGGGGATGGTGATGGGACGGAGCGACCAGTATCGCCTGCTGCAGTACGACAGCACGGGTCGACTGGAGCGAATCGTGAGCCTCGACCGTGAGAGGCTGCCGTTCACGAGCCAGGATCGAGACGTGGTCATGAACATGCTGGAGAACCGGTGGAGGAAGTGGGGTGCGTCCCCAGCACAGATCGCGCAAGGAAAGTCACTGTTCCACTTCGCGGATACCTATCCCGCCTGGCAACGGTTCGCCTGCGGCCCGGAGGGAAGCCTCTGGGTGCAGCAGAACCTGCCATACACCGAGCTCCCTCCCGAGGCACAGGAGGACTTCTTCCTCGGCTACGATCCTATCGCCGCCCACCGCTGGGACGTGTTCGACCAGGAGGGCCGCTATCTGGGGGTGGTCGAAGAACCCGCGGGTTTCATATGGCTGCGTACCGTCGATGACATGATGTACGGGTTCTGGACGGACGAGCTAGACGTGCAACACGTGATGGTCCTGCGCATCGAAGGACTGTCTACGCACGACGAGAGTTAGGGCTGCCGCTCATTCCGTTTCGCGCAGCGCCGGTCCACGCCGGCGCCCGGTTCACGCCGGGCGCTTCGCTTTGACGCTCGCTTGACTCTGCCGACGTCTACTTACGGTGCCCCCTCCGTATTCTTGGAGGTGAGTCATGCTTAAGCTTCGCGCTGCCCGTGCCGCTGCCCTCGGCCTGCTTCTCGCCGCAACCACGACCCTCGGTGGCACCGTCGGCTGCGACAGCTCCACTGAGCCCCTCGTGGCGGAGCCCACGGTGGATGACGGGCCGGACCCGTGGTCCATCCCCCTACTCTGCTTGAACGAGGGGAAAGTGTGTCGGATCGGGGAGAGCGGCGTGACACCGGGCTGCTGCTCCGGGCTCGTGTGCGGCGAGCTGAACAGGTGCGAGCCCGGCTGATCGGATACGGCAGGGGCCCAAGTGCAGAGCGCCCGGTTCACGCCGGGCGGCATCGAAACTCGCAGAGTGGGGGCGGCTCTTCTGGGCTGCCCCTTTCCACGTCAATGCTGTTCGCACGGCGGCGGGCGGGATGCTAGATTCGGGCTACCGGTCCCTCGGTCGATGGGGCCGTTTTGCGTTGTGCCGGTCTCCCCCCTCTGACTCGACCTCAAGGCCGTAACAGGAGGTTGGCCGCCATGAAGATCAAATCGTTTCTCTCGGTCCTTGTCCTCCCCACGTTTGTCGGAAGCTGCGAGCAGAGAGCGCCCACTGTCCCGGATGACAATGTTGCCGTTCCAGCCGACGGCCTCCTCTTCAAGAAGCCCAACGCCTATCGTCGTCTCGCCGTTGTTCTGCTCCTTTTGTCAACCACGACCTTTGGCGGTGCGTCGTCCGGCTGCGTCGGTGACGACGGCCTGTTCGGGCCGCCACCGCCACAGAGCTCCTGTAAGCCCGCGGGGAAGGTGTGTAACGACAACTCCGACTGCTGCAGCGGCTATTGCGATCCCGGGCCGAGCTTTGTGGGCTATTGTTCGTAGTGGGATTTGGATAGCCGTCGTGATGTTGCCGGATCACGGCGCACCTGCTCGAGAGCGCGCCCGGTTCATGCCCGCCGCTTCGCTTTGCTCGCACGGCGGCGGGCGGAATGCTCAGCCTACAGCAACTCCTGGTATTGGAGTAGATTTGAGTGTCCCGTCTTACCCCACCCCGCATGCCAAGGAGGCACTATGAGTAAGTACCATTCACTCCTGTTCGCCGCAGCCGTCATGCTGCTTCTGACGCCCCTTGCCTCGTTTGCCCAGGAGGAGGAAGCGTCTGAACCCGAGATCCATTACGTCACTGCCACCGTCTTCAAAGTCCCACCGGGTGAGGAAGGTCAGAAGGTGATGGCGTGGATCGACGCGGTCACAGTGCCCATGAGCAAGGTGGACCCGAACGTTTTGCATTCTTCGGTCCTTCAGCACAACTGGGGGTCGAACTCAGCGGAGATCGTGCTTGCAGCTGAGTACGCGGACTGGGCATCGATCGAGGCCGACTGTGATGAATGTGATGCATGGTTCGAGGCGAATCAGCCGGCTGAGGGCACCCCGGAAAGGGAGGAGTGGGATGAGATGGCTGCCGCATTCTTCAAGGCCTACAACGGCCACCGGGACGAGATCTACTCGAAGAACATGAACAGGGCTCAGTAGTGTCTCGCCGTCGGCGGCACGCCGGGCGCTTCGCTTCGCTCGCACGGCGGCGGGCGGGATCGCTTGACGCTCGCTTGACACCTTCGCTGTAGCCTCGGGTAGCACTAAATGCTTCCCCCTCGCCAACGCGGAGAGAAGCTATGAACCGCGTCCGGCGATCAGTATTCGCTCGCAGCTTCGTGCTGCCGTTAGCCCTGCTGCTGTGGCTGTCGGCTTGCCAAAAGTGGGTGCCGCTCGAGCCGCCCGTGGCCCAGGCCATGGCACAGGAAGAGCCGGGCACCGTCCGCGTCACACTGGAAGACAGCACGAAGATGGTTCTCCAACGCCCGCGCGTCTCCGGCGACAGCCTGATCGCAGTTGAGGACGGGAAGGAGCCCGCGACAGTCGCGTTGTCGTTTGAGGACATGGTGAGGATCGAAGAGCGGAAGGCAAACGTGCTGGCCACAGTTGGGTTGGTGATCGGCATTCCCTTTCTTGCGTTGTTTGCCTTGGCTGCTGGATGTGCGGCCGCTGGCGGCTGCATCGAGATTTGGGACTAATTCTTGGGAAAGGCACGACGCTTGTCAGACCCTAACAGAGGATGTACGCTTCACCCATAATCAGCGCCCTACCTCGTCGTTACTGCCGGACTCTCCCCTCTGGCTCAACCTCAAGGCCTAACACAGATTGGCCACAATGAAGGTTAAGGGCTGTCTCGCCGTCCTCGTTCTCGCTGGGTTTGCCTTCGGCTGCGACACCGGTGCGCTG
>JBDGXC010000065.1:0-10379 GCA_039584815.1 Gemmatimonadota bacterium
AGTCGCCGGCTGACACCTGCCCTGCCGCGAGCATCTGAAAACCGGCGAAGACGTTGGATAGGGTGGGCTGAAGGGCAAGGGCCACCGCCAGGCCGCCGATTCCGAGGGTGGTGACGAGGGGCGTGATCGGAATGTCAAGGCTCTGCAGGATTATGACGACGCCGATGAGGTAGACGAACACCCTCGCCAGGTTCGTCAACAGGGAGCTCGCGGGAAGGGCGCTGCCGGGACGGCTCGTCGCGTAGCGCACCAGCCCCCCCACGAGCCTCGCGGCCACGGCCGTGCCAGCCAGGATTAGCAGCACCAGCATGGTGCGGTTCAGCGTCTCGGCCAGGGCGTAGTCGGCGACGAGGAGGCCGACGTACGCGCCGGCTGCCGTGAGGAGGAGGGTTGGAGCGTGTCCCAACGACTCCACCACGAAATCGTCCCACTCCCAAGCGGTCTCGCGCGCAGCCCGGCGCAGACGGCCTAGGAGAAGATGCTCCACCGTGAGGCCCATGACGAAACAAGCCGCCGTAATGCCGATGGGCAGGAACCAGGCCGAGTACTCTGAGAAGAACTCCATTCGCGCGCTCCGGAAAACGGCTGCAAGACACGGTGCCAGGGATGGGTGAGCAATCTTCACCCCCAGTACAGGGGCGCAAGCAGGTACACGCTGAGGAAGCCTTCCTCTCAGTGGGAACGTCGGCCAGGGGTGGTCTGGGAGACACGCCCTACTGTAAGTGGGAACATGCAGTCCAGCACGATAGGCATTCCCCACACACCGTAATCATTCGATCGCGACACTCCACGATGCGATACGCCGAGTTCTATCCCGAGTACAGTGATGTGCGGAGCTATTTCGAACGTGTGGAGGAAAAGTCCGGGCTGTCTGCCGACCGACCGTCGCCTACCTGGAGGGCGAGGGCCAGCCCGGCCACCTGTTTGTCGACCGAGCGCACACCGGCGCCGGCTGGACCCAACACCGACTCGCGGAGATCGCGACCACGGGCGGCAAGGTGGAGAACCGGAGCGGCTATCGGGCACTCAACCGGCGGGAGTCACCTGCTACCTGCAAGGATGGACGGACGCGCTCGAGGCAGCCCGGCGAACCAGTTCCGGAGGGACACAGAAGAAGATCCGCATCGAGCTCACGAAGGAGCAGCAGGACAAGATCCGCGAGGCCACGGGGCAGGATGCCGAGGTGATCGAGCTGAACGCCGGGGAGCTCGAGGACCGGATCAGTCCGTGGGGTCCCCGGATGACGATGTAAGCCGGTCCCGGCCCAAGGCCGGTTCAGGCCCTTGCCGGGCCTGATGAACGGGGCGCCTTCGAGCGTGTGGGCGCCCCGTTCTCATTGCCCTGCTCGTTGCCGGACGTTACACGGGATTCCAGCGGCGGGGAGCCGACTTCGGCCGGTCGCCGTAAATGCCCTGTTTCTCCCCCTATGAGATGCCGTCGATCGATGACAGGCCATCTTCCACACCCGTCTTCCAGATGGCATAGAATCGGAATGCCGCCGCGGCTGAGAGGAGCACGAGAACCACCCACATGAGGCACCGCTTTCTATGAAGAGCGTGACCAGCTCTTCCCTTTGTGAACAGCTTGTCAGGTCGGTGGTGGCGGACCCTTACCGACTGGAGAGTACACGGTAACGCAAATGCATGCAAACTGTTGTGCGACTTCAACAAGGAAAGGCCGTGTCCTGCGACGCCTGTGGCGGCGGGGCCACGACATCCGGTCGCCACTGCCACAGGTTTTCCGCTGTCCGCCCCGGTTTTCAGGCCCGTTTCCGGGTCCTGAAGGCTGGCGGCTAAGGTGCCGAGTCCGCGACACAACGTTGGGACAAGATGGCCGGTTTTTCGGCGGCTAAGCCCGTGAGGGCGCCGGTAGTTCGCAGGCGATGCCTGCTCAATGTCTCGGCGTTGCACGCCTCGACGTTCGAGACCTATCTGAGGTTTCCCTCTGAGTCCCTCTAAGTCCGTAAGAGCCCCCCTCAGTCGGACTTGGCTGAAAGGGCTTTCCGTCTAAGTCCTCCTGAGTCCCTCTCAGTACCGATAGTCAGGGTACAAACTGGGGTACACTAGCCAACGAGTGTTCACCATCAGCGACTACTTGACGCGAGCCGTCACCTGAGTATCCTTTTGTTGCGCTACTCGGACACCCTGTCCGGCGCGCGCCTCCGCGCGGTCGTCCATCGACGGACACTCGCAGCATCGTGGGAGGCGCTCCCAATCGTAGGAGCATCTGCACCGGTGTGGCCTGAGCGGTGGACGGGCAGTCCACGGCTCAGACGTCAGGGCGGTATGGGTGAACTGGGAGCGGCTTTCTGAGCCCGCGGCTGCGTTCTCCCTTCCGCACTTCGTTCTCAACTGTAGTGGAGGGAGCAACGATGCAGCTCAACAGTCCGGCTCGGAGACGATCGCCCACCAGCTGGTCCCCTGACGACGAACGTGATGACGCGTGGGAGCAAACCGTAGAGGAGTTCAGCCTGGCGTCGAGCGACTACGACGAAGACGACGAAGACGATGACTGGGAGGACGACGACTGGGAGGACGACGACTGGGATGACGAGAGACGGGATGACGAGGGGGATGAAGAAGAGCGGGAGGATCGGTACCGACGCTAGCATCCTGGCGAGAAGCTGACTCTAATAGCGCCCGGTCGTTCCACCCGCTTCGCGTGGCCGATGGTTCCGCAGAGCACGCGATTCGAGAGCGGGCACGCCGGGCGCTGGAAAGGACCGCCGCTACACGCCCAGAGTTTCCCAGCGTCAGGGCCAGTCACGAAAAGTCTGCCGATCGGCCAATTGTCTCTCCACTGTGATCCACCCTTGGGCATGACGATGGGCACATTCGCCAGTCAACAGAACGAGAGGGCGCCGTGATCGGTGTATCTTCGCTCCCATGAACGATCCGAGGTCCGCGGTAGACGACTGGTCGGTCGGGGACAGTGCTGATCTGTACCGGGTAAGCGACTGGGGACTGGGCTACTTTGCGATCGGCGCGGACGGCAGGCTCCGCGTACGCCCGAACGCGACCGCGGAGCATGAAGTGGACCTCCTGGAGGTTGTCGAGGGTCTCCGTGAGCGCGACTTGGGGCCTCCGATCCTCATCCGATTCTCGGATATCCTGGCTCACCGGCTGGGTACGCTGCGCGAGGCTTTCGACTCCGCGATCCGGGAGCACCAGTTTCATGGCCGCTACCTGGCAGTCTACCCGATCAAGGTCAACCAGCAACGGCCGGTGGTCGAAGAGGTCGTCCGGTACGGCAGAGAGTTCGATTTTGGGCTGGAGGTTGGCTCCAAGCCAGAACTACTTGCCGTGATGGCGCTGTCGGGCGACGGCCCGGAACGGTTGATCGTATGCAACGGCTTCAAGGACGACGGCTACATCGAGGCCGTCGTCCTGTCGGCCAAGCTCGGCCGCCGCATCATCCCGGTCGTGGAGAGCTTCTCGGAGCTGCGCTTGATCCTCAAGCACAGCGAGCGGTACGGCGTTCGGCCCAAGATCGGTGTCAGGGTAAAGCTGGCCAGCCAGGGTGCCGGACGGTGGAGCGGATCGGCAGGCGAGAAGTCGAAGTTCGGTCTGTCCGTGAGCGAGCTGCTCGATATGGTCGAGATCCTCGCTGCACACGACATGCTGGACTTGCTAAGGCTCGTCCACTGCCATGCCGGAAGTCAGATCCACGACATCGGAAGGTTCAAGGATGCCGTCGGCGAGCTGGCGCACGTGTATGCCGAGCTCGTTCGCCTCGGGGCGTCCATCGAGTACCTCGACGTCGGTGGCGGCCTGGGAGTGGACTACGATGGAAGCCGTACGAACTTCCCGTCGTCCATGAACTACACCATGGAAGAGTACGCGCGCGAGGTCGTATACCGTATCAGCAGCGTTTGCGATGAGCGCGAGGTTCCGCATCCCACAATCATCAGCGAATCGGGTCGGGCCATCGCTGCCTACCAGAGCATCCTCGTGTTCAACGTGTTGGGGTCGGCCGGGCCGCGCACGACTCACGGCAGCGCCCCTGACCGGCTCGGCGACCTCGTGTCGAGGGACGATGTTCCCCAACCGCTGCGAGACCTGGTGTACGCCTACGAGGCGGTGGAGAACGGTCGCCTGGTGGAGTGCTTCCACGATGCCGAGAAAGCACGGGCGGAGGCCCTCGACCTCTTCAAGCTCGGGTACCTCAGTCTCGAGCACCGGGGCCTGGTGGAGAGGCTGTACTGGGGTACGTGCGCCCGGGTGCAGGACCGCCTCTCGGAGCTCGAGGAAGTTCCCGAAGAACTGGAAGTGCTGGAGGATATCCTGAGCGAGACCTACTTCTGCAACTTCTCGGTCTTCCAGAGTCTGCCGGACTCGTGGGCCATCGGGCAGCTCTTTCCGATCATGCCCATCCACAGGTTGAATGAGCGACCCAATCGTCGGGCCGTGCTGGCGGACATGACCTGCGACTCCGACGGTCGCGTCGATCGCTTCGTGGACGCCAGGGACGTCCGGCGCACCCTGGACGTGCACGAGCTTCACTCCGATGAGGACTACTTCCTAGGGGCCTTCCTCGTCGGAGCCTACCAGGAGGTGCTGGGCGACCTGCACAACCTGTTCGGCGACACGCACGTGGTCCACCTGCGGCTGCACGAGGAAGGCGGTTGGTGGATCCAGGAGACGGTTCCGGGAGACACCGCGCGCGACGTCCTGGCGTACATGCGGTACGACACCGGTCGCCTCCAGCCGCGTCTGGCGAGGGAGTGCGAGCTCGCGGTCCGCGAGGGTACGATGACCCTGGCTGAGAGCCGAACGCTCCTTCGCTTCTACGAGGCCGAGCTGGCCGGCTACACCTATCTGGAGCCGGACTGATGGGAGAGCAGGGCGTACCACACCCGTTTCTGGGCATCGAGCCGGGTGAGCTCGTCGCAGCGGCCATTCTACCGGTGCCCTACGATGGCACGAGCACGTGGCACAAGGGCGCTGATGCCGGCCCCGCAGCCCTTCTTCACGCATCGGCCGCTCTCGAGCTGTACGACATCGAGACGGCGAGCGAGCCGTGGCGGCGTGGCATCCGAACACTTCCGGCCGTGAAGTGCCCGGACGATCCCCGCCGCGTGGTGAAGACGGTCCAGGAAACGGTGGCGGAGCTGTTCGATGTGGGACAGCTGCCCGTCGTAATCGGAGGAGAACACTCAGTGAGCATCGGTGCTGTATACGCCGCGGCGGATCGCTTCGAAGATCTCACCGTGCTCCAGCTCGACGCACACGCCGACACGCGCGACTCCTACGAGGGTTCTCGATTCAATCACGCCTGCGTTATGGCGAGGGCGCGAGAGCGGTGTCCGATCGTGCAGGTCGGCATCAGGTCCGTGGACTCGGAGGAGGTGCCCGAACTCGACCCGACCCGCGTATTCTGGGCGCACGACATCCTGAGCCGCCCGACGGGCGAGTGGACGGATGAGGTGACTGCGCTGATCGGGCCGCGCGTCTACGTGACGATCGATCTGGACGCGTTCGATCCGTCCCTGATTCCGGCCACGGGAACGCCCGAGCCCGGCGGGCTGGCGTGGACCGATGTGATGATCCTGCTCCGCCAAGTGGCCCGTCGCAGCGAGGTCGTCGGTTTCGACGTCGTCGAGCTCCTGCCGGCGCCGGGTGCGCACGCGAGCTCGTTCACGGCGGCGAAACTCGTGTACCGGTTTCTGGCCGAGATTCTTGCCGCGCAGGGCTAAGCCGCGGGACGGAGTTCCCGACCCTACCAGTCGAGCAGCGTAGCGAACACCAGAGGGGCCACGATCGTAGCGTCGGATTCGATGATGAACATCGGGGTATCGACGCTCAGCTTCCCCCAGGTGATCTTCTCGGACGGAATAGCTCCCGAGTACGAGCCGTAGCTCGTCGTCGAATCGCTGATCTGGCAGAAGTATCCCCAGAACGGACACGGCCGGCGCAGGTCCTGATGGATCAGCGGGACGACGCAGATCGGGAAGTCCCCGGCGATGCCGCCGCCGATCTGAAAGAAACCGACCGTGCTCAAAGCGTCAGCAGGCGGCACCACCAGGTCCTCGTCGCGGTCAGACGTCGGCAACTCCTGCGGTGGTCGCCCCATCGTCGTGCGGCAGTACCAGTCGACAAGCTCCCGCATGTAGTCGAGGCCGTTTCGCACGACATGTGTACCCGAAATGCGTCCCTCGAGTATCCGCCCGACGAAGATGTTGCCCATCGTGGAGTCCTCCCAGCCCGGCACGAACAGCGGCAGGTTTCGCTCTGCAGCTGCCACCAGCCAGGAGTGGGCAGGATCGATCTGGTAGGACTCGCTCAAGCTTCCGTCGCGGATGAGTCGATAGAAATACTCGTGCGGAAACCACCGCTCCGCGGCCGCGTCCGCCTCGGTCCACACCCGGAGGATCTCCTGCTCCAGGACGCGAAACGCCTCCTCCTCGGGAATGCATGTGTCGGTTACTCGATTGAGGCCCCGGTCGAGCAGTTCCTTCTCGCGCTGGGTCGTGAGGTTTCTCCAATCCGGGATCCGCACGTAGTGATCGTGCGCCACCAGGTTAAAGAGATCCTCCTCGAGGTTCGCCCCCGTACACGTAATCGCGTGGACGAAGTCACGGCGAATCATCTCGGCCAGCGACAACCCGAGCTCCGCAGTGCTCATCGCACCGGCCAGGGTCACCATCATCCGGCCGCCCTCCTCGACGTGCCGGCGGTAGGCTTCGGTCGCCTCGACCAGTGATCGTGCGTTGAAGTGCCGGTAATGGGTCTCGATGAATTGGCGTATGCTCATCGTCGCGCATCCGCTGGAAAGCGATCCAGGCTCAGGTGCCCGGCAAGACCGGACGCACACTAGCCGAGACGATTGTAGCGTGCAATCGTATCCAGACGACGTAAACCAGCACGATCCCTTCAGCCCTTGGGGACGCCAGCAGTACCGGCTCAGTAGACCGGGGCACCACACTGGGGTACAGGCCCGCCAGGCCGGCCCGCTGGGAGAAGCCGACGACGCCGTAAGTGATGTGAAATATAGCGGAGCGGAAGGGATTCACTGTCGAGCGCAGCGAAACATTCCGCGAACGAAGTGAGCGGACAACCCTGAAGCCCGTGAGGGCGCCGGTAGTTGTTCGCGCACTCTCGTGCGCTCAAGGTCGAGATTCTCTCGACAGCGCACGCTCCGCGTGCTCAGTGTCTCGGCGCTGCGCGCCTCGACGTTCGAGACCCATCTGAGGTTTCCCTCTGAGTCCTTCTGAGTCCGTAAGAGTCCTTCTCAGTCGGACTTGGCTCAGAGGGTTTTCCTTCTAAGTCCGCCTGAGTCCCTCTCAGTACCCATAGTCAGGGTACAAACTGGGGTACAGCGGCTCGCGCCGTCGGGAAGCACCTAGGCATCACTCGTCCCAGTGCGCTTTGCTGTCGCTTGACGCTTGTTCGACTGTTATCTGTGAGGCAAGATATAGACTTTAGGTCGCGCCTCACTCGTGAATCCATCGAGCGTTTCGGCCACCGAATATGAGTTGTGCGGCAAAGTGACGTTCGCAACATGTTGCACCGGAGGCGACGGGCAAAGACCTGCTCTCGGCTGCAATCGGAAACCGAGCATGAGCCGTCATGCACATCTTGGGTGACCGGAGTAGAACCGGTGCCCGACACTCATCACGCGCGGAGGAGGAAGTCATGGCAAAGACTTTCAATCAGATGGTAGAGGAGGCGATGACCGAAGTACCGGTTATCAGTGCGGTGGAAGCGCACCGACGGATGGAAGAACATCCAGAGACATTAGTAATTGACCCCCGTGATGCGGCGGATGTCGCTGCCACAAGCATGGTTGCCGGTGCGATGAACATTTCCTTTGGAGCTTTGACCTACCAAGCAGACAATGAGGTCCCTGAGGAATGGCGCAACTCGGAGTTCCAGGACCGGTCCCGCCCCATCATTATGGCTTGCGAACTGGGGCTACTCGGCCCCCTCGCTGGCAAGTTGTTGAAGGACATGGGATTCACGAATGTGTGTTATCTGGAGGGAGGTTTGGAGGCCTGGAAGGAGGCGGGTTTTTCAACCCAGTAAGAGCATTCGAAGCTCAATGGCTCGCGTTGGCTAATCGCCGTCAGCAGTACGACGCTGGACTATCCGGTCATGCCGCATAACAAACCGAGGCAGTCGGACGGCGAGCCAATATAGCGGAGGGGTAGGGATTCGCCGTCGAGCTGCACATCTTGGGTGACCGGAGTAGAACCGGCCGCCGCACTCGACAAAAGGGCGGATCGTCTGAGGAAGCTGGCGGAGCGTTTGAGGCGGGCGACCGATGAGGGAGTCACTTGATCGCTCGACAGGCTTGGTCGGAGACGGCTACGACGAGGAACGACTACTCAACGCGAAGGAAGTTGGGCGGATGTTGGGGATCTCGCACAAGCGAGTCTACACGCTCCCCATTCCGCAGGTCAGGATAAGTCAGCGATGCATTCGCTATCGCCCAAGAAGTGTGGAGGAGTACATCGACAGACGCACCGAAGCAGTATGAAGATTGGAGAAGCAGATGGCGACTCAGCGAGGGAATACATACTACGTCAAGCGTAGCTTTGGGCGCTCGTCCGAGGGGCCAAGACTCGTGCTGGCAATCGGGCAGTCTTCATCCCGCCGTGGGTGGGTGACGTACTGCGGAACTTGATCGACACTCAGGATCTCTCGGGTACCCACAGGTTGTTTGACTTTGCCAGACGCACTGTCCAAGCGGAACACCGTCGAGCTTGCCGGATTGCTGGTATTCACGCCTACACGATCCACGACCATCGGCACACGGCGGCTGTACACTGGGCCAAGGCCGGAACGCCTCTTCAGTTGATTCAGAGACAGCTTGGCCACGCCAACATTAGCCAGACGATGCAGTACGCGGAATTTCACCCCGACTACTCCGACTACGGAACCTATTTCAGTCGGGTGGCTCGCACTCTCGGCCAGGACGATGGTGAGGATGTGCGCGACTTCGGTTTAGATTCGGGGCACAAACTGGGGTACAGCGTTGCTGGCGGTGACGAACCAGAGAAACCCTCGACGCCGTAAGTCGTTGGTAGGTATAGCGGAGGGGCAGGGATTCGCCGTCGAGCCCTGATAGGGGCGAGACATTCGAGCATGCGGCAGCATGCGAGACTACCCTGAAAGGGTGAGAATATGGGGGTGGAGCGGAGGGGCAGGGATTCGAACCCTGAAGCCCGTGAGGGCGCCGGTTTTCGAGACCGATTGGAGTTGTCCGTCTACGTCCCTGTAAGTCCGTAAGAGTCTGTGTGAGTCGGAGCTACCGAAACCGAGTTGTCCGTGTGAGTCCGTCTAAGTCCCTGTAAGTCCGTATAGGCGGGTAACAGTTCGGGTAACACGCCGAACGAAGTGCCCGGCGTGCCGCCGGAGGCAGTCGAGCCTTACCAGACTACCAGGCGCTGGGACGGAGCGGGGTGCAAGATTAGGGTCGACCGTAGGGAGTCGGGTCCAGAATCTCTGGTATTCCGTCGCCGTCGGTGTCCTCCCACCCGAAAAGGGTCGGGATTGTGATGAAACCCTCGGTGTCCTCTGGGATACTCACTCCGGACGTCCAGTGGTGCTCCCAGCCCCAGACATGCCCCATCTCGTGATGGTAGGTCGCGTTGGCGATGTTTCTGAGCTCCCAAAGGGAGAACTCCTCGAGGACCCCGGCAGAGCACAAGTAGCAGCCCATGTAGACCCAGAAGCCTCCAAGTGCCGCGAACCCCCCGGCCGGATTGTCAGCATCCAGGTCCAGCATCATGAGAATGTCGTAGTCTTCCCTCGGGATGCCCTTCCCTTCCAAGAAGGCGATCGCACTATCTATGAAAGGTCCTGGATTGCCTGGGTCGAATGGACCGCTGATCTCGGAGCTCAACGCGAGAGCATTGGTGTTGATGAAGGTGACGAGTGGATTGGCATAGCCACGTCGGGACGCGAAGTCCGCATGATCCATATTGATAGAATCCTGCGCCATCACCCACAGGGTGTTCAGTACATCGGTGATGTTCGTGTTACCATAATCGATGGCCACAACTGCGACACGCAGCAGACCCTCGGGTCTGACCGTGAGAGGGTCGATAATCTGCGCATCAACCGTGCTATCGGCCCCGAGATAGAGGCGGTACACGGATGTTCCGATGTACGCCGTACTGGTCCAGCCCGACTGACCGCTTGGCGTGAGGCTGGTAGGGGCGTATGCGGGAAAGGGGATGCTCAATCCGAACTCGCTCAAGAAAGCTTCAATTAACAGATCGCTAACATCATCAAGCATCTCGATCACAACGGACGCGGCTCCGGTCGCTCCGTCGGTGTCCGTGACGGTCAGCGTGATCGTGTGGTTCCCTACGGACAGGTCCGTCTTGGCGAAAGTGGTCCCCGTCCCGATCTGACCGTCTAGGTTGGAAGTCC
>JBDGXC010000066.1:0-14069 GCA_039584815.1 Gemmatimonadota bacterium
CGTGAGGATTACCTCGATGTGGAAGGAGAATGACTCGCCCAGACCGACCCCGGTGCCGCTTCTCGTCTGCCGTTCCTCGAGCTCGACCGGATGCAGGGAGGACGGATCGGCCACGAGCTGGACCCGGGTCTGCATCTGCAGCGCCTCGAACTCGAGAGCCTCGACCATGCCTTGCAGGGTTTCTCGATCGGCCGTATCGCCTGCCGCTTCCAGGATCTGCGTCCGCAACGAGTCGGCCAGAAGACGCGCTGCCTCCCTGAGCTCCGCACGGGACTAGGGAAGCTCTTCGCGAACGAGAGTGAGAATGGCGGCCTGCGGAACGACGAGGTACGTCTTGCCCTCGAACGTGATCTCGACGGCCGCGCGGCGGAAGAACAGGGCGTAGTCTCCAGCCTGTGCCTGAACCGGCATATATCGCGCCTCGCCGGATTCGATCTTCCAGGGCTCCTCGTTCAGCTCGGTCGGCGCCGACACCGGGATTCCCGGACCGGTGGCCACGACCGTCCCCCCCTGGATCTCCTTCTTGTCGACCGCCGTGGGCGGCAGGTACAGGCCGACTCGTGTTCGTTCCTCGCCCTCCTCGGGTGACACGAGGATCCGGTCCCCGACGACGATCAGATGTTTCTTCCATCCGTCCATGCGATGTGCTCCTGCCGCGCCGGCGGCCTGCGAGGTGGACCAAGTATACCCGTTCGCGACACCGGCAGCGACAGAAACGGGCCCGTGTCTTGACTGGCCGGAGCCTCCGTCCTATGACCCCTGCGGGAGGCGCGGCCGGAGCGGACGCCGACCTGACCATTGACTCCAGGCACCCATGGGGCTTCTCCATCTCTATCGCGCGCCCGGGCTCCAGGAAGCGGCTCTCGCGGCGCTTCGCGACCGGACGCGGACGAAGGTCTCCGCCGATATCGCGGACATTGGCGCCGAGATCTGCTATAACGTCGATGTGGAGGGTGCGCTCTCCGACGCTGACCTGCGGATCCTGACCTGGCTCCTCAGCGAAACGTTCGAGCCCGAGGGCTTCGGCGGGGAAAGCTTTCTGCTGGATGGCGCCTCAGAAGATGAGCTCCGTCAGGGCACTGCCGGCCGGATCGTGCTCGAGGTAGGGCCGCGCATGAGCTTCACCACGGCGTGGTCGACGAACGCGGTGGCGGTGCTGCACGCCTGTGGGGTGGAGCGGATCCGCCGCGTCGAGAGATCCCGCCGCTACCTGGTCGAATCCGCTAGGCCGCTGCCGGAACAGGCGCTCCATACGTTTCTCTCCCAGGTGCACGACCGAATGACCGAGTGCCCGTATCCGGCGCCCCTGGACACGTTCGAGCACGGGCTTCGGCCGCTCGGCGTGCGTACGATCCCTCTCCTGGAGGAGGGACGTGCCGCCCTCGAGCGGGTGAACCGCGACATGGGTCTCGCGTTCGACGAATGGGACCTCGACTACTACTCGCGCCTGTTTCGTGACGACGTGGGACGCAACCCCACGGACGTCGAGCTGTTCGACATCGCGCAGTCCAACAGCGAGCACTCCCGACACTGGTTCTTCAAGGGACGGCTGCTGATCAACGGCGCCGAGGCCCCCGACAGCCTCATGGAGCTCATCCGGAAGCCGCTCGAGGCCGCTCCGGGCAACAGCGTGATCGCGTTCAGGGACAACGCGAGCGCCATCCGCGGATTCCGGATCCGGACGATCCTTCCCGAGCGACCGGGCACGTCGAGCCGCTTCGTGGCCACCGAGGAAGACTATCACGTCACCTTTACGGCGGAGACGCACAACTTCCCGTCCGGCGTCGCGCCGTTTCCGGGTGCGGAGACCGGCACGGGAGGACGGATACGGGACGTCCACGCGGCGGGAAGGGGCTCGCTGGTGGTGGCCGGTACGGCCGCCTACTGCGTGGGCAATCTGCACATTCCCGGCTACGCGCTCCCGTGGGAGGATCCGGACTTCAGGTATCCGGCGAACCTCGCCACGCCGCTCGAGATAGAGATCGAAGCCTCGAACGGAGCGTCCGACTACGGCAACAAGTTCGGCGAGCCGTTGATCCAGGGCTACACGCGCTCGTTCGGACTTCGGCTTCCCGGGGGCGAGCGCCGCGAATGGCTCAAGCCGATCATGTTCAGCGGCGGGATCGGACAGATCGATGCGCGCCACACCGAGAAGCGGGCTCCGGAGCCGGGCATGCGGGTCGTCAAGATCGGTGGGCCCGCGTATCGGATCGGGATGGGCGGGGGTGCGGCTTCCAGCATGGTGCAGGGCGAAAACGTGGCGGAGCTGGACTTCAACGCGGTGCAGCGTGGCGACGCCGAGATGGAGCAGAAAGTCAACCGCGTGCTCCGGGCCTGCGTCGAGCTCGGCGACGAAAACCCGATCGTCAGCATCCACGACCAGGGCGCGGGCGGCAACTGCAACGTCCTGAAGGAGATCGTCGAACCGGCGGGAGCCCGGATCGAGGTGCGTGACATACCTGTGGGGGACGAGTCGCTGTCGGTGCTCGAGATTTGGGGCGCCGAATACCAGGAAAACGACGCCCTGCTGCTGCAACCGGAGCAGGAGGAGATGTTTCGTGCCCTGGCCGAGCGCGAGAAAGTACCGGTGGCGTTCGTCGGACGGGTGTCGGGTGACGGTCGCATCGTTCTGCACGACGAACGGGACGGGTCGACTCCCGTGGACCTGGAGCTGGAAGCGGTCCTCGGAGATATGCCGCGCAAGACGTTCGTGCTCGACCGCGTCGCTCCCCGGCTCGAGCCGCTACGTCTTCCGGATGACCTCACGGTGGAGACGGCGCTCGACCGTGTCCTGCGCCTGCTTTCGGTCGGCTCGAAGCGGTTCCTGACGACCAAGGTCGATCGGTGCGTCACGGGACTGGTGGCACGCCAGCCGTGTGCCGGCCCCCTGCAGCTTACGGTGGCGGACGTCGCCGTGATCGCCCAGAGCCACTTCGGGGTCACGGGCGCCGCCACGGCGATCGGCGAGCAACCGATCAAGGGTCTGATCGATCCGGGTGCCATGGCTCGCATGTGCGTGGGCGAAGCTCTCACCAACCTCGTGTGGGCGCCCCTCAGCTCTCTCAGCGACGTCAAGTGTTCCGGGAACTGGATGTGGGCGGCGAAACTGCCCGGGGAAGGCGCGCGCCTGGCAAGGGCCGCGGAGGCGCTCAGCGCATGCCTTCTGGAGCTGGGCATCGCGATCGATGGAGGAAAGGACAGCCTGTCGATGGCGGCTCTCGCTCCGGGGCCGGATGGTGAGGAGGAGACCGTGAAGGCTCCCGGCTCGCTGGTGGTGTCTGCGTACGTGACGTGCCCGGACGTCACCGGGGTCGTCACGCCGGACATCGAGCGGCCGGACACGGGCCGGCTCCTGTACGTGGACCTCGCACACGGCATGCTACGGCTCGGGGGCTCGGCCCTCGCGCACGTGTTCCGGCAGGTGGGAGACGACTCGCCGGACCTCGACGATCCGCCCCGGTTACGGAGCGCCCTCGAGGCGACACAGGACCTGATCCACGAGGACGTGATCACGGCCGGGCACGACCGGAGCGACGGTGGACTCCTCACGACGCTCCTCGAGATGGCGTTCGCGGGCGACTGCGGACTCGAGATCGACCTGCCGGGCGATGCGGCGGATGCCCTGGCCATCCTGTTCAACGAGGAGCTGGGCCTGGTAATCGAGGTGCCGGCCGACCAGGCCGATCGAGCGGTCGCGACATTTGAGGCCGCCGACGTGCCGTGTCACCGGATCGGCCGCGCCACCCCGGCACAGGACATCCGCATTGCCGTCGGCGGTGAGACGGTGCTGTGCGCCGGCATGCGAGAGCTGCGCAACACGTGGGAGGAAACGAGCTTCGAGCTCGAGGCTCTCCAGGCGAACGCGGCTTGCGTGGCCGAAGAGCGAAGCGGCCTGCGCGAGCGTACAGGGCCGGTGTATCACGTCCCGTGGGAGCCCCGCCCGACGGCGCCGGGGACCCTGACCCGGACTGCGAAGCCGAAGGTGGCGATCGTGCGGGAGGAGGGGTCCAACTCGGACCGTGAGATGACGTCGGCGTTCTTCGCGTCCGGGTTCGAAGCATGGGACGTGACGATGTCCGACCTGGTAGCGGGCCGCGTTCAGCTAGGCGCGTATCACGGCATAGCGTTCGTCGGAGGCTTCAGCTATGCGGACGTGCTGGACTCGGCAAAGGGATGGGCCGGCGTGATCCGGTTCCACCCGAGACTGGCGGAGCAGTTCGAGGATTTCCGTGCGCGCCCGGACACGTTCAGCGTCGGCGTGTGCAACGGGTGTCAGCTGGAGGCCCTGCTGGGGTGGATTCCGTGGTCCGGCATCGCGCCTGAGCTCCAGCCACGGTTCATCCGGAACGTGTCGGATCGATTCGAATCGCGCTTCACCACGGTCCGGATCGAAGACAGTCCGTCCCTGTTCCTGCGCGGCATGTCGGGCGCCACGCTCGGAATCTGGCTCGCGCACGGTGAGGGACGGGCCTTCTTCCCGGACGATGAGGTGCTGGAACGTGTCGAGCGGGACAGCCTGGCGCCCGTCCGCTACGTGGACGACGCGGGAGACGTGACGGAGCGCTACCCGTTCAATCCGAACGGATCGGCTCGCGGCATCGCGGCGCTGTGCTCTCCGGACGGCAGGCATCTGGCGATCATGCCCCACCCGGAGCGAAGCTTCCTCTCCTGGCAGTGGGGCTGGTGGCCGCCCGAATGGAGGTCGCGTGTCAGGGAGGCTGCGGCGCGCGGCGAGCCGTCTCCCTCTCCGTGGCTGAAGATGTTCCAGAACGCCCGGGAGTGGTGCGAGACGGGTTGAGGATCGCGGCCGCCCCAGACAGCCCAGGAGGGTGATTGGACCCACTGGATCGACGACTTTCGGAGCTCCGCGAGCAGCTGACCGATGTGGATCGGGAGCTGGTCGCGCTGGTGGCCAGGCGCCAGGACCTGGCATCCCGCATCGGGTCCATCAAGCGGGGCGCGGGAGTGCCCACGCGCGACTACGCTCGGGAGAAGGACGTCCTCGAGCTGGCGGAATCCGCGTGCAGATGCTGATCCGCGCTTCGCTCACCACCCAGGAGAGAGCCCGCGTGTCCGCCGAGGGCCGCGGCGCGGGACGCCGGGCACTGGTGATCGGGGGAGCGGGGAAGATGGGAAGCTGGTTCCGTGAGTTCCTCGCCTCGCAGGGCTACGCGGTCACGATCTCCGATCCGGCCGGTCCCGTCGACGGCTATGCGTACGCGGCGGACTGGCGCGCACCGGCGAAGGCGGCAGACCTCGTAGTGATCGCCACATCTCTCGGCGTGACGGCGCGCCTGCTTCGGGAGCTCGCGGATGTGCGGCCGCGAGGACTGGTGTTCGACATCGGGTCGCTCAAGACGCCGCTGAAGGATGGGCTGAGCGCGCTCGGCGCGGCGGGATGCCGGGTTGCCTCCATACACCCGATGTTCGGGCCGGACACCCGGCTCCTCTCGGGCCGGCACGTCATCTTCGTCGACGCGGGGAACCCGGAGGCCACGGCCGAGGCCCGGGAGCTGTTTGCGTCCACCATGGCCGAGCAGGTCGAAATGGAGCTGGAGGAGCACGACCGCCTCATCGCGTTCGTGCTCGGTCTCTCGCATGCCCTGAACCTGGCGTTCTTCTCGGCTCTCGCGGAAAGCGGCGAAGGGGCGGACCGTTTGGCGCGGCTGTCGAGCACGACGTTCGACGCGCAGCTCGCGGTGGCATCGACCGTCGCTCGCGAGAGTCCGGCCCTGTACTTCGAGATCCAGGCCCTGAACGAGTACGGCGACCGCTCCCTGGAGGTGCTCGGCGAAGCCGTCCGTCGCATCCGGGACATCGTGCGCGAAGGTGACGAGCAGGCGTTCGCGGTTCTGATGGAGAACGGGCGCCGGTACCTCGAATCGCGAGTCTGATGGCTCCGTCGGATTCCGTCGACCTCAGCGCGTGCGCCGCAGATCCAGGTCGTGAAAGTCGTAGCTGAAGTCCACCGACGGCGAGGCGGCCTTCATGCGGGCACCGGCCACCCTTCCGTCCGCGGCCAGCTCGAACGTGATGAAGGCATCCGCCCGTAACTCCCGGTCGCGCCACCGGACGAGGAACGTGTCGTACTGCCAGTGCTCCAGGTCGCCGAGCAGGGAGCGGGTGCGCCCGAACCTTATCACCAGGCCACCGTCCGTATCGGAGACGTGCACGTCCCCGTACCAGGCGTCCGTGTACGTCCCTGCATAACCGGAAAGCACCAGGGAAGGACGGGAAGCTGAGTCGCGCGCCGCGGCCGCCGCCCGGTCGCCGGCGGCCACCGTCGAATCCCGCAGGGCCGCCAGGTCGCGCAAGGCCGAGATCCAGTCGCGGGGCTCCGCAGCGAGATAGTGATCCAGGACGCCGTACGTGATCGCCTCGAACGCCATGCGCGATTCCTGATTCAGCAGCACGGCGACGCCCAGTCGCAGGTCCGGGATCATGGCGACTCGCGACACGTATCCCGGCAGTCCTCCTGTGTGCGTGACCATCTTGCGGCCCCGGTAGTCACGTACTTCGAACCCCAGTCCGTATCCCCGGAAACTCGGCTGCAGGGGAGCGAAACGCTCGGGCCACCGGCGGATCGGCATCGGTGTCACAGGTGTCCAGAGCTCTCTCGCGGTCCTAGCCTGGAACAGCCGTTCCGCACCGGCTACCCGCCCGGAATCCAGTTGCGTGATGAGCCACTTCGCCATGTCGGCCGCCGTCGAGTTGATCCCCCCGGCGGCGTTCGTGGCCGTAGCAGCGAGCGGTCGCACGGGTCGCACCACTCCTTCGATCCTCGCGTGGGGTGTCGCGACGTTGCCCTCCTCCAGCGTGGCGGCGCGAGTGACCCGCGTATCCGTCATTCCGAGAGGCTCGATGATCCGCGAGCTCACGAAGTCCTCCCACGTGAGCCCGCTCACTTCCTCGATGACGAGAGCCGCGACGTGGTACAGGATGTTGTCGTACGCGTAGGCGCTCCGGAAGCTGGTTGCCGGCTCGAGATGGCGGATCGCCCTCACGATTTCCTCGCGAGTCACGTCGGACTCGGGCCAGTAGAGAAGGTCCCCCTGCCCCAGACCGAGCCCACTGCGGTGCACGAGCAGGTCGCGCACGGTGATCTCGCGCGTGACCCAGGGATCCCACATCTGGAACCACGGCAGGTAGTCGATTACCCTCCCGTCCCACTCCAGCGCATTCTCCTCCACGAGCAGGCCGAGGGCGGTGGCGGTGAAGGCCTTGGTGTTGGACGCGATTCCGAACCGGGTGCGCTCGTCGACCGGGGTCGTCTCGCCGATCCGGCGCACGCCGTATCCACGGGCGACGATCACATGCCCGTCCTTCACGATCGCCAGGCCGATGCCCGGCACCTCGAAGATCTCCCGGGCCCTCTCGACCCAGGTGTCCAGCTCGGGAGGCGGCGGTCCGGGCTCTTGCGCGTACGATGGTCCCGCCAGCAGGAAGGACAGTGCGGCGAGCAGGCAGGGGCGGAACGGTAGGCAACGGGACGGAAGCATCTGATCACTCCTCGAATGTGCGCTCACGAACCTTGAAGCGTGGCCTGAAACTAGGACCGCCCCGGTGCCTCACGAAACGATCGAGTGCGCCCGTCCCGACTGGCTGATCGGCTCAGGGCCCGGCCGGACCCGAGAACTTGATCATGGTCATGATCGGCACGGCGTCGATCATGCCGTGGAGCACGATGCAGGCGAGCAGATTTCTTTTCCACAGCACGTAGGCACCGCCGAGCACGAGGCCTCCGAGACTTCCCTCCACCATGGCGACCCGGAATGCCGCCGGCAGATCGCCGGCGCTCGGCCAGTTCGGGTTGAGATACGCGTAAGGCACGTGATACAGACCGAACGCGACGGTCACCACGATCACGGCGACGAGGGCCGAGCCGGACCACTTCTCGAGCCGGGTCTGCAGGAAGCCACGGAAGAAGAACTCCTCCGTGAACCCGGCCGTGAGCAGTCCGAAGACGGCCGCCAGCGGGAACACGTACAGGGCCTTGCCGGATCGTATGAGCTCCCAGAGCTCCGGACCGCCGCTTCTCTGGGTCAGCTGCAGCAGCCCGATCAGCAGACCGGCGAGGAACGCCCAGCCCACTCCCGTTCGGAAGTTGTCCCGCCGGAGACCGAACGACGCCAGCACGGGAGCGGGCCGGCGGGTGACCGGATCCCGTGCTCGCAGCAGGACGACCAGGAGAACGGGCCCCGCGACGAGCGTGGCGTAGTGCCGCCCCTCCGATCCGGGACTCCAGAAACTGAACGCGAGATAGAGAACGAAATAGACTGCGGCTGCCAGCGTTTCCCGGCCCGTGATGCCGGACGCCGGATCGATCGGATCGTTCATGTCTCCTCCGCAAGGTGATGCGCCGGCCAACACCGTCCCTACGGAGCGGCGTGCGGCCGGGTGTCAGGCGTCGCCGCCGGGACGTCGGCGGCGCTATTCTGTGAAGCTGGCGACACGTCCGATCACGCAGGGAGGAACCATCGACACCCTGACTTCGAGCGAGCGCGCCCGGTTGAAGGCGCTGGCTCACCCGTTGAAGCCGATCCTGCAGGTCGGCAAGGACGGCGTCACGCCGCGCGCCATCGAGTCCGTGCGGCAGGCCTTCAACACGCGCGAGATCCTGAAGGTGAAGGTGCTCGATTCGGCACCGGCGGATGCCGGCGACATCGGTGAAGCGTTGGCACGGGGTATCGAGAATGCGCACCTGGTACAGACCATCGGCCGCACCGTGGTTCTGTACCGGCCGGATCCCGACGAGCCACAGATCCACATGGACTGAAGAGGCAGCGCCCGGCGACTAGCGCCGCGGCCTGTCCTCCCGCGTCTCCCGCTCGAGCGTGTGGCAGTTGAGACGCCACGCCGCCGCTCGGGCCGTGCCGTCCAGCTCGCGCACGCGATCGAACGACCGAGCTCTGCCGAGGAGACTGTCGCCGGCCAGACGCAGGGCGATGCCTGCCCCGGCTCTTCCATCCGACCATAGCAGCCAGAGTGTGTCCGCCCGTACGACCCAGCGCAGGTAGTCCGCCACCCGCGCATCGTGGTCGCCGGTGATCGGTACCGCCCGGTACGTGGTGCGGGAGCGGCGCCACTTGTCCGTCGAATCGGGCAGCAGGCGCACCCGGCTCGGCGGTGTCAGGAACGGAACCGCCGGATCGCCTGCATCGGGCGCCTGGAGCCATTCCCAGGGATCTACCCGAAGCGCGTAGCACCCCGGCATCTCCCATCTGACGAGGTCCGGACGCTCGACCGGCTCCCGGAGGACGGGCTCGATCGGAGTCTGGATGCGGTCCAACAGTCTGAGCAGGGTGCCGGCGATGATGCCCACCAGGAGAAGCGTTCCGATCCGGTGCGCCAGCGGCCTCTGACTCACTCGCTCACCCGAACGACGGGAGGAACGCGAGCCGGAGGGAAGGGAAGGCGGCGGAGCCGTCCGGCCCGCGCGTCACTCCCACTCGATCGTGCCCGGCGGCTTGGACGTGATGTCCAGCGCCAGTGCGGAGACGCCGTCCAGCGCCAGGATCCCGCTCCGGAGCTCGTCCAGGAGCGCCGTGGGAAGCTCGACGGGCGCCGCCGTCATGGCCCGCTTCGAGTGCACCGGCCGGATCACCACGAGCTCCCCGCCGGTCCCCTTCAGGTCGAGCGGAATGAGCACGGTCGGACACTGCCAGATCACATCGTACAGGCCGTGGCGGCGGAGACCCTCCATCACCATGTGGTCCGCCTCCCGCAGAAGATCGAGACGGGTACGGGTCATCAGGCCTCGCAAGGGTCTGGCTTCGCTCGGCGCCACTTCATGCAGGTTCCACACGCACCGGTTGATCCCCGCAACATCGGCCGTAAGCACCGAAGAGGCCTCGATGAGCCGGTTCCACGGCGCCGAGCCGCTCAGCAGAACGGGATGCTCGTACGCCCTCAGATCCGCCTTCACCCCGACGGACCGTATGGGAAGTGGCAACGCCTCGAGCCCGAACCGATGGCCGACCGCTTCCACCGTGGGCGTGATAGTCTCGAAGTCTGTGTGGTCCCCCGTACCGTCGTCGCACAGGCACCTCACTCCGAGGCCCGGACCAGGGAACGGGTGCCGCCACACCAGCTCGTGCGGGATCCCCAGCTTCTCGCCGAGCTCCCGAACCTCGACCTTGTAGAGCTCCCGGAGAGGCTCGACCACCCTTCCCTGCTCGATCATCTCTTCAATCACTGGAACACGATTGTGGTGGGTCTTGATGGTATCGGCGCGCTTCGTGCCGCCGGTCTCGATCGTGTCCGGGTAAATGGTCCCCTGCCCGAGGAGGTGATCTTCGATGCCCAGGTGGCTGGCCCGGTCCCGGAACACGTCGATGAACGAGTTGCCAATGGAGCGGCGCTTCGCCTCCGGATCGATCACTCCGTCCAGGGCCGCCAGAAATCGGTCGCTCTCGTCGGCGAAATGCACGTGCGTGCCGAGGCCGAGACCGCGGAAGAACTCGAGGACTGCGGCACTCTCGCCTTTCCGCATCAGACCGTTGTCGATGTGCAGGAGGTCTACCCTCTCGGGGCCGAGCGCCCTGGCGAGCAGCGTCGCCGCCACCGTGGAATCCACTCCGCCGGAGGCGAGGAGGAACACAGACCGGCCGGCCGCCTGGTCGCGGATCCGCTGTATCTCCTCCTCCAGAAACGCGTCGATCGTCCACGACGGCACACATCGGCAGATGTCGAGCACGAAGTTGGCGATCATCTGGTCCCCGTGGAGCGTGTCATCCACCTCCGGATGGAACTGGAAGCCGTACCGCTTGAGGCTGTCCGACCCGATCGCGGCGAACCGGTGTCCGGGATCCGCTGCCGTCTGCGCGCTCCAGCCCAGCTCGCTGAATCCGGGTCCGACCTCGACCACCGAGTCGTAGTGGCTCATCCAGACCGGCTGGATGGGCTCGAGACCCTTGAACAGCGGGTGGCCGCCGGTCAGATGAAGGTCCGTCCTTCCCCACTGGCGACCGCCGTGCGCGACCTTGCCGCCGTAGTGCTGGGCGATCTCCTGGTGACCGAAGCAGAAGCCGAGGATGGGGACGTCCAGGTCGTAGATCTCCTTGTTGTACTCCGAGTCCTCGCCATGCGACGCCAGGCTGGGGCTGCCCGATACGATGATGCCCTTGTAGGAGGCGAAGGTGTCGATCGGGTCCTCGGGCTGCCGGATTTCCGCCAGAACGCCATGCCGGCGCACCTTGGTGGTGATGAGATGGGCGTACTGGCCGCCGAAATCGATCACCGCGATGGCGTCGTGCTGCATGGCTCCTCGGTTCTGTGGGGCTTGGCGCTGCGTCGGGAATACGCACGCCGGCGCGACCCCGCAACCCTTCCGTTCGGTACCGTGCGTCGGCCACCTCCCCCTACAGGGGGACGTTGTCGATGAGCCGTACTCCACCGATCACGACGGCGCCGAGCCGGCGGCCCCATCGGTCCTCGACGTACTCGACCTCGATGCCGCGGTCCGCGAGCCCGGCTCGCACGGCTTCGGCGGAGGACCCTTCCCGCAACAGTCGAGCCCACTCGCTGGCCAGCCAGCGATCCGCCACGTTGAGCAATCGATTCCTGGAGCTCATGGCCAGCCCGTCCTCCTCCCGCACCGTCGGGCAGCCTACGACCTCCACGTCCAGCCCAAAGGCCTCTCCCATCCCTCCTACCAGGAGCAACTGCTGGTAGTCCTTCTCGCCGAAGAACGCACGGTCGGGCCGTACGATCCCGAACAGGCGCAGGACGACGGTCATCACGCCGTCGAAGTGGCCGGGGCGCTGGGCTCCCTCGAGCACGCGGCTTACCTCGCTCTCGGTCACCCGGTACCGGTACTCGTCCCGGTAGATCTCCTGCTCGGACGGCACCACCAGGAAGTGGGCCCCCACCTCCTCGAGCAATCGCCGGTCTGCCTCGAGGTCCCGCGGGTACGAGTCCAAGTCCTCCGGATCGTTGAACTGAGTCGGGTTGACGAACACGCTGACGACTGTTCGGTCCGTCTCTGCGAGGCTACGGCGAACCAGCGACAGGTGGCCCTCGTGCAGAGCGCCCATGGTGGGCACGAATCCGACGGTCAGCGACTCTTCCCGCAGCTGGCTGAGGTGCTCCCGCCACTCGTCCGCCGAGGCGCACGTAACGAGCGTATGACTCACTCGTACGATTCGTCCGCCGAAGGGAAACTGCCGTCCTTGACCGCCCGGTCGAACGCCTCGACCGCGTGGAGAACCGCTTCGAAGCCGTCTCCGAAGCGGCGCACGAATTTGGGCTCCCATTCCCTTTGCAGGCCCGCCAGGTCGTGCAGCACCAGCACCTGGCCGTCGCACTCCCGCCCGGCCCCGATGCCGATCGTGGGGACCGAGACGCGATCCGTGATTCGCTGCGCGACGGGAGCCGGTATCCCTTCCAGCACGATCGAGAAGCAACCGGCCTGCTCGAGCCGTGCCGCGTCCTCCACGAGCGCCTGCGCCGCCTCCGCCTCGCGGCCCTGCACCCGGTAGCCGCCGATCCGGTGGATCGACTGGGGCAGCAGGCCCAGGTGGCCCATCACCGGGACGCCGGATTCCACGACGTGCGAGATCATGTCGATGTTCCCCTCGGCACCCTCCAGCTTCACGGCGTGCGCCCCGGCGCGCATCAGCGTGGCAACGCAGTCCATGGCCGGTTCCAGCCCCTTGCGATGGGCCAGAAACGGCATGTCCGCGATTCGGAGCTTATCGGGAGCTCCGCGGGACACGGCACCCACGTGGAGAGCCATCATCTCCGTCGTGGCGGGGAGCGTCGTCGGGTGTCCGTGCATCACCATGGCCGCGCTGTCTCCAACCAGCAGTGCGTCGACGTCCGTGCCGGCGAGGATTCGCGCCGACCAGAAGTCGTAGCACGTCGTGACGGAGAGTAAGCGGCCCTCCGCCTTGCTGCGGGCGAACTCCAACACGTTCATGCGTCGGCCTCCAGCAGGTCGGGATCGATGGTGCGGGCCAGGCTTCGATACACTGCCGCCAGCGGATCGTCCCCGAGCGCGGCCAGATTGGCCCGAATGGTCCCCCGATCGCCGCGTGCCAGGGGTCCCGTCAGAGCCTCCCGACCGAGCCGGACCAGGTTCTCCGACGTCTTCTCCAGGTACGGCGTTCCGGCACTCCGGGGGAGTCCCAGGCGCTCGAGGATCTCGAAGAAGCTCTGCCACAGGATCATCGATCCGTTGCCTCCGAGCACGCACGCGGCGTGGTACAGGGCGCGGTCGCGCGTGGCGATCTGATACTCGGGATTCGACAGCTCGGGAAACAGCTCTCCGAACGAGGGGCTGCCGGCCTCGCACACGAACGGGACCCGCCGGTAGAACTCGTGCTCGTACCCGTCGGGCCCGAACGTGCACAGGGGGTGCATGCCCCAGGCGAGCGACGTGACCAGGCTGCCCGACGCATGGATGCGGATCAGCGGATCCAGGCCAGCCGTGGTGAGGAACGGTTCGATGGCGGCGTCGGTGATCAACACCCACACCACCTCGCACCCGTCCAGGGCCTCAGTCGGGGTTTCCTCACGCCCGCGCCACCAGCGGCGAACCGGCAACCGCTCCAGCTTCAGGTACCGGTTCATGTGGTGCGCGAGGCGGCCGTTACCGACGATCCCGATCGGGGCCCGGTCGACCGGTGCTGGGTCGTTCATGCTCCGGCGCCTCTCAAGCGACGGTGGCGGGCTCCTCGCTGAGGAAGCGGACGAAACGATTCCGCCGGTCCACCAGGATCACCTGGGACTCGAGCGGCATCTCCGTGAGCTCGAAGCCCATGATGATGATCTCCTCGCCGGCCTGGACGAGATGGGCCGCGGCGCCGTTCATTCCGATGATGCCCGAGTGGCGCTCCCCCGGAATCACGTAAGTCTGGAGCCTCGCCCCCGACGTAGTCGACGTGACGAGCACCTGCTCGCCCGGCCACAGCCCGACCCGGTCCATCAGATCGCGGTCAACGGTGATGCTCCCGACGTAGTCGACGTCGGCCTCCGTGACCGTGGCCTTGTGTATCTTCGAGCGCAACACCCAGCGCATATATGTCCTCCGTTCAGACTCTTCCCGACCCGACGGCCGGAGGCGCAAT
>JBDGXC010000067.1:0-9716 GCA_039584815.1 Gemmatimonadota bacterium
GAGCAGCGCCGTGACCGTCGTTCCGATGTTGGCGCCGAGCAGGAGAGCGATGCCGGCCTCCAGCGTGACCAGGCCCTGGCTGCCGAGCACGATGATGATGCCGACGGTCGCCGATGAAGACTGGATGACGGCCGTGAACAGGGCGCCCACGGCGATTCCCAGGACGGGGTTCTCCATCCCGGCCATGGCCCCCAGGAAAGGCGGCCAGGTCCGCAGCGGCTTCATGGCCTCGCCCATGATCCCCATCCCCAGGAACACGAGCCCGAGCGCCATGACGGCCGTCCCGTAGAGACGCGTCCGGTCGCGGCGCGCTACGAACGTCACCAGGAAGCCCGCCGCCACGAGCAGCAGCGAGTACTCCCGGATGTTGAAGGCGATGATCTGGGCCGTGATGGTGGTGCCGATGTCGGCGCCCAGGATGACGCCCGCCGACTGGGTCAGCGTCATGAGGCCGGCCTGACGAGCGCGCCCGTGATCACGCCGGTCACCCGGTTGCGGGTGAGCCGGGCCAGGATGGACTTCATGCGGTCCCCGGCCACGACCTTCAGGGAGTCGGCCATCTGGCCCATTCCGTACAGGAAGAGGGCCAGGCCGCCGAGGAGACCGAAGATCAGCTGGATGGGGCCGGGATCCGTGAATCCCTGCATCTACTCCTCTGGATTCTGATCGACCGCCCGGATGCCGCGTGGCTTCCGTCGCTTGAGACGGGTCGCCTCCCTGTGCCGGGCCTCGGCCCAGCGGATCAGCTCCGCCTGAGAGCTTCGTCGGTCCCGATCCCCCGAAGGCCGTTGCTGTTCGTAGCTTCCGTCCGGGCCCATCACCCACGCCGAGCGCCGGTCCTCGAGCTGGGTGTCGAGCAGGAAGCGAAGCTCTTCCTGAAGATCCGGATCCTCGACGGGAGCCACGATCTCAACCCTGCTTCGCAGGTTGCGTCGCATCGCATCGGCCGAGCCGATGTAGTACTCCTCGTCGCCACCGTTGCGGAAGTAGTACACGCGGCCGTGCTCCAGGAAGCGGCCCACGATACTCACCACCCGCACGTTCTCCGACAGCCCCGGGACGCCCGGCCGCAGGCGGCACGAGTCCCGTACGATGAGGTCCACCCGCACCCCCGACCGCGAGGCTTCGTACAGGGCGCGGGTGACGTCGGCGTCTTCGAGAGCGTTCAGCTTGAACTGGATGAGACCGTCCCCGTGCTCCTCGTGTCGTGCGACCTCCCGGTCGATCTTCGCCAGGATCGCCGGCTTCAGGATCTTCGGCGCTGGAAGGATCTTCCGGTAGTTGCGGCGCGGCTTGTAACCGGTCGTCAGGTAGTTGAACATCTCCGTCAGGTCGCGGCCGATGTCTTCGCTGCACGTGAGCAGTCCGAGATCCGCGTACTGCCGGGCGGTTCCCGCGTGGTAGTTGCCCGTGCCGATGTGTGCGTAGCGACGCAGCCCGTCGTAGTCCTCCCGCACGACCAGGATCGCCTTACAGTGGGTCTTGAGGCCCACGACTCCGTACGTGACGTGAATCCCGTATCCGCTCAGTCGATTGGCCCATCGGATGTTGGCTGCCTCGTCGAACCGGGCCTTGAGCTCCACCACGGCCGCGACCTGCTTGCCGTTGCGTGCCGCTTCGATGAGGTAGTCCACGGCCTTGGACTCGGCCGACGTTCGGTACACGGTCATCTTGATGGCGCGGACCTTGGGATCGACGCTCGCCTCACGCAGGAACCGCTCGACGGAGGTCGTGAAGGACTCGTACGGGTGGTGCACCAGGATGGATCCGACCTCGCGGATCGTATGAAAGATCGACCCGTCGGTCGCGATCTGCGGGTGGTCCACCGGGTGATGCCGTCGATCGCGCAGATCCGGCTCGTCGATGCCCACGATCTCCCACAGATCGCTCAGCCCGAGCATTCCCTCCAGCTCGAACACGTCCGATTCCTCGTCCAGGCCGAGCTCCGCCGCCAGCATGCCACGGTGCACCGGGTCCATGCCCGGGGCCACCTCGAGGCGGACGATGGGCGCCAGCTTCCGCTGCCGCAGCTCGGTCTCGATCATGGCGAGAAGGTCGTCCGCCTCGTCCTCCTCCATCTCGGTATTGGCGTTGCGCGTGACCCGGAACAGCTCGCACGCGTCGATCTCCATGCCCGGGAACAGCAGGTCCAGGTTGGCGGCCATCACCTGTTCGAGCGACACGAAGACGTTCCGGTCGGGCAGCCGCAGGAACCGGGGCGTGCCCGTGCCCGCCGGCACTTTCACGCGTGCCAGCAACGGCATGAGATCTCCGGGCAGCCGCAGCGTGACCAGAAGGTTGAGCGACAGGTTCGAGATGAAGGGGAACGGGTGCGCCGGGTCGGTCGCCTGAGGCGTGACCAGGGGATAGACGTTCTCCACGTAGTGCGCCCGCAGCCACTCCCGCTCCTCCTGGTCCAGGTCGTCATGGTCGGCGACGACCACGTCGTGCTCCGCGAGAGCCGAGACGATCTCGAGGAACGCGTCGCGCTTGCGGCGCTCGAGATCACTGACCAGCGCGTAGCTCTCGTCGATCTGCTGCTGGGGCGTTCTCCCGTCCACGGTGCGCTTCAGGACGCCGGCGCCGACCTGCTGCTTCAGGCCGCCGATCCGCTTCATGAAGAACTCGTCGAGGTTCGAGCCCACGATGGCCACGAACTTGAGCCTCTCCAGCAACGGGACTCGTTCGTCCTCCGCCTCGCCCAGAACCCGGTAGTTGAAGTTGAGCCACGTGAGTTCGCGGTTCAGGTACAGGGCCGGCGCGGCGAGGTCGAAGGCGCCGTCCGGCCCCGGCTCGGGGATCGCGCCGCTGTCGGGAGGGGTGCTCCGGAGTATCGCCGCAGCCTCCGGAAGGCTGCCGGCATCGTCGCTTTGCGGGGCGGGCCGCGGACCCCGGTCCGGCAGCGGCGGCCTCATGCGATCCGGGAGCTCCACACGTTCCGCCGATTCCGCCGCCGCTCGTGACCCGGTGCCGTCGGGTCGATTCGAGAACTCGCTGTCGTCCATGTGCTTACCGGTTCGTCTCCGCCAGCCGCAGGCCGTCGAGATCCCGGAGGGGATAGTCCAGTGCGCGATCCAGGGCCTCGCACAGGATCTCGAGCACCCGCACGCGGGCGTATCGCTTGTCGTTGCCCTCGATGAGATGCCAGGGAGCAAGCCCCGTGCCCGTCAGCCGCACCATGTCATCCACCGCCACCTGGTAGGCCTGCCAGCGCTCGCGGTTCCGCCAGTCCTCCTCGGTGAGCTTCCAGCGCTTGTAGGGCGTGTCCTCGCGGGCCCGGAAGCGGCGGTCCTGCTCCTCCGGCGTGATGTGAATCCAGTACTTCACGACGATGGAGCCGTGGCCTACCAGCTGGGCCTCGAAATCGTTGATCTCCCGGTAGGCCCGCAGCCATTCCTCCGGAGTCGCGAATCGCTCCACCCGTTCCACCAGGACCCGGCCGTACCAGCTCCGATCGAAGATCAGGAACCGGCCGGCCCCCGGCAGGTGGCGCCAGAACCGCCACAGGTAGTGGTGGTCCTTCTCCTCCTCGGTCGGCGCCGCGATCGACACGATCCGGTAATCCCGCGCGTCCAGCGCCGGCGTGATGCGCCGTATGGCGCCTCCCTTTCCGGCCGCGTCCCACCCCTCGAACACGAGGATCGTCGATCGCCCGCGCTCGCGGGTGACCCGGTACAGGCGGTTGAGGCGGGCCTGGAGCTGCTTGAGCTCCGTACGATACGACTTCCGGTCGAGCGACTTGTCCATGTCGAGCGCCGAGAGCACGGTCACCGGACGGATCTCCGATGGTGTGGAAGTGTTCGCAGCCGTCGCCGGCGCATCACCATCTCCCGGCTCACGCTCCGCTCGCTCGAGCCGATCTCGAACGCTGTCGCGCAGCGCCTCGCCCACCTCGAGGCTGCGGTGATTGGCGTCGGAGCCCTCCACGATCCGCCACGGAGCCCATTCGGTGCCCGTGCGCCGGATGAGGTGTCCGGAATACCGAATGAAGCGGTCGTACATCGTCCAGTGTTCCCAGTCCTTGCGCGTCACCCGCCAGCTCTGGAGGGGATCCGCTTCCAGCTGCTCGAAGCGGTCCTTCTGAGCCGCCTTTCCCAGGTGCATCCAGAATTTCACGAACAGGACCCCGTCGTCCGCCAGGGTCTTCTCGAACGCGTTGATCTCTTCGAGCTGCGCCTCGAGCTGGGCGTCCGTCGTCTCGCCGTACACGCGGTCGAGCAGCGGGTCCGTGTACCAGGCGCTCAGAAACAGCCCGAGGTCGCCGCGGGGCGGGAGATCCCGCCAGAAGCGCCAGTACGTCGGACGTGCAGCCTCGGGCTCCGAGGGAGTCCCGAAAGCGCGCGTCGTGATGCCACGGGGATCCATCCACTCGTTCAGCAGATTCGTGAGCTCGCCCTTCCCGGCCCCGTCCACACCGGCGAACATCACGACGACCGGAAAATCAGCCTCCCGGAGGTTCGCCTGCACTTCGAGCAGCTCTCCTCGAAGGGCGGCGGCCCGGCGCTTGTATTCCGCCCGGGGCACCGCCGCCCCTTCCTCGGCGGACTCGAACAGGGCGTGCGCTTCCTCGAAGTCCGGGATCCCCATCGGATCGGGTGGGGTCGCGCTCATCCGTCGTCTCCTCAGCGGGCCAGGTTGATGTTCACGTACGCCGATTCGCCTGTCACCTCGCGCACCACGTAGGGGGCGATCCACTCTGGCAATCGTGGCTGGACGTCCTCCGTCGGCAACTCGACCTCGGCGAGCACGAGGTCGCGGTCCGCGAACACGTCCACCTCCCACACGAGCCCGGCCTCCGGGACCCGGTAGCGACGCTTGACGACGCGTCGCCCGGCCGTGAGCGGCCACAGGATGTCGAAGGTCCGACGGTCCGTGTCCTCCTGCAGCTCGATGCGACGGATCCCCGAGCCGATCTTGACCGTTCGGACGTACCATTCCCCGCCGTCTCTGCGGACGCGCCGCACCCGCTCCTGCAACCGCTTTCCGGGAAGGTAGCCCTGGTCAATCGCGCGGTACGGCTGCCCTTCGAGAACGGCGGGCACGCCTGACAGCAGGTACTTCCTCTCGATCTCGATATCCGGCGCGCCCGACGAGACCAGGAGCTCCCGCACCGCCTCCACGGCGGCGAAGAACGCGACGCTGCGGTCACCGAGCCACATCTCGCGCAGACGAGCGAACAGATCCGACTGCTCCCGATCGAGCCACCCCGTCACCGTCCCGAGACCCGGCTGCGCCTCCGCGGAGGCCCGCCCCCGCAGGTCGGCCACCAGGCTCTTCAGCAGCTGGGCGTCGTGCAGGTCTCCCAGCAGGTCCTGCAGCTCCCGAAGGGCAGTGATCAGGTCCTCGGCTACCTCGATGTCCGCGGCGATCGGCTCCAGGAGGTACCGGAGCCGCTTCGCCCGGATGCGGGCCCGGTGCGCCTCCGCCTCGTCGGCCGGCGCGTGTACGCGGGACAGGTGCAGGTCCAGCTCCCCGGCATACTCGGGCAGACGCCGCTCGACGGCGGTCCGGAAGCGGACCCCGTCCTCCAGGCCACTCGCCCGGGCGGCCGTCTCCAGCTCGTCCAGCCGTCTTCGCAGACCTCGATCCAGCTTGCGGAACTTCCGCGCGGCCCGTTTGACGGCCGTTCCGTAGCCGGCGTCGCGACCCGTCCTGAGCTCGTACAGCAGCATGTCGAATCCCGGAGCGTCCACCGCCGTCACGTCCGCCGTGCGGGCTTCAAGCCACGCGACATGCACCTCGGCGTCCCGCCCACCGCCGGTCGCCGCGGCCAGCTTCCCGATCTTGCGCCGACGTTTGGCCGAGACGGCCGTGGCCAGGTACGGCGCGTATGCCTGCAGGTTGCTGCGGAGCCTCCGCAGACTCACCCGGAAATCGTGCAGTGCCTCCTCGTCGCCCCGCTTCACGAGCCGTCGCACGGCTTCGTCCGTCCGGTCGAGGTAAAAGCGGGCCACGCGGACCGCCCCTTCGAAGGCGGGAAGATCCAGCAGGCCGGACGGTCGTCGCGCCATGGCCGACCTACCTCCCGAGTCCCCGGAGCTGGGCCGGAGTGAGGAACCACAGGAGTCGCGCCTCCCCGGCCCGGATCGCCGACGGGAACTCCAGCAGCAGAGCCGATCCCTTCTTCACGGCGGCTAGGTCCTCCCATCGTCCGGTGAGCAGCCAGGCGGCCCAGTCCGACATGTGCGGCTCGTGCCCCACCGCTGCCACCACGTCCGACGGTTCGCAGTCGCGGAGCCACTCCAGGAAACCCTCCACGTCCCCCGACCCCAGTGCCTCGACCGGCTCTACGCGCATGCCGTCGTACGCCACGGCGACGATCTGCGCCGTCTGCACGGCCCGCGTGAGAGGGCTGGTGGCGAGGACGTCGATCTCCGGCACGAGAGTGCGGAGTCCCGCCGCGCCTCGCTCCATGCGGGTACGCCCTCGATCGGTGAGCGGGCGGGCACAGTCCGACAGGCCGGTTCGAGCGAACTCGAGCCGGTCTTCCGCGATCGCGTGCCGGATGAGGAGCAGCTGCATCGTGTGTCCCGTCTCCTGCGGCGGCGCCGGGAGCCCCGCGCGTCGCCAGGGACCGTGGAAACTGGGCCATCGTCGGGGAAAAGTCGAGCAAGGGACGCGCCGCGAAACGGGGCGCCCGGGCCTCCGCCAGGGTTCCGACGCGCGGACGCGAGCCGGGACGCGGAAGGTCAGAAGAAGGCGGTCAGCGACAGGTACAGGCTGGTCGGAACGGGACCGAACTCGGACCCCGGCAACCGAAGATCCGGGGGAGTATCGCCGAACGGCGGCAGGGACGGCAGGGCGACTTCGCGCTCGTTCGTACCGATGCCTAAGAACAGGCCTGCCCGCACGTACACCTCGTTCGACACGGAAAGCGTGGCCGCCGGAGACAGCAGGAGGCTCCGGTCGTTCACGTTCCACAGCGCGAGAACATCGGGCGCCAGCAGGGGGGTTGCCTGCCAGGAGGCCTGCAGGGCCACCTCGTTCCGCCCGATCACCTGCATTTCACCGCGGCTGTACGGATCGGACAGGAGGACGTCCAGGTAGTCGTCCGGATCCGTGGCGCCGTACCCATCGCGCTGGTACTCGAGCACCACGTACAGGTCGCGGCCGGCGAGCGGGAAGCTCCGGTCCGCACCGATCGAGAACCGAAGCACGTCGTCCGGCCAGCGAAGCTGGGCTTCTCCCCGGAACGCTGTACCGGCCGCCGTCAGGGTGGTGGCCGCGGAGACGGCGCCCCCGTCGTGCAGGACGCCGGTCCATGCGGACACCTCCCACGGACCGGAGGCCTTCGTGATCCGGCCAAGCGCCGTGATGGTGGTCCCGTCGCGCGTGTCGGCGGGCCGGAGCACGAAGTCGAGCTCGGCGAACGGACCCGAGAAGCCCTGGATCCGCAGGGCATCCACTCCGGCCCGGTACTCCCGGAACGGGTCGGCCGGGTCGAACGGCGCGAACGGATCGGCGGGAGTGAAGATCAGCGCCGTGGCCCACGAGATCGTCTGCCGGCCGACGGTCGCCTCAGCGGACGCGCCGAGCGGGGCGCTGATGAGCAGCCGGTCGAACCGGTGGCGCCACGAACCGTGGTCCCAGTCTTCGATCGTCCACTGAAGGGGAAGCCAATCGATCCCCGTCGAGCTGGCGCCGAGCACCGGGGTGAGGCCGAGATCAGGATCGGAGGCGAGCGAGAGCGCCTGCTCGTAGGCGATGTCCACGTGGAGCGGCCCGACCTCGGGTGCCGCCATCAGACGGAGACGCTGGAAGTTGGTCAGCCCGGCCGGAGTGAAGGGACCTTCGAGGGCGCCCGTGGCCACGTTCAGGTAGTAGCCACCCAGGCGAAGGTCGTCTCGCAGCGACTGGGCGCGAGCGGCCTGTGGCGATGCCGTCGCCACGGCGATGGCCGCCGCCACGCAACCCGCGATGGCCGCACGGCGAGTGGGCATGGATTCAGTCGCGTCGGTCGTCGTCCACGATCGCCCCATCCACGAGGCGAACCACTCGCCGGGCCCGGTCCATCAGGCGCGTGTCGTGGGTCGCGAACACGAACGTCGTGCCGAGGTCCCGGTTCAGCTCGGCCATCAGGTCGATGAGCGCCGAGCTGGTGGCCGTATCGAGATTGGCCGTAGGCTCGTCGGCCAGCACGAGGGCCGGCTCGCCGACCACTGCGCGCGCTACCGCAACGCGCTGCTGCTGGCCGCCGGACAGCTTGCCGGGCCGCCGGTCCTCCAGTCCCGCCATCCCGATCTGCTCGAACAGCTTCTCGACCTTCCGGCGACGCTCGTCGGGCGGTACGTCGCGCAGCAGGAGCGTGAACTCGGCGTTCTCGAGCGCCGTGAGAACGGGCAGGAGGTTGTAGGCCTGGAACACGAACCCCAGCCGCTCGAGGCGAAGTCGGGCGAGCTCCCGCTCGGATAGCCCCGTGATGTCGATCCCGTCGATCCATACGCATCCGTCGGAGGGCCGCGTGAGGCCGCCGATCACGTTCAGGAGGGTCGTCTTTCCCGATCCGGACGGCCCGGCGAGCACGACGAACTCTCCCGGCTCGATCGTCATCGTGACGTCGCGCACGGCCTCGACGCGGATACCGTCGTGCTCGAACACCTTCCACAGGTCCCGGGTGCGGACCGCGGCGCTGTGCTGCCCGTTGCCGTTGGCGCGTCGTTCGTCGCTCATCGTCTCTATTCCTCGAACTTCATGGCCTCGGCCACGTCGATCCGCGTGGCGCGCCAGGCCGGGTATATGGATGACAGGGAGCCGATCGCCAGGATGAAGAAAAGGCTCTGGAAGATCTGATTCCAGTGGAATCGGGGCACGATCACCGGATCGATGACGATGCCCGCCGCCTCCATTTCCATGTCCCACATGGCGGAAAAATCGAGGCCGTTTCGAAAGAAGCCCCACACGACGGCCGCGCCGAGGGCCATTCCCACGAGGCCGCTGAGGGCAGTCAGGACCATCCCCTCGATGAACACGACGCGCCCGACCTCGCCGCGCTCCAGTCCGAGCGCCCTGAGCACGCCGAATTCGCGCGTGCGGTACATGACCGACATGAGGATCGTGTTCACGATCGCGGTGGCCGCGATCACGAACAGCACCAGGTGGAAGATGTAGTCCGCCCAGTCATCCATGCGCACCGCGGCGTCCAGCTCCGGCATCGCCTCGCGCCAGCCGAGCACCGCTGAGGAGCAGCGCCTCCGAGGTCACGGCCCCCGGCGTGCCGAGCCACTCCTGCGCAGTCTCGAGCGGAATCTGCACGAACCCTTCGTCCACCTCCGGCAGACCGCTGCGGAACGTTCCCGCGACGCGCACCATCTGCCCGCTGATCTCCCCGGCCGCATCCTGCGCCGTCAGCACGAACCGGGATCCTTCCTTCAGCTTCAATCGACGCGCCAGGCGTGTGCCCACATAGGCACTGAGGCGGTCGTCCGGCTCCAGCCAGCGCCCGTCCTCCAGCTTATCGCTCAAGGCCGAGAACGCCGGTTCCGCCTCCGGGTCCACCCCCACGATCGCCACGGGGAGCGCGGCGGCAGATGAGGAGGCGAGGCCCTGGACCGTCAGGCGCGGTGCGGAGGCGACCAGACGCAGTGCGACGTCCGGCGAGGTGAGCGCATCTTGAACGGCGGCCCTGGCCTCAGGCGACAGCCGGTGCTCGAGCGTGCGCCGTGTTCGATACTCGGGCGCTTCCACCGACACGTGACCACCGCCCATCCGCACGCCGG
>JBDGXC010000068.1:0-8249 GCA_039584815.1 Gemmatimonadota bacterium
GTCTACGGGCCAGAGTTGGGCAGTGTTTGTGGCAAAAAGCGCATTGCCGAGGTTGGACTGGGCATCCCCATGGCGGAACTCGACGTGGGTGTGCAGGCCGCCTCCCTCCCATAGTCCTAGCTTGCCGCTGTCGAAGTTGAGGAAGGCATCGACCTTCCCCCCGTAGCCGGAGTCCTCGTCCTTGGTCCCCGACACCAACCCCTGAAACGTCGCTGTATAGTCGAGATCCAACGTCACGCCGTGGTCGACGAGGGAGGAGCGCGCCCCCCACCAATCGCCAGTGAGGCGAGAACGCGACCAGAAGGAGCCTGCCGGAACAGGTTCCTGCGCCACCGCTGAAGGCGTCGTCGACACGATTTGAAACACAGCAGATATGAGCGGAACAAAGAGAGCCCTGCGTCTCCCACAGCCTGGTCTCTCTTGATCGCACTCCGTCGTCCTCATCAGGAGAGCCTCCCAAGCGGCCGGATCGGAAGCCGACCCGGCCGGCATTTGAGATTCCCTCTTGATTAGCCGAGCCGCAGCGACGTTGCTTCCGGCAGCTTCTCCGTCGTCCTCCTCTGCCATTCCTCTTCGAGCAGCTCCTTCGCCGCCTGTTCGAGGAACTCCGGCGCGGCCCACGCCTGCACGTCGAAGTCGTTGCTGATGTAGCCGTGCTTCAACATGAAGTCCCTGCCGATGTCGATGGAGACCAGGTTCTGGGGGGACAGGTTCGGTACCATGTCGACGTCCCTGATGCCCCGGTACGTGTCGTCGACGTCGAGGTAGTAGGTCTGCTTGTTGAGGATGACGGACGCGGCGTGCTTGTGCTCGTTTGCCCAGCGTCCCACCCGGATCATGCCCTTCATGAAGGCCACGGCCAGCTCGGGATGCTCCTCGGCCATCTGGTCCGTGCACGTGATGACGGCCGGGATGTTGGCGACCTGCAGAGTCCAGTCCGGGTACCGGGTCAGGTCCTCGACGGCCTTCATCTGCCCGGTCGCCTCCTGAATGTGCTGGAACACCTTGCTCTGCGTGTAGATCTCGGTGGTCGCCGTATCATTAAAAAACGTCTCCAGCGGCCGGAACGCCAGGTCGTGTTTGTGGTCACGATTCAGCTGCCACTCGGTCGGGTTGTACAGCGGCTCCAACATTTCGGGGTTGTCGTACCAGTCGTCCGGGTAGGGGAAATCGACGATCTGCACGTCCTTCTCGGTCATGCCGTTCATCCGGAGCATGAGCAGGATCGCCTGGTGCTCCTGGATGCGCCACCAGTCGTTCTTGATGGTGTTGAGGCTCTTGGTTAGGCCGATCTTCTTCCCCTTGAGATCAGTCATCCGGTAGATGTCGTCCCTCGCCCGTACCATCATGCAGCCGCCCTCACGAGGAACGTGCGTCGCCCCGAGGAGCCGTGTCCTGCGGATGTCCGCCTGCACGTGGATGGGGGGGAACAGGCCGCCGAAGCGTATCAGGTTCTCCTGGTTGTGGATGTAGTGCGGATACCAGTTGGTCTCGCGACGCGACCGGAAATATGCGTACTCGATTCCGATCTTCGAGTACTCCTCTTTCACCCAGCCCAACTCCTGGTCGACGTTGCTAGCCGAGATGAGGGGGCAGTTCGTATAGTAGACCTCGCTCCAGTCCAGCTCCACGGTGGCGGCCTGTTTCTCCTGAGCCGCCAGCCTCTCTGCTGCTCCGAGGACGGCCACGCCCCCGGCCACGGCGATGCCCGCCTTTGCGAACTCCCGGCGCGTGACTCCCAGGGACGTCTGTTCGGCTCCGGCTGCCTTCTCTTGCTCGCTCATGGCGCTTTCCTCTCCTGTTCTCTGTGTGGATCCACCATCTCTATTCGGATCGAGCACGGACGGGTACGCGATTCGGTCCGATTGCCTTCTCGATCGCCGAAATCAGGTCGGAGTCGTCTATGGGTTTTCGCAGGAAGGCCTTGGCCCCGGCGCCGAGAGCGCGATTGCGATCACCTGGCGCCTCGCGGCCCGTTATGATCACGACGGTGGCGCATGATCCCCGGCTGCGCATTTGGCCCATGACTTCGTGCCCGCTCATGCCGGGCATGGAGAGATCGAGGACGACGCAGTCCGGCTCACCACCCGTGAGCGACTCCAGGAAGTCGGGACCCGACGCGTACACCGACGTCTCGTAGCCGACCGAGCGAAGAAGCCGCGACAGGCCGGTCCGTACCGGCTCCTCGTCGTCGACCACCGCGACCCGGGCTGTGATGCCAAGCATGTAAGGACGCTACGGTGGGATGCGGGCTCCGGGTATTGAACTTTGGTGCAACGGCGGCGAGAGCGACTGCGGCCGGCGAGCAGGAATCACGATGGAGGGAAGGCAAAGGCGGCTGGCCCCGAAGGAGACCAGCCGCCCTGATTGGCGCAGCGGGAGCGAGGTGCCCTACTGGACGGTGTACCCCCGGCCCTCGAGGCACACGCTCGCCGCCTTCTTGAACGAGTCGATGGCCGCCGCGTTCTGCGCCTCGGCTTGCTCCGCGCCGGCGTACCCCGCCTGCGCCTCGGCCGACTTCTTCGCTCGGCGGCCCCCGATCCCCCCGGCTACGGCGCCGATGGCTGCGCCCTTACCGGCATCGCCCGCGATGGCGCCTATGGCGACGCCGGCGGCGGCACCACGGGCCGCTCCGCCAACGGCCGCGCCCGTCGTGGCATCGGCGGCTTGCTGTTCAGCGGCCGCCGCGGCCGCCTCAGTGTCCACCGATCCAGCCTGGATCGAAAGTCCGGTCTGCGACTCCGCCCAGTCGGTGCACGCCGCTTCGTCCGCCTGCTGCTGCTCGGGAGCCTGTCCCTGCGCCGGGTAGATGAGCAGGCCGATTCCGGACAGCGACACCGTGGAGGAACCGCCCTGGGCAGCCACCTGGGCGCTGGCCTGCGAGGCCGCGCCCAGCAATAGGAATACTGTGATCAGGTACTTGTTCATCTGGGTCTCCTTCGCCTGCTGTGATCGGGGCGGCCTTCAGGGAGCAACGGACTGGTGCGCGTGGCGAGCTCTCCATTCGCCGTTCTCACGCACGAACACGACCGTGTGTCCCATGCCCACCGGCTCCGACGTCCACCCGGCTCTGTCCGTATAGGCGCCTTCGGACGTAACAATCACGATGGCCACGTCCGGAGATAGAATACGCACGCGCTTCTCGATGACCGTCGTCTCCTGGCTCTCGAGCCCCGCGTAGGTGTCGGCGAAGGCCTCGCGGATCACGTCCAGGCCGCTGAGCAACAGGTCGCCGGTAAGGAAGGTCAGCTCTCCCTCTCCCTCGGCCATGGCGAGCACCTGATCGGCATCCACGTTGCGCGACCCCTCCATGGCCTCCGCCAGGATCGACTCGATCTCCGCTGTGATCGCCGGATCATCGGGATCGAACTCAACGGGCTGCTGACAGGCGGCCAGTAGTGCCGCGCCGGCCATCGTCACGAGTATCGGAAGGCGCATCGGTCCTCTCCTCCAGTGGGATCCTGCCGGACGGACGACGAATCGTCGTTTCACACGAGCAGACGGTACGGGTCGCGGGCCTGCGCGGCAACCAGCCCGCCGCCTGTCCCGCTGGAGCAGGTCCCTCAGGGCTGGCGAGCCGCGGATTCCTGCGTGGGCAGGAGCACGTGGATGGCGGTTCCGCGGCCGTCTTCAGGCACCGTAGCCCATATCTTCCCACCGTGCATCTGAACGATGGTGCGGCTCACCGCGAGCCCGAGGCCTGATCCCTCCGCCCGCGTCGTAAAGAACGGGCGGAATACCTCGTCCGTGTGCTCGGCCGATATGCCCGTTCCCCGGTCGGTCACCGTGATCTCGACGCCCTCTTGGCTCGCCTCGGCTCCGATGGCGATCTTCCGCTCGTCCCGGGCCAGCTCCGTCATGGCGTCGGCCCCGTTGCGCACGACGTTCAACAGGACTTGGAAGAGCTGCACCCGATCGCCCGGTACCGTGGGAAGGTCGGTCGCCGTCTCCGTCTCCACCCGGACTCCCTCCCTGGCGAGCTCGACTTCGGCCAGCTCCACGACTTCGTCCACCAGTCGGCTGATGTCCAGGGATTCCGTACGTCGTTCCCCCTTCTTGAGCAGCAGCTGCAGGCGATCGATCACATCGCTGGCGTAGCGATCCTGCGTCACGATGGCCGTCAAAGCCGCTTCGACCTCGTCAAGTCGCGGGGTGTCCCGGCCGAGAAAACGCAGGGCCGCCTGCGCGTTACTCAGGATTGCGGTCAGAGGTTGATTGAGCTCGTGTGCAATGGAGTTCGACATCTCACCGAGCGTGGTCACGCGCGACAGATGCGCCACCTCGGCTCGCTGGAGCGCGAGAGCGGACTGAGCTTCCCGGCGCTCGGTCACATCCCGGACCGCACCTCGCGTGCGGGACGGCACGCCACCCTCTCCACACTCCACTCCACCCCGGCTGCTCATCCAGCGAACCGCTCCTTCCGGACGGACCACGCGAAACTCCGACTCGAACTGCCCTCCCTCATCGCATAGTCGCCTCGCCTCATCGACCACGCGCTCGCGGTCTTCCTCATGGACGCATTCGAGGACGCGCGGCCACGTAGCGGCGACGGTCGACTGCAGTCCGAGCAAATCTCGATTCCTCGACGTCATCCAGATCTCGACGTCTCCAGCGCTCCAGGACCAGAGGCCGAGGGCAGCCGAGTCAGAGGCGAGTCGGAGACGTTCTTCTTGCTCCTGCAACTCGGCAGCTTGGCGCTCCACCTGCCGTTCCAGGCTCACCGCCTGCAAGGCCTCGTCGACCAGCTCGTACGCCATGGCGGCCAGGAGGAACAGGAAGCTGACGCTGACCAGGTAGGGCGAGCGGATGAGCCCGGCGGAAACGAGGGCCGCGTGGCTGACCCCGATCGCTGAACTCAGGGTGACCGCTCCCCCGATCAAAACCGCGCGGCGGCGTCCCCCCTGGTTCCACAGCGTGACCGCGGCGTCCAGCACGAACACCAGGATCACGAGGGTCGTCATCTGCCCGATCCAGCGCCACGCATGGCCGGTGCCAACAGCGCGGGTGAAAGCTTCTCCGGCGAACGGTATCCGCTCGAGCGCCGTGATCTCTGCGTACAGCCGGCTGTGCGGTGAGAAGGCATTGATGACGAGCGCCGCCATCCATAGAGCGTTGCTCAACAGGGCCAGCCAAGGGCGGCCGGTTCGGAACAGTACGTACACGAACCACGGAAGTGGGAGCAGGAGAAACGCGAGCGGGATGTGAACCATACGGAGCACGGAGGCGTATTGCTCAATCGTCCGGGCGTGGGCGAGTGCCAGCTCGCCCACGGCAGTGCCAGCTGCTCCCAGGGCGACGGCTACGAACAGCAGGTAGGCAAGGGATCCGCTCTCCTGCGATCGGGCGGCAATGACGAGGTAGATCAAGGCGAGCGTTAGATAGACGGCCACGACCATCGCCCATCCTGCCGTCATCCAGCTGATCTCGATTCCGGCGAACATCGTCACATTCCCAGTCGCTCGGCCATCCGCACGAGCTCGGCCAGCGAGTCAGCCTTCATCTTATGCATCACCCGCCGCCGGTGAACCTTGATGGTCTGTTCGACAGTCCCGAGATCGTGAGCGATCTGCTTGTTGAGCTGGCCCGAAACGACGTGAGTGAGGACTTCCCGCTCGCGCGAGGTCAGGGTGGCCATGCGCCCCTGGAGATCACGCAGCTCAGCACAATTCTGCCTCACCTCGAATTCCCGGGCGAGAGCCGTCTGCACGCTGCTCAGGAGCGCATCCTCCTCGATCGGCTTGGTGAGGAAATCGAAGGCGCCCTGTTTCATCGCCCGGATCCCGTCGGGTACCTCCGCACGGCCGGTAAGAAAGATGATCGGCAAGGTGCACCCCACGTCGTTGAGCCTTTGCTGAAGCTCTGTCCCGCGCAGCCCTGGCATCTCCAGATCCAACACCAGGCATCCCTGCATCTCGTGATCGAATGCGGAGAGGAAAGCGCCCGGAGAATCGAACGCTGAAACGTGCAGACCGGTTGATCGGAACAGGCGGGCGAGGGCCTCCCGGACGCCTGCTTCATCATCCACGACGAAGACAGTCTGAGTCTTCACGGCCAGTCACATCCTCGGATTCAGGGTACAGTCGTTTCAGGCTGTGTTCCGGGGACTGAGTCGATACTAACTTTCTTTCGCCCCCCACACAGCCTGACGAACACCGACCGAGGATTGGAGGCATAGGCATCCAGGTGGCGTTACACTCGGCGGTCCGACGCTCGTTGAGCGGCGAGACCCGCGGTCTCGACCCGGTTGGCTCGGGACATTGAGGCCGTGGCGGAGCCGCCTGAGGGGGTGAGCTATGAGGATTGAAACCAGCTGTGCTGTCATGCTAGTCATTGCCTGCCTCGCGCCCTCTGTCGAGGCAAGAGCTCAGGAGCCACAAGGCCTGAGACAGCTCACCGACGATTCGGCCCAGGACGGGTTTCCCCAGTGGTCCCCGGACGGAAAGTCGATTGTCTTCTCACGCTACGGAGGGGACGTAGCGCCGGAAAAGAACGGTCTGTGGTTGATCTCCCCGGACGGGGGTGAGCCGCAGCGGTTGACTACCGAACTTGGCGAGCATCCCCATTGGTCGCCCGATGGTCACTACATCGCTTTCGACGGGGACTTCGGTAACAGGATCCAGTTGGTGTCGGCGTCGGGGGGAACTCCCATTCGCATCGTTCCGGAGTCGATTCCGGTGTTTCGTGGCGGCCAACCTAAATGGTCTCCGGACGGCTCTCGCCTCGCCTTCAAGGAAGGACCGAATCTCTGGGTGCTCGACCTTGCGACCGGTGCCTTCGATACGGTCTTCAGCGAGCAGGGCAAACTCCCCATTCCAACGTGCTGGTCGCTCGATGGCAAGGAGGTTTATGTCTTTCTACGGGAAGCTGAGAGCCCCAATTCGTCCATCTGGGCGATCTCCACGATCGGACAGGGCCAACGAAGGTTGACCCCCGAGGAGGAAGGAGTCTATCGGTACGCCGATCTGTCGCCCGACGGCTCTCTGCTGGCCGTTGTGTGGTGCGAGGGGCGTCGCAACTGCGATGTGTGGATCATGTCTTCCACCGGTGGCAGACGGGTACAGATCACGTCGCACCCCGGCTACGATGACGGACCTGCCTGGTCCCCCGATGGTACCAGGATCGCCTTCGTCAGCACGCGCTCAGGCAACTTCGACATATGGACGGTGGCGGTCGATGTCGAACAGGTTCGCAGCGAGCTGGCGAATGGTGAGCGTTGAGACCTGTCCGACTGGGTGTTCCCGTTCGCGCTGCTCCTCCTGCTGATCGGTCTTCCCATCATCGTCGCGACGGCCGTCGTGCAGGGGCGGCACGCAGCCCGCTTCGAGGCAGCTGCCGCCGCGCCGGGCGACAGCAAGCAGCCCGCCGGTTCGTCGATCTGTGGGTTGAGGCTGACCCCGAGCTGCAACCTCGAGTCGAGGCCGCCCGGGCACGCCTCAAGGACATCGTGAGGCGACGCGGCCCCAATCTGAGGACGCAGGCGTGCCGGTCACGTTCGTGACCGGCACGCCGGATCAAATCGGGCAGGTCGATCGGCCGACCTTACTGGTCGCCCTGCTCCTCGAGCGCCTTCCGGTTCTTGGTCCGGACACGCCATTCCGCCCCCATGCTCTCCTTCAGATTCTCGGGAAGCGCCTCGAGCGGCACTACCAGGTCTCCCTCGACCGGCCAGTGCTCGAGCAGCTCCGGCATGTAGCCCGGTGGATAGTACTCCGCTGGGTCGATCTGCTGGTCACGGACGAACGGTTCCTGGATCTCCTCGCGGCTCGTCGGCGGATGAGGAACGACCAGCTGACCGTTGGTGAAGTCGAACTGGGGCGCTCGGCTGTTCGGGTAATCCGGGAGGATTCCCTCTCGCACCCAGATCTGGTCCTCTGTCACGTTGACGACGACTCCGTCGGGGGCGCCGAAATGGAAGGGTCCGTTCCAGTGCTCCCTGACTTCGGCGACGGACTCCTCGTTGACGTATGGATCGAACGGCATGTGGGTGGTCATGAACAGGCGCGGCTGTACCTGATTGGCAACGTAGCCCGCCGCGTAGCCCGGCGTATGGTGCGTGTCGATCGTGTAGCGGGCCACCGGTCGCCTTTGAACATGGCTCCAACGCGTGACCTCGAGATACCTGCTCGCGAAGCGTTCTAGGTGTGATTGATAAGAAGGTTGTTCACTGGGACACGACGAGAGAAGCTGGGTTGTGCCTAGCAACCAGCCACTTCGTCGGAGGTCCCAGTGAACGTACACAAGAATGCGAA
>JBDGXC010000069.1:0-7848 GCA_039584815.1 Gemmatimonadota bacterium
GACCTTGATGGCGACCCGACGATCGTGCTTGCGGTCGTGCGCCAGGTACACCACCGCCATGGCGCCCGCGCCGAGCTCATGCTCGACCGAGTAACGGGCGGCGAGTGCGGGACCGATGGACGCGCGCACGCTGTCCACGGGCGCGGCTCCTCACTCGAGGGGGGGCCCTGGGGGTCGACAAGTTATATGGGGCTGATACTTACGTTAGCGTAAGGGCCGCGGGGGCGCAATCTGGGACTCGACAGCCTGGGAGAATCGACCGCCGCGACCGGATCAGTGGAGGAGACCGACCGGTACCTTCGTCTCCGCTGCGCCGGGCCGTGGGAGCAGGTCGGATCAGCTGCCCATAGCCGTGACTACGAGCCGTCGCCGCCCTCCGCGGTTACGGTGCTCGCACAGGTAGATTCCCTGCCAGGTGCCCAGATGGAGTCGACCCGAGGTGATGGGGACGGTCACCGAGCTTCCCAGCAGCGAGGCCTTGATGTGGGCCGGCATGTCGTCCGGTCCCTCGGCGGTGTGCCGGTAATACGGGGCTCGTTCGGGGACGGTGCGATCGAAGTGCGCTTCGAAGTCCTCCCGGACGGTCGGATCGATCTCGGGCATCTCCGTCTCGATCAACCGGGTTACGAGGTGAAAGCCCCGCGGAAAGGCCGGTAGCGAGATCTCCTTCTGGACCGTCTTCATGGCGCTCTCTGTGACGACCAACCCCAACGAGAAGAGGGCCCGATCGCTGCTACCATCGCGGTCAGGCCCTCTACCGCTCTTTAGAAGGTGTGTCCCTCTCGGATCGGCGCGCCTTCAAGCTGCAATCAAATCCACGCACGATCGACCGCTCCAACGGCCAGCGATCGGACATCTATAGTATACAGGTTTCGGGGTGGCGGCGCAACCTGTCAGCGGCAGATCGGTGGCCGTGTAAATAACTATTAAACAACAAGTTACGGCGCACCTGCGAGGCAGGCCGCATCACGCCGCGGCAGCTCCACGTACGGCCTCCGGATGCGAGCGCCGTACCGCCCCGTCGGGTCCTTCCCAGGCCGGCACGATGTTCCGCTCCGTGCCGGGCCGGAACGGGCGGTATGAAACTGTTGTGCGGCCACGTGGGTACGATCCATCACCTCACAAGCGAGGCGAAGAAGAGAGTCGCGCGGCACCCGATGGAGCGACGGTGGGAACGGATGTGTGGTCCATGACGCCACGAGTACTTGCCCTGTTATTCCTTGTCGGTTGCGCCACGGCCCCCGATCCCGCACCGCCGCCGGACGATCCCGCGGACGCCGGCAGCACGGCCGTCGAACAGGATGGTGTCTGCGAGCTGAACGCCACCGTCACCGTCCGGGTGGACAACCGCAGCTCCATGGACGTGCAGATCACGTTCGGCCCCTATGCTCCGGCCCGCGCCGCCGAGGGGCTCTCGCGGACGACCTACAGGGTCGCCCGCCCCTACCTGCGAAGCCCGATCCGGCTGGCGGTCGCGCGTGGCGGACTCGGGTTGGGCACTCCCCCGCCGGTATACCCCGAGCCGGTCGTGTGCAACGTCGGCACGCTCGTCATCTGGTCCCGCCCGCGCTACGCCATCTTCTACGGCGACGCGCTCGGCGGTGACTCCTGGGAGGACGAAGACCCGGCGCCCAGGGAATAGGCGCTGGAGCGGGCCGGATGCCGGGCGCGAACGCGTCCTCCGGCTCGCCGCCGCGTTTGTTGGCCGCCGGGGCAAGACGGAGTAGGTTGCGGCGTGCGCACTTTCGCCCATTCCATGGAGCGTTCGCCATGCGCTTTGCCCTCGCTCTCGCCGCCCTGTTCGCCGTCACGTCCTGCGCCGGAGAGGAACCGCCCGAGAATTCGGACACCGAGTGTTGCACGGTGACCATCCGCACGCTCGTGCCGGAAGGCACGGGCACGATCTACCTCGCCGGCAATCTCCCCGAGCTCGGACCGTGGCAGCCTGACGGGCTGGCCATGACCGGTGAGGGACGCGAGCGATACGCGGAGGTGAGAGCCGCGCAGGGCACGGAGCTCGAGTACAAGTTCACGCTGGGCACGTGGGACCGGGAAGCGCTCGGCCCGTCCGGCACGGCACCGCCGAATCACGAGCTCCTCATCGATGGTGACGTCGAAGCGTCGCACGAGATCGCCGAGTTCAAGAAGGACCCGCTGGAGTACTTCGCGGACTGGGAAGGCTCGGGCGTCCTGGGACGCCTCGTGTACTGGGCGGATGTCGAGTCCGAATTCCTGGGGCGGACGCGCCACGTGGAGATCTGGCTTCCGCCCGGCTACGACGACGATCCGTCCGTGCGGTATCCCGTCCTCTACATGCATGACGGACAGAACCTGTTCGACCCCCGCATCGCCAACACGGGCGTGGACTGGGGGGTCGACGAAGCGGTGGTGCGGCTCTCGGACCGCGGGGTCATCCCGCCGGTCATCGTCGTCGGCGCCTGGAGCACGGCGGAGCGGGGGCCGGAATACTCGCCCTGGCATGGCGCGCCCGGCTACGCGCGCTTCCTCCTCGAAGAGTTGATGCCGAAGATCGATGCTGAATTCCGCACCCTCACGGGACCGGACAACACGGCGGTCGCGGGCTCCTCCATGGGCGGGCTGCTGTCCTTCTATCTCGTGACCCACCACCCGGACGCGTTCGGCGCCTGCGCCTGCGTGTCGACCCATTTCCCGCTCTCCGAGGCGGTGTGGGCGCAGGTCCTCGAGGGCGACGCCGGGGAGAGCCCCGACGTGACTCCCTACGTCATGCGCGACATCGAGGAGGGACTGACCGTCCCGGAGGGCGCGCGATACTGGTTCGATTACGGCACTGAGGGCCTCGACGCCGAGTACGGGCCCACCCACGAGATTGTGCGCACGTGGTTGCTGGAGCAGGGCCTCGTGGAGGGCGAGGACTTCGTCGTCCGTCCGTACGACGAAGCCAACCACAACGAGACCTCGTGGCGTGCGCGGTTCGGCGACGCCCTCACGTTTCTGTTCGGCGGGGGCGACGCCGGGTAACGAGCGCGGGGCGAGCGCAGGGGCGTCACGCTCGTCTCAAGAAATCACTTTATCTCGACAATTCAAAGAAAGTATTATGCAACGCTTTATCACCGCAGTACCTTGCTACGTCGTCGTGTTCTCCGTCCTGGCCGCTGCGGCCTGCGAGTCGGCTCCGGAAGACTCCGCTTGGCGCGACGAGGGCGTGTGCTACGAGATCTTCGTCCGCTCCTTCTACGACAGCGACGGCGACGGAGTGGGCGACCTCGAAGGTCTCATCCAGAAGCTCGACTACGTGAACGACGGCGATCCGGAATCCCGGAGCGACCTGGGCGCCAGCTGCATCTGGCTGATGCCGGTCGCCTCGTCGCCCAGCTACCACGGCTACGACGTGACGGACTACTACCGGATCGAGCCCGTTTACGGATCGAACGCCGACTTCAAGCGCCTGATCGAGGAGGCGCACTCGAGGGGCATCCGTGTGCTGGTCGACATGGTGATCAACCACACCTCGAGCCAACACCCGTTCTTCAAGCACGCCCTGCTCTACCGCGAGTCCCCCTACCGGGACTGGTTCCGGTGGTCGGAGAGCCCAGGGCCGGACAACGAGTACGGGGACAACAACTGGCGCTCCGCCGGAGACGACTACTACTACGGCTTCTTCTCGTCCCGCATGCCGGACCTGAACTGGGAGACGGCCGCCGTGCGCGAGGAGATGAAGCGGGCCGCCACGTTCTGGCTCGTGGAGATGGGCGCCGACGGCCTCCGCCTGGACGCCGTGCGTCACCTCATGGAGGACGAACACGGGCTCTCGACGAACGTGCCGCGCACGCACGACATGCTGCGCGAGTACGGCGCGCACGTCCGCGAGGCGGACCCGGAAGCGTTCACGATCGGAGAGGTGGCCGACGATACGATGGCCGACCACACGGATGCCTTGCGCGCATACTACCCGGATCAACTCGACGCCTACTTCGCCTTCCAGGTGTCCGAGGCCATCCTCGGCGCGGTGCGCACGGGCTCCTCGGCCGGACTTCTCGACGCGGCGCTCCGGCTGCAGGACGCGGTGCCGGGCGATCGCTGGGCCCCCTTCCTGCGCAACCACGACCAGACGCGTACCATGACCTGGCTCGAGGGCGACGCCGAGCGCGCCGGGCTGGCCGCGAGCCTTCTCCTGACCCTGCCCGGGATCCCCTTCGTCTACTACGGCGAGGAGATCGGCATGACCGGCGACAAGCCGGACCCGCGCATCAGGACGCCCATGCACTGGACGCTCGGGCCGGCCGCCGGCTTCACCACGGGAGTGCCGTGGGAGCCGCTGCAGCCCGACTCGCTCGTCGCGAACGTCGAGGCGATGGACGGCGACCCCGGCTCCCTGCTCAACCTGTACCGGGAGCTGATCCACCTGCGGACGGCGCACCCCGCGCTGGGCGCGACCGGCGACCTGATTCCGCTGGACGCCGGCACCGAAGCGGTGACGGCCTACGTGCGGCGACACGGGAACGACGTGGCCCTCGTCGTGGCGAACCTGGGGACACAGCCGCTCGAGGGGGTGGCGCTGTCCTCCGACACCGGCGTGCTGCCGCCCGGGCGGTCCACGCCGCGGGCACTGCTGGGGGAACAGGCGGCCGCGCCGCTCGACGCGGGAGCGGACGGACGGATGCGGGACTACGAGCCTCTTCCGTCGCTCGCGCCCCTCCAGGCCTACGTCTTCGACATCTCCAGCGGGCGGTGAGCCCATGCGATGCCTCGGCGTACTTGCCCTGCTCGTCACTGTCGCCTGCGCGGGCGACACTCAGCGGACCCACCCGGACGCCGCGCCGAATCTCGATGTCCCCGCCTGGGCCAAGGACGTCGTGTGGTACCAGGTGTTCGTAGAGCGCTTCCGCAACGGAGATCCGTCGAACGATCCGACGCTGCACGATATCGAGGGGTCGTATCCCCACGTGTTCCCCGACGACTGGGAGCCGACTCCGTGGACACAGGACTGGTTCCGGCAGGAGCCGTGGGCCCGGGCTACCGGCGAGGACATCTACCGGACGATTCAGATGCGCCGCTACGGCGGTGACCTTCAGGGCGTCATCGACCAGCTCGACTACCTGCATGGGCTCGGGGTGACGGCACTGTTTCTCAACCCGATCAACGACTCGCCGTCGCTGCACAAGTACGACCCCCGGAACTACCGCCACATCGACCGCAACTTCGGCCCGGACCCCCGGGGTGACGAGGCTCTGATGGTGGCCGAGGACCCGCTCGACCCGGCCACCTGGAGCTGGACGGCCGCCGACAGCCTCTTTCTCGTCCTGGTCGATGAGGTCCACCGGCACGGCATGCGCATCATCGTCGATTACACCTGGAACCACTCTGGCCCCACGTTCTGGGCCTGGCAGGACATTCTCGAGAACCAGACCGCCTCACCGTACGCCGACTGGTACGACATCGAGCGCTTCGACGACCCTTCCACACCGGACACGAGCGAGTTCGCGTACTCGGGCTGGGCCGGCGTTCCGGTGCATCCCGAGTTCCGGAAGATCGGCCGCCCGGAGGGAGTCCTCAGCGGCGCGGTCGAGGGCACGTTGGTCCCGGGCGTCCGTGAGCACGTGTTCAACGTCACCCGGCGCTGGCTCGACCCGAACGGGGACGGCGACCCCTCGGACGGGGTGGACGGATTCCGGCTCGACGTAGCCGAGATCGTGCCGCTCGGATTCTGGCGCGAGTATCGGCGCGTCGTCCGTAGCATCAATCCCGAAGCCTACCTCGTCGGCGAGGTGTGGTGGGAGAAGTGGCCCGATACCATGTTCGACCCCGCGCCGTGGCTCCAGGGTGACGTGTTCGACGCCGTCATGAACTACCGGTGGTACGAACCCACACGCAGCTTCTTCGCCGGCGCCCCACCCGGGCTGACGGCCTCGCAGTACGTAGCCGCCCTCGACTCGATCGCCGCAGGGATCGCCCCGGATCATGTCCAGGTCATGATGAACCTGACGGCCAGCCATGACAGCCCGCGCTTCGGCACTTCGGTCTACAACCCGGGCCGCTACAAGTACCAGGTCAACCCGCGCGAGACACCCGACTATCGGATCGATCGCCCGGACGAGCGCACGCGCCGGACCCAGGAGCTGATCCTCGTACAGCAGTTCACCTACGTGGGCGCACCGCACATCTGGTACGGTGACGAGGTGGGGATGTGGGGCGCGGACGACCCGGATCCGCGCAAGCCGATGGTGTGGAGCGACCTCACATACGAGGACGAGACCACGCATCCCTTCGGACAGCCCCGCCGCCACGATTCCGTCGCGCCGGACACGGAGCTGTTCGCGGTCTACCGGGACCTCGTGGCGCTGCGAAAGGCGAACCTTCGCCTGTTCGTGGACGGCTCTTTGACCTGGCTCGTGGTGGACGACGGACGCGGTCTGCTGGCGTACGAGCGGGCCTTCGGCGAGGAGCGTGCCATCGTCGGTTTCAATGCGTCCGAGGAGATGCAAGAGTTCGCGACGGACGCCGAGAACGGGAGCTGGCGCGTCGCCTTCCCGAGCGACGAAACCGGTGGCACAGGTCTGGACGTCATCGACGGGTCGCTCACCGCGCGGCTGGCTCCCCGGACGGCCAGGGTGTGGATACGCCGATGATCATGCTGCGTCGCCTTCTGTGGCTGGTCCCGCTCATCGGAGCGGCGCTCGGGCTCGGGACATCCCTGCAAGCACAGGAGCCCGTCGCCGTCGACGAGCGAGGGGTGATGCGATGGACGGCCACCGGTGAGGAGGTGGCGCTGTTCGGGGTCAACTACTCCACTCCGTTCGCCCATGCGTACCGCGCCCACGGCTACGTCGGTGCCGACCGCAGGCAGGCCATCGATGCCGACGTGCTGCACCTGGCGCGCCTTGGCCTGGATGCCTACCGCATCCACGTGTGGGACCGGCAGGTGAGCGATCGCGAGGGCAACCTGGTGGACAGCGACCACCTGGATCTGCTCGACTATCTCTTGGCCCGCCTGGCGGAGCACGGCATCAAGGCGATCCTCACGCCCATCGCGTGGTGGCCGGCGGGGTACCCCGAGCCGGACCCCGGCACGACCGGGCTGTCGGACGGATTCAGCAAGGACGACATGACCGTCAATCCGGAGACCCGCCGCGCGCAGGAGATCTACCTGGGGCAGTTCGTCACGCACGTGAACCCGTATACGGGCCTCACGTACGCGCAGGACCCGAACCTCCTGGCGATCGAGATCTTCAACGAGCCCAGCCATCCGGGGGGTCCGGAGGAGACCACGCGCTACATCGATGCAATGGCGAGCGCCCTGCGGGATGCGGGCTTCCGCAAGCCCATCTTCTACAACATCAGCCAGAGCTACTCGGATGAGCATGGCCACGCCGTGTGCGCGGCGCGGATCGACGGGGTGAGCCACCAGTGGTACCCGACGGGCCTCGTACGAAACGGCGCCGTGGGCGGCAACATGCTGCCCAACGTGGACCGCTACACGATCCCGTACGAGGATTTCGCCGGGTGCCGCGACAAGGCACGCATGGTGTACGAGTTCGACGCCGCGGACGTGGCCGGCTCTTACATGTATCCCGCCATGGCCCGCGCCTTCCGGGGGGCGGGCTTCCAGTGGGCCACCCAGTTCGCGTACGACCCGCTGGCGATCGCCTACGCGAACACCGAGTACCAGACCCACTTCCTGAACCTCGTGTACACGCCGCGAAAGGCGATCAGCTTCATGATCGCCGGTGCGGCGTTCCGGGAGATCCCCCGGGGGGCCTCGTACGGCACTTATCCGGAGAGCGAGCGCTTCGGGCCCTTCCGCGTGAGCTACGCGCGCGACCGGAGCGAGATGGTCGCGGACACCGCGTTCTTCTACTCGAACGGTAC
>JBDGXC010000070.1:0-12395 GCA_039584815.1 Gemmatimonadota bacterium
GTGGCGGGCCAGGTACCCGTGACCTCTTCGTTGCGTCATCGTCACCTCTCATGCGTACTGACGGAAGGGGTACCGGTCCGGTCCACATCGCAACCTTCTGAATACTGCTGTCAGAACAGCTTGAAGGGCATCCTGGCTGACGCCGTCACGAACGTGGCCACAGGAGTCTGACCGCCGGTTCCGCCGATCGCCGTCTCCCACAGGAAGGCCAGCTCGATGGGGAGGCTGGACCGACCGGCGGCGTGCAATCGCGTCGTTCGGTAGTAGGCACCGATACCGAGCGTGTGTCGCGTTTGGCTTGTCTCCAGAGTGAGCGGAGACGCGTCCAGGTCACCCTCGGTGACCTCATACACGTCATCTTCCTTGCTCCAGAAGGAGTACTCGACCGCCAGCGAGAGAGCCTCGGCGAGGACCAGACGAGGGGACACGACGATGTGCAGGTAGTCTCCCAGGTCGCGCGTCATCGTGACCTCCTGCGACCCGAGCGCGTACGGATGGTCGGACGCCGAGATCCGGTGCAGCAGTTCGTCCTGCAGCTGGATTCCGAACGTCGCCCCGGCCACCACCAGGAGCCTCCGTCCGAAGCCGATGTCCTGGTACAACTCCAGCTCCAGGTCGGCCTGGCCATCCCCGATCGGCTGCTGCAGGAACACGTCGGGGACCAGGTACGGCTCCTGGTCCGGCTCGGACAGGGGCAGACGGTACCGGGCGCCCACCGACGTGCGAAACCGGATTCCCCCGACCTCGTCTTCGATCGGGAGCTCGACGGACACGGTGTCGAGCTCCGCCCCCTGGCCCGCGCCTTCCGGCGCTTCCGCGGCGACCGTGTCCGCCCCGGCGAGGAGCTCCTCCCCGGTGTCTTCGGTCGGCGGGGGAGGCGCAGGCCTTTGCGGCCAGCCGAACGTGTCGAGGATCTTGAACCGGACGCCCAGCTCGAGCTCTCCGATGCTCCAGCCACGGGTCGTGCTGCCGAGCGGTTGCCCGGAAAGGGGTTCCCGAGTGAAGTACGTGTCGAGGTTCTCCCCGACGACGGCGCCGGGAAGTCCGAACGCTGGCGTCGAGATCCCGAACGACTGGAAGTCCGACGCGAAGCCGCTGTAGTAGGCGGTCATCTGGTTTCCCGCCTGGCTCGAGGATGTGAACAGATACTCCTCGCCGGCGATGCGGGCACCCAGTGCACTCTGGAAGGCCTCGCTGTCCGCCAGCAGCTGCTCCGCGACCACTACCTCCTCTGGCGTGAGAAAGCCGCCGTCGACCATCGCCTGGAGCTGGAATTGTGCCGCGTCGAGCTCAGCGCTGAACGCAGAAGGATCGGCGAGAGCGGTCTCGGCGGGCACCAGGTTGGCTGCCGCCGAGTCGAACACGAAGGTCGTCTCCACCTCCGTCCTCACCAGAGGTGCGATCACTTCAAAGGCCGCGAATCCTCCGATGCCGAACTGGAGTCCCAGGGGAACGCGCCGCATCTCCACGTCGATCGTCTGAAAATCGAGCCCCCCCATCGAGGCCTCGTCAGCTGTCAGGGGGTCGAAGCCCAGGGCGTCCGCATCGCGGTTCACGAGAAGGAGGAGCGGCACCACTCCCGGAAACAGCCGCTCGGTGATCCTGCCATCGTAATCGACGAACAGGGGCTCTCGCTGGCCGTCCTCGGCGACCGGACTGTCCTCCGCGTACTGGCGGTTCCAGCTGACGAACTCCGGAGCGAACTCGAACCACAACTCTCCGGCGGCGGGAATCCGGGCGTTGCGGTCCCTGACCTGCGCATGCGACATCCCGGGCAGGCAGCCGAGCATCAGCACGCCGAGCGCGATCCGCCAGACCATGCCGGAGGTCGCCGTCGGTGCTCCGATACGCGACATGCCCATCTCCTGTCTCGGGGACAAAACCTGCCGCGCCGGCGGCGGGGCCCGGCGCAGTATGGCGACCTCGCAGCGGCCGCACAAGCGACCGTACCGGTCTGGCCAGGCTCGGCGGAAGCCGCTACTTTCTGCGCCCCGGAGCCGAACGGCGCTCCGGCAGGGCGCCGTGGCCGAGCGGTTAGGCAGGGGCCTGCAAAGCCCCCTACTCCGGTTCGAATCCGGACGGCGCCTCTCTCCGCATTGCCGATCCGGGAGGCGATCCGTGTCATGTCCGAGACATGAATCCGTCAGGTGCGTCGCAGGCTCGCTCGCGGGCGGCCGCGGATGCGCCGCGTGACCGGGCGCGGGGCGCTGCGCTACTTCGCGCTCGACAATGTACTCCTCGGTCTGCTCCTCGCCGCTCCGGTAGCCCTTGCGATGCAGTGGGTGTTCGGCCTCTCGGGCACTCCGGTGTTCGTGGCGAGCGCCGTCGCGATCATTCCCCTCGCCGGCTACATGGGGCGGGCCACAGAACGCCTTTCGGACCACCTCGGAGCGGGTTGGGGCGGATTCCTCAACGCCACGTTCGGCAACGCAGCCGAGCTCATCATCGCGATCGTGGCACTCCGGGCTGGCCTGATGGATGTCGTCAAGGCCTCCATCACGGGCTCGATCATAGGCAACATTCTGATGGTTCTCGGGTTCAGCGTTCTGGTGGGCGGGCTTCGATTCCCGATGCAGCGCTTCAACCGTACGGCAGCCAGCCTCGGTGCAACGATGCTGGTTCTCGCCGCGATCGGTCTGGTGATCCCGACCATCTTCCACGAGATCGTGGGCGACTCTGCGCCGGGGCGCGAGCGGGGCCTGAGCCTGGACATAGCGGTCGTACTGATGACGACGTACCTGCTGGGCCTGATCTTCAGCTTCAGGACCCACTCGCACCTGTATCTGGGCACCGGTGCGGCGATGGATCACGGAAAACCGTCCGATCCCGAGCGGGTTCAGGGTGGGGCAACACGGGCACTCGGTCTCCTCCTGCTGTCCGCTGCGGCGGTCGGCGTGATGTCGGAGCTCATGGTGGGTGCGCTCGAGGAAGCCGCGCACGATCTAGGGATGAACCGGATCTTCGTCGGTGTGATCCTGGTGGCCCTGGTGGGCAATGCCGCCGAGCATTCCACGGCGGTGCTGATGGCGGCCAGGAACAAGATGGACCTCGCCGTCAACATCGCCGTCGGGTCCTCGATACAGATCGCGATGTTCGTGGCTCCGCTGCTCCTGTTCCTGAGCTACTTCATCGGGCCGGGACCGATGGATCTGCACTTCACGACGCTCGAGGTCGTGTCCGTCGTCCTGTCCGTCGGCATCATGGCGCTGGTTTCCCTGGACGGGGAGTCGCACTGGATGGAGGGGATCCAGCTGCTGGCCGTGTACGTGATGCTCGGGCTGGCGTTCTACTTCCTCCCCGCGTAGCAGGCGCACGGGCAACCGGTGCGACGGATCCCGGGTCTAACGGGGCGTGCAGTCCTCGCGGGCGGCCAGCGTCGGAGCCCGCTGGGGTGTTGTGGATAGTGACGTGAGACGGTGCCCTCATCGTAAAGAATCGGCGCCCCAGGGTGTATTCCGTACAGCGAGTTGAACACTGAACCGGGACGCGCTTCCATGAAGTCTCGCTACCTCGTCACGATCATCGTATTCGCAGTCGCCGCCGCCGCGCTCGGAGGCATCTATCTGCGACTGAAGCAGAACAGCGAAGAGACGCCGGAAGGCGACGAAAGCGCCGCGGTGGATTCCGCGCGGGACGCGGCGCTCAGCACCGCCTCCACCGCGTTCGCCACGGGTGTCGCCATTCCCGTCGAAGGGAAGACCGTGGAGCGCGGGACATTCGTCCTGTGGGTCAACGTGGAAGGCCAGGCTGCGGCGCTGCGAATGGCTCCGCTGCACGCCGAGGTGGCCGGCCCGGTGGTGGAAGTCCAGGTGCGGGAAGGTGATTTCGTGGCTTCAGGAGACGTGATCGCCAAGGTCGACCCCAAGGTGTACGAGCTCGATGTGCAGGAAGCCCAGGGGACCCTGGAGCAGGCGGAGGCTCAGTACCAGGATCTGACGCTGGGTGACGAGACGATCGACGACCCTGAGCTCCTGGAGGTGCGCCAGGCCCAGGCACGGATCCGGAGCGGACTGGCCGGAGCTGAGGCCCGGCTCGAGATGGCGCGGTATGACCTGGAGAAGACGGTCATCCGTGCTCCCTACGCAGGGCGCATCGCCAACCTCGCGGTGGATGTCGGAACACGGCTCCTGGTGAACGACTCGGTAGCCACGGTGGTGGATCTGTCCAGCATGGACGTGGACGTGCAGGTGCTGGAGAGCGAGATCGCGATTCTCGAGGTGGGGCGGGATGCGACGGTTGAGTTCACGGCCTTTCCGGGCGAAGAATTCCGGTCCGCGGTGGTCACGGTGAATCCGGTGGTGGATCCGTTGAGTCACGTGGGGCGTGCGACGGTTCGGCTGCGCAATCCGGGTGCGCGCATCCTGCCGGGCATGCACGCCAACGTCCACATCGCGGGACGCCTGTTCGAGGACCGCGTGTCGGTGCCGAAGGAAGCGATCGTCGAGCGGAGCCGCCGCGAGGTCGTCTTCGTGTTCGAGCCGGACTCCGAGGGCTCCGACACGGGTCGTGCCAAGTGGCGGTACGTGACGACGGGGCTCGAGAACGAAGACGCCGTGGAGATCGTGCCGTCCGAGGACACGGACATGGTCGCGGAGGGAGAGATCGTCCTGGTCGGAGGCCACACCACGCTGACGCACGATGCGATGGTCCGCCTGGCCGAACCGGGCGGCGCGGGAGGGGCCCCATGATCCGGCGGGCGGCAGGGACGGCTCTCCTCTCCGCTCTGGTGCTCGCCTTGCCGGTCCGGGCTCAGGACATCGTTACTCTCGAGTCGGCCTTGCGAACCGCGCTGCGTCGGAACCCGAACATCGAATCGGCCACGGCCGTGGCTGCGGCGGCCAGCTCCGCGCGGTGGGCGGACTGGGGAGCGTTCCTTCCCACGGCGCGGTTCTCCGGGTCGCTGTCCCAGACGGACTTCACGACCGTCACGTTCGTCGATCCGACCGGTGTGTCGCAGGAGCTGGAGGATCCGATCACGTCCACCCGGAAGAACAGCGGCGGAACGCTGTCGTTCGGGCTCGACCTGCTGAATCCCGAGCGCATCTCCGGAGTGAAATCGGGTGCGGCGCGGGAACAAGCGGCCGATCTCAGGCTCACGGCGGCGGAGCGACTGGTGATTCGCGACGTCAAGACGGCGTACTTCGAGGCGCTCAAGCAGACCCGGCTGCTGGAGGTGTCGATGCGTCAGTTGGAGGCCCGCCGTCAGGACTACCGGATTACGGAACAGCGCTATCGGATCGCCGCGGCGTCCCGCAGCGACCTCCTGGGAGCCGAGATCGACATGAGCGACGCGGAGCTGCGCGTGCTGGACTCGGAGGACGCCTTGTCGCGGTCGCTGCGCCAGCTTCAGGTGACCCTGGGCGTCGACGTGACGAACACGGATCCCGGAGCCATCGAGCTGGTCGACATGGATCAGGTTCCGGATGCCGCGCCGCTGGATGCGGACGCGCTCGTGACGACGGCCGTGGGGGCGAATCCGAACCTTCTGGCGCTCCACGCGGACGAGAGGGCGGCATCGGCCGACCTGTGGTCCGCCAAGGCGACGTACCTCCCGCAGATCGGCGTCGGCTACTCGTTCGGACGCAGCAAGGACCTTGGCAGGGACGAGAGCCTGATCGATTTCACGCCCGCCAACACGTCGCAGGGCTTCGTCATCAGCGCCTCGTGGGATCTCTTCACGGGATTCTCGCGCAAGCGCCAGACGGCGCTGGCGGACCAGCTCAAACGGCAGGCGCGATCCGACCTGATCGCCGGGCAGCTGCAGCTCGAGAAGGACATTCGCGATCTGGTTAAGGAGCTCCGGCGGCGCAGCCAGCGGCTGGTGATCCAGGACCGCAGCGTGCGGCTGGCCGGAGAGCGGCTCGAGCTGGCCCGCGAACAGTACCGCCTGGGCAGCATACCCTATTTCAACCTTCAACAAGCCATCGACCAGCTCACGCTGTCCGAGCAGTCGCTGTTCCAGGAGCGTTATGATTACCTGATCGGGTGGGCCAACCTGGAAGAGAAGGTCGGGGGCGACATGAGCGGGGGAGGTGGCTGATGCCCCTGTCGGATCTCTCGATCCGGCGCCCCGTCGCCACGTCGATGCTCTACCTCGCCGTCGGGGTGCTGGGCGTCGTGTCCTTCACGCGTCTGCCTATCGACCTGCTACCCGACGTCTCGTTTCCCACGCTGTCCGTGTGGACGACCTATCCGGACGCCGGTCCGGCAGAGATCGAGCGCTTCGTGACGGAGCCCGTGGAAGCGGTCGTCAGCCGGGTACCGGGCGTGCGCGCCGTGGATTCAAGATCTCGCGAAGGCCAGTCGCTTGTCCGCCTTCAGTTCCACTGGGGGACGGACATGGAGTTCGCGATGCTCCACGTCCGCGAGCGTCTCGACAACCTCGTCGGCAGCCTGCCGGAGAGCGCCGAGCGCCCGGTCATTCTCACGTCGGACCCGACGAACGATCCCATCATATCGCTCGCCATCACGGGATCCGACCTGGCCGGGCTGCGCGACCTGACGGACGCGGTGTTCAAACGAAGGCTCGAGCAGCTGGACGGCGTGGCCATGGCCGCGATCACCGGCGGACCGGTGCGAGAGATCCAGGTCGTGGTCGACGCAGATCGGCTGTCCGTGAACGACGTCAGCATCGCGCAGGTCACCGATGCCCTGGACCGGGCGAACTACAGCGCTCCCGGGGGGAGTATCCGGCGGGGCCGCTTCCGGTACAGTCTCCGAACGCTGGGCGAGTTCCAGGCGGTCGAGGACCTGGAGGACGTCGTCGTGGCGCGCCCCGAGGGGGGTGGGGTCGTCAGGTTGCGGGACGTCGCCCGCATCTACGAAGGCGAAGCGGAGCGTGAGACGGAGGCTCGGTTCAACGGTGAGCCCGCGATCGGCCTGCTCGTCTACAAGGAATCGGGCTCGAACACGGTGCGCGTGGCGGATCAGGTGGACGCCGTCCTGGCTCAGCTTCGAGCGGAGTTTCCTGACGTCGGAATGGAGATGGCCGCCAGCCAGGCCACGTTCATCTCCGAGGCCATCTCGAACGTCGTGCAGGCTCTCCTGCTGGGAGGAGTGCTGGCGTTTCTCGTGCTGTTCCTGTTTCTGAGGGATCCCCGCTATCCGGTGGCCATCGGCCTCGCGATCCCGATCTCGGTGATGTCCGCGTTCGCGCTGTGCTATCTGGCCGATGTGAGCCTGAACGTCATGTCGCTGGGCGGCCTCGCTCTCGGCGTGGGCATGCTGGTGGACAACTCGATCGTGGTGCTGGAAAACGTGTTCCGCCACCGGGAGGAGGAGGGACGGACGGCGGAGGCCTCGGCCTCGATCGGAGCCAGGGAAGTTGCCGGAGCCATCACGGCGTCCACGCTGACCACGATCGCCGTGTTCGGACCGGTGCTGTACGTCAAGGGCGTCGCGGGGGCTCTGTTCACAGACCTCAGCCTGGCGGTGGCCGCGAGGCCGTGCGCGCCCCCGGGGACCGGAGCCGAGTCGGCCCGCTGCCCGTGCGCCTGGTCCGGCAGGCGGGCGGGGTCTTCATCCGGGCCGTCCATTACGTCGTGGATTCCATCCGCGTCACGTTCGGCGATCTGTTCGGATGGGTCGGCGGCCTGATCGGTCGCCTGTTCCGTCCTGCGCTCGACGGCTTCGATCGAGCGTTCCGCGCGTTCGCAGAGCGGTACGAGCGCTCGCTCGCGTGGGCGCTCGAACACCGGGGGGCGGTGCTGACGATCGCGTTCGGCGGCTTGGTCGTGGCTCTGGCCGCCGGGGGCATCCTGCCGCGCAGCCTGATGCCTGAGGTCGACGAAGGAGCCTTCCGGGTCGAGCTCAATCTCCCGGTCGGGACGCCGCTGGACGTGACGGCCGAGGCGGCGGGACGTCTCGAAGGCGCACTGCTGGCGATCGACGGCGTGGAGGCGGTATTCAGCCGGGTGGGTCGAGCTCGTGAAGCGGAGCTGGCGACGCGCGAACTGGCGGGGCTCAACAATGCGGCCCTCGAAGTCCGGCTCGCCGAAGGTTCCCGGCGTGTGGTGGATGTCGTGGACGAGTTCCGGACAGCCGCGAATGCGAGCGGCATCGACCCGCAGGCGGTGGCCATCGAGACCGGCCGCGCCACATCTCTCGGCCGCGCCCTGGGAGTGGGAGAGGCCGACCTGGCGGTGCGTGTGCGGGGCCAGGAGCTGGACAGCCTCGTCCAGGTGGCGGACGAGGTGGTGGCCCGCATTCGGAACCTCCCCGGGCTCGCCGACGCCCGCATCGACCTCCAGCTCACGCAACCGGAGCTCGAGATCGAGGTGAACCGGTCGGCGACCGCACGCTACGGCCTGACGGTGACGCAGGTGGCCGATGCAATCGAAGCCTACTTGAGGGGTGCGGAAACGGATCGCCCCTACACCGAGTTTTCCGAGAAGATTGACATCCGGGTGCGCCTCCCAGAGACGGAGCGGCAGCACCTGGCGGACGCCATGGCCCTGACGCTCGAGGGAATCCCGATCCGTGAGCTCGTGAATGTTCGGCAGGGGTACGGACCGGTCGAGATTCGGCGCACGCACGGCTCTGGAGGTGGGAGGCGAGAACGAAGAGATGCGCGACAGCTTCCGGTCCCTTCGGTTCGCGTTCGCGCTGGCCTTGTTCCTGGTGTTCCTTATCATGGCGGCCAAGTTCGAGTCCCTCGTCCAGCCCCTGGTCGTGCTGGTCTCGGTGCCCCTCGCGACCATCGGCGCGGTGGCCGCCCTGCTGATCGCGGGCGACGGGATCAACGCGATGAGCGGCATCGGCCTCGTCATACTGATCGGGATCGTAGTGAACGACGCCATCATCAAGGTGGATTTCATCAACCAGAGGCGGGCCGAGGGAGCCACCAAGCGTCACGCGATCCTGGAGGCGGGGCGCCTTCGCTTGAGGCCGATCCTGATGACAACGGTCACGACCGTGTTCGGCCTGTTGCCGATGGCGCTTGGTTGGGGCGCCGGCGCCGACCTGCGTGCGCCGCTCGCCGTCGCGGTGATCGGCGGGCTGATCTCGGCCACGTTCCTCACGCTGATCGTCGTTCCCGTCGTGTATTCGCTGGTCGTGTCGCCGGGAGAATCCGTGAGACGGCGCGCGTCTGAGCCGGGTAGCCGGATCTCGTTCGCCGACGCGGCGCTCGGCCCCGCGTTGACGAAGCGATGAGTGGTACGGGGAGGTTGAGCCGGAGGACTGCCGCAAGGGGGTGAGAGGGTGATCGATCTGTCCATCAGGCGACCGGTGGCCACAGCCGCGATCTACATCGCGCTGGTCGCGCTCGGTGCCTACAGCTTCCGGTTGATCCCGGTGGAGCTGCTGCCGGACGTCGACTATCCTCGCCTTACGGTCAACGCGTCATGGGGAGGAGCGTCGCCCGAGGCGATGGAGGCGTTCGTCACGACGCCTCTGGAATCGGCCGCTCAGAAGGTTAAGGGAGTGCGGAAGATCACTTCCACCTCACGGGCCGATCCTCGCGGCACCGGCTCCAGCGCCGAGATCGACATCGAGTTCGACCGCGATGTGCGCATGGACTTCGCGCAGCTCGATCTGAGTGAGCGATTCGGAGCGCTGCGGGACGAGCTTCCGCCCGCAGTCTACCCGGAGATAGAGCCCTACGTACCGCGCGAGTTCTCAGAGGAAGAACAGCGCTTCCTGAGCTTTCAGCTGCACGGCCCGTACACGTTCAGTCGTCTCGCGGAGATTGCGGAGGAGGAGATCGAGCCTGTCATCGGAGGAGTGGATGGGGTGGCCGATCTCAATATCTGGGGAGACGAGGAGCGCGAGGTAGCGATCGAGCTCGACTCCCGGAAACTGGAGGCGCTCGATCTACGTCCGGAAGAGGTCGAGCAGCGGATTCGCGACCTGTCCACCCTGCGGGCTCCGGGGTCGCTCGTTCTCGAGGGACGCCAGGTGACACTCTCGGTCCGCACCCGCGTGAGCCGGGTCTCGGAGCTGGAGGATCTCATCGTCGTCCAGCGCCCCGAGGGTCCGGTCCGCATCCGTGATGTCGGCCGGGTGATGGAGCAGACCGCGGATCCGTACGGGTACTTCAGGATCGGGGGACAGCCCACGATCTCGATCTTTGTGAGCCGGGAGTCGGGCACCAACGCCGTGCGCGTGGCCGACGCGGTCAAGGAGGCGGTGGGGCAGGTGCGCGCCAAGCTGCCGCCGGGGGTGACGCTCGAGCTGGATGTCGATCAGAGCGAGGAGATCGAGAAGCAGCTCACGGACTTGAAGCTCCGGGCGCTGGCTGCCGCGATCGTGATCTTCCTGGTGCTCACGCTCTTTCTCCGCTCGCTGGGTGCGGTGCTCGTCGTGTTCGCCACGATCGCCTTCAGCGTGCTCATCGCCATCAATCTGCTGTACGTGGGCGGGTTCTCACTCAACGTTCTCACGCTGGCCGGGCTGGCCTGGGGGTTCGGCCTCATCGTGGACAACGGCATCGTGGTGCTCGAGAACGTCGAGCGTCACTCGCACCTGGGGAAGGGCCCGCGGCAGGCGGCGCTCGACGGAGCCAGGCAGGTCGTCCTTCCGGTCATAGCCGCGACCGCCACCACCGCGATCGTGCTCGTACCGTTCCTGTTCCTGCAGGGAGAGCTCCGCATCTACTACCTGCCCCTCGCCTTCGCCGTAGCGTTCTCGATCGTGGCCAGCCTGTTCGTCGCCTTCACCTTCGTTCCCACCATGGCGAGCCGGATCCACCACTGGCGCGCGAGGGTGTACGGAGTCCCCGGGTCGACGGGTCCGGGCCGCGATCCGTCGGCCCGTGCCGGAGTTCCACCCGACGAAGGGAAGGGCGCCGGCTCGCATCTCACTCCATTCTACATTCGTGCCTACCGGTCGATTCTCGGCACCGCTCTCGACCACCCCTTGATCGTGGTCGCCGTGTGCCTGGCAGCGCTGGGCAGCAGCTGGATGTTGTTCGACAAGCACGTGACCCGCGGCATCCGCTGGTCGGCGTTCTGGGGTCAGGACACCTACATCACGGTCAACATCACGTTTCCGCGGGGTGCCGGTCTGGAGCGCACCGACGAGCTGGCGCGAGCGTTCGAGTCGAAGATCGAGACGCTTCCCGAGGTCGATCGGTACGAGACGTGGGTGCAGCCACAGTTCGCCAGCATCCGGATCACGTTTCCGAAGGATCTCGAGACCACGCAGGTCCCGGTGGCCATCAAGGAGCAGATGGTGGCGTACAGCTATCAGTTCTCCGGAGCCGAGGTGCGGGTGTGGGGATATGGTCCTTCGTTCTACGGTGGCGGGAGCAGCCCGCCCAACTACTCGTTGAAGATCCTCGGGTACAATTACCTGGCCGTACAGGTGATCGGCGAGGATCTGGCGACGCGGCTGGAGCGATTCAGCCGCATTCAGGACGTGGATCCCAACGCGAGCGGCCGCTGGTTCGAACGGGACAAGGAGTTCGAGTACTACCTCACGGTGGACCGCGAGGCGCTGGGTGCCCACGACCTCACCGTCGAGAGCCTGCTGCGCTTCGTGTCGGCCAACCTTCCCAGCGACCGCCCCCGCACCCAGGTGCTGCGGGTGGGCGCCGAGGAGCTTCCCTTCGCGGTCAAGCTTCGGGGCTACCGTGAATTCGATCTCGTCGACATGAGACAGCTCAGGATTCCCTCACCCAGTGGCCGGGAAGTTCGCCTGGCCGACGTGGCCCACGTGGAGCGCCGGAACGTGTTGTCCCGCATCCTGCGGGAGGACCAGCAGTACCAGCGGACGGTGGCCTGGGAATTCAGAGGACCTCGGAAGCTGGGCGACCTGATCCGCGACGCCGTCGTCGAGGCCACGTCGCTGCCGCCCGGCTACAAGATCGAGGAAGATGACGACTGGCGCTGGTCCGATGAGGAGAAGACCCAGGTCTACCTGGCGATCGTGTTCGCCGTCCTTCTGATCTATATGGTGACCGCGGCCCTGTTCGAGTCGCTGGCGGCCCCGTTCGTGGTGCTGCTCACTCTTCCGCTGGCGCTCATCGGGGTGTTCCTCATCTTCTTCTACGTGGACGCCACGTTCACCCGCACGGCCTACATCGGGGCCATCATGATGGGGGGGATCGTGGTGAACAACGCGATCCTGATCGTCTATCACATCGGCGAGCTGCGTCACAGCATGCCGACCCGCGAGGCCATTCTGCAGGGTACGCTCGAGCGGGTGCGCCCGATTCTGATGACCACCTTCACGACGGTCTTCGGACTCCTGCCACTCATACTGTTTGCCCAATCGCAAGATGAAAACATCTGGAACTCACTTGCATTAGCTACGATAGGCGGTCTTATCTCAAGTACTTTGTTCGTACTGGTGGCGATCCCGGTGGCCTATCGCTATCTGGTGGCACGGGAAGCCTGAGCGAACAGGGGGCGCACGTGAATTCTGAGTCGCTCGACGGGTGGCGGTGCGCCCCC
>JBDGXC010000071.1:0-7920 GCA_039584815.1 Gemmatimonadota bacterium
TGCCGATCGGACTGGCCGCGGGCTATAGCCAGGATTCCTTCCCCGAGGGCGGAGCCGACATCACCGACGTGGTGCGCGGGTTCCTGTTCCGGATAGGGTACACGGGACGCGAAGATCTGGCTCTGGGGCTCAACTTCCAGTACGCGACGTTCCCGACGGATCAGCTCGATACGAGAATCAAGTCGACGGGGCTCACTCTCGACATTCGGTATTACTTCTGAGGGCGCGCGGCCAGGCTGGCTCCTGCAAGTCGATGGTCCCGCATGAATGAAACACGGGTACCGATCGCGAAGCGCCTTATCATCGGCACGGTGAAGGGCCGTTTCAGCGTCCTGTTCTGGATGCTGGTGGCAGCTCTCGCGGCGCCCGTTGTCATCCCGGACGGACCTATCCTGAGGAGGGTCCTCCCCGTCCTCGTTCTGTTCGTGATGCTGGCGGGCCTGTTCGCCGTGAGCAGCCACAAGCGGACATTTCGGGTCGGACTGCTTCTGGCCGTGCCCGCGCTCATCATGGGAATCGTTGCCCAACTCCTGGACCTCCGAGAGCTCTCGACGATCGCTTCCTTCCTGTACCTCGTGTTCCTCGTCCACCTGGCCCTGGCGATCCTACTGCACGTGCTAAAGCTGCATCAGGTGGACGCAGAGATCATCTACGGCGCCGTGAGCGTATACCTCCTGATGGCTCTCGTGTGGGCGCAGGCGTACTACATCCTCGCACTGGTAGAGCCGGGATCCTTCCACTATCCCGACCGGGACGAGATGGCCGTGGTGCAGGAGCGGCGAGCCGCGGGACAGACGTGGGACGAGCCGGAGTTGCAGCTCGACTGGCGTGTGGCCCAGGACCATGCCCAGGGCACGATGGTGTACTACAGCTTGGTGACGCTGACCACGCTGGGCTACGGCGACATCTATCCGGTCAAGGACGCGGCCCGCATCCTGGCGATGCTCGAGGCCACGCTCGGACAGCTGTACCTGGTGATTCTCGTGGCTCGGCTGGTCGGTCTGTACACTGCGGTGGAGATGGAGCGACGGCGGGGCCGAGGCCCACCCGGGTCACGTGACGCCTGACGACGGTCCTCCTCAATCGATGTGCGCGGCCGTGATCACCTGATCGCTGCGAGTATGGGGCTGCCGACAGCCGAGTAACGACGCAGTGGTGACGATTCCCGACTATCCGTTCCTGGAAGGGAGCAGCCTGAATGCCGCGGGCATCAACTACAACAGCCTGAAGGCAGCCGCGGCCATGGAACGGCTGCAGCAGCTGGAGACGATCGGGCGGCCGAACAATTGAGGAGCTCTGCCCGTCGATCTTGAAATGGAGGGCGGTCGCCGGCAGGTGGCCGCCCTCTTCGCATGGGCGGCGTCGGCACCCTCAGGCTGATTCCCGAATTCCCACCTTGGGACAGAGGCCCGATACGACGCACGCATCACATTTCGGCCGTCTGGCGTCACACACCTTCCGCCCGTGCCCTATCAGAAGCACGTGCAGCTTGTAGCGAAGCTCTGGCGGGACGATCTCGTTGACGATCCGGTGAGTCCGAGCCGCGTTCGTGGTCTCCGGAACCAGCCCGAGCCGGATGGCCAGGCGGTGCACATGTGTGTCCACCGGGATCACGTCGCGTCCCATCGCGAAGCACAGGACGCACGCGGCCGTCTTCACGCCGACGCCCTTGAAGCTCGTCAGGTAGTCGATTGCCTCGTCGTTCTTCATCTGGTCGAGATGGTTCAGCGACAGCCTGCCGCGCTCCGACCGCAGGCGCTCCAGCACCGACAGGATCGTTGCAGACTTCTGGCGGGCCAGACCGGCCGGGCGGATCGTCTCCTCGAGCTGGCCCTCCGGCGCCGCGAGCACGGCCTCCCAATCGGCGTACCGGTCGCGAAGCGCCTCCCACCCCCGATAGCAGTTCGCGTCGGACGTGTTCTGGCTGAGGATCGTCAGGATGAGCTCGTCGAGCGGATCGCGGCGCACCTTCCGGGTCGCCGGATGCACGCACGCGAGCCGCGACGCGATCGCCCGGATCTGGTCCCCGCTGTCCTGTCGGCCTCTGGAATCCGCCATTAGCTTGCTTCGTTCCCGGTCAGCGCATCTTTGAAACGGCGGCCAACGTACTCGCGCGTGAACAGCCAGCAAAGACACGATCCACCGCCCTTCGACCTGCGTGACACGCGGCTCACGGAGGCGTTCAACCCACGCACCGCGGCGATCGGGGATGCCGATTCGCTCGAGATCGTGCGACTGCTGAACGCGGAGGATCGCGGTGTGGCGGAGGCCGTGGCCGCCGAGGCCGAGGCCGTGGCCGGCGTCATCGACGACGTGGCCAGCCGGCTGTGCCGGGGCGGTCGTCTGTTCTACGTGGGAGCCGGGACGAGCGGCCGGCTGGGTGTCCTCGATGCCTCGGAGTGTCCTCCCACGTTCGGCACGGAGCCGGAGAGCGTGCAGGGGATCATCGCCGGGGGCGCGGGGGCCCTGAGGAGGAGCCGCGAGGGTGTGGAGGACGACGGCGACGCCGGCCGATCAGCGATCTCCGACGCCGGCGTGAGTGAGCTCGACTTCGTTCTCGGCATCGCGACATCGGGCACGACGCCCTACGTGCACGCCGCCCTCGAGGCGGCGGGCGCCGCGGGTGCCGGCACCGGTCTGCTCTCCTGCACTCCACCTCCGGCGGGAGTCGGGCGACGCGTCGATCATCTGATGACGCCGCTCACGGGGCCCGAGGCGATCGCCGGCTCCACCCGGCTCAAGGCTGGGACAGCCACCAAGCTCGTGCTCAACACGATCACGACGGGTGTGATGATCCGCCTCGGCAAAGTCTATGGGAACCTGATGGTGGATCTGAAGGCCGTGAGCCACAAGCTCGTGGATCGAAGCCTCCGCATCCTGGTGGCCGTGACCGGCCTCGAGACGGAGGAAGCCCGCCGATTGCTCATCTCGGCGGGCGGCTCGGTCAAGACGGCCATCGCCATGCACGCGACCCGGGTCGGTCGGTTCACGGCCGAGCGTCGCCTCGACGCGTGCGACGGCTTCCTGGGTCGGATGATCTCGCACTTCCCGGTGGGGTCGCCGGTCGAGGACTTCGCGGAGTTCCCTACATCCGACTGCCAGGGGTGGGACCGCCTGCTCGAGCGTCTGGCCGCCGCCCCGCACAGGGTGGGCGACGCCGCCGGCCGGGCCGCGGCCGACGAAGCGACGATCGGGCGGACCGAATCGGACGTGACCTGGCAGATCGACCATCTGGCCCGGTACGAAGGCGAAGCCATTCGCCCCCGCGTGGAGACCTGGCGTGAGGCGGACCAGCTCACGTTCGAGAGCTGGTCCGACGACACGGAGCCGGGGCCGCAGCACGAGCACGCGGATCGAGAGGCGCTCCTGGAGGCCTTTCGGAACGAGCGGGCCGGCACCGTGGCCGCCCTCCACGCCACGGGTCCGGGCATCCTCGAGCGATGTGCCCGTATCGGAGACGAGTCGTTCACGTGCTACCAGTTCCTGCGCGGGATCGCACAGCACGACGACGCTCATATCGCACGCATCGGGGAGAGGTTGCACCGCTCGCTCCTGGAGGATGCGACATGACGACTCTCGCGGGCCGTATATACGTGGGCCTCATGTCGGGCACATCCCTGGACGGCATCGACGTGGCCGTGGCGGAGCTGGGTGGCTCGGCGGAGCGCCCGGATCCGGCGCGACTCGTGGCCTTCGAGTCGTTCCCGTATGACCGGGCGTTCCGGACGCGCCTTCGGGATGCCCTCGAGGGTGTCCCGCCCGGCGAGCTGTGCGACCTGCACTTCGAGGTCGGCGATCGGCTCGCCGGATCCGTGGGAGAGACTCTGGCGACTGCCGGGATCGGCGCCGCGGACGTGACGGCCATCGGCAGCCACGGGCAGACGGTGTGGCACCGGCCGCCCGCGGCGGGTGCGCCCGGCGCCACGCTGCAGCTCGGCGAGGCGGCGGTGATCGCTGAGCGCACGGGGATCTCCGTCGTGGCGGACTTCCGGGTGCGAGACGTGGCCGCCGGGGGGCATGGGGCGCCGCTCACCCCCTACTTCGACCGGCTGCTGCTCGGCGGTCCGGAGTCGCGGGCCATCGTGAACCTGGGAGGCATGGGCAACCTCACGGCGCTGCCGGCCGAGGGCTCGGTGGACTCTCCCGTGGCCTTCGACACGGGCCCCGGCGTGGCTCTCGTGGACGGCGCGGTCCACCACATTACGGGTGGGCGGCAGGCGTTCGACGCGGACGGGCGGCTGGCTGCCGCGGGCCGCGTCCTGGAACCGGATCTCGCCTCCTGGCTTGCCGACCCGTTCTTCGACGAGCCTCCGCCCCGCAGCACGGGCCGCGAGCGGTTCGGAAGCCCGGCTCTGACCCGCTGGCTGGCGAGCTGCGAAGGGGCCCGGGAGGAGGACCTCATCGCCACGCTGACGGAAGTCACGGCCGCGTCCGTCGCTGGAGCGTTGCGCTGGATTCCGTTTGCAGTGGACGCGGTGTACCTGTGCGGGGGCGGAGGCCGGAACCCGGAGCTGGTCCGCCGGATCGCGGCCCACCTGGACCCGACGCCGGTGCGCTCGGTGGACGAGCTGGGCTGGGACGGCGACGCGCGGGAAGCGGCGGCGTTCGCGCTGCTGGCCCGCCAGCACGTCCTGGGCGTGCCCATCGACCTGACCTGGGCCACCGGCGCCGAGGGGCCGCGGATTCTGGGGAAGTTGGTACCGGCGTGAGCTCCGGCGTGAGCGCAGGGCGCCCGGAACGCCCCGGCCGCCTTTTTCTGGAAGCGCTGCGGCTCGACCTGGAGCCGCTCGGAGCGGTTCGCCGCCGCATGCACGACGCGCTGGCGCTCGACGTGGGCGGCTTCCTGTTCTTCGGGGCGGAGGCGGACGCGGCCACCCGGCTGGCGGAGGAGATCCTCGGCGCGGCCGATTCACCGTTGTGGCTCGCGGCGGACCTGGAGCGCGGGGCCGGCCAGCATTTCCGCGGCCTGACCACGTTTCCGCCGCCCGCAGCCCTGGCGTCGCACGCCGAGGCTGAGACCGTTGTGCGGGAAGCGGCGCGTCGCACGGCCCTCGAGGCGCTCGATCTGGGCCTCAACCTGGCCCTAGCCCCGGTGCTGGACCTGGACGTCGAGCCCCGGAACCCGATCGTGGGCACACGGAGCTTCGGGTCGGAGCCGGATCGGGTGACAGCGCTCGGAGCGGCCTGGATCGATGCGTGCCAGGCCGAGGGCGTGGCCGCGTGCGCCAAGCACTTCCCGGGCCATGGGCGGACGACGACCGACTCCCACGCGGAGCTTCCGGTGGTGGACGCGTCTGTGGACGTGCTGGAGGCTGACCTCCGCCCGTTCCGTGGTGTGGCGCGCGACGTGGCGTGCGTGATGACGGCCCACGTGGCGTTTCCCGCGCTCGGCGGCGCCGGGCCCGCGACGCTGGATCCCGGCATCCTGGGCAGACTGCTGCGGGAGGAGCTGGGCTTCGAGGGTCTGATCCTCACGGACGCCCTGATCATGAGCGGCGCCCGCGGGGCGGACGCGACCGAAGGCGAAAGGGAGGCTCCCGAGGTGGCGGCCCTCCGCGCCGGCTGCGACCTGCTCCTATATCCGCCCGATCTCGCCGCGGGCGTCGCCGCCGTGGAGAGGGCGGTCGAATCCGAGCTCGTGGCCGAGCGGTTGCTGCAGGCGGTGGAGCGGAGCGACCGGATCCGGGCGCGATACGGGCGAGCCGCCTCGTCCGCCGGGGAAGGGCAGACTGCGGCCGCGTTCGATCCGGCGGCGATCTCCGCCGCAAGCGTGACCGCGGTCGGCGGAACCCTCCCGGCCTGGCTGGATCCGGGCCGGCCCATCACGGTGGCCACGATCTGGGACGACCGCGAGGATCCGGCGCGCGAGCCGTTCGGGGAGGGCTTCCGCGCGGCGTTGCGCGCCGCCGGGTGGAACGTCGCGGCGCCCGGATCGGCACCGCAGTCTGCGCTGATCGTGCTCGTCGCCTCGACGCCGCAGGCGTGGAAGGGTACGGCGTTCCTCACCCGTACCGGCCAGGCGGCGCTCGAAGGAGCCCTGTCGCGGGAGCGTGCCTTCCCGATCGTGTTCGGACACCCGCGCCTGTTGGCCGGCGTGCGTCGTCCAGGCCTGTGCGCGTGGGCCACCGAGCCGGGCATGGAGCGGGCGGCGGCCCGCCGCCTGGACGAGCTCGCGCGCGAAAGGGCGGGAGCGGAGTGACACGGGGGTACGATGCAGGGGCTTGATTGGGCCATCGTCGGCGCCTACCTGGCCGGCACGCTGGCCGTCGGCCTGTGGCTGTCCCGCCGTGCCAGCGGCGGCCTGGTGGACTTCTTCGTCGGGGGGCGTGCCCTCCCGTGGTGGCTCGCCGGCACGTCCATGGCCGCCACGACGTTCAGCGTCGACACGCCCCTGTACGTCACCGGCCTGGTGGCCCGCCGCGGGATCGCCGGGAACTGGGAGTGGTGGGCCTTCGCCCTCTCGCACGTCCTTCTCATCTACGTGTTCGCCCGCCTGTGGCGCCGCGCCGAGGTCGTGACGGACGCCGAGATGACGGAGATCCGGTACGGTGGCCGGCCCGCCGCCGTACTGCGAGCCACCCGGGCGTTCCTGTTCGCCGTGGAAGGTGATCGAGGCGCTGGGCCTGTTCGGCGGCGTGGGCGAGGCCCTGCCGGGCGATGAGCGGCTGTGGGTGGTCGTGGCTCTGTCCGTCTTCGTTCTCGTGTACGCGGGTCTCGCCGGGCTGTGGGGCGTCGTGGCGACCGATTTCTTCCAGTTCGCGCTCGCCATGATCGGCGCCCTGCTGGTGGCCGGGTTCGCGATCGTCGATATCGGAGGGATCGCCGAGCTCAAGCGCGGACTCGCGCAGGTCGGCCAGACCGACGCCCTGCGCATGGTTCCACGTCCCGGATCCCAGGATCTGCCAATGGGCACCTTCCTGGCCTACCTGGGGATCCAGTGGTGGGCGTGGCGCCGCTCGGACGGCGGCGGCGAGTTCGTGCAACGCATGTCAGCCGCCCGCACGGAGGAAGATGCCGAGAAAGCGGCCTGGCTGTTCAACATCCTCCACTACGTGGCCCGCGCGTGGCCGTGGATCCTGGTGGCGCTCGTGGCGTTGGTGGTCTTCCCGAACCTGGAAGACCCGGAGATGGGCTACCCGCTGCTCATGCTCGAGTACCTGCCGGTCGGAGCGCTGGGCCTGGTCGTGGCCTCGTTCGTGGCTGCCTTTATGTCCACCGTCTCGACGCAGATCAACTGGGGGGCCAGCTACCTGGTCAACGACCTGTACGCTCGCTTCGTCAATCCGGATGCCGGCCAGAAGCGGCTCGTCGCACTGGGTCGGCTCGCCTCCGTGGGGATGGTCGCGTGCGCCGGAGCGGCTGCCTTCTTCGCCCGGGACATCGGGACCGTGTTCCGGTTCATGATCGCCATCGGTACGGGTCCGGGGGCCGTGCTGATCCTGCGCTGGTTCTGGTGGCGCGTGAACGCCGCGGCGGAGCTCGCATCGATGCTCGCCGGTTTCGGGATCGCGCTGGCCTCCTATCTTCCGATGTGGGGCGGCATGGGGTTCGGACTGCGGCTCGCCGTGACGGCGTTCGGGTCCGCCGCGGTGTGGATTCCGGTCATGTACCTCACCCCCCCGGAGTCGAACGACACGCTGGACACGTTCTACCGCCGGGTGCGTCCGGGCGGAGCGGGCTGGGGTGCAGTGCGGACCCGCACGGGTCTCGGGCCGGTGACCCTGCTGCGGCACGACGCGGCACGGACGGTTGCGGCGACGGCCGCCCTGTTCGGCGGGATGTTCGCGGTGGGCGGAGCCATGCTCGCCGAGCCGGGACTGGGGATCGGGGCGGCCGTCCTGTGCGTGGCCGGACTGGCCGGTCTTCGAACGCTGGGGCGCACGACCAGGGACGCGCCGTCCCCGTCGCGCCCGGGCTGAG
>JBDGXC010000072.1:0-6472 GCA_039584815.1 Gemmatimonadota bacterium
ATCCGCTGAGGAGAGCGGCCTCCACCGCGGCATGGTCGTCGAGTGCTCTTCGGAAGATGGGGACGGACGCTTGCCGTACCTCCGGGTGCGCGGAGTCGAGCATCGCGAGCGGCACGGCCTCCAGCCAGCCGCCAAGCACTTCCATGAACGCCTCGGCGAAGGATCGATCCGGCACGTAGGCCCTGGCGAGGGCGGCGATCCACGCGGCACCCGATTCGGAGGGGACGAGCGCTTCGGTGAAGCGGTTCACAATCTGGTCGACGGACTCGGGAAGCGGGGCGGGCCCTACAGATCGACCCTCCCAGCCCGGCGGCGGAGCGAGGGACAGGCGCCGGGGGCCTTCACCCCCGACCGGGGCGTCGATCGAAGCCACCTCCGACCAGTCATGATCGTCGGAGGCGACCCAGAACAGGGCGAGGCACGGGCAGCCGAGCCGAGCTTCGATATCGCGTGCCACTGCCACGGCCGAGAACGCCTTGTAGAGCACCAGGAGAGGTCCGCCGAACAGCTGCGGCTGCTGCCCCGTAGTGACCACCACGCCATTTCCGGCGAGCACTTGCGTCAGGCGTTCCTCAGCCGCCGCGCCGGTGCACCGGAAGGCCGACGCTGGCAACGGACTCTGGAACATCCGGTCACCGGGGATATCAGATACGGAGCGCAGGGTGTGCCGCGGCAGAAGATCAGAGCATTCGTCACGTCCGGAGAGCAGGTCCGCGGCGAGCCCTCCGGGAGCTGCCAGAGGTACCGGTTCGAGCCTCAGTCCCCTCACGTCTCCTCCCCGTGCAGCGATCCCTCGGCCCGCCCCGCCAGGATCAGGCGCGGAGCCGACGTGGTGAAGGCAGCACCCTCATAATCCCCGAAATCGAGTGTCGTCGTCAATCGAGCCTCCGCCAGCAGCGCCTGGAGATCGGCGCAACTGTACAGGCGTACCCGCTCCTCGAATTCGGTCGATTCCCTTCCGTCCGCTGGTTCGAAGCGGATTCGCTTGACCACGGAATCTCCATCGATCGACCTTCGCTGCACGACCCTGCCTTGCGCCGCATCCAGGACGTCCTCCGGCACGAGCTCGCGACGAACCCGATCGGCGTTCAAGAAATCGAGCATGAAGGTACCTCCCGGCCGCAGGACGCGGCGCATCTCCCGCAGCACCGTCCGATCGTCATCCGGGTGCCGGAAGTATCCGAAGGATGTGAAGAAGCTCGTCAGCCCGTCGAAGGATTCCCGGTGGAAGGGGAGATCGCGCATATCTCCGCGAACGAGTGGATCACGGCCATCCGATGCCCGGGCGTTCCGCAGCAGGGTTGCCGACAGATCGAGACCGACCGCATGCAGACCGGCCCGACGGAGAGCTCGAAGGTGACGCCCGGCACCGCAGGCCACGTCCAGCACGGACGTGTCCGCGGGAGACCCGGCGACTTCCAGGTACAGTCGGACGGCGGCGCGGGCTTCCTCTTCGTCGCGATGCGGGTACAGGGCGAGGTATTCTTCGCCGAACCAATCGCGGAACCATTCCCGGGTGATCGCGAACCGGGTCACGTCAGGTTCCTTTATGATACGGCTCACCACGCAGGATCGTAGCCGCCCGGTAGAGCTGCTCGGCCAGGACCAGCCTGGCGAGATCGTGCGGAAGCGTCATTCTCGAGAGGGACACGGAACGACGGCAGCGTTCCACTACCGACGCAGCGAGACCGAACGCGCCGCCGATCACGAAGGCGATCCCAGGTTCCCCGTAAGACGCCAGCTCGCCCAAGCGGTCCGCCAGATCCCGGGACGACATCTCGCTTCCCGCCCGCGTCACGGCCCACACCTCCAGGTCCGTCGGCCACCGCCGCACGATCGATCGTCCTTCCGTGTCGCGCGCCCGCTCGGCATCTCCCCCGTGACCCGACGCTGCCCGTACCTCTATGACCTCGAGCCGGAAATAGCGACCCACTCGCTGCTCGTAGTCCCTCAGCAGCGCCGCAATCGCCCGGTCACGGGGCGAGCCGACCGCCACGATCACCAGCCGCACCGAATCCCGTGTCCGCTCATCGGGCGAGAACGGTGTCCCGCAGAAAGTGCTCGTTGTCCCTGCGCGGGTAGCTCTCCGTGAAGTGAAGGCCCCGGCTTTCCTTACGTCTCTGCGCACCCCGCACGATGAGCGAAGCCACGTCCCGCATGAACTCGGCCTGCCTCCCGCGCATGGCTCCGGGACCGCTGCCGTCACGAGCCACTCGCACTTCGGCCATCGAGTCGAGCTCGGCGCGGGCCGCTTCGAGACGGGCGTCCGATCGGATGATTCCCACACGCTCCCACATCACATCTCGAATCCGCGTCTCCAGGCCGCCCGGGGGCTCGCCCGGGAGCGTCAGGGACGGCGGCTCGCCGGCCGCATCCGGCAGCCGAGGTACGGAAGGAAGTTCACTGGAGAGTCGCAGGGCTGCTCGGTGCGAGAAGACCACGGCCTCGAGGAGGGAATTCGAGGCGAGCCGATTGGCCCCGTGCACCCCAGTACACGCGATCTCTCCGGCCGCGTACAGGCCTTTGAGGGAGGTTCGTCCGTCCCAGTCGGTGAGCAATCCTCCGCACTGGTAGTGAGCGGCTGGAACGACGGGGATGGGATCCCGCGGGATCTCGATACCGCGCTTGGCACAGGTGTCCCGGATGTTCGGGAACCTGCGATCGATCGTGTGCGGTGCCAGTGTCGAGAGGTCGAGCAGCACGTACGGATCCCCCGCAGCGTTCATCTCGGCGTCGATCGCGCGGGCGACCACATCCCGAGGAGCAAGCGACCCACCGGCGTGGTAACGGGTCATGAACTCCTCCCCGTCGCGCCTGCGGAGCACGGCACCCTCGCCGCGCACGGCCTCGGATACGAGCTGAGCTCTTGCCTCCGCCGGGTACATGGCGGTCGGATGAAACTGCACGAACTCCACGTTGGCCACCGCCGCACCGGCTGCGTACCCGAGCGCGATTCCGTCTCCGGTCGCGATGTCCGGGTTGGTCGTGTGTCGGTACAGGTAGCCCGACCCGCCTGCAGCGAGAACCACCGTGCGCGCATCGACAGCGACCCACTTCCCCGCGTTCACGTCGAGCACCAGGGCCCCGGAACATCGCGTTCGTGTCGAGCCCGGTTCCACGGCCGTCGTGAGATCCCACACGAAATGGTTCTCCAGCACCTGAACGCGCGACTCGGACGCCACGGCGGCGAGCAGCGCCCGTTCGATCTCCTGGCCGGTGAGATCGGCCGCGTGGAGAATACGACGCCGGCTGTGTCCGGCTTCCCGGCCGAGCGATACCTGCCGATCCTCTCGCGTGAACCTCACTCCCCATTCCATGAGCTCACGTACCCGTTCCGGACCTTCCCGCACGAGTTCCTCAACCGCTCGCCGATGACAGAGGCCGGCACCCGCCACGAGGGTGTCCGCCACGTGCAGGGCGTGAGAATCCCGCGGATCGAACACGGCAGCCACACCGCCCTGGGCGTAGTTCGTGTTCGACTCGACGCGTTCCTTCTTCGTCGCGAGAATCACGTCCGCGAAGCGACATGCCTTCAGGGCGAAGCTCAGACCGGCGATACCGCTCCCCACCACGAGGACATCGGTCCGCAGCCTTGTGGCGCCTGTCATCGGCTTCTCCTCGAGGGTCAGACGGAAGACGGCTCGGGAAACAATCGCAGCGCAGCCTGTACGACGGCGGCTCCCCCGTCCTTCTGCCAGTCCAGCTCTTCGGAAAGGTACCAGATAGGTGCGTCTTCCCCCAACTTTAGCAGGAGCTTCGACACGTCCTTGAGGGTACATACGATGCCCCCTGGCTGCGCCGCCTCGCGGATTGCGGTGGCCTCTCGATTGCTGATGGGGGCGTGATCCGGAAGCGCGATCTCTCGCTCGATGTGATCCGACATGAACCGCGCCCAACGAAAGAACGGGCGCGGCCACATGATTCCTGCCACTGCGGCGCTCGGTGCCGGGTCGGCGACTGCCTCCGCAGCTCGATTGGCGGCCACGAGCCGACCGGGACGAAGCCGGACGTGCAGGACGGGCGAGAGGTCGAGCTCCTCCAGCACGACGGCCGCGCTGCGTGTCCCGGGTGAGGTGCGGGAGCAGGTCAGCCGGTCCGCGGGATCGGCCTCTTCACGCTTCATAAAAATGGTGAGATGAGCACGTTTAAGAGTATGTATACTATCTCGATACGGTCCAGCGGGAAGGCGGTGCACGGGATTTCGGAGAGAGGTTTCATCCAGTACGACGATCTCGAGGTCGCGTTGCAGGCGTCGATACTGAAACCCCGAATCGAGAATGGCTATGGCCGCCCCTTCCACCGCGGCCCGTTCCGCGAGGGAGACGCGGTTCCTACCTCCGTACACGCGCGTCCCCGGATTCAGGCGTCGGTGCACGTCCATCTCGTCAGCGTACCCGTGGGTGAGAACCGCCACCGGGATGCCCTGCTTCCCCAGACGCTTCGCCAGATCGGCGGCTATCGGGGTCTTGCCCGATCCACCTACGGTCAAGCCTCCGATCGAGACGATTGGCAAGGGGGAGCGATGGGTCCGAATCACTTCAGCGTCATACAGGAAGTTGCGAGTATCGGCCGCGCAGCCGTACAGGCCGGAGAGCAGTCGAAGCAGTGACCCGGGCTCTGTGCGCCACGCCTCCCGCACGCGGCGCTCGACACCGCTTCTCCTCGATTCCATCAACGATCCGCGGATCCGCCCGTCCCGCCAGCTGCTTCCGTGCACGCGCGGGTGGCTTCGTCAAGAGCCCGAGTCACCCGGCGCTGCCATTCCGGAAAAGCCTCGCGTGATACCTGCGGCGGAATCTCGATCGGTTGTCCGTACGCGATGTACACCACGGTTCCGGGCTTGGGCATCAGGAAGTCGTCCCATCCCCGGAAGATCCATGTACGCACGGGGGCGGCCGCGCACGGGACGATCGGTAGGCCCGTTATCGACGCCGCCTGGATCACCCCGGGCTTGCACTGGCGGGCCGGTCCCCGGGGACCATCCGTCGTGATGGACAGCGGGTGGCCCTCGGAGGCGGCTCGCGCGAGCTCGCGCAAGGCAGCGGCTCCCCCGCGTGTGCTGGATCCACGCACCGGACGGTAGCCCAGACCCTCGATTGCGCGAGAGATGATCTCGCCATCCCTGTGACGGCTCACCATCACGGCGACGTTCTCGTTTCGGTGTCGGAGGGCCAGAGGCAGCAACTGGGCATGCCACAGAGCATGGATGGCCATTCCCAGCCGACGGCGGCCCGGTGTGGGTCGCCCCTCGGCGTCCAGCTCCCGGTATCGCCACGAACGTGCCAGAGTCCGTAGAAACGCAGGACCTGCGTGACGGGCCGCGAGGAGAATCGGATCGGGTCCCACGTCACGGAGCCACGGTCAGAAGCTTCACGCATTCCTCGGCCACGCGGGCGGCCGCGCCGGGACGGCCGAGTCGTCGGCGTACTTCCGCGAAGCTAGTGATCTGTGCGGTGCGTGTCGGACTGTCGGGGTCGAGCAGGAGTCGCGCCGCCGCGGCAAGCGCCTCGGGGCTGGCCCGGTGCTGGATGAGCTCCGGCACGACGGAGGCTCCGGCGACCAGATTGATGAGAGAGATGTGCTCCACCCGTATCAGACGGCGTGCCGCAGCGTACGTCAGCGGATTCACCCGATATCCGACCACCATCGGCACTCCGGCAAGCGCCAGCTGCAGAGTGATCGTGCCGGACTTGGTGATGGCCGTGTCGGCCGATCGGACCACGACCTCTGCGTCGTGGAGCTCCACGTCCCCGATATCGTGATAGGCCTCCGCAGGTAGATCGCGGGCACGGGCCATGATCACGCGAAGCCCCGGATTCTCCCGACCGAGGATTCGTGAGGCGGCAAGCATCGGAGGCACGAGTCGGGATACTTCCTGCAGGCGTGAGCCCGGGAACAGGCCAAGCACAGGCCCATTCTCTCCTCGTTCCGGTTCCGCTATTTCGGTTCGATCGAGGAGCGGATGGCCCACGAAACTCGTTCGCACACCCCATTCTGAGAGGAGCTCTGCCTCGAACGGAAGAACAACGCACACCAGGTCGGCGTCCTCGCCCAGCCTCCGGGCTCGTGACTCGTGCCACGCCCAGACCTGAGGCGCGATGTAGTACAGCACGCGGATTCCCCTGCGGCGGGCGAACCGGGCCAAGGGGAGGTTGAAGCCGGGATAATCTATGGGCACGAACAGGTCGACACTCGCTTCGAGCAGAAACCGTCTCACCTGGTGGCGCAGCCGCGCCAGATCCGGCAAGTGACGCACGACTTCAGCGAACCCGAGTATCGCGAGACGGTCGAGATTCGCCAGGAGCTCCACTCCCTGCTCCGCCATCCGGCTCCCGCCGAGGCCGACGAGCCGCACGTGCGGAAGGCGCCGATGAAGCTCGCGGGCCAGTTCCGCACCGTGCAGGTCGCCCGACTGCTCGCCTGCCGCGAGAAAGACCGTGCGACTACGCAAGCCGGTCGAGGTACGCGATGA
>JBDGXC010000073.1:0-5430 GCA_039584815.1 Gemmatimonadota bacterium
CGTCTCGCCGAGGTCGACGCCCGGCACCACCGCGGTGAGGTACACGAGATGCCGCACGAAGTGGTTGTCCGCTCCCCCGTAGGTGACGCCGACACCACCCTGCGAGTGCCCCACCAGCACGACGGGGCGGGCAACCTCGTTGACCACCTCGCGCACACGCTCCTGGTCGAGCCATGGGTCGGAGCTGACCTGCTTCCACGCCGGTGCCTTTGGGCGTTGGGCAACAGCAGAGCTCGATGAGTCACGTCCCTCGCTGAGTTCGTATTGGCGATCGCCACGCTCATCGTCGTCTCCCGCCCGAAAATCCCGAAAACAGACCAGAGACACGCTTTGATCGAGCTGCGGTGCGACAACCCTAAACGTGTACGACCTTCGTGACAGTATATAGCGTGGTCGTCAGAAAGACTCAAACTTGCGGTCGTGTCCCCGAGTTCGAGTCTCGGTTCCGGCACCATTTACCTCCCCGCACAGAAAGGCAGTGACGCCGGGGGGCAAAGATGCGAACCTCTGGACGGCCTGCACTTTCAATCCTGCTGGGATCGGTGGAGGATGGTCATGATGAGAAGAACCGTAGTGCTCGGGCTAACGGCCGGTTTGGCCCTGATGGCATCGGGTTGCGAGCAGCCACTAGATACCGCCGAAGAGCAGGTGCCGACCAAGCGGCCCAACATACTGCTCATCGTGGCTGACGACTTGGGCTACTCGGACATCGGCGCTTTCGGGGGCGAAATCGCCACGCCGACGCTGGATACGCTTGCCAGCCAGGGACTGCGCCTGACCAACTTTCATGTTCTGCCTAGTTGCTCACCGACACGATCGGTTCTTCTATCCGGGATGGACAACCACCTGGCAGGCATGGGCACGATGGGAGAAGTACGCACGCCGGAGATGGACGGCTACCCCGGGTACGCCGGGTACCTCAACTTCGAGGTTGCCGCCCTACCGGAAGTGCTGAAAGCAGGTGGGTATCACACGTACATGGCCGGAAAATGGCACCTCGGCGCCGAGGAGGAGACGAGACCTCATGCCCGAGGTTTCGAGGAGACGTTTGCTCTATTGCCGGGCGGAGGAAGCCACTGGAGCGATCTCAGACCGTTGTCGCCACCACAGACGATGATCTACAGCCGCAACGGCCAGACGGTGGAATCGTTACCCGACGATTTCTACTCGACCCGCCACTACACCGACATCCTGCTCGACATGCTCGACGGGAACCGCGGCGATGGCAAGCCGTTCTTCGCCTACCTGTCCTACACGGCGCCGCACGATCCGCTCCACGCGCCCAAGGAATACATCGACCGGTACAGAGGCGCCTACGACGAGGGCTGGGATGTCCTGCGCCAGCAGAGGCTGCAAGCACTGAAGGATCTCGGGATCGTCGAGCCCGACGCCGAGCCGTTCCCACGTCTTCCCTCGGTAAAGGGCTGGGCCGAGATGTCGACCGACGAGCGACGGGAGGCGGCCCGCGACATGGAGGTCTACGCGGCGATGGTCGACTACATGGACGAGCAGATCCAGCGAGTCCTCGACTACTTGAAGGAGATCGACGAATACGACAACACCGCGATCCTCTTCTTTTCGGACAATGGCGCCAACGGCGCACTCCCGACGGCGTACCCCGGTCAGACGGAGGGGTATCTGAACTCCTTCGACAACAGTCTGGACAATCGTGGGCTGGTCAACTCCTTCATCGAAACGGGTCCGGGCTGGGCCCAGGCCAGCATGTCCCCGAGCCGGATGTTCAAGGCGTTCACCGCCGAGGGTGGGATCAAGTCTCCGCTGATCGTCAAGATGCCAGGCGCCATGGACAACAAGGGCGAGATGCGGCACTCTTTCATCCACGTCCGGGATATCATGCCGACCCTCCTCGACATCGCCGATGTCTCCCATACCGAAGAGTTCGAAGGTCGGACCGTGCGGCCCATGCAAGGACGGTCCGTGCTGGACCTTCTAGCGGGCAAGGCGGAGACGCCTTATCCCGGGGCCGGCCAGGTAGGCTACGAGCTCTTCGGCCTCAAGGCCTACTTCGACGGGGACTGGAAGATCCTCTGGATGCCGCCTCCGTTCGCGAGCGGCGAGTGGGAGCTGTACAACCTGAAGGAAGATCCGGCGGAGATCAACGATCTGAGCGGCGAGTATCCGGAGAAGGTCGAAGAGATGGCTGCAATGTGGGAGCAATACAAAGAAGGCAATTCGGTGCTGGACATCTCCCTCGATCTCGCGGCTACAGTCAAGTGAAGCGGCGTGCGCAGCACGTCTCGCAGTCCTGGGACTGGGAACCGAAGTCGCGACGGTTCACTGTTTCACTGCTGCGAATGTCGAAGGTCCTGCGCGCCGTCTGCGGCCCACTCGGTACGCGCCAGCTCCTACATGATCGCCAAGACCCGCACCTCTGTTGGCGGCTCCCGGTGGATGCAGTCAGCCTGGATGGTCGCGCCCCTTCCGGAGCTCAGATCGGGACCCGGACGGCCACTTCGCGCTAGTCCGTTGGCTCGTAGGGATCCGGCGTGCCGAGCGGAATGGGAGGCTCCTTTGCCAGAGTCGTCTGGAATCCGATGACTCTCTCGAGTACCGGGGGCAGGATCCAAGCCACTGACTGGTCGATCGCCGCGAGGTTGTACAACTCCTTCGGGTCGCTGATCAGGTTGTAGATCTTCGGGATATTCAACGGCTTCGGCGAGCCGCGCATGGTGTCGAGCTCGATGAAGTGGACCTTCCAGTCGCGCCACTTGTACGCGAACATCTCATCACCGTTGTAAACGGGGAAGCCCTCCCGGTTCGACGTGTCTTGTCGGCCGAGCAAAAACTCGAGTTGGTCGACGCCGTCGATCATGCGATCTTGGGGCACCTGGCCACCACCTACCGCGGCCAGCGTTGGTAGCATGTCGACCATGTGCACCATTTCGTTGCTGATCCTCCCGGCTTCGATCCTGCCCGGCCAGCGAATGAGAAACGAGGTCCGCAAAGATCCCTCGAGGGCGGTGAAGTAGTGCCCTCGCCAGAATCCTGATGTCCCGTGGTACGGCGGCAACTCCTCTGGACCGTTGTCACTGGTCCAGATGACGATCGTGTCGTCGCGGATACCGAGCTCGTCGATGGCGTCGAGGATTTGGCCCGTGCGGTAGTCGAATTCGGCAATCACGTCAGCGTAAGGCCCGTAGCCCGTCTTGCCTTCGAAATCGGGATGCGGGAGCGTCGGGATGTGGGCTTGTGTAAAGGGAACGAAGGCGAAGAAGGGCTTGCCGGCCGCGGACTGCCGTCGCATGAAGTCAATCGTTCGCCGGGTGAGCTCCGCGTCGATCCGCCGTCGGGCGTCGACGTCGTAGTCGCCAACGACCTTCGCATCCCGCCCCTTGAAACCCTCCATGATGCTCGGGGCGTGGCCCTCCGACGCATCGTACTGCGGATGACTGGTGTAAAGGGACTCGTCTGTCGTGTTGGGGATTCCGAACCACTCGCCGAAGCCCTGGTCGATGGGCAAACGACCAGGGATCTCCCCAAGGTGCCACTTGCCGAACATGCCGGTCGCGTAGCCCGAGTCCGAGAGGATCTCGGCGATCGTCCGCTCCCACTGGGTCAGCCCATAGAGCATTCCCCAGACCACCTTCGTCGTCCCCGAGCGAATGGGGTGGCGTCCGGTCATTAGAGCCGAGCGGCTGGGCGTGCACTGGGGCTCCACGTTGAAGTTGAGCAGCCGCATCCCCTCGCTGGCCAGGGTATCGAGCCGAGGCGTCGGAGCTCCACGGAGTACACCGCCGCCGTAAACGCCGATCTCACCCCAGCCGACGTTGTCCATCAGTATGAAGACAATGTTCGGCTTCTCCGCCTCCTGGCTGCTGGCGGGTGGCGAGGAGAACGCTGCGACAAGCGAAAGGGCGATGATGATCTGGGTCTTCAGTCGCGGCGTCATGTTCGACTCCTGCCGTGAGAGGTTGAAACGCGTTTGAAGAGTGGTAAGCCACGATTATCCCGCCGGGTCACGCGTCCAGTCAACATGGGCTCCGGAACTGTGACGCTCCTACAACCTGTAGGTCGTTCGCGGGGGAGTCTTGAACCAGGTGTCCACCTGGGTGTCCATAATCCTCGGACTGTAGAGCACTCCTCGTAACCCTCGTAAAGGGAAAAGGGCGACGAATCAAATAAACGTTGATTCGCCGCCCCTTTCGTTTCGGCTTAAAATCCTCTCCGCGCAAGCAGGTCCGAGTTCGAATCTCGGCTCCGGCACCAACGCCTGAGACAGCGCTCGCAGAGAGGCCTGTCCGCAAAGGTGCCCATCGTCCTAGGCGTTCTGTCCCCGAGGTGACTCTTCAGTCGTCACGTCTTGACGAGCCGAAACATCGAACGGATGGGATACGTACGACCTGTCGAGTACGAGGATTGCTACTGTCAGGACCAGCACACTCCAGCCCTGGGAGAGGGAGTCTGCTAGAAGGATCTACGGAATAGCCGTAGCGTTCGCGACGACTTCACCACTGGAGGTGTCATGAAGAGCCCGGCCGGAAGACTCGCGACTGGATCGCCCCGGGTCATTCGGAGGACCCATTCGCCGAGTATCGACTTACCGTAGGATGGGCCTGTCGCCGCAGATAGGAGGTAGTACAAACCGAGAGGTAGGGTTAGACATGTCGATCATCGGGGGCAGTTCATCTGGACATCTCTCCAAGCCTTGGCAGAGCAGAACATGGGTTCAACTGCTGGCTGTTACGCTGGGTCCACTTCCCGTCTATGCCATGCTCTCCGCAAAGGGCCTTCTGTCGGATCAGCCCTATTCCCCCCGGGATTTCATCCTGTACTCGACGGTAATCTCCGGCCCAATCATCATCGTACTGCTGCTCCTCTTCAGGTATCTGTGCGGCGAGAATCCGCGAAAACTCAATCTGAAGCCGGGTAAGTGGACGTCGGATCTTCTTGCCGCGGGCATCTTGTCTGTTGTGACCCTGGGAGCCAATATCGTCTCGACTGGACTTCTGTCCGAGTTGCTCCCGGCACCTCCGAATACAAGCGTCATCAACCTCTTCGGGTGGCTGCATCAAAACCCAGGCATGTTGGCCCTCTTCCTGGGCGTGTTGCTGTGGATCGGTGTGGCTCAGGAAGAACTGACCAGAGTGTTTCTGCTCAACCGTCTCTGGAAGGTGTGGCCATCACCCGCGATCAAATGGGGCACGGTCCTCTTGGCTGCAAGCCTGTTCGGGGTCTCTCATGCCTGGCAAGGACCGACCCGGATCGTGTGTGCTGGTATCTATGGTCTGATCATGGGTCTTTACTATCTGCGATTCGGTCGGGTCGGACCTATGATCATCTCTCACTATTTCACCAACGCGCTGCAGGTCGTCGTCTTTGCCCTGCGGATGCCGCAGTAGACCTTACTGGACTTGATCCAGCATGAGCGGCACGAAACTTGGCGCGACCGGTTGTACGGGTTCTACTCGT
>JBDGXC010000074.1:0-5967 GCA_039584815.1 Gemmatimonadota bacterium
CAACGTCAAGGTGCTGGTCGGAGGAGTCGCCGCGTGGCGGGATGCTGGCTTCCCGATGGCTCAAGAAGCGCAGTAGGGGCACGCCCGGTTGTCTCGCCAAGGCTCGAATGCCTGCGGCCCCAAGCCGGGCGCTTCGCTTTGCTCGCACGGCGGCGGGCGGAATGGGGCTCCAGGACTAGCGAGGCCCCCTGGGGGGCGACGAGGGTCTTCTGGGAGGGTGATCGGACGAGAGAGCAAGCAAGTTCTTGCCGCCCCGTCCCGCGACTCATGAACGGAGGCGTCGATGCTCCGACGATCGTTACCTCTCGCCTGCATACTCCTGACGCTACCGCCCAACGCACTGGTGCAAGAGGCACCTCGGGGCGTGATCTCACAGGAAGAACAGAGCGTCATCACAAGCTGGCAAGAGCTGTATGAAGTGCAACATGCGCTAGTGGGGGCGGCGGACCCAGACATCGCCAGCAAGGTCCAAGCCGAGCATGCACGCGAGGGGTACCCCGACCAAGAGATAGGCGATCTGCGCAGGCCGGGTCCGCTTGCGGATTCACAGGTTCTGATGGACGAACACGGCCGCAAGGCCCGGGCGGCAGGCTTCACCAACGCTGAGGAATACAACCGGGCCGTGCTCGATTTTTACACGAGTCAGCTCGCACGCTACCAGGAGGAGATTGATCTTCACGGTGTGGAGGAGGCCGGACGCAGAAACTACCGGCGTCAGTTTCATGAGGACATCTACGGTCCCGGCCACGCCGAGAAGCAGATGAACATGCGCGATGCGCTGGAGCCGGAAACGATTCTCGAATCGTTCTTCATACCCATCACGGAAGCGGAGAGCAACATATGCCTTTGGCGTATGCGCGGTAGGATGTACGAGCTGCACAGCGACTCGACGTACATAGAGAACATCGATTGGATAGACGAGTGCATCGAAGCGGAGCTTTAGCGGAGGCGGTGGCGAAAGCGCCTGACGCCTTCTCTTTGAATCCCCGTCGATCCGTGCCGGTATCCTCCCGGTGCGGATGACCATGAGGCGTGAACCGCAGAGCGAGAGCCCCGGCCCCCCCCGACCGTGGCTCGCTTGCGCCCGTCTGAGGCGTGTCGCGTGTGGGCCTGTCTTGACTGTCCCTTGGTGCCTGTCCGACTATCATCTACGAGGCAGCGGACTTCACCTTAGGTCGTGCTGGGCCTAGCGTTCCCACAGGCGGTTCGGCCACCGAATGTGGGTCAGGAAGCGGGGAAACGTGTGAGAAGGGGAGATTGAGGATGTCGTCCATGGATAGACTTGCCCTTGTAGGGGTCTTGGTTGCCCTTTCCAACCTCTGTTTGCCCCCGGACGAGGCGTTGGGGCAGGATCAGCCCAATATCGTCGTGGTCTTCATGGACAACTTCGGTTGGGGAGAGCCCGGCTTCAACGGAGGTGGGGTTACCCGCGGCGCGGCCACTCCACGTATGGACAAGCTGGCCGACCAGGGACTTCGACTGACGAACTTCAACGTCGAGGTTCAGTGTACCCCTTCTCGGTCGGCGCTGATGACTGGCCGTTATGCGATTCGTAGCGGAAACGGCACCGTGCCACTCGGTGAGGGGGTTTACGGCCTCGTCCAATGGGAGGTGACGATGGCCGAGATGCTCGACGAAGCGGGGTACGCCACCGGAATGTACGGGAAGTGGCACCTCGGCAGGACAGAAGGACGCTTCCCCACCGATCAGGGCTTCGACGAGTGGTACGGGATCCCGAACACGACCGACGAGTCCGCGTGGCCGTCGCTGCAAGGCTTCGCCGAGAGCGGGATCTCAGACGGATACGTGATGGAAGGCGTAAAGGGAGCGCCCCCTCAGCAGGTGCGCGTCTACGATCTCGACTATCGGCCCCTCATCGACCGCGATCTCACGGACCGGGCGATCGACTTCATGACCCGCCAGGCTGAGTCGGACACTCCGTTCTTCGTCTACCTGCCGTACACGGCGACGCACTTCCCCACGATGCCGCACCCGGACTTCGCGGGGCGATCCGGGAACGGGCTCTGGGCCGACCTGTTGATGCAGATCGACGGTTACACGGGAGAACTCCTCGACACAGTCGAAGAACTCGGCGTGGCGGACAACACCATCTTCATCTTCACCGCCGACAACGGGCCCGAGGCTACCGGCTTCGAGAGCACCAATCTCACCGTCGAGAATGCCGTCCACGGCAGCGCCGGACCGTGGCGTGGCACGCTCTTCACCGGCTTCGAGGGGGCTCTACGGGTCCCGTTCGTGATTCGGTGGCCGGGCCGTATCGAGGCGGGCCGAGCGAGTGACGAAACGGTCCATGCGATGGACCTCTTCCCCACGTTCGCTGCGCTTGCCGGGGGCACCGTGCCCGACGACCGGCCGATCGACGGCATCGACGTGTCCCGCTTCCTCCTCGGTGAGACCGACGAGTCTGGGCGCGAGGGCTTCGTCGTCTACATGGGCAACGACGTCTTCGGTGTGAAGTGGCGGAACTGGAAAGTCCACTTCAACGAGCAGGACGACTGGTCGTCGATCCTGCGCGAGTACACGATGCCCAGGGTCTACAACCTCCTGGCCGATCCGCAGGAAAGGGACAACGTGTTGTTCCCCAATACCTGGGTGCTGAGGGCTGCGCTCCCGCAGCTTGAGGAGCACGTCGCTTCTCTGCGTGCGTTTCCGCCCATTCCGACGGGTGCGCCGGATCCATACGTGCCGCCGTCCCCCTAGACTCGAGCTGGCCGATAGCCCGTTGATCCGACGCGACCGGGGCTCTTTCACGTCCGTCTGAAGCGAGTGGCGGGTGGGCTTTCCTTGACTGTTCCCGGATGCCTGTCCGACTATCAGTTGAGGCACGGCAGTTCACGGTAGGTCGCACCTGGTCTGTGATTTCGACCTACGGGCGGCCGTCGAATCAGACTTAGTACGGACTTCGATGAGCGATTCAGTAATGGCGGAACGCGGGCACTGGTCGCGGATGATCGTGGAAGGGATCGTGATCGTCACGTCTATTCTGCTCGCGCTAACTGCCGATGCGTGGTGGGACCGTGTTCAGGAAGGCCGACTTGAGCAGCAGTACATCGCTCAACTGGCGGCTGACTTCCGGGAGATGGACACCGGCGTCACTGGTTGGCTGGAGCTGGAGGAGAGCCAACTGTCCAGCGCCATCAGCCTCCTTGAGTTCATCGACTCGGACACTCCTGTTCCGGCGGATTCGGTCGGTGTGTGGTGGATGGACGCATGGTCATCTCCGACGGCTCCCCTCGCAGATGGACTCCTGCAGGAGATGATGGCCTCGGGGAGCCTTCGGTTGATCAGAGACGAATCGTTGAGGGTTGCGTTGTCGTCCTTCATACGAACAGTCGACGAAACCCAGGAATGGCTTATCCAGATTGAAGACGGCTTCACGCTGATGCTCGGAGACCCCTATTTCCACAGGAATCTCGGAATGTGGGGTATGTATCCGGACTCGGTGAAGGTCGAACGTGGCTTGCCTTCCGGCGATCGCTTCGGCATCGACTTCGGCAGGATCCGGCACGATCGAGAGTTCAGCCACCTTGGGATGCGAGCCTACCTCTACAAGCGGAACCGAATGATCCGAGTGCAGGATCTTCAGGTCGCCGTTCGCGAGTTGCGGGAGGCCCTTGAGCAGGCTGCGATGGTCGACTGAGTGGGTTTGCGGCGAAGGTGTGGGCTGACCCGCGACTGGGGAAGACGCGGTGGCCACTGGGAGCAATCAACTTGGAAGGCGCGCAGCTCATACGCTGGCCGTTAGAAAGTTCCCCTCTGACGGTGGGAAGAAATGACGTCGAAAACCACTCAATGGTCTAGGCTCCTTCCCGAAGCCGCCGCTATCGTCGGTAGCATCCTCCTGGCTTTCGCGATTGACGCTTGGTGGGACGGGAAAGTGGAAAGGGACCGAGAGCAGTCGATCCTCGCCGATCTCGCGTCGGAGTTCGAGCAGAACAAGGATAGACTGGCGTACATGCAAGGGGGGCATGAGGAACGCTCGCGAATCGCCCTGCACCTTCTCGAGGTGTCTCGAGGCAGGGCAGAGCGTCCACCGCGGGCTTCGCTTGACACGATGGTCTATCGATCGCTGATGCAGGCGGGCTCCTTCGATCCGATCCAGGGCGTATTCTCCGCAGTGTCCGCGTCAGGGGAGCTTGCGCTCATTCGTGACGACTCCCTTCGCTACGCGCTCGGGTCGTGGCCCAGCGTGCTTCAGGATGCGAGAGAGGAAGAACAGTGGATCTTCCGCGACGTGCAGAACCATTACATGCCCTTTCTGTGGGAGCGTGTCTCACTGACCGAGGCTCTCGCGACCGAGAGTGAAACGGATACTGACTTTGGCGATCCGCCCGCAATGGCGGATTACGACAATCTGTTCGGCGACGCGACCTTCGAGAACCTCCTTGCCGCCAAAGCCTGGAACGAAGACTGGGCGGCGAGTGAACTCGAGGAACTGGCGTTGCTCATCGATGAGGTGCTGCGGTTGCTGGCCAAGAGTCAGCGGTAGCGGGTCTCCCTGACAAGCGCCTGGAGCAGACGCGGCAGGCATTAGACGTCCCGCTGTTGAGGCCCCGTTGATCCATGCCCGTACCCTCCCGGTATGGACGACAAAGAGGTGTGAACCACAGAGCGAGAGCCCCGACCGGGGCTCTTTCACGTCCGTCTGAGGCGTGTCGCGCAGGGGCGCGGCTGCTTGGGCTCCCTTCGACTTAAGGATCGGTTTGATTATCCTTGGAGTAGAATGAACGGCGTGCCGTGGGCTTCGCCACAGCCAGTACGGGTGAGGAGGGCCCGGCCATCAAGTCCGTCCATCATCTCAACCTGCCGTCCGACGTGTCGGAGGCAGACGTGGCCGAGGCGCTCGGGAAGCTCAACGTTGCTGTGGCCGAGGCTGGGTATCCGGAAGCCGGATACAGTTCTCTGGAAGGTCACGAGTGAGCAGACCGGGGAGTACGCCTACCTCTGGGAGGGAGACTGGCCAAGCCAGGCCGACTACGATGTCATCCACGCGAGTGAGAGCTGGCAGGCGGCGTTCGAGGCGGAAGTGTTCGAGGCGCTCAGGTGGCAGCAGGTCTACAACCGCTACGTTGAGATTCAGTCACGCGACAAGATTTACTGAATAGAGGCTTGGGAGGACCGCAGGCCGCTTAAGCTAACGCACCAGCGCCCGGCCTCCGTGATTGCCTCGGCCTTCTCTCAAGGAGGAGCACGATGCCCCGATACTACTTCACCAGTGGTCTGGCGGTGCTTGCCACCGTCCTGTGTGCATGCGCGAAGGAAGTCCCGGTTGTCGAAGTGAAGGGCGAGTGCGCAGATGCATACCAGGCGCAGCTCTGCACCTGGGCGCGCATGACCGCCACGTTGAGAATGCCGGAATCGGCCCAACAGCAGGCTGGCCTTACGGAACTCACAGTGTTCTGGGAAGCCCATGGACACCCGCCCGGTCCATACCTGACGCCGCACTTCGACTTCCATTTCTACACGATCCCGCCCGCGGAGCGGTCCGCCATTGACTGCACCGATGAGACCAAGCCGTCCGTTATGCCCGCAGGCTACAGTTTGCCCGACGTGATATTGCCACCTCCGCTGGCCGAGATGGCCGGCGTGAGCACCCTCATCGGCCTTTGTGTTCAGCAAATGGGTATGCATTCCTTGTTGACCTCCGAGCTTGAGAGCACGGACACGTTTCGCGGGAGCATGGTCATCGGCTACTATCACGGCACGCCGATCTTCATCGAACCCATGCTCACACGCTCGCTCCTGTTGGAGAAGCGCTCATTCGATCTGCCCATCCCTAGCATCCCTGGGATGACCGGGGCATATCCGCGGGCCTTTCGGGCGGAGTACGATGCTCAACAGCAGGTCTATCAGTTTGTGTTTTCCGACTTTGCGCCGGGCGCGTAGCTTTGCAAAGAGCTACGAGCGCCCGGCAACTGGTCTCGGGCGATTCTCTTTGACAGCCCG
>JBDGXC010000075.1:0-5616 GCA_039584815.1 Gemmatimonadota bacterium
ACTTGACAGATATTGAACGGGCCCCCCGGACGAGCGGCTTGTGCACAAGCCAGTCCATCCCCCCGCCGACTGTGCTGAACCGCCGCGGTCCCTGTCTCTGAGTGCCGCCATGTCGATGCACACATTGTTCCCAGACGCTCGCCGCCCCCTCGGCACATTGCTGGTCGGCCTGACTTTCCTCACTTCACTCGTCAGCTGCACGAAGGCGGTACGCACGGAAGTGTCACCGGAGTCGGTTCCGGTCACCGCGGCGAATCGGGAGAAGATCGTGGGGGTCACCACCCGGGACGGCGAGTCGCTTGAGTTCGACGATCCGGGAGCCCACCTGAAGAGCGACAGCTTGTATGCCCGCATCGGTGGCGACTACGTGGTCGTGGCCATGGAGGACGCGGACCGGGTGATCGTGGAGCGTCGGGAAGGGAACACGGTGGCGACGGTCGCTCTGGTAGCCGGCATCACGTTAGGACTACTGATAGTAGCCGCCGCTGCCACCCCGGAGCCCGAGCCGCGGCCTGTAGAGGAATCCTGCCCCTTCGTGTATTCCTGGGATGGCGAGGCGTATGTGCTCGACGCCGAGCCGTTCGGGGGGGCTATCACCAGCGGGCTGGAGCGCGACGACTACTCGCCGCTCGAACACCTGACGGCGGACGCTGGCGAGTATCGCCTGCGGATCACGAACGAGGTGTACGAGACGCAGCACACCAATCTGATGGAGTTGTGGGTGGTCGACCACGAGCCGGGCACCCTCGTCGCGGCCGATACTGAGGGGAACCTCTATTCAGTCGAAGGCCGACACCCACCTCTCGCGGCACGTGACGGCGCTGGCCGTGATCTCCTTGTGTGGCTGGAGGCAACGGACCGCCTCGTGTGGGAGCCGATGGCCGTGCCGGACGCCGAGGGCGATCTGTACCAGGATATAGTGCTCACTTTTCCCCGGAACCCGAAGGCCCCTCGGGCCCGGCTCGTCGTCAACGCCGCGACCGGGCTCTGGGGATCGCATATGATCCGCGAGTTCGTGCAACTCCGCGGGTCCGACGGGACGGTTGCTTGGTTCGATCGCCTCGATGCGGATCCCGGTGCGCTGGCCGAGCTTCACACGTGGAATCTCCGCGAACAGTTGTACGTGCTTCGCATCTACGTGGAGGAGTCGACTGGGTGGGAAATGCGCGGCGAGCTGCGCGGGGAGGGTCCGCTGATCGCGCACGACCGCGTCGTGCCGCTCGATATCAGCCGAGCGACCGGCGAGATGCTCCGGATCCGGATCGAGCCACCGCGAGGCTTCTGGGCCCTGAACTCCTTCGGCGTCACGTACGACACGGGGCCGTCTCTCCCGGTGACCCGAGTGGCGCCACGGCAGGCGCGGAGCGCAGACGGGACCGACCTGCTGCCGCTTCTCTCCTCGACAGATAATCTGTACTACGACATGCCTCTCACCGGGGACTGGGGGGACGTATCGTTTGCGGCCCCGCTTCCGGTGGCGGGAAAGGAACGGTCCGTGATCCTGCATTCGCGCGGCTACTATGAACTTCACCTCGATCCGGACGCGGAGGCCGACACCACGCTCGTTCGTCGCATCGAGGAGGTACCGGGAGCCGGAGCCGCTTTCGCGGCGGACCAGTACGGACGCTGGTCGACGACGGAGCGGCTGAGGCGGGTTGAGGCCACGGCGGTGGGAGGTGCGGGGAACTAGCGCTGCTCCTGGGCGACCGAATCGGCCGCCCTCCTTGCCAGCGGGGACGCCGACACGGACATTGACGGTACCCTGCCTCGCCTCCGATGGAGGCCTGACTCATGTACGATCTCCCGGCCCCGACGCTGGAGCCCACACGCTCCTCGGCGATTCACCGGGCAGTCCTGCTGAACGGCGCCCTGCCGGGTGACGAAACGCTGAATCCGATCGAGCAGTCCCTGCTGACGGTCCTCCTCGAGCGCCGCATCCACGTGCGTGACTTCCAGCTTCGGAACATCCCGCTCGCGTTCTGTCAGGGATGCTTCGAGTGCTGGACACGCTCACCGGGTCTGTGCAAGACGGATGGGGACGCCGGTCGTGAGATCGCCGCGGCGATGATCGCGAGCGACCTCACGGTGTGTCTGACGCGAGTGACCTTCGGGGGCTACTCCTCGGAGATCAAGAAGGCGCTGGACCGGATGATCGGCCTGGTCTCGCCGTTCTTTCGCCGGATCGAGGGCGAAGTCCACCACCGGACTCGGTACCGCAGCTATCCGTCCCTAGCCGTAGTGGGGATCACGTCGGAACCGGACCTGGAGGAAGAGCGGATCTTCCGTACGCTCGTCGCGCGGAACGCCCGCAACATGGACTCACCGGCCCATGCGGCGAGCGTCCTCCCCGTCAACCTTCCGCCGTCGGCCACGCGCGGCCGGCTGGAGGACGACCTGCAGCCGGTGCTTCGGAGCCTCGCCCGGAGGGTAGCGTGAACGGCCGGCGAGCTGTCCTTCTGATCGGGAGCGCCCGGCCGCGGGGCACGAGCACGTCCGAAGTCCTGGGAGGCCACGTCCTTCGGCGTCTCGCGGACAACGGCATACGGACGCGCGCATTCCACGTCAGCCGCTGCCAGAGGCCGGACAAGGAAAGGTCATTGCTGCAGGCGGTGGACGAGGCCGACGTGCTGGTGATCGCGACGCCGCTGTACGTGGACAGCCTGCCGTACCTGCTCACCCGGTGCCTCGAGCGGATCGCCGAGCATCGCCGGGGGCCGACGCCGCGGGCCGAGGTCCGCCTGCTGGCCCTGGTCAACTGCGGCTTCCCGGAGTGGGAGCAGACGAGGACCGCGCTCGACATCTGCCGAGTGTTCGCGCGCAAAGCGGGTTTTTCGTGGACCGGCGGGCTCGGCCTGGGCGGCGGGGAAGCCATCGCCGGGCGGCCGCTCGCGGAGCTCGGCCGCCGCGCGCGGCACGTGACCCGGGCCCTCGACCTCGCCGCCGAAGCGCTCATCGCGGGGCGACCGGCACCCCCGGAGGCGCAGGCACTCCTCAGCCGACCGATGGTTCCACCACTGCTCTATACCGCCATCGGTACGATTCGCTGGCTGCGTACTGCGCACCGGCACGGAGCCCTGCGCCGGCTGAAGGACCGGCCGTTCGCGTCACGATAGGGGTGGCAGGGCGAACCCGCGCGAGTCCGTCCGAATCGAACACGCCTCATCAGACTCTCACCACTCGGGCGTCGATAGCACTCGAGCCAGGTACGCGCGCAGCCGCTCGCCTCTGTCGAGCAACCGGGCACGGGCAAGCCCGTTCTCCGTGAGAACGTAGTACCGTCTCCGCGGCCGACCCGCCTCCAGCGCCACATCGGCATCCTCCCAATGGCTGACGACGGCGCGGCAGCGGCTGAGGCGATAGAGGGCCTTGTAGACGGTGCCGTTCGACCTGAGACCGCCCGCGTTTCCGTGGGTGCCGTGCTCGGTGCTGCGAGCCAGGAGAGGGGCCAGCTCGTAGCCGTGTACACCTTCGGATCCAAGCGCCATCCTTTGGTCGAGGATCCGAATGATCGCCCGGTCGATAGGATGGAGCATCGATCCATTGCGTCGCATTCTCGAGCCATCCTTCTGGGGTGTCGTGAATCTCACATTCAGTTTTCGGGAAGATATCTTCCCGAAAACAACAGGGCCTCAAACGGGTACTGGGCCATCAAATGGCCTCTTCAGACCACATTCGCGAAGTTCTGTCTGAGCCTTCAAACGGAAACCGACACAGTCTCACCGAAAGGCGCACGGTCCGAACGACCCTCGCGCGTCACGTGTTTGACCGATGAGGACGATGAAGTGCCTCTCCGACCCAGCGTGGAGGTTTCGATGAGACTGGAGTCCGCCCTCCGAGCGCGTACGGCCGCCCGGGGTCATGCCCTCCGAGCGCGTATGCATGCCCCGTCGCTTGCCCGGGCCCTCGCCGTGCTCACTCTCGCCGCCCTCGCGCTGTCCGCGCCGGCCCAGGCCCAGTCGGGTCGGGACACGCGGCAGCGGGTGCCGGATGTGCTGGCGGCCCTTGCGCTGAACTCCGGGAGCCGCGTAGCCGACGTCGGGGCCGGGAGCGGCTACTTCCTGCCGCACCTTTCGGCGGCAGTCGGGCCGACCGGTCGGGTCTACGGAGTGGACATCAGTGAGACTGCGCTATCCCAGATGCGGCGCCTGATAGAAGAGAAGGGGCTCGCGAACGTCGTGGTCGTTCAAGGAGAGGTGGACGACCCGCACCTGCCCGCGCAATCGCTGAGCTCGGCGCTCATGGTGGATGCCTACCACGAGATGACGGAGCACGAGTCGATGCTGGCTCGCACGTTCGAGTCGCTCGAGGCGGGAGGGCGCCTGGTGGTGCTCGATCTGGCACCGTACGACGAGTCCACCTCACGCGCTCACCAGACGGCGGGGCACGGAATAGGCTTGGACCTCGTCGAGCGTGACCTGACGGAGGCCGGATTCGAGGTGCTCGTGCGCGAGCCGGAGTTCGCCGCTAGCGGCCGCGGCCGACGGCAGTGGATGCTGGTGGCGCGGCGGCCGGCCGGCTGAAGGGCGCACGTCCCTCCGCAGCTTCCCGCGGGGTGCTTCTCGAGGCAGGCTGACGCGCACCAAGTGCCGAGTCGGGACCGCTGATTCGTCCGGTAACCCAGTCGGAATTCCGGGGGTTTGCGCGCCACCTCCGGCCGCCGTAATATCCGAACAACCCCACACTTCCATACGGTGAGGCATGCATGCGGCCCAGCGGGCGCTTGCGAATCTCAGGCGAACCTCTCAAGAACTGGAGGCTCGCCAATGAACCCGAGAAGCGTCAGACACTTGCTGATCGCGCTCGCAGCGACCGTTGCGTGCGCCGGTCAGCTCCAAGCGCAGGCGACCGGTGAAATCAGGGGTTTCGTCGTCGACAACACCATGATGGCCGCCTTGAACGACGTCACGATCACAGTCGCCGACCAGACCGTCCTCAGTGCCCAGCAGGGGTACTTCATCGTGGAGAACGTGCCGGCTGGGGTGCACACGCTAACCGCTTCGCTCCTCGGTTATCGCCCGTTCGAGACGCAGGTCACGGTCACGGTCGGAACGACAACCGAAGTTGATGTGAGGATGTCGGTGGCGCCGCTGGAGATGGCCCCGATCGTGGCGGTGGGCTACGGTGAGACAGAGACGCGGGACCTCACCGGCGTGGTGACCCAGGTCCCGTCCGAGGCGTTCAACACCGGTCGCATGGTCAGCGCCGAGGAGCTGATCCGGGCCAAGGTGGCCGGGGTTCAGGTGACCGAGGCGAATCGCAGCGAGCCGGGAGGCGGTATCTCGATCCGGATCCGGGGCGGCACATCGGTAACAGCCAGCAACGAACCGCTGTACGTGATTGACGGGGTGATCATACCGGTGGGCGGGGGACTGTCGTCGGGGCGCAATCCTATGAACTTTCTGAATCCCGACGACATCGAGTCGTTCACCGTCCTCAAGGACGCCTCGGCGACGGCCATCTACGGATCTCAGGGTGCAAACGGGGTTGTGCTGATCGAGACGACGACCGGCAGGCGCGCAGCAACCAGTGGTGCGCGCGTCACGTACTCGGGCAACATCTCGGGCTCGAACGTCGCCGCCCGGCCCGACGTGCTCAACGCGACCCAGTTCCGTGATG
>JBDGXC010000076.1:0-4637 GCA_039584815.1 Gemmatimonadota bacterium
CGTCATGGACCTCCTCAAGGAGCTCCACGCCGAAGGGTCCACCATCCTCATGGTGACCCACGACCCTCGCTACTCCAGGTACGCCGAGCGGACCATCCACCTGTTCGACGGACGTATCGTGGAAGAACAAACGGTGGAGGCTCCGACTCACGGGAACGTGGAGTCGGCCTGACCCGTGGATGACTACCGGCCGTCCATACTGATCGCCGACGATCAGCCGGACGTCCTCGCGGCGCTCCGGCTGCTGCTCAAGGGCGAGGGCTTCGAGATCGCGACGGCGGCCTCGCCGTCGGAAGTCATCGAGCTGCTCGAGCTGGATGACTTCGACGTGCTTCTCCTCGATCTCAATTACACGCGAGACACGACGTCGGGCAGGGAGGGGCTCGATCTGCTTCCGCGCATCCAGGCCCTCGACGGAACGCTCCCGATCATCGTGATGACCGCGTGGGGAAGCATCGAGAGTGCGGTCGAGGCCATTCGCCGGGGAGCACGGGACTACATAGAGAAGCCCTGGGACAACGACCGCCTGCTGGCGACGATCCATTCGCAGCTCGAGCTCGTGCGTGCGGTTCGGAAAGTCCAGTTCCTGGAGGCAGAGAACGAAATGCTCCGGGACGCGGACGTACCGGAGATGATCGCCGAGTCCCGCGCCATGCAGCCGGTCCTGCGCCTCATCGAGCGTGTCGGCCCGTCGGACGCCAACGTGCTCATCACCGGCGAACCGGGCACAGGAAAAGAGGTCGTGGCTCGCTGGCTTCATTTTCGCTCCCTGCGCTCCGAGCGGTCTCTCGTCACCGTGAATACCGGCGGACTCTCGGAAGGCGTGTTCGAGAGCGAGATGTTCGGTCACGTCCGGGGAGCGTTCACCGACGCCAAAGCGGACCGCGTGGGCTACTTCGAGCTGGCCGGTCACGGCACGCTGTTCCTCGACGAGATCGGAAACGTGCCTCTTGCACAGCAAGCGAAGCTGTTGCGCGTGATCGAGACCGGGGAGCTGCAGCGAGTGGGCTCGTCCAAGACCCGGAAGGTCGACGTGCGTCTCCTGTCCGCGACGAACTCGGACCTGGAACGATCGGTGGCGGACGGAACGTTCAGGGAGGATCTGTTCTATCGCATCAATACCGTGGAGATCCGCCTGCCGCTTCTCCGTGAGCGGCGTGAGGACATCGCGATGCTCGCCGCGCACTTCCTGCGCCGCAGCGCCGCGAAGTACGGGAGTGCCGACATGACGTTTTCCTCCGCGGCCATGGAGGCCCTTCTCCGACACCCGTGGCCAGGCAACGTGCGGGAGCTGCGCCACTCGGTGGAGCGTGCGGTTCTGCTCGCCGAGAACAACCACGTGGATGTAGAACACCTGGGACTTCGACAGGCGTCGGAGGGATCACTCCGGCTCGAGACGGTTCCGCTCGACGAGGCAGAGCGGATCCTCATCCGCAAGGCTCTGTCGCGCAACCGGGGGAACGTGAGCCGCGCGGCGGATGACCTGGGGCTCAGCCGCAGCGCACTGTACCGTCGCCTGAAGCGGCACGGACTGCACGCGTAAGTCCCCGGCAGGAGGCCGGCAGGATGATTCCGCTTTCCTGGAAGCGCCGGCTGCGCAAGCGCTTCACCTACCAGAGGGCCATACCGTTTCTGGCCGTGCTGTCCGGCATTCCGGCGGTCTGCGTCGTCCTCATCCTCATCTGGTCGGGAGACCACGCAAGCCGGACGCAGTGGACGGTCACGGTCTTCGTGCTCGGCTGCTGGATCGGGTTCCTCCTCGCCATGCGGGATCGCCTCGTGCGACCTCTGCACGCCGTTTCCAATATGCTGGAAGCGCTCCGGGAGGGGGATTACTCCCTGCGAACTCGCGCCCCGGCCAAGGACGACGCGCTCGGACTCATCCTGCACGAGGTGAATCAGCTCGCTCAGTCCTTTCACGACCAGCGACTGGATGCTCTGGAGGCATCCAATCTGTTGACCCGCGTAATGTCGGTGATCGACGTCGCCATGTTCGCGTTCGATGACGGCGACCGGCTGCGCCTGATCAACCGCACCGGCGAGGATCTGCTGGCTCGCCGCGAGGTGGATGTGTTGGGCTGCACCGCTGCCGACCTGGGTCTGGAGGAGTGCCTGACCGGGCAGACACCCCGGGTGATGGACGTGGCTGTGGCCGACGGACTCGGGCGCTGGGAACTGCGGCGTCGGAGCTTTCGCTGGGAGGCCCGTCCGCATCGCCTGGTCGTCCTGGCAGATCTCAGCCAGGTGCTCCGCGAGGAAGAGCGGGTGGCCTGGCAGAGGCTCATCCGCGTACTGAGTCACGAGATCAACAACTCGCTCACACCGATCAAGTCGATCGCCAGCAGCCTCGAGGCCATCCTGGAGCGATCGACAGATGCGTCGGGCAGCAGGGAGGATCTCCTCGAAGGCCTGCGCGTCATCGCAGGCCGTTCCGAGGCGCTCGGGAGGTTCATGTCGTCCTACGCCCGCCTAGCCAAGCTGCCGGCACCTCAGAGACGAGATCTCAGTGTCGAGGATTGGGTTCGTCGCGTCGTCAGTCTCGAATCCCGGTTGTCCGTGGAAGTCCAGGACGGGGTGGACGTACGAATCGAGGCCGACGGTGACCAGCTCGATCAGCTTCTCATCAACCTGCTGGACAACGCGGTGGACGCGTCCCTCGAGACCGGCGGTGGAGTGCGAGTGGGGTGGGCGGACACGGACGGTCATGTGGAAGTCTGGGTGCGAGATGAGGGCCCGGGGCTCGCTCAGACGGCGAATCTGTTCGTCCCCTTCTTCACGACCAAGCCCAAGGGATCAGGCATCGGCCTGGCGCTGTGTCGTCAGATCGCGGAGGCACACGGCGGCAGGGTGCGGCTGTACAATCGCACGGACGGCCCCGGCTGCCTGGCGAAGGTGCGGTTGCCCAAGAACCCGGCCCCGATCTCCTTATCGGAACCGTGACGAGGTGCGATCGATCGGCGCCTCGAAGAACCTGCGATGGCGCTACGGTCGGCGCCGCAGGGCGTTGAACAACAGAGGAAACGTCGCGAGGGACTGGCCCCTGTATTGCGGACGGATCCCAAAGAGGACGACCCGACCCAGGCCCAGTTTCAACTCGACTACGGCAGCGGCGCCGGCCAACAACGGGATCCCGTTCACCCAGCCGCTCAGGAGCAGTGGTCGTGTCCCGAATGAGGCGACGCGGATCCCTTCGCTTCCGGCCGGGAGATCAAACGCATGTCCCCCTTGGATCCATCCGGCGGTCTCAGGCGGCATGCCCGCACCGACCGCCGTGGTCGTGTCGACATGCAGCGTCACCATGGCCCCGGGTGCGTAGAACACCTCCGGGACCTGTCCGTGCAGACGGTCGGTGACCGCAAGACGAAGCCGGTCCGCCGCGTAGGCTGATGAGGCTCCTAGCGCTACCAGCGTTCCGCCCTGTTCCACGAATTGGCGAAGCGCACGCGCGCCCTCCGTGCCCAGTCCGCCAGTGTACTGCACCGGCATCGTGCCCGGCGACCAGCCTTCCTCCAGGGTCTCGGCGTCAATGGATGGAAGAACGATCGCCGTGAAGCGGTCGACGAGTTCTCCCTGTTTGATCTCGTGATCGTGCAGCGTTTGGTAGGGGACCTCGTATCGATCCAGAAGCCAGCGCGTCCATCCTTCGTCGCTGGAGGGCACGCGTGACTGATACAGGCCCACGAGGAGTCCGCTCTTCCCGGACACGCCGGGGTGACGCATTCGCGGAGCGGGAGCGAGCTCGCGTAGCATCTCCAGGTCGCCCTCCGGGGCCCGCTCAAGGGCCACGGCCCGGAATCCGAGCAGCAGTGGAAGGTTGTGGGCGGTCACGTCGTAGGGTTCACGCGGCGGGCCGCCGGGATATTCCATCTCTCCGGGATAGGCCTCCGGGTCCAGCATGGCCTGTGCGAACGAACCGTACGGCTGGTGCATGTCGACCACGAAGCTCCCGGCCGGAAACGAGTCCCTGCCTGCCCGGAGCTCAGACCGCGCGACGTGCACCTCCACCTGCGCCGTACGGAAGATCCTCAGCAGCTCGGCCACCCCGGCGACGTTGGGTTGGCCCGCCGGAATCACCCAGGCCTCGGGCCACTCGGACCAGCCTGCCACCGCCCGCTCTCCCACGGTCACGAAGCTCTCGAGCCACGCTACGCGATCCGCGGCCGACCTCCGCAACAGAGCCATGGCTCCGGATTCCATGTACTCCAGGATGTCCGCCACGGCCCAGCGACCCCCCGTCCACGGGGCTGGCTGGTTCCAGGAACGTCCTCCGGTCCCATCCCCGTCCGTGGCTCGCAGTTCCTGCGGCAGGATCTCCACCGGGCTCGCCAGTCGGGCACTCGCCGTCTCGCTGAGGATGCGGACGCCTCCGTGATAGTGCTGGAACGCCCGGGAGGGGCTCCACGCATCGTAACCGGAATGCACGACGACGCCTGTCTTTCCCTCCCGTTGCATGTCCCACGCGATGGCCGTCCCGAGCGCGTTCGTCGCGGCGACCAGCATCGGATCCACGTTCGGCTCGATCGGATCGAGCCACGGCGGGATGAAGAAGCGGCTCGCCGTGGACCCGTGCTGATGGATCTCGTGGACGATCTGCGGGTGCCACGCGTTGTGCACCTGCGTGACCACGTTGCGCGTCT
>JBDGXC010000077.1:0-4423 GCA_039584815.1 Gemmatimonadota bacterium
CCAACCCCGGGTGAGCGCTCTCAACCCAGAGAGCGCTCCCCTACAAACCCGAAGGGCGGCAGAGCTCTCGCTCCGCCGCCCTTCTCCTTTTCCCGGACTCTTCCGCGGGTCGCTCAGTAGGTCATCCGGAAGTACGCCAGCGCTCCGATCTTCACCGCGGCGATCGCCACGGCGACGGCCAGCAGGTCCCACCGCGGCGCGTGCTCGGCAAAGTAGTAGTACACGAACAGAAGGCTGGCGAGAAGTCCGCCCACCACGCCGGCCAGGCTGGTCGCGCGCAGGCGGTGCGTCAGGAATCGCTCGTCGATGTTCTCCTTCATGGTGCTGATGATCATCGGGTCTCCTCCAGCTCGAAGATCTGGTCCGTCGGACATTCGAACACGCGCGCGAACTCGAGGGCCAGGGGCAGGCTCGGGACGTACCGGCCGCGCTCGATCGAGTTGATGCTCTGCCGCGACACGCCCACCCGTCGTCCGAGCTCCTCCTGCGTCCACCCGCGCGCGCTGCGCAGGTCCTTCACGTGGTTGTGTACCTTGCCTCCCATGTCTCCTCCGGCCTCCGGGTGTCAAGTACGCTTTACACATTGCGACGGACGGACGGGGATGTCAAGTATGCTTTACAATCAGGGTGTTACGGGAGACCCTACTCTGCCCCGGCTTTCTCGCCGTCCGCGCTGTCTCCCGGCTCGCGCTCGCGCACGGGCAGCATTGCGTTCAGGACGAGCGCCGCGAGTCCGCCCGACACCAGGCCGGTGGACAGGAAGTTCCGGGCCCCCTCGGGAAGCGCCGCCAGCGCCTCGGGCCGCAGCTCGACGCCCAGCCCGAGCGCCACGGAGACGGCCAGGATGACCAGGCTGCGCTGCGTGAGCGGCACGCTGCGGGAAAAGATCGCCGCGCCGCTGGCGAAGATCATCCCGAACATGACGAGCGCCGCGCCTCCGATCACCGCGGGCGGGATGGTGGCGAACAGGGCGCCGACTTTCGGGAACAGGCCGAGGACGACGAGCAGGCCACCGGCCACGGCCGTGACGTGCCGGCTCGCCACCCCCGTGAAGTTCACCAGGCCCACGTTCTGCGAGTAGGAGGTGGTGGGAAACGCGCCGAACACGGCGGCGACGCCGCTCGACACGGCGTCGGCCACCAGGCCGCCCTTCAGCTCCGCATCCGTGGGAGGTCGGCCGGCGGCCGCCATGACTCCCGTGATGTCGCCGATCGTCTCCATCGCGCTGATCACGTACACGAAGGCCATGATGAGGATCGCGCTCGCCTCGAACAACAGCCCCCAGGCGAGCGGCCGGGGGAGCGACACCCATCCCGCGTCGCTCACGGCGGACAGGTCCACCATCCCGACCGCCGCCGCGAGGACGTAGCCCGCGGCCACGCCGGCGAGCACGCTCGCGTGCGCCATGAAGCCCTTCGCGAACTGGTTGAGCAGGAGGGTGACCAGGAGCACGACGACGGCGATCCCGATGTTGGTCGGAGAGCCGTAGTCCGCCGCGCCGACGCCGCCGGCGGCGTAGTCCACTCCAACGGGGGCGAGCGTCAGGCCGATGAGCATGACCACGATGCTCGTCACCAGCGGCGGGAAGAATCGCCGGATGCGGCCCAGCCCGAAGCCGATGCCCACCTCGACGACGGAGGCCGCCAGGCAGGCGCCGAACACGGCGGCGAGCCCGACGCGGCTCCCGATGGCGATGCTGGCCCCCACGAAGGCGATGCTCGTCCCCATGACGATCGGAATGCGGCCGCCGATCGGCCCGATCGGATAGGACTGCACGATGGTGGAGATTCCGGCGATGAACAGGGCGACCTGGACGAGGCTCGCGGTCTCGCCCGTCACGATCCCCAGCGCACCGGCGACCAGCAGGGGCGGCGTGATGTTGCCCAGCAGCATCGCCACCATGTGCTGCGCGCCCAGCGGCAGGGCCTCGCGTACCCGCGGGCGGTCGTCGAGACCGTACGTGATGCGAGAGGTCATGGAGTGATTTGGATCAGCGGCGCCCGGGGCGCAAGCGTTGCGCGCGCGGCGCCACACGACAGCCCGTGGCCTGCACAGCTGTCGCTCTTCCGGTTGAGCTACATCCCCTGTGCTACCGGTGATTCAGCCATCGGCGCCACCACATGCGTATCGGGTGACGTCTGGCCCTGCCCATCTTTCGCCTGAATAGACCCATGATATGTCTTTCTTGTTTGTGTGTACCGCCGGGTGCACCAGACGGTGTCGGGTGCGAGAGCCGTCAGGAGGAACCGCACCGCGATCCGCCCGCCTCAGGCGTGACTCGCGCTCGCGGGGAGGGAAGCCGTGGAAGCGGCGCACGGCGCGGACGGTGACTCCGCGGCGAGAGCGGCCGGCCGTCGGACCTTCGATGGAGCCGTGGCCGGCCGGGCTCGCGCTCGACCGGATCGCCGCGCGACGATGAGCGCCACCCCCGTCAGGATGATGGCCGCGGCGAGCAGCGTGCGGCCCGTGATCGGCTCGTCCGCCAGGGCCCAGCCCAGGAACACGGCCACCACGGGGTTCACGTACGCGTAGCTCCCGGCCCGCGCCGGGCTCGCGTGACGCAGCAGGAACACGTAGGCGGCGAACGCGATGAGCGACCCGAACACCACGAGGTAGGCCAGCGCGAGCACCGAGCGCGTCGACACCGCCGCGACATCGACCCGCGCCCACTCGCCCCCGACCGTGCCGGCCAGGCCCAGGAGCACTCCCCCGGCCGTCATCTGGAGGGCCGCCGTCATCCACGGCGAGGACGGGTGGGGCAGGCGATTCCCGAACACCGACCCTGTGGCCCACGACATCGTCCCCAGGATGACCACCGCCGAACCGATGAACTGCATGCGCCCGCCGCCCGCCAGGTCCACCGGGCCGACGAGCACCGCCACCCCGATCAGTCCCAGCGCGAGGCCGGCGACGATCGGTCTCGTGGGGCGACGCCTCGCGGGGCCCGCCCAGTCGAGCAGCACCATCCACACCGGCACGATGGCCACGATGAGGGCCGCCAGCCCGGACGGGATCCACTGCTCGCTCCACCCGACGGCTCCGGTGCCGCCCAGCAGGAGGAGCCCTCCCACGACCGCGGCGCCTCCCCACTGCGCCGCCGTCGGCCGCCGTACGCCGCGCAACCGCAGGAAGGTGTACATGAGCACGCCCGCCGTGAGGAAGCGGGCCGCCAGCATGAGGAACGGCGGCAGGGTCTCGACCGCGAAGCGAATCGCCAGGTAGGTCGATCCCCAGATGAGGTACACCGCCGCGAAGGCGAGGACGAGCGAGCTCGTGCCCGGCTCTCCTGCCCGCGTCCCGCGCTCACCCATCTCCATCTCCCCCTCCGTTCCCGTCCAGCGCCTGCTCGAGCGGCAGCCGTCCCGCCTCCAGCGGCGAGCTCATCACGATGGTGGTCCGGGTGCGCCGCACCTTCTCGATCGGGCCGATCTTGTGGCGCAGCAGCTCGCCCAGCGCCTCCGCGTCCTTCACGCGCACCTTGACGAGGTAGCAGTCCTCGCCGGCGATGTTGTGGACCTCCTGCACTTCCGGAATCGCGGCCAGGGCGCGTCCCGCCTCCAGATTGCCCCCCACCTCGTCGGTGACCACCGAGACGAAGGCCGTCAGCCCGAGCCCGAGGCGGGCAGGATCGAGACGGGCCTCGTAGCCGGCGATCACGCCCGTCGCCTGCAGCTTGCGGATGCGCTCCAGGATGGCGGACGGCGTGAGCCCCACGTGCCGCGCGATCGCCGCGTTGGACGTGCGGGCATCGCTCTGCAGTATCGTCAGTATATGAACGTCTACGCTGTCGATCATCTGGTACTCGCGCTGTTCAGCCTATGAATACTATGATAATATACATTTTTACAGCATAATCGCAAGCAGCACAGGCAGGGCGCAGGCGCACGAGCGCATGGTGCGAGCGCACCGGCGCATGGCGGGAGCGCAGGGAACGGACACGACGGAAGCCCGGAAGCGCACCGCGTCTCAGGGCCTCCGCCCGGGTGGGGACCATCGTTGTGGCCCGGTGCCCTCACGATGGAGGGCGCCGGGGTTCAGGTAACCTTACGGCAGTGACAGAAGGTGCGTGATCGCGTTGTCCAGCAGCGAGTTCGCGTAGTCCGGGTTGTGCACTCCGAAGCTGTGCGAGTTGTAGACGAATACGGCGCCATACAGGGCCTCGCGCTCCTCGGGAGTCCACACGAGGTTGTCCGCGTTGAGCGTCAGCTCGAGCGTGTCCCAGTCGACGTAGCCCATCAGGACCGCCACCGAGTCGAGCTTGCCGTGAATCTGCGTCTGCATGCCCCTGTAATCGAAGCCGGTATAGTCTCCGATGTCCGGATGGCACGCCACGCAGTTCGCCTGGTCGGGCATGAAGTTGTGAACGGTGTGCCCGCCCGCTTCCTCGCTGAACGCCATGTGGCAGGTCACGCAGGCGTCAACC
>JBDGXC010000078.1:0-4382 GCA_039584815.1 Gemmatimonadota bacterium
ATCATCCCTTCGACGTCGAAGAAATAGACGTCCTCCCCGAACCCTTGCGAGGGGCCGGTGGCGTCGTCGCACGAGGAGATGCCCACAGCGACCAATGCCGCGACCGTTCCCCATCGCAGGGATCCTGTCAGATTTCGGACCCAGCTCGTATCCATGACCAACCTCCTGAACGACCTAAGTTCTTGGGGATCACGCGGCCCGCATGATCACTCCACTCGGTACCTTTCTGATCCCACACCCGTCAGCTCGCGGCGTCCTTCGCGCGGCCGCACCGTGCCCGGTGAGACCGCCACCACCCCCCCCATTGCCAACAAGCGGTATGCCAACCGCCGGACGTCCGTCCGCCAGGGTGTCCGGGCGATGCGCAAGCGCAAGCCCCGCACCGAGTACCGCTTAGAACACGCGCAACCATCCGGCTCACGGTGCCTGCGTCAGCGAGACGTGAGGGCACGCGGGAGCAGTCGCTTTCTGCAAGAACGGGGGCACGATACCGGGCGGGAAGACGAGCCGGAATCAGGCAGATGTCGGCCCAGCGCGGCTGGATTCTGGGAACGCGTGGGCGACGCCCTGGCGCGGACGTGACTTCGTGGCAGGGGGGATTACTCGTAGCGGCTACAGACCACTCGCGCGATTTCGTTCACCACACCTCATCTGCTGCACCTCAGATCGGAGCAGCAAGCCACAGACGCTTCGCATAGTCGAAACCGCGCGGTGCAGGGACCCGTAACGTCGCCGACAGGAACCTAGACGCCACGAGTCCGCACGTTTCGAGCGCTATCCCATCCAGAAGCCCTTGCGATGGGATATGCCCAACACCTTGTGGCACGCACCACAAAAGTAGACGAATCGCTTGCCCATGACGCCGGCAAGCTGCTGATACCACACGGTTCGCAGTACCGTTGAGCAATGCGGGCACATAGGTCGAACATCGTCACGCCTGGCGCACTCGATCATGACTGTATGTCCTGCTGCGGGTGATCCGGTGGGAGTTCCCCGGCAAGCTAACACCGAATGAGCTTCCCTACATCTGGTCGGCATGTCATGCCCGCCGCCGTGCGAGCAAAGCGAAGCGCCCGGCACGATACCGGGCGCTCTAGTCAAGATGGCCGCTCCGTAGGGTACGGCTCGTGGCGGATCGGAGGGGGAGGCCGAGCAAGGCTAATCTAGTGATCCGCCGGCCTTCCTGCGAGCAAAGCGCAGCGCCCGGTGTGCCGCCGCGGGGACGTCTGCTAGGAGGCGCGACTGCCGGCGAAGCTGGTCGAAAGAGAGAACGGGCCGCCTTCGCACTCGGCGGAGACGCTATTCGTCACGACGAGACTGTCGCCGTCGACGGAGCCGATGAAGTCCGAGCTTCCCTCGGTGATGCTACAGCCTCCGACCAGGTTGAGGGTGAACGTAAGACTTCCGTCCTCGTCCACTTTGCCGTCAAACGGAATCAACGGAAGGGAGCAAAGATCTCCATCGATAAGAACGTTTCCCTCGAACTCGCGGTCCGTCTGTCCGGTGACGTTGATGCTGCCCGAGCATTCCATAGTCGTCTGGTCGGGTCCACTCCCCTGCGCGACAATCGTCCAAGAACCCACCCATTCGCCCTTGATGTCGGGAATCGCTGGCTCTGTGATCGTATCATCGCCGCAGGCGACACTCGCCAGGAGCAGTATCACAGCCGCCAGAATGTGTCTCATATGTATCCTCGGATTCTTATGGCACGGTTCTGTAAGTGAGTATAGTCACTCAGATTGGAGCTTGCTCTTGGCGGCATGCGAGGAGTCTCCGCCCGGCGCCGTGCGAGCAAAGCCAAGCGCCCGGCGGGTACCGGGCGCTGAATGACGAAGCAGATGTCAGCCGGCTTCCTCACCGGAACCGGACAGCGCTCGTACCCACCGCCAATGAACGCGGAAGAGTGCGGCACTGATCAGGATAAGCACCACGTCGATGACGATCCGCTTGCTGGCGCTGGAGCGTACCTTGGCGATCGCATCGTCGGATTCCGCCTCGTACATGGCCCGGATCTCTGCTTCGCTCGGAACCCAGGCCGCGCCGCCCTCGGCCGTATCCAATGAGCGCAGCACATCCAGCTTGTAGGTCTCGAAGGAGGCGAGGCTGCGATCTGACGACCTGCGCCACTGCTGCGAGTGGAGCGGGTCTTGGTAGTCCATCGCGGCATCGATCAAGCCCGCGAAATCACGACGGTGATCAGGCACAGCGCGTAGCCGTACAGCTCCGCGAAACGCCACGACTTTGTCATAGGGGTCCCCTCCAGCGACAGGAACTCAGGAGCGGGGTGAAGGAATATAGACCAGAACACCTGCGGTCGCTCATAGACGAACCGGAAGGGTCGGTGAGCAGGCCAGGAGGAACAGAATCATGCAGCCGATGGCTCGCAGCGTCACGAGGCCGCTCCTCTTGCGCTTCGTCCTGCCGCCGTAATAGCTCTTCCCAGCATTCACGAGGAGACGCCTCCGAATTGCCTCACGGCCGAGCAGCATCCGGAAGCCCATTTCGTCGCGGCTCGCCAGCTCGTCGAAGAACTCGACGATTCCGGGCTCCAGGGAGTGCTCGGCGCCAACCACGAAATTCGGTACGCGCGATTCGATCAGAACCAGCCTCTCCTCCGGATGAAGATCAGCAGGCCGGCCGCGATGAGCCCCATGAGCATCAGGGCGGCGGGATACCCGATCGCCCAGCCGAGCTCCGGCATGTTCCACGGTGACGCGGTTGGATCGAAGTTCATCCCGTAGACGCCGGCTATGAAGCTCAGCGGGATGAAAATCGTGGCGATGATGGTCAGCACCTTCATTACCTCGTTCATACGGTTGCTCACCATCGACAGGTAGGAATTCAGCAGGTCCGAGGCGACCTCCCGTTGCGCTTCCACCAGATCGATCAGCCGCACCACGTGGTCGTAACAGTCCCGGAGATAGGGCTGGGTCTCATCGGCAAAGATGGATCCAGCGTCCCGCATCAGCCCGTTGAGCATCTCGCGGTGAGGCCAGATCGCTTTACGAAGGGCCACGAGACCGCGCTTCAGGGAGTGGAGGCGCGCCAGTGTCTCCGGCGTCGGTATTCCGAAGACCCGATCTTCGAGCGCATCGAGAGTGTCGCCAGCTTCCTCCAGGACCGGGAAATAGCGGTCGACGACCGCATCTATGAGAGCGTACGCCAGGTAGTCGGCACCCCGGAGGCGGATCTTGCCCTTGCTATGCCGAATCCGATCGCGCACGGGCTCGAAGCAGTCTCCGGAACGCTGCTGCAGCGTCACCAAGAGGGCCTGCTGCAGAACCAGGCTCACTTGCTCCGTGTCTGCGTCTTCGTCTGTTGGCATCCGCAGGACTATGAAGAGCCGGTCTTCGTAGAGCTCCGATTTGGATCTCTGGCCGAGGTTGGTCACATCCTCGAGGACCAGTCGATGCAGGCCGAGTCGTTCACCGATCGCTCGGAGCAGGGCCTCGTCACCGAGGCCGTCCACGTTCAGCCATACGACGGGCCACTCCTCCGAGAGCTCGTCCAGCCGCTGGAGGCCTCTCACTTCCTCCTCGGCGTAGGCCTCGGGTCCGTACGCCAGCGCCGTCAGCCGCGGCGGCGGAGCCTCGCTGTCGACGACCAGCGTTCCCGGCATGGCACCCGGAGGTGGTCTTCTCCGATGATATCGGAGGCCGCGGCGACCGCTGGCCAAGCTGTTCCAGTCCAGCATCTTCATCGGGATACTCCGCTTCTTACGTCCGCACCAGTGCCGCCATCGATCGTTCAATCTCCGGATCGAAATGCACGTCGAGTTGTGGGAAGGCGATCGTGACGCCGGCCGTCTTGAGCGCCCACCAGATCGCCTCATTGAGGTCCGAGCGGAGTTTTCGTAGCTGCCATGGATTCTCGATCCAGACAGAGACGATGAAGTTCACGGAGGAATTGCCGAACTCTTTCATCAGTACGACGGGCTCGACCTTGTGAGAGCGCCATGGGATCTCCGTGGCCGTCCTCTCCAGGCTGAATCGGACCACGGCCATGTCCGACCCGTAGATCACTCCGACTGGCGCATCGATCCGATATAGCGAGTCCCGTAGCGTGTAGTTCTTCACGGTCGCTTGGACGAGGGCGGAGTTCGGAATAATCAGGTCTTCCTCGTTGAGCGACCGCGCGATGGTGGACCGGATGCTCAGTTCCTTGATGGTCACGAGGCGACCATCGACTTCGACAATGTCCCCCGGCTTGATGCTCCGCTCGAACAGCAGGATCACCCCGGACACAAAATTCGACGCGATGTTCTGCATAGCGAACCCGACGATTACTCCGAAGATGGCGCCGGCCGCGAACAAGGCTGTCAGATCGATGCCGGCCGTGTGAAGCGCTACACCGAAGCCGATGAAGAGAATCGTATAGTGAAG
>JBDGXC010000079.1:0-3913 GCA_039584815.1 Gemmatimonadota bacterium
CAGCGCACCGGTGTCGCAGCCGAAGGCAAACCCAGCGAGAACGAGGACGGCGAGACAGCCCTTAACCTTCATTGTGGCCAATCTGTGTTAGGCCTTGAGGTTGAGCCAGAGGGGGGACGCCGGCTAAACGAAAGAAAGCCCCATCGAGCGAGGGGCCGCAGCCCACAACGTAGCAGCCCGCCGCCGTGCGAGCAAAGCGCCCGGCGTGCTACTCAGCCGCGGAGTCAGCTAGAACTGAACCGTCTCCTTCTCGACCGCCTCGCCCGGCATGCAGGCCGCCCCACACGTCTTCACTAGATCCACCGCCAGTACGAGAATGGCCAGCGAGCCGAGAATGGCTGGAACGTAGTACACCTGCCCGTAGTTGAGACCCTCCCACCAGTGGCCAAACACTGGCGAGCCAAGCCACGCACCTACCCAACCGATCACGACCTTGGAGAGGAATGATACCGCTCCCGGCCGTACATAGAATCTCAGTCCGTAGTGCAGGATGCCGGATACAACCACGCTGATGATGAGGAGGACCAGGAAGCTCCCGAAATCCATTCCGATCATTGTTCCCCTCCGTCTCCGTGAGCGGTCGTGGCTGCGGAATCTTTCCAGCGCAGCAACCCTCTAGGTGTTACGAGCGAGCCTCCGGATGAGCATATCAGGGGGGAACGGACAGCCCAGTTATTCGGAATCAAACTTAGCATCCCGCCCGCCGCCGTGCGAGCATAGCGAATCGCCCGGCGTGAAGCGGACGCTACGCACTCTCCAGTTCGATCTGCAAGCGAGTCTGTGCGGCTTCGTCGCCAGTAGTAGCAATGTCCCCGAGAGGAGTCCAGCGATACCGCCTCAACCAGGCCAGCAAGGAATATTTGGATCGGGGCAAGGACATTCCTCTATGGATTGGCAGAAGAATACATCAAACGGTAATGTCGCTATTCCCCCGCGGTCATCCTCACACTTGAACTCACCAGTGACCCCAGCTGCGTCCGGGGGAAAGGGCGTGAGTGGCACTCCGTCATATCCACGTCCACCGAAGAACGCGCACACATCGCTGGCGGGTGGTGGGGTTTGGCAAGAGAGTCGGGGGGCACCCCACTCGTCGTATCCATGTGAGATGCAAAGAGAGGTAATCAGATCTCCACCGCCAACCGAGCAGCATACTTCAGCCGAAATGTAAGTGGCTCCCGGCTCCACCCAAGAAATGTCCCACGTCAACGGGCCAAGCTTTGGCGGATGCTTCTTGAGCGAAACGCATTCATAGCCATCGTTTCGAAAGACTATTGTCTCCCCGTCCGCGCACTGAGGTAACCTCGGGTCGCCTTCCTGCCGTATGAAGCCTTCACCCTCAGCCCAGCTCACGAGCTCGACGCATGCCCAGGTGCCGCCCTCGAAGATTAGGAACTCGCTTGCTGCACACTGCGGCAGCATGTCCCAACTGAACTCGACGTGCGTTGGATCAAGGCAGTCAGCAGGTAGTCCGGTCTCTCCAATCCGGTAGACGGCCCCGACCTCCGGTATGTAGCAGGCCCGGTACTGGTCTTGGGCCTGGACAGTCTCCGGGAGGCTGAAGAAGAACACGGCTGCCAGAGCAGTCGGGGCGGCACCCAGCTTTGATACCCGCACACGCATGATTCACTCCTCCTTCCATCAGGCGCCCAAAAGCTTTGCCAGAAGCACCTGGCAGTGGTCAACGACTAGCTGTAGATACGCAAGAAGCACCGGATCGCTCACTTCGTCCGCACCGATAGCTGCTTCCGCGTCGGCGAGCGCCTTGTCTACCTTGTCGAATCTGCCCGCTTCAAGGTTGCTTACGGCTGTATCGAAGTGGCGATCGATGGTCGCGCCGCTCTTTGTCTCTAGCTTTCCGGTGAGCTGACGTACCCACGCATCCTCGAGCAAAGTCAAGATTCGATCGGGATTGACGATCTGGTGGTTCTGAAACACGATCACGTGTTCAGGATCGCCCGCGATCAGCTCGAGACTGACACCATGAAAGGTCCTTGGATCCGACTCATCGGGCGGACGCACCTGGACTTCAGCAGGACTGCCGTCCCGGCTGGCAGATACCAGATCCCAGTTCTGCTCCTGCAGCTGCCAGACGAAACCAGTCATAACCGGGACCGCCAGTTCACAGGGAGTGAGGCACTCGTCCGAGAGCGTAAGGCTTCCTGCCGTTTCGCTTTCAATGCGGATCAGCGAACCTTCCCGCTCTTCGCCAACATCGAACTGTCCGTTGCCGTTCGCGTCCTGGTAGGCAGAAACCTTCACAGGGACGGTCTCCGGCTTCTGGTTCCCCGGCTTCGTGGCAGGAACCGGCATTGCGGCGAGTTGCTCCGGAACATCGGGTACGTTGATCGTGGCCACTACGGTCCGGCCCCCCGTATCTATAACCACCACCTGGCCAAGATTGATGAGTGAGACGTAAGCACGCCCCCCGTCCGGCGTGAAGGCAACGTCCCCCTGCGAGTCGCCTACGGGGACGGTGGCCACGACCGTGTTCGTGGCCGTCTCAATCACTGCCACTGCGTTTGAATGGTTCGCCACCCACAAGAACTCCCCGTCGGGCGTAAGCGCGAGGCGCGGCTTCGAGCTGTTAGGAACGGGCACGGACGCCACTACCGTGTTGCTGGCAATCTCGATGGTCTCAACTACTGACTGCCCAGCTTGGGATGACGCGACGTATGCGAAGCGACCGTCAGGCGTAATCAGCGCGTCCCGGGGAGCGCCTGTCGGAATCGTCGCGACTACGGAGTGCGTGGCCGTTTCAACAACCGCCAACTCACTCACACCAAGCAGGGGCATGTAGGCGAAGGCTCCGTCCGGTGTGAACGCCGGCCTAGAGCCCGGTAGGCCCAGCGTGGTCACCAGGGCGTTACTCGCAGTCTCGTAGACCGCCACACCGACTACAGATCCTGTCACCCAGGCGTGAGTGCCATCCGGTGTAACAGACACGCTTCCGGCACCTCCGAGAGTGGGAAGCGGAATGGAGGTCACTTGGCTGGTCGCTGTCTCAATCAGCGCGATGGCCGGGCCCGGGTTCTGGTTGGTGACGTAGGCGAAGGCACCGTCCGGTGTGAACTCAACGTCCGTTGGATTCACACGGAGAAAGGTGCCGTCCACCCCAACGGGGATCGTAGCGAGGAGCGTATTTGTGGCCGTCTCGATCACAGCCACGCTACCGCCATCTTGATCCGTCGTCACGTACATCAGAGTCTCGGACGGCGGAGCCGACTTTGCAGCTGCTGGAGGCGATTCTGCCGCCGTGCGTTCGGACTCCAGGGGGCCGGTCAGGTCAGGCTGGCACGTGGTGAGGAGCACGAGTCCCGATAGGGACACCAAGCGGAGAAGACGGGCTCGTCTTCTCATCGGACGACCTTTCGCGAAGGGGTTACAGCGCCACCGGGCGGCCGGTGGGTACGGCCTCCTGCCTCTTATCTTGTTCAGGTAGCTGTTTGCATCCTCGTCGTCTACCGCTGACCGTCGCGCTTAGTAGGGCAGACCGCGCAGACCGTCAGGGTCTGATAAAGATATGTTTGAGAAGCGCTTCGTCAACTAAACGGCTTTGCATCCCACACGCCGCCGTGCGAGCAAAGCGAAGCGCCCGGCGGGTGTCCGGCTGAGAGCTGCAGGCGCTGGGAGCAACGGTGTGTGCCGGGACGGGCATCTGGCGATCAGGGTGTCCACCTTACGGCGTGGTTCGGCAACTCGGCTGTCGTGCTCTGCCCGACTACTTGGCCGCGATTGTTGATGGCAAAGGCGTGCGAGCTGCGCCCCCCAATCAAGGTCCCGAGTGGATGCATCTCGCCGTCCGACTGGAGGCCCTGTACGGCTCCAAACCGTCACAAGACCGCCACAATCAGGGCTTGGAAGGACTAATAAAACCATCGTAACTCTATGCCGGGGCTGGGATTCGAACCCAGAC
>JBDGXC010000080.1:0-3466 GCA_039584815.1 Gemmatimonadota bacterium
GCTCAGAAAGGGAGCATGACTCGTTCTCCACCACGCGGTCTGGTGGGACGTGCCAGCCCGCTTCCTTCAACCCCAACGATACTCAAATCGCTGGCCGACCCGAAGGGAATCCCGGCCGCCGCCGTGCGAGCAAAGCGAAGCGCCCGGCGTGCCGTTACGAGATACCGGGCGCTGTGTTGGTACCTACAAGTGATCCCCGTCGCGGGGTCACGTCTTATGCTCTGGAATGCTGTACGCATTCAGGATTGTCGGCTTCGTCGTGACCGTTCCTTCAACGTACAACTGCATCAGTTCGTCTCTGTGATCCTTCCTCTGGAAGTAGTCTATTGCGGCTGCGCTCATTCCCCAGAGGCTTCCCATTACTGCGGCACACCCCCCACCTATGACTAAGGCAAGCTCACCAAGTATCAGCAACGCTTCTACGGTCTCTGGATCCATGTTACGATCTTCCTTCTCTGCCTAGCGTGAAGCGGGCGCTGGTGAAGGTCGGGCGACTACGGGACGCCAATAACAGGCTCCAGCGAGTGATCAAAGACGCCCGCAATCGCGCCCTCGTCCGTCCCGAACCACGCGAAGTGGTCACCGGGCGATGCGATCATGTCCTCGGCCTGCGCCGCTGTCAGCGTCATCCCGAAAAGGCTCTCTATGAGGGTGACATCGCTTTCGCCGTAGTTGAGCCCTTTTGGCGTATACGTATTCTCAGTAACCACATGGTTGTCATCGAAATCTATCGGCGGGATGCCGTCGCTGGGCGGCACGACCCCGAAGAAGATGCCGCTTGCGACGACCGGCTCTTTGTCAGGATTGATGATCCCGCCCTGCCAAGACACGGAATAGAAAGGGTCCGGGGGGTGCGCCCGCAGCTTGACCTGGATGTGACCCCACGCCGTGGACGGGGTGAAGTCCGTGCTTGCCACGGGCCGCAGCTGCGCGTTCAGAACGTAGACGGCACCCTCGCCCTCAAGGACGGTGAACAGCGCATCACCGGCACTGAGGTCGGCAGGCGCGGTCGGAGCGGGCGCGTCGCTGCACGCCACCAGCAGCGCACCCAGGATGACCAGTGAAGGGAACTTCGCACGCATGACACACCTCCTGGACGAGGGGGCACAGCTACCAGGAGGGGGGCTCCAGCGGTAATGTGTCTGTAAGGTGTAACCTCGGTCCTTTGACGATGCGGCTAGGCTCCGGCTCCGTCAACTGTGGCGGAGGCGCACCATCCTGCCCGCCGCCGTGCGATTAGCGAAGCGCCCGGGGGTTGCGCGTGACTGAACGGGAGTATACTGGAAGTAGATGAAGCGGAGTCGTACCCCGCATCTGAGGCTGTGGTCGTGTCTGCCAGATGTCGTGCCCCGGCGTGTCCTCACGCTGACTCGGTCCCTCCGGAAATCTCCTTCTCAGTGCGCATACGTTCGGATTCTGACAGAACTCGTTCGCAAAGTCCCGGGTCTACCCTGCGAATCAACACAGGGACGGCTTCTTGGAATCACGCCGGAACGATCCGCGTGACTGATCCCCGTCGTATCAGGCAGAGGTAGCACCATGTTCGAGCTCAAAGCGTTGTCGAAGGAAAGCGTGGCCGCGGCGCTCGAGAAGGCGGAGCGATACCGGCTTCTCAACGAGTCGTGGGAGGCCGGCAGCATCTGCCGCGACATTCTCGAGGCGGACCCCGAGAACCAGGGAGCGCGGATCGTTCTCCTTCTCTCGCTGACCGACCAGTTCCGGACGAGCGGCGGCGAGAAGGTGCTGGAGACGGCTCGAGAGGTGGTCGAGGGACTCAGGGGCGAGTACGAGCGGGCCTATTACTCGGGCATCATCTGCGAGCGAAAGGCCAAGGCGATTCTCGCCCGCAGCAGCCCTGGGTCGGGGCCCGTCGCCTACGACTGGCTGCGGCGGGCCATGGAGTGGTACGAGAAAGCGGAGGCCCTCCGGCCGCCAGGAAACGACGACCCGGTGCTCCGCTGGAACACCTGTGCGAGGATGATCATGCGGGACGGATCCCTTCGGCCAGAGGAGGGCCGGCCGGCTCCGGTGTTCCTGGAGTAGCCGACAGCGCCGCGGACCGCCCCGGCTCCTCCCATCACGTTGAAAACTGGCGTTCAACGCACAAGCGACGCATCTATGGAAGTGGTGGGGTGTTCCACTCCTCTGCTACCAGCCGACTACTGTACCGGGAGTCGAGGCAGCCCGGTGAGCGCGGCGGCCTACCGAAAGGAGACCCGACATGAGCGTGCGAAACGTCCTTCGACACAAGGGCAGTGAGGTCGTGACCATCGCCGCGGACCGAACAGTCCACGACGCGATCTGCGAGATGAACCGGCACAAGATCGGTGCCCTGGTCGTGACCGACGAGACCGGCGAGATCCAGGGCATCGTCACAGAGCGGGACATCTTGCGCATGTGCGGCGAGCAGTGCGTGCACCTCGACGATGCCAGTCTGGCCGGAACAGATTGCCCGATACTCGTCAGCGAGATCATGACAACGGATGTAGTGATAACCGTGCCGGACGACACGCTGGACTATGCCATGGGCGTCATGACCAGCAACCGGGTCCGGCACCTCCCAGTGCTGGACGAGGGACGCCTGGCGGGTGTGGTGTCCATTGGCGATGTCGTCAAGGCCCATCTCAGCGAGGCGGAGTTCGAGAACCGGATGCTGAAAGACTACATCCAGGGAGTTGTTACGTACTGACTCGTTGGGGGTACATCCTTGCCCAAGCTCCAGCAAACAAAGCGAAGCGCCCGGCGTGAACCGGACGCTTCCGCTGCTGAGCCCTCAACCGGGATCTCGATGAACGCTGGATCTAGGGGCCTTTGGAGTCTAGGGAGTGTAGCGTCACGCATTTGCGTCCTCTTGCGACGCACGCCCGCCGGCGAGAAGACGCTCTGTGAAGTCGAGGCGTTCCTGCATCTCGGCCAAACGTGCTCGCGTGTCGTTGAGATCGTCACGTAGCGCATCGACCTCCGGTCCCAACTGCGGATCGCTGCCTCGCATCTCTAGTTCTTTTTTCTTGAGCTTGTAACGGATGATCAGAGCCGTGACCACGATGAGCATAATCAAAGCAGCAAGAGGAAGTATGCCTTCCATGATGTCTCCTCCTCAACCTCTCGGCGGCGGGTGGGCAAGAAGCCCTTCGAGCGGGAAGATCCGTCAACGGCTAGCAGACTAAACTACCTTGATATCCGTATCATACGCTGAATAATGTCTGGGTGCCAAGTGCTGTAGTACTGCTCCGGCGGCTGCGGCTAGTCGATTCCACCTCGGCCTGCTGCTCGTAGTCCCGCGCCCGCAGGAGAAGCTCCCTGATCCTGGCCTCACAGTCGTCCATACCAAGAGGGTACGGGCACGGATCAACGGGCTGTCAAAGAGAATCGCCCGAGACCAGTTGCCGGGCGCTCGTAGCTCTTTGCAAAGCTACGCGCCCGGCGCAAAGTCGGAAAACACAAACTGATAGACCTGCTGTTGAGC
>JBDGXC010000081.1:0-5554 GCA_039584815.1 Gemmatimonadota bacterium
CGCTGCCTGCGTCGTCGCGCAATCGGTGTTCGAGTAGACGGTGGGCGTCGGGTCCAGCAGGCCGCGCACCCGGTAGCAGTACTCCGTGTCCGCCGTGAGTCCCGTGTCCGTGTGGCCCGTCACGTCCGCTCCGACCGTCGTGATCAACGCCCAGGTCGAGCACCCCGCTCCCACGCACCGCTCGATCTCGAATCCCGTCTCATCGGAGTTGTCCGTCCAGCTCAGATCGATCTCGCTCGACGAGCTTGCCACCGCCGCCAGCCCCGTCGGCGGGTCCGTCGACGGAGAGCCCCGTCGGCGGGTCCGTCGACGGAGAGGGGGGCGTCACAGGCGTCGTCGCGCAGCCGATGGCCGAATACTCGGTGTACTCGACCTTGCGGCCCTTGTTCTTGAAGCCCCGCACCTGGTAGCAGTACTCCGTATCCTCCGTGAGCCCCGTGTCCGTGAACGAGATCTCGTTGGAGCCGGTCTGCGCGATCTCGGTGAAATCGGAGCAGGCAGCGCCCGCGCAGCGCTCCACCGAGAAGCCCGTCTCATTCGAGTTGTCCGTCCAGGTGAGACCGATCTGGCTCGTCGACAACGCCGTGACGACCAGATCCGTCGGCCGGTCGTCCGCGGGCGGCTCCGGCGGCTGCGGGGAGCCCTGAGTCGTGGCGCAATCAACGTTGGAAGGAGGCGAATAGACTGCGCGCGAGCCTCGCCCGCTGACGGCCAGCACCTGGTAACAGTACTCCGTTCCGCCCAGCAGTCCGGAATCGACGAACGACGTCACGTTCTTCTTTACCTGGCCAACGCCGGCGAAGTTCGTGCAGCCGCCCCCTTCGCACCGCTGGATCTCGAAGGTATTCTCGTCGCTCGAGTTGTCACTCCAGGTGAGCGAGATCTCGGTCTCGGACTGGGCACTGGCGGACAGATTGGACGGGGAGACAGGTGCGACCGCTGCCGCGCTCGCTCGCGCCATCCACTCCGTATCGATGAACCAGAGCTTGTCCTGCTCGACGCGCCGTACGCGGGGGTTCCGACTCAGCGCGTCGAGCACCGCGGCCCTGCCGGCCTCCGGGATGTCCGCTACGAAGCCCTTGATGGCATGACTGTAGGTTCGCTGAACCTTGATACCCTGACCCGCTGCCATGCTGCGAGCGAGTCCCGGCGGATCCTGCACGTCGCGATTGAACACCACGATATATCGACCCGCGATCGGCTCCGCCGGTCTGGCCTGCTGCGGCTGAGAGGCGGCCCCTGGCGTCTCGCCGGTCGCCTCGGGCTCCATGAGGCTGGTCGACTCATCGACACACCCGGAGACCCAGAAGATGAAGGCCAGAAGACCGATCAGAGACCTGCGGTTGGCTTGCACGCTACTCCCCCGCTGTGGAGCCCGTTTCGTACCGCGGGGCAGCGGACGTGGACGGGCTGCATACGCACAATAATCCACCGCGACCCTCCGGAACCGGCGGCGTCGCCGGCGGACGGACCGTGGATCTTGGCAGGTTGTCGCCCCGATAAAATGCCCCCTTGGAGTGCCCTATGTCAATTGTCGCAAATACGCTACAGCGTTCCGGCGCTGTCGCGGGGGAGCCGTTCCCGGATGGGCCCGGCCCACCGGGGGAGCTCCCGACACGACGAACCGAGCTGGGCGCAAGTGCGGGCACTCTCTCAACCGGTCAAAGCGCAGCGATGCACGCACGCTGGATCCCTGTGCTCTGGGGACTCGGACGCCGATCCCCCGCCGAAAGCGGCTGCAAGACGTGCGCCTCGCTTCCGCGGCGGCACGATAAGACAACATAACCGATTATTGAAATAGAACTTAACATCCTTTGCTTCATCTGATTTCTATCTCGTTCTCACCCGGACGCCTGTGCAACGTGGAGGCACGATCGCCACAGCATGCCGGTGTCAGCCTCACAACACAGCTTGCCGTCGCCGCTGCCGCATTCGCTCCAGCTGATCTCAAAGAGCCTGTGTGTGACCCGTGCTGCCGCTTGGTGTAGCCCTGCCGTGAAGGAAGCCCGGGGCCAAACTTTGCGTAACCCCCCGGCTCAGTCCTCGAGAGAGAGCGGTGCTGCGCTCGCGCGACAGCCTTGAGCGACCGGCCGGGACTCAGTGGCGGGCTCCCCGGGCGGGAACCTCCTGGGCAGCCATCCTCGAATTCGGTCCGGATCCGATTGCCGTGCCAATCCGATCTTTCCGTCTACGTCCATGTAATTCCGTATGGACAGGTTACAGCTCGAGCAACGGTCGGGTGGGAGCCTCCGCCACGGCGAAGCGCTCGGGGGACACTTGACGCTCGCTTGACACCGGCACGCCAAGCTCCGGTTGAAGCAAAGACGTTCCTCGAGCCCCTTTGTGCCAGGAGGCGATAATGCGCTATTCCGCTGCTGCCGCCGGGAGGTGGCAAATGAGCGCACGCATGCCGCGTCATTGTGCCGGCGCCGTTGTCCTCGGTTTGCTGGCTGCCCTTGGTGACCCGGCGATTCTCACCGGTCAGGAGTCGAACTCCGCACATCAGACGCCCCGCAGTGTCGTCCGGACCCTGCAAGACCCGGGGACGCTGATTCGGGTCAGCGCAGGCGAGTCCATTCCTTTGCAAGTCCGGGAGCCGATCCGGACGGGCGACGCGATCCACACTACGGCCGGAGCGCGCGCCGAGCTCACAGTGGCGGACCGCAACCTGCTTCGGCTGGACCGTGGGACGGAGATCGCGTTTCTGTCTTCGCTCGACTCCCCTCGCACTACCGAGCGACTCGCCGCCCTCGAGCTGCGCCGTGGTACGGTCCATTTGCTGCTCGCGGACCAGCTCGCAGGGCACCTGCGTCCGACAATCGAGACCGGCAACGCCTTCGCCGAGCTCGATGGACCGGGATCGTACATCCTCCGCACGGATGCCGCAGCTAAAACAGTTCTCATAGTGCGCAGCGGCCGAGCCGGCCTATGGACTACCGGCGGCGGGATCGTGGTGCAACCGGGCGACGAGGTGCAGGTGGAGGGGCTGACGGGTGAGCACGTTCGACGCACCCGGGCCCGCGAACCGCTCGCTCTGGAGCTTTGGGGACAGTTGCTGACGCCCGATGCGAAGCTCGCGGGAGGGGTCTCCCCCTACCCTTCCGCGTCGTACGAGCCGATCGCCGGTCAACACTTTTGGATACGAGACCTGGTGAAGTTCGTGGTGGCCGTGGTCGACCTCGCCCAGGGAGAGCCTGACGGTCGTGAGAATGACGCGAGGGGAGTGCGCCCGCTCGAGGTGGCTCTGGCAGAGCCGGATGGGCAATCTCCGTCCAGCAGCGATCCGGTCTCGGAACCGGAAACGCGGTCACCTTCGGTAGACCCGAAGCAGACTGCGGAGGAGCCGGACCAAACGGACCGGGCCCCACTGCCCCGACCTAAGCCGTGGGAGGTAGAGCCGCTGGACGATCCGCGGGAGAAACCGTCAGTGGTGGAGCCGTCAGTCGACTCGCGGGAGCCCAAGCCGCGGCAGCTGCCACCTAAGACCGAGTTGCGCGAGGACCCGTCGAAGCCGGAGTCGCGATCCAAGCCGTCGAAGCCGGAGTCGCGCTCCAAGCCGTCGAAGTCCGAGTCGCGATCCAAACCGTCGAAGTCCGAGTCGCGATCCAAACCGTCGAAGTCCGAGTCGCGATCCAAACCGTCGAAGTCCGAGTCGCGATCAACCGTCGAAGTCCGAGTCGCGATCCAAACCGTCGAAGTCCGAGTCGCGATCCAAACCGTCGAAGTCCGAGTCGCGATCCAAACCGTCGAAGTCCGAGTCGCCGAAATCGAAGTCGCGGGCCAAGCCTCCAAACTCCGGCGCAGAATAACGCGGACCGTTGACAAGGCAGTTGTCCAGATACCCGAGACCAAGAACTCCCGGAGCTCGATGTCGGGGCCTCCTGCAAAACCGTAGGCTGTGCAAGGCCAGAGCGGAGGAGGCGGGATTCGCCGTCGAGCTGCGCAGAAGCGAACGCGCTCGGCGTACTTGTCTATCGGTGGAGCGGGCTGATGCGGACGGTTCTCGCGCTCGTCACGCCCCTTGGCCGCCTACTTGTTGCCCAACATTGGAGTGCCAGGCGAGGCCGGCTGTTGGGAGAAGCGGAGGGGGCGGGATTCGAACCCGCATGTCCTTGCGGACGCCGGTTTTCAAGACTGATTGGAGTTGTCCGTCTAAGTACCTGTAAGTCCGTAAGTGTCCCTGTGAGTCGGAAGTACGGAACCCGAGTTGTCCGTGTGAGTCCGTCTAAGTCTCTGTAAGTCCGTATACGCGGGTAACAGTTCGGGTAACACCGATCTCACTAATGGCGACCTAGCTTTGCACGCCGTTCACGGTGGCGAGGGAGCTGGGTCACAGGAGCACACTGATGGTCGAGCAGCGATACGGGCATCTGCTTCGCGACAGGAGCGTGCGAAGAAACGTAGTCTCGTATAGACCTGTTCCAGCCGCACACGGTGAGGGTGTGGCCTAACCCGGGCTCGGACCGCCCCCAAGTGCGGGGCGACGGCCGCACCAGGCTACCGCGCCAGCAGTAATCGCGTGTTACGTAGTGCCCTGATTCGACCGCGACGACAAGGTCAACCAAGGGCCCCGAGGCAGTTTCTGCGCGACACCGCCGTGGCCTTAGTCTTTCCTAAACACGAGGAGGAAGAAAAGACTGGCAGCCCTGTGGGCCCTTTCCATCTCAACGAACGTCCAGCCCTGCTTGGCATGCTCATTGAGTGTTTCTTCGAGTTCCTGAACAAGGGCCTTCTTTTCTTTGAGCTGGACCACCTTGTACTGGGCCATATCGCCTCCAGCGAGGGTCGATTGTGGGGCGCGGGTCGAACGCTGATGAGTGGCTCCCCCGAGAATTCTCCACTTTGCAGCTCTGCGCAGTCGGCCACGGGTGGGAGGCGCAAGAGAAAGGTAGTATCGGCTCAAACCCGGACACAACGCTTGGGCGTGGGCCGCCCGCGATCCGGAGGTGGCCCGTCGAGCCTTCGCGGAGCTGTGGTTCGAGGCTGACGAGTTGGAGATGCGGACCCATACGCCTGCGTACATAGCAGCGGTACAGTCACCCCTATGCGCTTGAAGTATGCTACTGTTCGGTTGGCTACCGAGGCGGAGAACCCCGAACTGACACAGCAGTGTCACAGGCTGCGCCAGTTTTCGAGACCCATCTGAGGTTTCCCTCTAAGTCTCTGTAAGTCCGTATGCGCGGGTAACAGTTCGCGTAACACCTGGGAAAGCGAAGCGCCCGGCTCCCGCCGGCTACTAGATACCGGCCGCTAGACCCGAATCTTGCCTATCGCGCCGGTCCGTCGTCCATCTTCCAGACGGCGTAGAACCTGAAAACCACCACAATCACGACGAGAAGCAAGACCAGCCACATAGCGCGCTGCCTACTGGTAACAGCGGGGTCACAGTGGCGGTGCGAACCCAATGGTCAGACGGCCCGACAACAGACACGAGCCGGGCGGATCGGGCGGACCGCGAGGGCCCGCCCACGAGTGCGATCAGACGGTGTTCAGGTTCGAGCTGATGTTGTTGAACACAGCCGCGATCACCGGACCGAGGATGCGCAGGGCGGCG
>JBDGXC010000082.1:0-3275 GCA_039584815.1 Gemmatimonadota bacterium
GCACGAGATTGTCGAGGGCCACCTCCTGGCCCATCAGCTCAGCTCCGGGGTCCTCCGGGCTGTATTCTCCCTCTCCGGTCACACCGGCGCCGTTCCAGATGATCTCGTTTCGGGTCACGTCGATGATCTCCACGCTCGCCCCAATGCTGACTCGTCTCTGGAACACGGCCGCTCCGACGTCCTCGATTCCCTGGAAATTGATAGCCGTATCGTTGTAACGAGTAAGCTCGGCGACGATCCTCGCGTCGGCCTCCGTCTCCGAGGCCAGCTGGACGCCGAGATTGCTCCGGACCGCCTCGAGGAGCTTTTCCGTGAAGCTCTGCGTAAGGGCGAACTGTGTGGTGTTGTTCTCGATCGGCTCGACGTAGACGGTCTTGATATTCGACGGCAGACCGCCGCCCCCGGAGAACGTGTAGTTGCACCCGGCGGCAGCGACGAGCAGCATCGCCGGGAGGGCGCTACGGAACCGGAGGCAGATCATAGATATGAGCAGGGTGACTCTCCACCGGGTTCGTGATCTCACCCATGTCCCAACGCACACGACTGTGTGCGCTGAGGTTCCTGTACTCGGCCCGCACCGGCCATCGTCCTTCCCCTTCCCAATCCACCTTGACCCGCTGCACGGTGCGGCCGCGATGCTTTTCCTCCACTCGATGCAGCCGGGTCTCCCGGACGTAGAAGTAGGTCCGCGTGTCCGATTCCGCCGCGTACACCAGAACCGAGTCTTCCCCTACAACGTACGCCTCCGCTTCGGCATAGCCGGGCCGGAACAGGCCCGCCATCGCGTAGACGAACGCGAGGCCCGGAACCCCCACATCCTCGATCTCGCCCAGGCTTCGCAGTTCCCCATCCGCCACCGCGACAGCCATCGCCACATCCCCGGAGGTGAACAGGTCGACCCGGAGGCTGTCCGGCGGATTGTACCGGCCCACTCCCTGTCCCACGACTTCGCCGCGGCGATCCGCGTACCGCCAATCGAAACGCAGCAGTGCGGGCACGACCTCTCCGGTGCGGTCCCCGAGCTCCTCGGCGAGGTCCCCGGGGTTCGCGATGGGTGGGCCGCTCTCGACGGTCACGGCGCAAGCTCCGAGCAGGAGCGCCCCGAGACCGGTAAGCCCTGAAAGGATCAGCGGCGCTGCCCCCCGGTGTCGCCCTCCGCAGACCGGCCCCAACCTACCCGGAGCCTTCAGAAGGGTCAAGAAAACAGGCCTCCGGCTCCCTTTCATCCGCATTACGGACTACTCCCAGAAGCGGAACCCGACGAGAGGATTGCGCGAAGCATGCTCGCGATCTCCGCCGGAATGCGCCTCGGCCTTCCGTCCGAGTCGGTGCATACGAGACGGGTGCGACCCGATGCCAGCGGCTCTCCGTCGTCCGCCCGAAAGGCGCGGTACGCAAAGGTTACCGTCCGGCTGCGTACTTCGGTGATGCGGGTCTCGATCTCGACCAGCTCATCGTACCCGACCGCCCGGCCGTACCGGACCTCGACTTCGGCCACGGGAAGCAGCGTGCCCGTCCGCTCGATGGAGGCGTATGAGAGTCCCGCACCACGAATCAGCTCCGTCCGGCCGAGCTCGAACCAGGCCAGGTACTGCATGTGATGCGCGCGTCCCATCTGATCCGTCTCGGCGTAGCGCACCCGCAGTCGGATCCTGTCTCCCGGAGGCTCGAGCCCCATCATGCACTCTCCCGTGCAAGCATCTGACCGAACGGCCGACGATCCGGTTTCACTCCAGGCAACCGGACTCTATACTTGGCGCCATGGAAAGGTCCAACACCATCGTCGTGTCCGACACCCACCTGGGCGCCGCTCCGGAGGAGAATGAACGGTCGTTCCTCAAGTTCCTGGAGGAGATCCCCGACCGCAGCCGGGATCTGCTGATCAACGGGGATCTCTTCGACTTCTGGTTCGAGTACGAGACCGTCATTCTCAGCCGACACTTCCCCGTGTTGCGGAGACTCGTAGAGCTCGTCGAGGCCGGAGTCCGGATCCGCCTCGTGGGAGGTAATCATGACTCATGGGGCGGTCGCTTTCTGCGTGACGACATTGGGATCGAGCTGGTGCTTGGTCCGCTCACGACTCTCATCGGGGGCATGCGCGCCTATGTGGCGCACGGCGACGGGATCGGAGGAGGGGACTGGGGTTACCGGATCCTGAGATCCGTGACGCGCAGCCGGCCGGCGAGGTCCGCCTTCCGACACGTCCATCCGGACTGGTCCGCCTACCTCGTGCGTGGCATCAGTCGGACGCAGAACCGAGGCGAGCAAGGGAACGAGGCGGGCAATCCGGAGCGCGCGGCGCGGCTGTCGACTCTGGCCGACACGATCCTCGCGGAACAGTCCGAGATCGAGCTCGTGATTTTCGGACACGCGCACGTACCGGAGCTCCGGGAGGTGGAGCCAGGACGGTTCTACCTCAACTCGGGCGACTGGCTGCATCACTGCACGTGGGCAGAGGTGTCGCCCGGGAGGGTGAGCCTCAACCGGTGGAATCCACGCTGACGACCTCCAGCTGCCTGACATCCGCGCCGAGGAGGCTTTGCGCCAGCAGGTCGAACCGAGCCGCACCGTCCGTCACGTAGTAACGCGACTCGGCGATCGTTCCCGCAGGCGCCCGAAGTCCTCGCGAGGAGAGCAGGTCCTCGAGCCAGGACGCCGTGGACTCCGCCGAGTCGACGAGGTGTACAGCGGATCCGACCAACTCCTGCAGCAGCGGCTTCAGCAGGGGGTAGTGGGTGCAGGCCAACACCAGGGTGTCCACCTCGTGCTGCAGCAGCGGCTCCAGATACCGGGAGGCGATCAGCCGGGGCACTTCTCCCTCGGTCCACCCTTCCTCGACGAGTGGAACGAACAGGGGACATGCTTGTTCGAAGATCCGGGCTCCCGGGCGCCGGCCGAGAATGACCTCGTTGTACGCGCGGCTGGCGATCGTCCCGCGTGTACCGATGAGACCGATTCGCTCGGTCACCGACACGTTCGCAGCCGCCGACGCGCCCGGCTCGACCACACCCAGGACCGGCACATGGGTTCGCTCCCGCAGTGCCGGCAAGGCGCGGGCCGTGGCCGTGTTGCAGGCGATGACGATGGCCTTAACGCCGAGCTCGACCAGAAAATCCGTCGCCTCACAGGCATAGCGCCGTATCGTCTCCGCCGCCTTCGGGCCGTAGGGCAGACGGGCCGTGTCTCCAAGGTAGACGGTCGACTCCAGCGGAAGGCGGTGCCGGATGGCGCCCAGCACGGTCAACCCTCCCAGCCCCGAGTCGAACACACCGATG
>JBDGXC010000083.1:0-3077 GCA_039584815.1 Gemmatimonadota bacterium
TGGGATGCACGATGCCTCTGTTCCCAGTAAGCAAGAGCCGGTTCGTGCCGTCAACTGTGGCGTAGCTGCCACAATCCCGCCCGCCGGCCGTGCGAGCAAAGCGAAGCGCCCGGCCGCAAACCGGGACCTGGAGGACGAGAATGTTACTTTTGGCGGCTCCTTGACATCAGGCGACGGAGTTCTCAAGCAAGTCTAAGTGGGCGAAGTCCCGCCTGCTCCCGTTCTAGATTGGTGCGTTGGAACCAAGTCTTGAATTCCCGCTTTTCTGTCTTGCTCTTCGAGATCTGGGGCCTCTTCATAAGATCCTCCCATCAACTTGTGTAACGGGGCGCTACAGATTTGCGCTGGTACACCTCCGGCGCATCGGGTTCTGCGGACACAGCGGGTCACGTCGCGGGGGGTACGGCGGGCTCGCCTCAGAGTAGCGTCAGGATAAAATGCCGCCCGCCGCCGTGCGAGCAGGGCTCGTGGTGCAGGCGCTCGGGTGAGCAAAGCGAAGCGCACGGTCGGCGCATGCTGGGAGCTTATCGAAGGCCCTGAAATATTGCCGCGCGGTTGCCAGTAGAGTGAGCTTGTTATGCGCCGCCGGTATCTAGGCACCCTTGTTCTTGTCGTCCCATATCATAGGCTCCCACAGTTCAACTTTGTTGCCGTCGGGGTCCATGATCCACGCGAACTTTCCGTTCTCGTGAGACTCGGGTCCTCGCCGGATTTCGACTTCGTTGGCCTTCAGTTGCTCCAGCATCTCGGTCAAATCGTCAACTCGATAGTTGATCATGAAACTTGATTTGCTGGGTGCGAACCAATCGCTGCTCTTCTCGGCGACGTGCCAGACGGTGAGGCCCTTGTCTTCGGCTCTGTCATCGGGCCATTTGAGAACGGCTCCCCCGAAATCCTCGAGCGCGATTCCCAGGTTCTTCTCATACCATCGCGCGAGTGCCTTGTTATCGCCGTTTGATTTGAAGAAAACGCCACCTATGCCAGTCACTCTTGCCATTCTTCTCTCCAATCCGGGCTCTGTAACACGGCGTTCAAACGGTCAGCGCCTGAGCTGCGTGCTCCCCAATGTACAAGCGTTCAGTACGTCGGTGTCAGGTCCGCTAACTCGCCCGCCGCCGTGCGAGCAACGTTGATGCGAGGAGGGGCAGCCCCGAAGAGCCACCCCCATCTCGTGAGTTTCGATGCTGCCCGGCGTGAACCGGGCGCTCGAAGGCGAAGAAGGCCGGCAGCTCCCCACTAGCGGTCGTGGGAGATGAGTGCCAGCGGGAGAAGGAAGCTACGAACGAACCACGAACTTCTGAGCGAGCTGATGATCACCTCCCGAAACCGGAAGGCGAGGGGGAAGCCGTACCGTTTCTTCCCGATGCTACCGCGGCACGGTCAAGCGACCGTCAAGCGTGAGCACATCCCGCCCGGTGCCGTGCTGCCAAAGCGAAGCGCCCGGCGTGAACCGGGCGCTGGCCTCAAACGTCGTAAAGGGCCGACGGCTAGGGAATTGTCCCAATCTGCTGCATGAGGCCATGAAGATCCCAGATCGGCCACTCCTCCGCGATCTTGCCATCGGCTACCCGAGCGACCGCAATGCCGCCGATGGAGACCCGCTTGCCGGTCGGAGCTACACCCATCAGGTCGCCGTTGTGAGTCCCCGAGTAAGTGTAGCGGATCACCGCCCTGTCTCCAGTCGCAAACAGGTCCTCGACGGTGAATCGGCAGTCTGGGAAAGCGGTCACGTAGGTGTCGTAGATCTTTCGGTAGCCGTCCGGCCCCTCGAAGGTCCCGACGGGCGTGTGCATGACGAAGTCCTCGGCGTAGATGTCGGGAATGAGAGCCGGGTTCTTGGGGTTCCATATATCTTCAACCACCCGCCGAAAGATGTTTTGCTCCGACAACTGATCCTCCCGAGTTAGTGGACTAACCAGTACGACTGCTGGTCTACCATAGACGCCAAGTCGATGGGCGGCTGTCAAGGGAGACGGGTTCGCTGCATCCCGCCCGCTGCCGTGCGAGCAATGCGAAGCGCCGTGGAGTACTGCCTTGAAAATGGGAGTTCCTCAATTGAGCTAGGGACGCTACTTTGTCAAGGTTCGAGGGAACGTGACAGCTCTCGGCGCACAGTAGGACTACTCCGAAGGGGGCAGCGGTCGGCGGGCGGTACGCTCGTCGGCAGGCGTGCAACCTTCGGTTTTTTTTGGCAGGAGAAGTGAGTATCGCAGGTGAGGAACCGACCACTACGCTATGACTGGCTCGCCGTGAGGCGGTCTCCTCGCATGAAGAGGACTGAGTCCGATTGACGTGGCGTTGTGGCTTCTCCTCGAAAGCGAGAACCAACGGGGCCAGGATGCCAACTGTCGATCGAGACTATGGCACGGCGTCTTCGCCTCTCTGAGTCGACGGTGAAGCGTAGCGGCGTAGCTCACCCCTACGAGTGGCAGTCTTGGATGTGCTCGCTGGAGGCTACGGCTTGTCGCCAGCCGGTGCCGGTGGACAGCCTGATGTCGCCACCAATGCCGTGCCCCGCCCCGCCACACCCTCTCGAGTGAGACACCCCCGTGCCGGGCGAGCAGCCCCGAAGCAATTCAGTGCCACTTCGCGCGGTGACGCCAGAGCCAGATGAGTGTGAGGACGCCCAGGAGCAGAAACAGCGAACGCACCGGTAGCCCACCGATGGCGGCTGCACTCAGTCCGAAGAACTCGAACTCGACAGCCAGCCAAACCAACAGCAGTCCCGCAACGATCAGCACGAACGCCATGAGCCATGAAACATAGCGGCTGAACCCGCCGCCGTGCGAGCATAGCGAAGCGCCGGCGTCTCGCCGGCTACTGAATACCGGCCGCTAGACGCTGAAGTGTCTAAGTCTCCGGTCTGTCGTCCATCGTCCAGACGGCGTAGAACCTGAGAACCACTACAATCACGACGAGCAGCAAGACCAGCCACATAGCGCGCTGCCTCTGCAGCAGGCTCGAAGTGGCGGAACGAACCCAAATGGTTAGACGACCCGTCAACACGGGCCGGGCGGATCGGGCGGGCCGCGAGGGCCCGCCCACCGATACGATCAGACGGTGTTCAGGTTCGAGCT
>JBDGXC010000084.1:0-2858 GCA_039584815.1 Gemmatimonadota bacterium
TCGCTGCCCGGAATCATGCGCAGGGCCGCCGTGTCGGTGACGCCGGCCTGAACGATGTTGGAGCGGATCCCGAAGTGGGCCATCTCCACGGCGATCGAGCGGGAGACTGATTCCAGGGCGACCTTGGCCGCCGCCACTGCGGCGTACCCCTTCCAGGCCACCTCGTTGCCCTCGCTCGTCATTCCCAGAACCCGGGCGTCGGCGGCGAACATCCCTCTGGCCAGGAGGTCCTGGGTCCAGGTGAGAAGGCTGGTGCCCATCGCGTAGACAGTGCGGACCATGTCCTCGTCTTCCAGGAAAGCCTCTTGCGAGTACCGGGGGGGCGAAGCGATTCCCCGAATCCCATCCACTCCTTCCGCGAACAGGCGGTCCGCGACCCCGGCGATTCGTTCCTCGTCCATCCCCATCTCACGGGCGAGGGTTGCACGCGCGTCGGCCCCGGGCGGCGCCTCGGGGCCGATGAGCTTGAGGTTGCCGAAGGCGATGGAGTGAAGAAGGAGACGGACTTTGCCTTCGCCGGCGAACCGCTCTGCCAGGCTCTCGAGCATCTCCGCCCGGCTCTCAGCGTGCAGGGCGTCCTTGTTAAACGTCAGCAGAGAGACGGCGCGCTCGCGGATCTTCTCGAACTCGGGCTCGATGCGGCTCATCGCTCCGCGCCGATCCCTGTGGACGACGCAGATGTTCAGCCCGTGCTCGGCCAGCTTGTGCGCCGTGGCGAGCCCGAATCCGCTCGAACCGCCCAGGAGCAGCGCCCATTCGTTATGTCCAAAGGGAGCGTCCCCCATCGGTCTCCTGAATCTCGTGTGTCGGCGGCTTGTCTCGGCAGCCACAACGGTACGGAAAAGGGACGTCCTTGGCCAGAACGTCGGAGGGTCATGTGGGTTCGCCAGACGGTACCGACGTACTCCGCACTCTCTGCAGTTTCTTGCCCCAGCGCATGCTACTTTCCCCTCAGCCGGTCGTGCGCTGCGCCGGATTGTACCATCCACAGTAACGGCAGAGCGATGCCCCATTCCGAACTCCATGCTTCCAGGCATGGACGGCCTGCTTGGCATGGTTCTTGTGCTCCGGGAGCACCGTGAGTCGCAGAATCACACCCTCGCAGACAGGCAGGTCAAGGATGAAAAGGGCAGCCGTGCTAGCCTCAGCGCTCCTGTTCTTGAGCGCTTGCGGCAGCGACCCGACGGATCCGCTGGCGCAGTTCGAGCCACAGGTGACGAACACGACGGACAGCTTCCAGTTGCAGGCGACAGACGTCACCGATGTCCAGTCGTTCCTGCAGTATACATGGGAGAACACCGGTACCCAGGCGTCGGTGGATCACTCCACGACGACAGCCGCGGGGGCCGCCGGACTCGTCATCAAAGACGCCGGTGGCGCGGTCGTCTACGAGCAGGGTCTCGCGCCGAGCCTGAATGAGGATACGTTCTCCGGCTCCTCCGGCAGCTGGACGATCATTCTGGCACTGACCGAGTACAGCGGAACACTCAACTTTCGAATCCAGAAGAAGTAGGGAGGTCTGGGCTGCCCTCCGCGTCGGCAGGTGATCACTCGTCAGGAAGTGATTCCGCGGGTCCTTCTGCGGTACGGAAGACGCCACCGGCAGCGCGACCCACACCGCGAGCCGCTTGTCGGTGCGCTGCGCCGTCGCGAACTTCACGACCGTCAGCACAACGTCCGCCATCCGATCCAGTACGGGGGCACCGCTGGATGATGGAACGGGACAGTCTGGGGGCGCTCCCATCCTGCCCACGAACGGAACCGGAGACTCACATGCTCCAGCACGGTCGGGCCACTGGCCTAACGCTGTACCTACTGTCCTCGCTGTTCTTCCCCCTCGAGCTGCGACCTCAGGAAGCGACGCGTGATCTGGGAAACGTCGTCTTTTTCCACCCCGACGGAATGGGCGTGAACCACTGGGGCGCCGTGCGGATGGCGGAAGTGGGGCCGGACGGAAGACTCAACTGGGACGAGCTCCCGCACATGGCAGTGTACACCGGCCACATGAAGGACCGGTTGACCTCCACATCCCACGGAGGTGCCACCGTGCACGCCTACGGGGTCAAGGTGGTCGCCGACAGCTATGGGATGGACGGAGACGAACCCGTGACGGCCCGCTCGGGTCGCCGCATGAGCCTCCTTCAGGAGGCAGGGGCCGCGGGGCTCGCCACGGGCATGGTGAACAGCGGCACGATCACGGAGCCTGGCACGGGGGTATTCGCGGCGAGCGTCACGGAGCGGGCGAACCATACGGAGATCGCCCGCCAGATTCTCGAGTCCGGTGCCGAAGTAATCCTGGGGGGAGGAGAGCGCTTCTTCCTGCCGGACGGCGCTCCAGGGGTGTACGGAGAGGGAGTTCGTACGGACGGTCGGGACCTGATCACGGAGGCGCGGGGCAGGGGCTACACGATCGTGCGCACGCGCCGCGAGCTGCTCAGCCTCCCCGATACCGTGTCACGGTTGTTGGGCCTGTTCGCCGGCTACCACACGTTCGACGCTCGGACCGAAAAGGTGCTGCTGGAGGCCGACTCGCCTCCGTACGCGGAGAGCGCACCGACCATCGCCGAGATGACAGGAGCTGCGCTGGATGTCCTGTCCCGCACCGGACGCAGGTTCTTTCTCGTGGTCGAGGAAGAGGGTACCGACAACTTCGCCAACGCTAACAACGCATCGGGAACGCTCGAGGCCGGACGTCGGGCGGACCGGGTGATCGGTGTGCTGCGGCAGTACATCCGGGATCATCCGAACACCCTCATGGTCATGACCTCCGACAGCGACGCGGGCGGCATGCAGGTCCTCGGAGGCCAATTCGAAGGACCATCGGCCCCCGAGAGGGAGGGCAACGGATCGCCGCTCGA
>JBDGXC010000085.1:0-2395 GCA_039584815.1 Gemmatimonadota bacterium
GGCGCTCGAGACCAGCGTGGCGAGCAGGATCTCGCCGATGTCACGCACGCTGCTGTAGCGCCATCGCTGCACGTTGAGTCGGAACAGGAAGGAGACGCCGACGCGGAGCGCCACCAGCCAGCCGACGGTGGCCAGGAAGGTGGCCGTGTACGCCGCCGGCCACCGCATCTCGAATCGAACGGCAAAGGCCGCGGCGTAGGACGCCACCGACACGAGGACCATCGCGAGAAGCGCCAGTGCGGAGCGCCGTCGGTACGCGGCCCGGGCGATCGCCCGGGCGGCCCTACGGGCGTGGGTCATGTACGCTCTTCGGGGTCGCTTTGCTCGAGGCTGATCGGATTGGATTTCGTGCATGCGGTCGCCCCAACGTTCGGCCGAGGTTCTCTGAGGGGGAGTGTCCGGATAACGATACGGTCACCCGGTGACACCGGGCGCTCGGTACTCGCCTCGGAGCGAGCCGCGCGCCCACCACAGGTCAGCGATGTTCATGGGGCCGCAGGAGAAAGAAGGTAGTCCCGGCGGGCACGGACCGTCAAGCAGGATCAGGAGTTGTCGGCGGCCTCGACCTCGTCCTCGTTCAGCGTCACCTGGCGGGGCTCCCAGCGTCCGACCAGCCGCACCAGGGCCGTGGCGTACTCGGCGTCGAAGTAGTCCCCCGCCTTCTCCTCCAGGTAGGCGATGACGCGGGTCGCCGGCCACGGCGGGCGGAAGGGACGGCGCGTCCGGAGCGCGTCGTACACGTCGCACGCCTGGATCAGTCGGCTCACGGGATGCGTCTCGCGCCCGTACGTGAACTCGGGGTAGCCTTCTCCGTTGCATCCCATGTGGTGCTCGTACGCCACCGTGGCCGCGAGCTCCATGTTCGGGCCGGACGCCAGCAGGATGCGGGCCCCCTCGACCGTGTGTCCCTGGATCGACTTCCACTCCGACGGAGTGAGCTTGCCCTTCTTGTTGAGTATCTCGAGGGGGATATTGGTCTTTCCCACGTCGTGCAGCAGGGCCGCTTCGCCGATCGTCCGCACGTCCGTGGAGACGAAGTTGAGGTGCTCGGCCAGCGCCATCGACAGGCAGGAGACGTTGATCGAGTGCGTCGTGGTGTACTGGTCCACCTGCTTCAGCTGAACGAGCGGCACCACCATGTCGCGTTCGGAGTGCATGGCGACCGACAGGAGCTTTACCACCGCGGCCGCTTCATCCGCCGGCACCATGCCGCGCACGTTCACCTCTCCGTGCAGCCACCGGATGACTTCGGCTTCCTCGTCGAGGCTGAGCGCCAGCGGCTCGGCGGGCAGCTCGTCTTTCGCCTCCTCGGGGTCCAGCGTGACATGGCCGAACCGGATCGCCGATTGGCCGGTCATCTCGCGGGCGGACGCCCCCTCGTCCTCGAGGGTCATGCGCCCGTGGGCCTCCTCCAGGAAGCCCTCGAGTGCCTCGCGCGTGGTTCCCGGACTGACCTCGAGGCGCTCGATCCCCGCCTCCGCCAGCTTGAGCGACCACTCCCAGTGGCGCATCTCGCTCAGCAGGCTGCCCTCGTAGACGACCTCCCCGTCCAGGAACGTGAACGTCGGGAAGGCGTTGGACCGCAGGAGCGTCTCGAGCTCCTCGGTGATCCGGTCCATGCCCTCCTCGCGCGACCGGTGTCCCGGTCCGTACAGGGTCATGGTCGAGAGCTGCCGACCGAGGGCGATGAGGAAATCCGATGCCGCGCTCATGAGTCGCTCTCTCCGGCGTCCGTCTGCGGGGCCACGGCTTCCCGGAGGACCGGGTCCGAGGCGGTCGCGGCGGCCCGTCGGATCTCACGCACGCCCGGATCGGAGGGCCACGTGGCCACGAGGGCCCGGACGGCAGCCACCTTCACGGGCGCGGCCTCCACCACGGGTCCGCGGAACAGCCGGCGGCGCAGGCCCACGATCTCGATCAGGGTGTGGAGCGCTTCCGGAGTCCCGAGCTGCTCCAGCGCCCGGATGGCGGGCAGCCGCAGCCAGGTCTCCTCGTCCGGGTCCATGGCGACCTTGCGAAGCATAGGCTCGGCTCCGGCCGGGACTCCTCTCTCCGCCTCGACGACACCCATTGCCCGGATCTTCTGGTCGTCGTCCCGGAGCGCCGCGAGCACGGAATCGGATCGCAGGTGCTTCAGCCGGACGCACAGCTTGAGCGCCTCGAAGCGAACCTGCGGGTGCTCGTGCCCCCGGAAGTCGGCCGGATCGAATTCCTGCGGCCAGCGCGGCAGCTCTCCCATGAGCGCCACCACGTTGCGGACCACGTACCATGGAGTGCTCTCGGGATCCCCCAGGCGACGCAGCGCCAGGGGCCCGACCCCGGGACCGAGTCCGACGACGCGGTCGAACAGGCCGCGACGCAGGGACAGCTTCTCGGCCGTGGCGAGACGATCGAG
>JBDGXC010000086.1:0-2381 GCA_039584815.1 Gemmatimonadota bacterium
CAGCGCACCCGATTTCTCCTTCTCGGGCTCCTCGTGCCGTTCCTGGCGGTCGGCTGCCAGGACGACATCGCGGCACCCGAGGTCTCGGACGACGCGGCGGCGACGCCCGAAGTCGCCCCGAGCGCACCCGCCAGTTTAACCACGGCTCAGGTCGGTGAGAAGATGACGGAGTTCCAGCGGTCGATCCGCGAGTCCATCGCCCAGCGGAAAGCTCAGGGCCTCCCCGTCCCGTCCGACGTGTCATTTGAGTACGACGACGATACAAATCCTCCGAGGGCGGCCGCGGGCGAGGGAGCGTTCCACGTCCAGGGGCCGGCGCATGACCAGATCACTGTCACGGCCCAGACCTTCATTCACTTCGATAATCCGGCCCAAGCCGGCAAGGAGCGGTGGCCCGATTTCGTGGTCGAGGGCGAAGTGCCTCCCGACGCGGAGGGATTCATCGAGCAAGGGGACTATACCCGGTTGATCATGGACAAGATGGAGGAAGCGAGCCCCGGCATCTGGAACCAGTACGAGTATGGCACCGAGCCCCGGACCTACAGGTTCGAGGAGACCTACACGATCACGTACGAGGATTCCCAGCGCGAAGCAGGCATCCGGGCGGCCGAGGCGGTATCCACGGCGACATCGATGGACGAGATTCTCATGGGGTTCACCCTCCCGGGGCTGGATCTCGACTACACCGTCGGCGGCTACTGCTGCGCGGACGCGTTCGGCATGAAGGCAGGCTTCGCGCTGGGCTGGGGAATCGGTCTCCGGCTTCCCATGGACCTCAGCCTGAGCAGCACCGAGCCGATGGCCGAGGGGTCCACGTTCTGGCCAACCAGCACGGCGACAGGGGTGGACTGGGAGGCGGCGGACTTCGCGCAGGCCGGCGTGGATCCCGAGGACGGCGACGAGTTCGTGATGCACTTCGATTTCTTCGCCGGCATCGTGGTCACGGTGCTCTGGATCGACGTCGTGGATCTCTCGAAGAGCCTCTCCATCGATGAGTCGGCCAGCTTCGCTACCCCGTTCGGGTCCGGAGCCACGTTTGATCTGCCCTCGCTGAATGTGACCGTCCTCGAGGCCGACATCGCGGTGGCGTACGCGAGCATCGGGTTCAAGCTCACGCCGCAGGCAGGCTCCGACAGGTACACTGCCGGCTGGCTGGCGTCCGGAGATGCCTCCGGCAGCGGCAGCCTGACCTATACCAGCCCGACGCTGCCCGCCGCACTGGGTCCGGTACTGGCCATCGACGGCCCCGGATCCGCCGATCTTCAGCTTGACGGGTTCCAATACCACTTCACCACGTTCCTGCTCGACCTGAGTCTCGACATCTACGGGGAGATCTTCGGAGAGTGGGGTGACTCGTGGACCCCGCACCTGTACACGTTCAACCTCAGCGACTGGACCGGCGGCCTGCACGTGGGGGTCCACAGCGGAACGCCGGGCACGCTCGGGCTGAGCATTCCAATCACGAACGTCGCCCCCACCGCCGTGATCAACCGGAACGAAACCGTAGTGATCAACGGCACGCCGACCTTCTTGGCGCACTCCGGGGAGAAGCTCACGTTCACGGGCCGGGCCACCGACCCGGGCGCCGACGATCTCGTCCTGAGCTGGGATTGGGACGACGGTCCCCCGTCTCCGGACATGATCTCTACTCCCTACCCGCCACCTCCGTATCCGCCCAACCTCCCACCGTACGAGGTCACGGAGTCTCAAAGCCACGTGTTCGGCGATGCCTGCCTGTACCGCGTGGGCTTCATGGCCCTTGATGACGACGGCGGCGTGGGCGAGGACCACGTGCCGGTCATCATCACGGAGGTCGGAAACCGGGCTAGATCCGAGGGCTACTGGCAGCACCAGTTCGGCGGTCAAGGCCGCACCGACTTCGAGCCGGTGACCCTGGAGTGCTTCCTGGCCATGGTGGACCACATGAGCGCCGTGTTCGGTGAGGAGAGGAACATCTCGGGCCTCCAGGCGGCGCACGACGTCCTGTTCCTCGGGCGCAACGAGGGGAGCGCTGTGGAACAGCTCGACCGCGACCTGCTCGTCGCGTGGCTGAACTTCGCCAGCGGCGCCACCAGCTACTGGCAGGAGCTGGACACCAGGGGAGGCGCTGCCGCCGCCTTCTTCGCGGACATCGTGGCGACGGCCGAGGATGTGCGCCTGGATCCGGGGTCCACCACGCGGGAGATCAAGGAACAGACGAGCATCCTGCACCACATCACGCAGATGGCGCGCTGAGGAAGCGTGCTCTGAATGCTCCACCGGAGTCCGGTTTTCCTGTTGTTCGGACAGGGAGACCGGGCTCTGTAGAGACTTCGGCCAGACTGTACCCTCACGGGTCTGGCCCCATGCCCGACCTGGTGGAGCGTCTCAGCGCTGCACTC
>JBDGXC010000087.1:0-2278 GCA_039584815.1 Gemmatimonadota bacterium
GTACGGGCTCCCGACCATCGCGCGCGTGCCTGCCCTGTCCCTGGGTAACGGGACGGGTGTCCGCGGCAGAGCCCTCGTGACCCTGACGCAGGCGCACTCGGTGGGGGCCGAGTCCTTCCGCAACCTGCGCACCAACGTGCGCTTCGTGCGGGCGGGGGAGGGAGCCACCGAGATGGTCGTGACCAGCCCGGCGCCGCAGGAGGGGAAGTCGATCACCTCCGCCAACCTGGCCATCGCCCTGGCCCAGCAGGGCATGAAGACGCTGCTCATCGACGGCGACATGCGGCGCTCCGTGCAGCACCTGCAGTTCGGGCTCGAGCTGTCGCCCGGCCTGTCGGACATCCTGGCGGACGGCAGGATCATGGCGGAGGCCCTCCGGCCCACCGACGTGGAGCACCTGCACGTGCTCCCGGCCGGTCCGCACCCGCCCAACCCGGCCGAGCTGGTGGGAAGTCCCCGCATGGAGAAGCTGCTCGAGGCGCTGCGGGGACAGTACGACTCGATCGTCATCGACTCGCCGCCCATGCTGGCCGTCACCGACGCGTCGGTTCTCGGTCCGAAGACGGATGGAGTGATCCTGGTAGTGCGGGCCGAGAGGACGGACCGCGACGCCATCAGCCTCGCCGTCCAGCAGCTGCGGCACGTGGGGGCGCGCCTCCTCGGGGTGGTGGTGAACGACGCGAAGCCGGACGGTCCCTACTACGCCTACTACCGCAAGTACTACGGCGAGGACCGGCGGAGAGGCCTCCGCCGGCTGCTGCCGGGGCGCTGAGGGCTTTCGCCCGCCCGGCAATCGGCTTGCCATCAGACGGAAGCGCCCGGCTTGACCGGGCGCTTCGCCGTTAGAGTGGTCGCATTCCAGCCCGCCTCGCTCCCGGCGGGCAGGCTGGCGAACCGCTAGTCCGCGTGCCCGCGTCCCGGGGCGATCCGCAGCTCGGCCATCACCCCGGCGTGATCCGACGGCCACAGGCCGCCGGCCGTCCGGTCGTCCTGCGCCTCGCCCACCAGCTCCGTGTGCGCCGAGCCCTGGAACTGGCCGGTCTCGCTCGTGAAGGCGTCGCGGTACAGCACGAAGTCGATTCGGTGGAACAGCTGCGATTCCACGTTCAGCAGGTCGTCTGCCTGGTTTGACGTGAAGCCATCCCCGCGCGGCCTGCCGAGCGTCCACGCGTCCACGAATCCCGCGTCGATCAGGTTCGGGTACGTGGGCGTCGTGCACCCGGAGGCGTCCGAGTTGAGGTCGCCGATAAGAATCGTCGGGATCTCGAGTCCGTCGAGAAGGCCCATCATCTCGCCCGCCTGCTGGTTGTGGATCCACAGGAGCTCCGGGATGCCCGTCTCGCACGGACCGGTGTCCGCCGGCTCGATGTGCGTCGCGAACACGCGGTACGGCAGATCCTTGTGCACGATGTCCACGGAGGCCCAGCCGCTGAGCTTGAGAAGCACGTCGCCGGGGACGGGCAGGGGGAGCGGCTGCGCGTAGTTGCCGTTGTCCGCGCCGGTGTAGGTCACGTCATCGCGCACCAGGATCACGTCGAATTCCGTGTACGAGATGGCGTCCTGCGGTTGCGCGGGGCACTCGTCCGTGTAGGCGATCGGGAGCGTCACCTCGAAGTTCGTGGACACGGCCGGCCGATCCGTCACCGGGTCCACGGGGACGGAATACGCCAGGCCGCGGGACTCGAGCTCGTCCTCCAGCACCTTTAGGAAGACCAGGTCCTCCGTCGTGTCGAACATGAAGTCGAAGGTGGATACCTCGTTCAGGCCTATGACATGCGGCCCGTACGCCTCGATCTGATCCACGATGGCGACGGCCCGCGCGGCGAAGTCGGTGGCCACCACGTCCGTCCACACGCCGTACACGGCGCACGGGATGTCGAGCTCACTGCCGACCGCGAGCAGCTGCGTGAGGTCCGCGCCGACGTAGATGTTCCACGACATGACGCCGAGCGCCGGGGAGCCTGCGCGGGCGGCTCCGAACACCGGGTCGGCTGGTTCCAGGGGTCCGGCGTCGTCACAGGCGCCGAGCGCGAGCGCCGCCAGCACGGCGGGCATCGACAGGTAGCGTCTCATCATACACCTCCGCTGATGTGGATGGGCGGATACGACGGAGTCACGACAGGAGGGGACTGCGGGCTCGCCGACAGCACTCGTAGAGGCGCCAGCCTCAATATACGGTCAATCGAGGACTTCCACGAATGGGGAAGCCCCGGAGGGACTACCGGGCGATGGCCGTGCGCATCAGGTGCCGCGCCTGCTCGCGCAGCCGGGTCGCCTC